>DMYW01000032.1:0-15429 GCA_003482455.1 Rheinheimera sp. | reverse complement strand
CCCCCCCCACAAAGCCAAGTCAATTGTCGCCAAGCACCAGCAAGCAGAAGCAGGTTTATCACCGAATGACGTTGCCTTGTTTGATGCTTTCATGCAGCCACAGATGCAACACTAATGAAGCCGGTGCGGCGCTGTGCTCAACGTTACAGCCCGCACTTGCTTGATCTTTATGCATTAAGCACCTAGCTTCAAAGTTTACCGCTGTTAGGTGCCTGCCATGTTTAACCAAAAACTCAAAGCTGAAATTGCCACACTACAACGGAAACTGGCGAAACGACGGGCTTACATGGATGGCATTGCAACTCACATCGCGCTGATTGAATTTAATCCGCAAGGGGACATTCTTTTTACCAATAGCCTATTTGACCAAGTGATGGGCTATCAAAAAGGCGAACTGATCGGCAAACATCATCGCACTTTATGTGGGGCTAATTACGTGAACTCCGCACAATATCAACAATTTTGGCGCGATTTGCAGCAAGGAAAAAGCTTTAGCGGTGTGGTCGAACGCCGCCACAAATCAGGCCAAGTTAAACACCTAGAAGCCAATTATTTCCCTGTTGTCGAAGATGGGCAACTGCAACGCGTAGTCAAAATTGCGTCAGACGTCACGGCTGAAGTACTCAAATCGCATAATACGCAGAGCATCATTAACGCCTTAAATCGTTCATTAGCTGTGATTGAATTTACGCCAGATGGCCACATCATTTGCGCCAACGACAACTTTTTGCAAGCTACTGGCTACCAACTCAACGACATAGTTGGCAAACATCATCGGCTGTTTTGTTTTGACGATTTTTACCAACAGCATCCAAATTTTTGGCAAGAGCTCGCCAGTAATCACTTTAAAAAAGACAAGTTTATGCGCCGTCACCGCAGCGGCAAACCAATTTGGTTAGAAGCTACCTACAACCCGGTGCTCGATGAGCAAGGCCGGGTGCATTCAGTGATTAAATTTGCTTCCGATATTACTGAGCGCGTCGAGCATGAAGAAGCGATTTCATCCGCAGCCGAATTTGCCTATCAAACAGCGATTACCACTGAAGATATCTCCAAACAAGAAGCCAGTTTGCTGCAACAAAGTGTCACCAACGCCCAACAAGTGAGTGTCGGGGTTAGCCAAGCCGCGGAATTGCTGCAACAGTTAGCCAGTCAGTCCGAGCAAATTTCCGCTATCGTCAATACTATTCGTGGTATTGCGGAACAAACTAATTTATTGGCGCTGAATGCCGCCATTGAAGCGGCGCGTGCTGGCGAACAAGGTCGCGGCTTTGCCGTGGTTGCCGATGAAGTTCGGACTCTGGCGCAGCGCACTAACAGTTCCACCGGCGAAATTGCACAGGTGGTGAAACGCAATCAAGAGCTAACGCAAGCCGTGGTCTCGGGTATGCTCAGTGCGCGGCAGCAATCGGACAGTGCCGAAGCGCAAGTGCAACAAGCCTTTGCGCTGATTGATCAAATCGCCGTGGGTGCCAGCCAAATTTGTGATAGCGTTTCGAAATTACGCTAGTTTTGTCACGTCGTGCAGCGGTCGCCCTGGCTCGCGTTAGGCGAAGGTGCTTAGTCCCAGTGTACCGGATGCTGGGCTTTGACGGCCGCTTTGAGCATCGCCAGCAGCGGGACTGCGCGTTGCTGCAAGGTGACTTGCGGCTGTCCCTCCTCGTCCAAGGTGACTTGTGCAGGGAGGTCGGCTAACGCTTCTTGCAATTGCCAATAGGCTTGCGGCACATCGTCCGCATAAATAGCACCTGGCACCTTGGCATTGAGTCCCATCATGCTAATCAGCTGCAAGGCAGGTTCACCAAGCATTTGAATTGGATAATGATCTTTGCTGTGAAACGTCACTAACATAAAACCTCCCATACGCTATACAGCCATTAAATCCACAAAACGTCATCAAACGACATTATGCTGAGCCTAGCAGCAAACGACAAAAGTCGGATAGCCATCACGCCAAACAACCGGCAAACTAGCAGTTTATATTCGACGTTTGGCAGCGCCGCCCCAACAACGGCGGGTCTTGGCTGGCTTGCACCACGTGATACTCTGGGGTATAAGATTTGAGTAAATACTCGAGAAAATTTCCAACTATGCATGACGCTCGTGCCATCGCTGAATTGATTTTAAAAGGCTTTCGCCGGCATTTCCGGCTGTTCCAACAAATCACCCATCAAGCTGGTGAACACTTTCAAAATGCCAATTGGCGCGGCTACCAGCAAGATAGCGCCGATCGCATTCATTATTACGATGATCGGGTAACAGAAACCATCGAGCAGTTACGGCAAATCGGCCACCGCGGCACACCCGACACTGAACTTTGGCAAGAGATTAAAGCGTGTTATCAACAAGCCTTGTTGTTTCACCCGCAAGCCGAATTGGCAGAAACCTTCTACAACTCGGTGTTTTGCCGCTTGTTTCACCGGCAATACTTCCATAACCAATTGATTTTCGTGGAATCGACTGTCAGCAAAGAGCGTTTGCCGGTGCCGATGGCGTCTGTCTATGACAGCTATTTTCCCGCCGAAACCGGCATGCGTGCCGCCATTCGCCAAATCTTGCGCCGGACTTTGCCGACGCTGCAATTTAGCAACTTGGATCGCGACATCCGCTATGTGCTAAAAAGTTATGCCGAACAAGCTCGCCATGACTTACACCCCATCCATCTGTTACGGCTGGATATTCTGAAGTCGGTGTTTTATCGCAACAAAGCCGCCTATTTGGTCGGGCGTATTGTCACACCCGACGGCCAAGAACCATTCATCTTGTCGATTTTGCACGACCCGAAACGCGGCATTTATATTGATGCACTACTGACCGAACCGACCGATATGAGCCTGATTTTTGGCTTCTCCCGCGCCTACTTTATGGTGGACGTGCCGGTGCCATCGGCGTTAGTGCATTTCTTAAAAGAACTGTTGCCGCACCGCACGCTGGCGGAGCTGTATTCCGCCGTCGGCTTGCATAAACAAGGCAAAACCGAATATTACCGCGAGTTACTCAGTCATTTAGCACAAAGCGATGATCAATTTGTTGCCGCGCCCGGCATCCGCGGCTTGGTGATGATGGTGTTTACGCTGCCCAGCTTCCCTTATGTGTTTAAAGTGATCCGCGATACTTTTGCTGAGAGCAAACCCTTTGGTCGCGATACCGTCAAAGCCCGTTACCACTTGGTAAAAAGCCACGACCGCGTTGGGCGCATGGCAGATACCATGGAGTATTCGGATGTCGCACTGCCTATTCATCGCTTTAGCAAAGAGTTACTCGATGAGCTCAATGCCACGATCGCCGATTCTATGTACCGCGATGGCGATCAACTGGTGATCCGTCATTTGTATATCGAACGGCGGATGACACCGCTGAATATCGCACTCGAACAAGCCGACGACACAGAAAAACACCGGCTAATGCAGGATTACGGCCAAGCGCTGAAAGATATGGTGGCCGCCAACATCTTCCCTGGCGACATGCTGCTGAAAAACTTCGGGGTGACCCGTCACGGCCGCGTGGTGTTTTACGACTATGACGAAGTGCAATATCTACTCGATATGAATTTCCGCGCCATTCCAACGCCCGACAATTGGGATGATTTGCTAAGCGCCGAACCTTGGTACCCTATTCACCTAGGGGATGTGTTCCCAGAGCAAATTGCCACCTTTGTCACGTCACAGCCGCAGCTACGGCAATTGCTGAGCCAAAGCCACCCTGAACTATTGGACTATCAATATTGGCAACAAAAACAGCAGAGTATCCGCCAAGGGCAAGTGGAAGATGTGTTTCCGTATAGCCAACAGCAACGCTTTTGTGTGCGTTATGGCCAATAGCAGCCGCGGATAACAACAGCGATATTGGATAACTGCACTGGATAGCTGAAATAAATCACAGCGCAAGATCTCCAAGCCAATGCCATGCATAACCAGGCTAGCTGTGGTACCCTCTGCGCCTTGCCGACTGGCAGCTGTAGTGAGAAGAATTCCATGCCCAATGCGGTGCTTGCGCTTCGTTTGCGCGAATTAACCAAAACCACCAAGCCATTTCATGCTCGCGGCTCGCGTGTGATCCGCTGCGAAGATTGTTTGTTGCCTAAAGCCGATTGCGTCTGTGCTTGTGTGCCCACAGCGACCGCTCGTAGCGCGTTTTTGTTTTTGATGTATACCGGTGAATGTTACAAACCGTCCAATACCGGCCGCTTGATTGCTGATGTCGCGGCGGAAAGTTTTGCTTTTGTCTGGGACCGTACCCAGCCGGATCCAGAGCTACTGGCGCTGCTACAAAATCCGCGGTACCAGCCGTACGTGGTGTTTCCGCATGAATACGCTGAGCCGGCACGTTGCGTCAGTAGCGTGCTGCCAACGACGGATCCATCGGGGCCTATCCCTTTGTTCATTATGCTGGATGGCACTTGGCGCGAAGCGAAAAAGATGTTTAGCAAAAGCCCCTATATCGCCAATTTCCCGGTACTGGGTATCCAACCGAGCGCCAGCTCCAGCTATGTGCTGCGCGAAGCTGCCCATTTGCACCAGCTATGCACGGCAGAAGTCGGCATCGAAGTGCTGAAACTCGCCGGTGACGATCAAGCTGCAAATGATTTGCAGCAGTATTTTCGTGAGTTTCGCCGCCGCTATATGGCGGGTAAACCACACCTTCACTTTGACGACAACGATTGATAAAAATCCAGTAGTTGTTGATAGAGCCAGCGCGGCTCATCTAACGCAATATCATGGCCTGCACTTGGGTGACGCCGCAAAGGCCAGCCTAACGCATGCGATAGCGCTTCACTACAACGCGGTGAAACTAACTGATCCGCCGCGCTGGTGATCACCAAGCCAGCACACTCCGGCATACCTTGCAGTTGATAACGGCTAGCCGCCCACAATTGACGCAGCGCATTCACGGTGCTAACCGGTTGGCGACGTGCAATGCCCTGCCATTGCGCCAGCGCTGGATGCTGCTCGCTTACGCTGTATGCGCTAGTCATCTGCAAGATCAAAGCTTCACGCGTTGCGGCAGAAGCGAGCAAACACGCCAGCACTTTGGGGTACATAGGCCATTGCAATCGATGGTAAAACGGTGACAAAGACGCAACACTCGAATTGATCAGCACCACAGACGCCACCTGTGCACTTTGTTGTCGTGCGAGCTCCAACGCCACCATGCCGCCCAGCGACATGCCGACCAAGTGCCAAGGCGGCGGAATGTGGCCAAGCAGCCGCGGCAACAGTTGCAAGGTTTGCAGCGGAATTGAGCGGGCCGCTGTTTGCGCGCTGGCCTCGCCCATTCCCGGCAAATCCGGGCAATACACCGGCATGTTTAGTGACTGTGCTAGCTGGGTAGGCAAGTCGCCCCAATGTGCCGCTTGGCGCGCTAAACCACGCAGCAATACTAATGAACCTGCCGGCGCCGCATGACCTGAACTTAAGTCCGTCGATACCATAAATCCAAGGCCTCTAAGCTATTGCGCTGGCTGACTGTAGGTAACCATGTCGGCATCGCCGCCGTCGCATGCACCAGAAAATCCAATAAAATCAGATGACCACGCAATACGCGTTTTACTCGATGCGGTTTTACCGGATGATACAAACCCTGCGCACGCAACAACTGAAACGGGTTTTTACGCACCCAATTCCAACTGCCCATTTCCAAAGTTAGTGGCAGCATCAAATGCTGATGCTCAAGCGCTTGTTGATAGAAATAATCCCACAAGTCGCCATGGCACAAGTAATGCGCACTTTGTGGCTCAAAAATGTAGTTTTGGTGCGGATACGTTTGGAAAAACAACTCACGCAGCCGATGCATATGCGCAAGATGCGCGATCGGCTGTAATGCCGAACGCGCATACGGAAACCACAAGCGGTCGGTTTGCCCAAAACCACTGTGACAATCCAGCACTATCGAACTGGCGCGTGGCAACAGATAGTCCTTTAGCAACTGTTGCAATAACAGCGCTTCAACTTCCATCTGCGCAGGGTCGCCGCGATGCCACGGCAGCCGTTTTGAATAACGATGACCGCCAATGAGCGGTAGCGGCTGCTCCGCGCATTCAACCGGTGCGTTACGCATCAAATCGACATGCTGGGCGTTGCTGCGCCAGCCGCGGCTCATGCCTGCAGGGTTAACAATCGGCACCACATACAACTGCACTTGTTCCAGCAAGCGATGCAGGCTTTCATCCCAACTTAGGCGTGCACACAAGGTTTCAAGGTAGGCGAGCAGCACCTGGCTGCCAATACGCTCTAAGCCATGCACGCCAGCAGTTAACAGCAACGCCGGCTTGTCTGCCGCTGCCTGCCCCACTTGCACCATATAAAAAGGCCAAGCGCGTGACGCATCAGGGATCTCGCCGAGCAAATGCAGCTGAACACCGGCAGGAGCACTGGTGAGCAAGTATTCAAGTTGATGTAATTCAGGAAGTTGCATCGTTGGCAAACCGGAACTTTTAACCGTAGTTCCAGCCTAAAAGCCGTTGATGGCGCTTTCATGACAACCTAGGCTATGGCATAGTGTTTTCAAAGCTATTTGCCTCGCCGCATCATGTGTAAGCATCAATCGCAGCACTCATCATTAGACGGATCTCATCATGCAAAACCATTGGGGATGGCTAGTTGCCCTCTCATTGTTAAGTGCTTGTCACACCCCGCCTCGCGGCAGTGAAGAGTATTGGTTTAACAAACTAAAAGATGAACAACGCGCCCAGTGTTCACAATTACCAGAACCGCTATCGACCAGTTGCCTGCAAGATGTGGAAAATAAATCCTACGAGGATTTTAAGAAAAATAGTCAGCTACGCGACACTTCAAAATAATCCAGAATTTTCCCGTCAGGGTTGGTAATTTGCTTGATGTACTGCAGGCCAATTTTCTGCAAGATGCGTTTTGACGCCTCATTATGGGGTGACACTATGCCACAAATACGCGTCAGGCCGAGTTTAGCAAAGCCATAATCAACAGCAGCTTGAGCTGCCTCCGTTGCATAGCCTTGGCCAAAATAACGCGCCATAAAGCCGTAACCTACATCTGGCACATCAAGATAGTCCCGATAAATCAAACCACAGAGGCCAATCATTGGGCCATCTTTTAAACGGACGCGCCACAAGCCGTGGCCATTAGCTTGGTAACTTGCCAGCGGGCCCTGTTCGATATAGGTCTCAGCTTGCTCTAAGGTTCGCACGCCGCGATCGGCGATATTGCGAATAAAATCAGGTTCGTTTAATAGTTCCAGCACAGCAGGCGCATCTGCCTTGCTGACTTCATCAATAATCAATCTTGCGGTGCGCAGCTGCATGGACTTACCTTCGGTCGACAAAAAAACCACCTTACCAAGCCAGCCTTGCACTGACAATCAATAAAAAAAGGCAGCCTAAGCTGCCTTTTCCAATCAATTCAAACCATTAGGTTTGTTTTTCCGCCGAAGTAGGCTCGGCATTAGCCAGTTCATTTAAGCTACTTGCCAGCAATTCTTTGTCTGATTTACCTGCCCAATAGTCGGCATTTTTGATACCAAGCGCTTCGGGGTGGAATACCGGATCTTTGCCTTGTGCTTTTTGCGCTTCATAGTCTTTTAGACAAGCGAAGGCGGTCTTGTGCAACAAAATGATGGCAATGATGTTCAGCCACGCCATTAAACCAACACCGATATCACCTAGCGCCCACGCTAAATCGGCGGTTTTCACTGTGCCGTAAACCACGGCCGCTAAAATACCGACTTTTAACAAGAAACGCAGCCAAGGACGATTGGTTGCACGGTTGATGTAAGCAATATTGGTTTCAGCGATGTAGTAATACGCCACAATGGTGGTAAAGGCGAAGAAGAACAGTGCAACCGCGACAAAAATCGAACCAAAGCCAGGCATGATGTTTTCAAGCGCTGTTTGCGCATAACCTGGGCCTGCCGCTACACCTTTAATACCTTCATACATCTTAGAACCATCAGGCCCTTCCACGTTGTATTGACCGGTAATAAGCAGCATAAAGGCCGTTGCAGAACAGACAAACAAGGTGTCGACATAGACGGAAAAGCCTTGCACTAAGCCTTGTTTGGCTGGATGCGACACGGCGGCAGCGGACGATGCATGTGGACCAGTACCTTGGCCGGCTTCGTTGGAATACACGCCGCGTTTCACGCCCCATTCAATAGCAAGGCCCAGAATCGCACCAAAGGCAGCGTCTTGGCCAAAGGCGTTGCTGATGATGAGTTTAATCACATTCGGTAATTCACCAATGTTCAGCGCGATCACCACACAGGCGACCAAAATATAACCCAGCGCCATAAACGGCACGACGATTTCAGCAAAGCTGGCGATCCGTTTTACGCCACCGAAGATAATGAAACCCAACATAATAGCCAAACCCGCAGCCGTTACATTCGGGTCAATACCCAAGGCATTTTGCAGACCTGATGCAATCGAATTCGCCTGTACACCTGGCAACAACAAACCCGTTGCAATAATAGTTGCAATAGCAAATACCCAGGCATACCACTTCATGCCTAAGCCTTTTTCAATATAAAACGCAGGGCCGCCGCGGTATTGGCCATCGATTTTTTCTTTGTAAACTTGACCTAGTGTTGATTCTACAAACGCAGAGCTGGCGCCTAAAAATGCAACAGTCCACATCCAAAACACAGCGCCTGGGCCACCAAAAGTGATAGCTGTAGCAACACCCGCGATGTTACCGGTACCGACACGGCCAGCCAGCGTCATGGTCAGCGCTTGAAAGCTGGAGACACCTGAATCTGAACTTTTGCCATCAAACATTAAGCGAATCATTTCGCGGAAATGGCGTAGTTGTAAAAAACGTGAGCGTAACGAGAAGTACAAGCCCACCCCGAGACAAAGCGCAATTAAGGCTTGGCTCCAGATGATGCCGTTAATCGCGGCAACAATCTCATTCATTGGTACATTCCTCGGATGTTCTAGTTATAGTGTGCAATTGGCATTGCAATGGCCTTTGTTGTTCTTGGCAAAAAAACGCCTTCCACAGAACATGGCCGGCCTTAAGATACAGATTTCACGCTGCCGCGCCCAGTATTTTTTTACTAAAGTACACGGCTGGTGCTGATTTTACAGGCAAATCTTGCAGATCTTTACGGCTCTTCGTCTTCTAAATCATCAAGTTGGTCATCAATTGGCACCAGCTTTGACATGTAACGTAATATCCAGGCTTGGCGCTTTTTGACATATGCCGAAGGCGCATCAACGCGAAATCGATGCGGATTGGGTAATACAGCAGCCAATAATGCCGCTTGTTGTTTGTTCAGTTTAGCGGCAGGAATACCGAAGAAATGCTGCGCCGCGGCTTCGACACCAAAAATGCCGTCACCAAACTCGATGCTGTTCAAATAGACTTCAAGGATGCGCTGCTTGCCCCAGGCTCCTTCTATCAACAGGGTAAAGCCCGATTCGAGACCTTTGCGTAGCCAGCTGCGGCCTGTCCATAAAAACACATTTTTTGCCGTTTGTTGACTAATGGTTGACGCACCACGTACCCGTTTGCTCTTGGTTTTTTGGTTAAAACTCCAAGCCTTTTTGATGGCGTCAAAGTCAAAGCCCACATGCTGAATAAACCGTTGATCTTCCGAGGTCACTACGGCTTGTTGCATATGCAGCGAGATTTGCTCGATTGGAACCCAGTCGTGTTTGGCGTGGTAAGATCCTGGGCTCGAGAAAGCTTCCAGCTGGCGTTGCAACATCACACCTGTGTAGGGTACAGGCACATAGGCAAACAGCAACACGGCAGACAAGGCGACCACCGTCAGCCATCTGACAACTTGCAGAATTATCTGGAAAAACCGACGCAGCACAACCATTCCTACCGGCAAAATCCCAGTGTATGGAAGTGCTGCGAACTTGCCAAGCGTTTCATTGCCGCACGACACGTCACACTGAACATGCAGAAAAAGCGCAGCTAACTGCGCTCATCTGCTGCTTTTTGCAATAAACGTCGACTTTCTTGCAAAAACTCACCGGCGAGTTCACCAAAGTAGTGCTGGCCTTTAGCGAACTCTGCCATTAAACCCGCTTTGTCTTTGGCTGCCAGCAGGTGCGACAGCTGGTTAAAGCGGTGCTGATAACGTTGCAATAAACCTGTCACTTGGGCAGAACTGAGCATAATGTCGGCATACAATTCGGCATTTTGCGCAAACAAGCGGCCAACCATCGCCAGCTCGAGTCGATAAATTGGCGAACTGAGCTGCAACAATTGCTGCAAATCAGCGCCTTCTTCCGCCAGATGCACGCCATACACCAACGACGAGAAGTGACGCATCGCTTGGATCAACTGCATCAGTTCGTCATGTTGTGCCGCAGTTTTCTCACAAAGTACTGCACCCCAGACGCGCAACTGACTAATCAGCCATTGATAACCCGACTCGTTGCGTCCATGACACAGCACCACCACTTGTTTGACGATATTGCTGACATCTGGGCCAAACATCGGGTGCAAGCCAAGTACCGGCCCGTTGTGCTTAGCCAGCATCGCCGCAAGCGGCTGACTTTTAATACTGGTGATATCGGCCAGTACGCAATCACCAGGAAGCGTTGGCAACTTAGCGATAAGCTCAGCAGTTAAATGAATGGGCACTGCCATCAGCACTAAGCTGGCATCCTGCACTAAGCTTGCTGCATGCGGCCAGTCTGCAGCTTCCAGCACGGCCACTTGATAACCGGAGCGTCGAAACAAGCTGACAAAGCGCTGACCTAACGCCCCAGCACCACCGACCACCACGACTTTGCCGCCACCTTCTTTGCAGCAGACAAATCCGGCTTCTTGCGTCGAATAAGACTCGCGCATGATGCGGCGCAGCACATCCTCAACCAATTCAGGCGACACGCCTGCTTGCAGCGCTTGGTCGCGACGCGCTTTGATAAGCGCCGCTTCACGTTCGGGCACATACAAAGGCAGTGCATATTGCTGCTTGACGCGCCCCACTTCGGCCGTGACTTGCGCTCGGCGTGCCAGCAACTCGACCAATTGACTGTCAATCGCATCGATTTGCTGGCGCAGCGGTGCAAGCTCCGCTGCGGATGCGGCTTGCGCCGACGTTGACACACTCATGCCACAACACCTTCGGCACTGGGCACATCGACCACTTGTTTCATTTGCGAATGTAAGCCGGCGAGCAGCTGCTCCGTCGTCGCCCAATCGATACACGCGTCGGTCACGGATACACCGTATTTTTCCGCCTTGCCGCAGACAATATCTTGCCGCCCTGCATGAATATGACTTTCCAGCATCAAGCCGATAATGGCGTTATTGCCAAGCAAACGCTGCGCTACTACAGCCTCTGCCACCAGCGGCTGGCGATTATGGTCTTTATTGGAGTTGCCGTGACTGCAATCCACCACGATTGCTTGTGGCAAATTCAGTTTCTTCAGAGCTGCAGCCGCTTGATTGATGCTGTCTGCATCATAATTGGGCTTGGCACCGCCGCGCAGAATGATATGACCATCCGGATTGCCCGCCGTTTGCACCAGCGCCACTTCACCACGTTGGTTGATACCAATAAAGGTATGCGGGCTGGCAGCGGATTGCAGCGCATTCAGTGCAATGTTCAAGTTACCGTCAGTGCCGTTTTTAAAGCCTACGGGCATCGACAAGCCGCTGGCCATTTCGCGATGCGTTTGGCTCTCGACAGTACGAGCGCCAATCGCAGCCCAGGCGATTAAATCAGACAAGTATTGTGGACTGATGGGGTCCAGCGCTTCGGTGGCTGTTGGCAGGCGCATTTCCACCAGCTGCAGCAACAATTCGCGGCCACGGGTTAACCCGGTTTCCAAATCAAACGAGTCATCCAAATGCGGGTCGTTGATATACCCCTTCCAGCCCACAGTGGTACGCGGTTTTTCGAAATACACCCGCATCACAATATACAAGGAATCGGCGTATTTAATTTGCAGGGCTTTGAGGCGCTGTGCGTAATCCAGCGCAGCCACGGGGTCGTGGATCGAGCATGGGCCTGTAACGACCAACAGGCGTTTATCGCGACCGTGAATGATATTGGCAATATCCTGCCGAGACTGTTGCACAAACAACGCACCTTGCGCCGACAGCGGTAACGCCCGTTTTAACACTAACGGCGGACTTAGCGGTTTTTCCGCGACTATCCGCAAATCATCAACAATTTTACTCATGGCTCGGGCCTCTCGCTAATTGTACACTTATGTGTACATCACGTATTATTCAATTTACAACCAGTCGCATGATAAAAAACCAACACATAGAATGTCAACGACAAATGTCAATGTTTACGCTAAATGCAAGCCATCTAATAGTTTATTTATTTAGTACATAATTATTTACACTCACACATAAAGTATAAAAATTTCCAACGAATGGCCAAGCGATTGCTTGAAACAATTGCCGAGATGCAGAACTGAAGTTACAGTAAATCAGAATCATGTTGAGGACGGGTTGTTATGGGGTTGCGTCGTAGCTGGAGTCTGATCGCCTGTTGTCTGCCGCTGGTTTGCTCAGCGACCGACATTCGTATCGTGACGGAACATCTACCGCCTTATCAAATCAATACAGCGGCCGGCCCACGAGGATTTGCCACCGAAGTCGTACAACAACTATTTAAAGAAGCCGACCAGCCTTATCAGATTGAATTTCAGAGCTGGAGTCGTGCCTATCAGCTAGCACTGCGCGACGCCGATGTTTGTATCTATTCAATTTCCAAAAGCGAGGAACGCCAACGTCTATTCCAATGGGTTGGCGCCTTGTCCTACAACATCACAGGTATTTACGCGTTAAAAAACCGCACAGATATCACGTTGACGTCGCTCGAAGACGCGCGTAAGTACAGGATTGCTGTTACACGCGATGACATTACTCATCACTACTTATTGCAACATGGCTTTCGCGAAGGCAAAGAGTTATACGTACTCGATACAGTCGACTCTATGTTGCAAGTGTTAGTGAATCGCTCCCAAGAAATCGATTTAGTGTTGGTTAATGACACCATTTTGAAGTATCGCGCGCATGAAGCCGGCATGTCGGACAAACAATTCAGCCGATTGTTGGATTTACCCGATTTGCCGCTGGATTTCCATTTAGCCTGTAGCTTAAAAACTTCACCAAACGTTGTCGCTAAACTGCGCAATGCATTAACTCAATTGAAGCGAGATGGGCGTTATCAGAAGATAGTTGGCGATTGGTCGGAGCAATTTAAAAACAACGTCGGCGTGCCTTAATACTTGACATTGCCTTTTGTCAGATTAAGCAAAAAGGCCGCACTGCGGCCTTTTGCATTGATGTCGGTAGCCTCCAAGCGCTACAAGCTTTTCTTCGGCGGTAACGCCACGTTGGCAAAAATAAACCCTGCAACTAACGACATTAAGATCAAAAACGTCTGCTGGCCTAAATGGTCGGTGGCAACCATATGTTCGCCCGAGATCAAGGTGTTCAATCCAATATAAGTTTTCGACCCAGGCACCAGCACTATCATACCTTGCAAGCTGACGATACTGGCTGGAGCATTCATTAACCGGGTAAACAAGTTGCCATACACGCCAACGGCAAATGCCCCGACAAAGGCTCCTAACGCCAAATCAAGGTAGATGCCACCAAGCTGACTCGCGCCATAAGCGATAAAGCCGGACATCAAACCCCAGCTAATGTGTTTCCGCCGTGCCCTAAACACAATGACCAAGGAGCCACACAAAATGGCGACAGCGAGCCACGCTGTCCAAGCGTCAACCGCGGTCGTTGCCACATAGTCGACTTTCCCAAACAATTTTTCACCCAGCGCCATGCCTAAAAATGCACCGAAGTACAACTTAAAGAGGATCATCACAGCGTCGACAATGCGGGCTGTACCGGACACTAAGTGGCGCGCGGCGGTTTCAGCAAAACCCAGCGTGAGTGCAAGCCCCGGAATAAACACGATAATGGCCGATAGCACGACAATCGGAATATTAATACGGGGGTCGACATAAGCAGCAAGCGCCGTCGCGCCAAGTGCAGAGGTCATGGCGACCAGTGGTTCTAGCATATGTGTGACACGCCGGCTTTTTTCAGCCCACAACACAAACAAGTACACTAACAAACTCAATGCCGTGGCGTAGCCAACATCCAGCCAACTGGCACGCATTAGCATCGCAAATGCACCGCCGGCAGCGCCGTAAGCTAAAAAGGTGGCCCAGCGTGAATAGGGATTGGGCATGGTCGCTATAGCATTCAGTCGTTCGGTGGCTTCTCTAAGCGTCATCTGATGCTTTAGCACCGCATCCACCACTTCGTCGGCACGGGATAAAGAGCCTAAATCCAAGTCACCTGGCATCACCCGCGCGACATGCGTATATTCGGCATCTTCACCCGGCACCCAGATCACAAAGGTCAGCACCGTGGGTGTGATAGCAAATGACGCGCCGACGTTTAGGTCCTTGGCGACATCTTGCAGATGCGCTTCGAGCCGATAGGCCGGCGTGCCAAACTTATGCAGCATTTTGCCAAGTTTGACGATAAATTTTCTTTTCTCATTAAATTCAGTGGATTGCACTCGATCGATCCTTGTCTTTTAGGCATCTAGCTGACAGCCCTTTTGTTTCATACTAACAGTGCTTTGTGGCAACACAACTGTCAACCAAAGGAAAAGCAAGCAATTGCTGAGATTTTCGGCAGCTGCTAAATACTGCCACTCTTGCAGTGAGCACAACGAGAAACCGAAGCGCATTTAGGTTGAGTGAAAACAGCCGTACCTGCTGGGTTAAATCTGCAGAATGCGACTATTTGGTTAACAAAGAATGGGTGAAGCGCGCAGCGATGGGTTTGCCAGTTAGGCATCATCTGCGTCAGTGAGCAGTTATGTGTGCTCACAAAGATTGCAGTGCATTGGCTGCAAAGTTATCTGAGGTGCTGGAAATTGCTGAATGCAGAAGCCAAGAAACCACGCAATAACATCGAAATAGCATCCAAAAAAAAGGCTGCCCGGAGGCAGCCTTTCGTGCTTAGTTAAGCTTTTCGCGGATACGCGCTGATTTACCTGAACGATCGCGTAAGTAGTAAAGCTTGGCACGGCGTACTGCACCACGACGTTTCAGCGTGATGCTGTCAATCATTGGGCTGTGCGTTTGGAATACACGCTCAACACCTTCGCCGTTCGAAATTTTACGAACAGTGAAAGATGAGTGTAAACCACGGTTACGTTTGGCGATAACTACGCCTTCGTAAGCCTGCAGACGAGTTTTGTCGCCTTCTTTAACTTTAACTTGAACAATCACAGTGTCACCTGGACCGAACGCTGGAACGTCAGATTTCAGCTGTTCGTTTTCAAGTTCTTTGATGATGTTTTGGCTAATTTTGCTCATAACAATCTCACATTACCTGGAATAAACTATCGTTGCTGCAACGCCTGGTGTTCCTGTTGGAACTCTTCCAGAAGTTTGCGTTGCTCCTTAGTCAGAGCCAGGGCATTTAACAATTCTGGTCGCCGAAGCCA
>DMYW01000053.1:89261-121345 GCA_003482455.1 Rheinheimera sp. | reverse complement strand
GCAGGCATACCCGCTCGCCGCCAAGGCGAAATAAGTTTTATACAAAAGCCTGCCGCGAGGGCGAAGCAAAAGAAAGAAACGCCTGCCGCAGGCATACGCGCTCGCCGCGCAGGCGAAAACGATTATTAAAAATCAAAACCAGCATGCGAGCAGAAACAGCAAAGCCCACCGCTAAGACGAAATAAGTTTTATAGAACAGCACCACCAGCCTGCGAAACCCAAAAAACTTGCCATATTCGGCACTAATGGCAATATTTCCTCCAGTCACCGCAAGCTCGCTGCAAAATCAAACCAAAACCGGCAGCTTGTGGTTATGGGGATAATCCCCTTGCACCATCAAAACAATAAACGCCGCGGTTGCGCGAAAACCACTCGCCGAAAGGCAAGCAGGCTTTGCACCAGCGGCATACAACCAATCACCAGGAACACCCATGACAGTATCTATTCGCCGCGTGGCGGCCGCCTTCACCTTCTCAACGCTGGCACTTGCTTGCGCTGGCGTCAGCGCTAAACCTGTGGTTATTTACAACATCAACGGCTATGGCTTTGACGACAAACGCCAATTGGTGAGTTTTAGCCAGCTGGCGTTTGACGACGAAAGCGGCAAGGTGCTCGCGCGGGGCGATCAGCTGGACCCGAAATTCCATCAAGTGACGCACATTGATGGCAAGAACCGCACCTTGCTACCGGGGCTGATTGACGGTCACGGCCATGTGCTGGGGCTTGGCGAAAATTTGTCGCGGGTCGAATTGCGCGACAGCACGTCTGAAGCGCAAGCGGTGGCGAAAGTGGCGGCTTTTGCCAAAACGCAGCCGCAAGCGCAGTGGATCCAAGGCCGCGGCTGGAACCAAGTGCTGTGGCCGACGCGCCAGTTTCCCAGCAAAAGCTTGCTCGATGAAGCGGTGAAAGACAAACCTGTGTGGCTCAGTCGCGTCGATGGGCACGCCGGTTGGGCCAACAGTGCGGCGCTGAAAATCGCTGGCATCACCAAAGACACCGTCGACCCAGCCGGCGGGCAAATCGTCCGTGACGCCAATGGCGAGCCGACCGGTGTGCTTATCGATAACGCCATGGTATTGCTGGAAAAACATATCCCCAAAAGCAGCGAAGCCGAGCGGCAAGCGCAGCTGAAACTGGCGTTTGACCATCTGTTATCGCTGGGTATCACCAGTACGCACGACGCGGGCATCGACGCCGCCAACCTCGCCAGCTATCAAACGCTGCAGGCGCAGCAACAAATGCCCGTGCGTATTTACGCCATGTTGTCGGCCACCGACCCCAGCTTGCCGCAGTGGCTAAAACAAGGCCCGATGGATGACCCGAAAGACGTCCTCGATGTGCGCTCGGTGAAAATCTACGGCGATGGCGCGTTAGGCAGTCGCGGCGCGGCGCTGTTGGCGCCTTACGCCGACAAACCGGGCGAAACCGGCTTGCTAGTGACGCAACCAGATGCGTTAACCGCGCAGATGAAAGCCATCACGGCGGCAGGCTTTCAGGCCAACGTGCACGCCATTGGCGACCGAGCCAACCGCTTGGTGCTGGATCGCTTTGAACAACTGCTAACGCCAGCGCAGCGCGAAGCCGGTCGGCATCGCATTGAACATGCGCAAATTGTCTCGCCGAAAGATTTACACCGTTTTGCCACGCTGAAAGTACTACCGTCGATGCAACCCACCCACGCCACCTCGGATAAAAACATGGCCGGTGATCGCCTAGGCGTAGCGCGGCTGCGTGGTGCTTATGCCTGGCGCAGTTTGGTTGATGATGGCAACCGCATCGTCGGCGGCTCGGATTACCCGGTCGAACTGGCCAATCCGTTTTTTGGCATCCACGCAGCGGTCACACGGCAAGACCAGAATAATCAGCCCGAAGGCGGCTGGTTGCCCGAGCAAAAACTAACGCTAACCGAAGCGCTACGCGCCTTCACGGTGGATGCGGCGTACGGCGCTTATCAAGAAAAAGCCATGGGCAGCTTGCAGGTCGGCAGTTGGGCCGACTTCATTTTGATCGACCGCGACATCTACAAAATGCCACCAGAACAGCTGTGGCAAACTAAAGTGCTGGCGACTTATGTCGGTGGGACGTTAAAATTCCCGTTTTCGCAGTAGCAACATACCGCGCGGTGTGTTGATGCCGCCCCACTTCGCGGCGCCATGCTAAGCCAACCTTGGCATGGGCGCCGCCTTTAGCGCAAAAGGCCTTTCTGCATGATCAGCCAAAAATGGTCAAAACTGATTAAATCGCTGCACTTAAAAAAGTACCGCAAAGCCGAACAGCTGTTTTTTGTTGAAGGCGAAAAAGCGGTGCTGGAAGTGCTGGCCGCACGCTGGCCGGTGAAAGCCTTGTTTGGCACGCCGGAGTTTTTTGACCAGTACCCAGAAACTAGCCATATGGCTGAGTTAAGCCAAGCCTGCAGCGCTAGCGAGCTAGAGCAAGTTGGCACCTTTACCAGTAACAACGCCGCACTCGCCGTGGTTGCCATGCCACAGTGGCCGGCGTTTCAAGAGCACCTGGGCCAATGGACTTTGGTGCTGGATAACGTCAATGATCCGGGCAATTTGGGCACCATTATTCGGATCGCCGACTGGTATGGCATCAGCCATATTGTCTGCTCGCCCGACACTGTAGATGTGTTTAACCCCAAAGTGATCGCCGCAGCCAAAGGCTCGTTTTTGCGCGTCAAACTGCATTACACCGAGCTTGCACCCTTGCTTGCCAACGCACAGCAACCGGTGTTCGGTGCCTTTTTGCATGGCGACAATATCCATCAACTGGCGCTGCCCAAGGCCGGTGGTTTTGTGGTGCTGGGCAATGAAGCCAATGGTATTTCCGCGCCCATCGAAGCACTAGTGACACGTCGCATCACGATCCCAGCGTTTGGGCATGCCGAATCATTGAATGTCGGTATTGCGGCGGCAGTGATTTGCGATAACCTCAAACGCCTGTCGCACTAAGCGCAATCCTCGCTACAAGGCCGCTGGTTTTTCCGCTACACTGCGCCACGCCTTGGCCGAAAGTTCGGTCCGACGAGGCTTGATTGCCCAGTCCAACCCTTGGTTTGACCTAAACCCCGCATTGTGGAGAGTTCCTGATGTCTGCAGCCGATTTCCCAACCATTGAAGCCTTTGTTGGCCACACGCCGCTGGTGCGGCTGCAACGCATGGCGGCGCATACCCAAAGCACAGTGCTGGTGAAACTGGAAGGCAACAACCCGGCTGGCTCGGTTAAAGATCGGCCGGCGCTGAATATGATCACGGCCGCTGAAGCGCGCGGCGACATCAAGCCAGGCGATACCATCATCGAAGCGACCAGCGGTAATACCGGCATTGCACTGGCGATGGCGGCGGCGATTAAAGGCTACAAAATGGTGTTAATCATGCCGGATAACGCCACGGCTGAGCGCAAAGCCTCGATGCAAGCCTACGGCGCCGAGCTCATTCTGGTGACCAAAGCCCAAGGCATGGAAGGCGCCCGCGACCTCGCGCTGCAGCTGCAAGCCGAAGGTAAAGGCAAGGTGCTGGACCAATTTAACAACCGCGACAACCCGGCTGCGCATATCCAAGGCACCGGCCCGGAAATTTGGCAACAAAGCCGCGGCTTAGTGACGCATTTTGTCTCTAGCATGGGCACCACCGGCACCATCATGGGCGTATCGACTTATTTAAAACAGCAAAATCCAGCCATTCAAATCATTGGCTTACAGCCGGCCGAAGGCGCGTCTATTCCGGGCATTCGGCGCTGGCCTGAAGCCTATTTGCCAGGCTTTTATGAAAAATCCCGTGTCGACGAGGTGCTGGATGTGCGCGAGCAAGACGCGGTAGACACCATGCGCCGCTTGGCGCGCGAAGAAGGCATTTGCGCTGGCGTCAGTTCCGGCGGCGCTGTGTTTGCGGCCCTGAAAATCGCCGAGCAGCAGCCAGGCGCTGTGGTGGTGGCGATTGTCTGCGACCGCGGCGATCGCTATTTATCCTCAGGGCTGTTTAACTTCTGATGGACTTGGCGGCAAACTTCACTGTGAATTCATATGAGTGGATGGCGCTTGGTGCGGCCATCTGCTGGGCGCTGGGTAGCTTAATCTCAGCACCGGCGTCGGCGCATTTGGGCGCATTTGCCTTTACCCGCTGGCGTATGACCTGCGCCGCCAGCATGTTGTGGGCAGTCGCGCTGGTTACGGGTGGCTGGCACAGCTTGCCGCTGTCAGAATTATGGCTGTTAGTGCTGTCGGGCATGATCGGCATTTTGATTGGCGACACCGCGCTATTTGCCTCGATGAACCGCTTAGGCCCCCGCCGGGCGGGCGTGTTGTTTGCCACCCATTCGATGTTTTCGGCGCTTTTGGCCTACCTATTTTTGGGCGAAACCTTGTGGGGCTGGACGCTGGTGGGCTGTGGCTTGCTGGTCAGCGGCGTGATGACCGCCATCTTGTTTGGCAAACGCGCCTGCGAGCAGCACCACTGGGAAGCCAATTCCGAGCAATTAGCCAGCGGCATCGCGCTGGGGTTGTTATCAGCGCTGTGCCAAGCCGTGTCGACCTTGATGCTCAAACCCTTGATGGAAACCGAGATCGACGCCGTTGCGGCATCGGCGGTGCGCATGAGCGCGGCGCTGCTGTGTCATCTGTTGCTGCTGTGGGCCGGCGTAAAAGCGGCGCGCACCCTGCTGCCGATGGATCGCAAAGTGTTTGGCATGGTGGCGTTTAACGCCTTTTTATCGATGGGCGTGGGCATGACGCTGATCCTGCAAGCGCTCAAGCATGGCGATGCCGGGATTGTCGCCATGTTGTCATCAGTCAGCCCGGTGGTGGTGGTGCCGCTGCTGTGGTTGGTGTACAAACGCCGTCCAGCCGTTGGCGCGTTTTTAGGCGCTAGCCTGACCGTCTGCGGCACTGTGTTGATCTTGTGGCATTGATCCGCAAATAGGCGCAGCCATTCGCCGCAGCCCTGCCCCGCTTTACCTGCTGTTACAATTGGCGCACTTTCTTCTGCATTGATTCGTCCCTACATTAGGATGAATGTTCTGCATGCAAGGAGATTGCGATGCCACCTCGAGCCAAACCAACACGCACCACAGCCACTACCGCAGCGTCACCTAAACCAGATCTTCAGAATGAACAGGTGCAGGGAACTGGGGACACCCACCCGACTGAACCAAAAAGCCAAACCGCCAAAGCAGTCACTTCGAAAAAAACCGCCGCGAAACAAGCTGCAGGACCTGTGAGTGCGGAAACTGGTATGGGAACTGTGGACACCCACTCAAACGCAGAAACCTTGGACACCCATAGCAAGGCGGCCACCAAAACTAAAGACACTGCCGCCACGGTTGCTGGTTCGAAAAAAGCCAGTCCGAAAAAAGCTGCTACCCCGGGAACTGTGGAGGGAACTGTGGACACCCACCAAACAAAAACCAACAGCACCAAGCAAGCCGCTAGCCTGCGCTTAGCCAAAGCCGAGCTAAAGCGACTGGATTGGATCTGCCAACAACTGCTGGCCACCGACCACGTCGACCCGCGCCAGCAACTGCTTAGCAAACACGAAAAAATGGCGTCCAACCCATTTCGGTTTATGCGTGGCAGCGCGGGTTTGTTTTACGCTGATTTGCAGCAAGGCGTGCTGAAGCTACCAGCCAGCATCGCGCAATGGCCGCTCACCATGGTGCAAGGCGACTGTCATTTGTCGAATTTAGGGTTGTTTACCGAAGAAGGCAGCAGTGGCGACCTAGTCAAATTTGGCCCCAACGATTTTGATGATGCCTGTATCGGCCACGCGGGTTGGGATTTACTGCGCTTGTCGTTGAGTTTCATTTTGGCGGTGCGCTATTGTCGCGCCGTACAACAAGGTGAGCTCGATGATGCGGAAACACGCGACGCTTTGCCCAAACAAGCGCTCGCCGATGACAATGATATCCGCAGCGCTTTGTTGCAACTGCAGCAAAGCTATCGCCGCACCAGCATGAAGATTATCGAAGATCCCGAAGTGCGCTATCACGCCATCACCGATTTTGACAAAGATCACGTGCTCAAACCGCTGTTGAAAAAAGCCATTGCCCGCAGTTTAAAAGGCGACAAATTCTGGAGCCACAGCAGCCTCGCCAAACAAGTCGACTTAAACCAACTGCCGCTGCGCTTTAAAGACAAACCCGGCAAACTGCAACGCCCGGATGCGACGCAGTTGCAGGTCCTGCGGGAAGTGTTTGCCCCCTACGCGGGCGACTACATTCACGACATTGTGCTGCGCCTTGGTGCTGGTACAGGTTCGCTGAATATGCAGCGGTATTATCTACTAGTTGGGCCTGCGCAGATCACAAGCAAAGACGACCTGACCTTGTGTTATCTGGTGGAAGTGAAACAACAACGCAGTGCGGCACCGCTGGCGTTTTTCTCT
This sequence comes from Rheinheimera sp., assembly GCA_003482455.1. Taxonomy (GTDB): domain Bacteria; phylum Pseudomonadota; class Gammaproteobacteria; order Enterobacterales; family Alteromonadaceae; genus Pararheinheimera. The sequence goes on along the minus strand of DMYW01000053.1, from coordinate 114,965 downwards.
GAATTAAGCCCGATGAACCGCTTAAGTCCGGCGCATTTGACGGTGGATTGTCAGCGACAAATGCTGCGTCGCCCAGACTTGGTGCTGGATGAACTGCAGTGGGATGGCAATCACTATTTGGTGCGTTCGCTGCACCATGCGAACGTCGATATCGAACCGGCCGACGTGGTCAGCGCCAAAGCGCTGTGGCAATACGCTGACGCTTGTGGCCAAGCGATGGCCTTGGTGCACAATCGCGGCGATCGACGCAGTATCCGTTTCGCCAAAGCGGTTGCCGCCACGCCAGAACAAGACTGGCAGCAGCTGGTCACCAACATCTGGCAGTACGCTGCGCAACAACAACGCGACTGTGCCCTGCTGCAACAGCAATTGCAGCAAACTCGCGGTCGAGGCGTCGTTTAGCGCCTTGGTGAAACACATCAGCCTCAGTTGCTATGTTTCACCTGCATTGGATGGGTGTCCAAGGTTTCGAACCGTGGACACCCACCGCAACGAAGCTCGCGGCCAAATTCAGCCAACGGTCAGCCGCGGTTGGCAGGATGAATTGTCCCCAATTTTTCGAAGACGGGCCTGTTTGCTCAGACAATCAGCAGCTTAGTGTTGACTGAAATGCACGAGCACCGCACCATACAAGGCTATCTGCCACGGCAGGTTCGAATTGTGCAAGGAGTTCTACATGCAAACCTGGTTAAAAGTGACTGGTATCGCCACGGCTATTACCGTGACGACCGTGTTGACGTCGCCGCTGTGGCTGCCGATCGACACCTTGTGGCAACAAGTCGCTGATCAGATCAAACAACAAACGGGCCGCGACATCTATGTCGATGGCGCCAAAGAGTTTTCGTTGATGCCAACGCTGGCCATTGAACTCGAGCAAGTACGCTTAAGCAACGTCGTCGGTGGCACAGCTCGCGACATGCTGACCGTGCAGCAGCTGCGGCTTGAAATGCCCTGGCGCTTCTTGTGGACCCGCCAATTCGAACTGGAACAATTTGTATTAATCGAACCCGTGTTGCACCTGGAAAAGAACCGCAAAGGCGAAGCCAACTGGCTGTTTACCGGCACCACAGATGCCAAAGCCGTAGACGGCAAAGCGACAGATCCTAAAGCGACAGCTCTTAAAGCGACAGAGGGCAGCACAGTAGTCGCGGATGCCAAAACCCCAGCCACAAAAGCCGCCGATACTAAAACTTCTGACACTACAACCCCAGAGACAACCCCAGACAGCAAAGCCGCTGAAGCCGCCATCAAAGAGGCAGCCGCCACCGTCACTGACGCGGTCGCCAGCCAAGCCGCCGCGCGTGGCTACGACTTAAAACTGGGCCAAGTCCAAATCAAAAACGGCCAAATCAGTTACCAAGACGCCAAAGACACTAAATATTGGGCGGTGGAAGAGTTGGAATTGGCGCTGCAAATGCCGTCGCTGCAAGGCGCCGCCAAAGCGCAAGGTCAGCTGACGTATCAAGGCCAACCGGTGCAGTTGTCGGTCGAATTAAATTCGCCTGCGGCTTTGATGGCCGACCAGCCCGCCAGTATCAAGGTTCAGTTGGAAAACAAGCTGCTCAAAGCCTCGTTGGATGGCGCTTACCAAGTAGAACATCCAACCGAAAAACAAGCGATCGCCGCCTTTGCCGGTAAATTACAAACCGAAGGCAGTTCGCTGCGCGCCGTGCAAGCCTGGCTAAAAGGCGAGACGCTGAGTAACTACGACGCCTCGACGCTTGGCAAATTCAGCATCAATGGCGACGTCACCGCGACGCCAGTGCGACTTGGCATTAATAACATGCTGGCCAGCGTCGATAGCATGGAATTAAAAGGCAATCTGACGTTAAAAACCGGCGCCCAACCGATATTACTGGGTGAATTAACCACCAACCTGCTGGACGTGACGCCGTATCTGCCAAAAGCTGCGGCGCCGACCCCGGCGACGAGCACTGCGGCCGAGAGCGCAAAAACCGAGAATGCAAAAGCTGCTGAGCCGGTTGATGCCAGCACCAGCAAAACCATGGTTGCCGCCACACCGCTGTGGAACAAAGCGCCACTGGATCTCAGCGCGTTACAACAGCTAGACGCCGACATCAAACTGCAAAGCCCGGGCCTGGTGTTTAACCAGCTAAAACTGGGTGAAACCAACTGGCACCTGACCAACAAACAAGGCAAGCTCAAGGCCCAGCTGAAAAAATTCAGCGCTTATGACGGCACAGGCCAAGGCGCACTGGAAATCAACGCCCAGCAAACGCCGTATAAGCTGCAAAGCAGCATGACCTTTAGCAACATCAACGCCGAGCCACTGCTCACCGATGCGATTGGCCTCGACAAACTGCTCGGCAAAGGCAACGTCAACTGGCAACTGAGCAGCACCGGCGTCAGCCAAGCGGACTTTGTGCAAGCGCTGCAAGGCCAACTGAGCACTAGCTTAAAAGACGGTGCCGTGCGCGGCGCTAACATTGCGGCCATGGTACGCAGCGTACAAGAAGCCTTAACCGGCAATCTACAAGGCTTTGACTTTGATAAAGATTTCCAAAAGTCCGAGCAAACAGACTTCGCCGAACTCAGCGCCAATTTCACGCTGAGCAACGGCATTGCCAGCAACAAAGACCTCAACTTGCAATCCCCGCTGCTGCGCTTAACCGGCAACGGCACCGTCGATATTCCAAACCAACAAATCGACTTCCTGCTGCAACCCAAATTAGTCGCCAGCATTGAAGGCCAAGGCAGCAAAAAAGCCAAAAAAGGCATCAACATCCCAATCCGCGTCAACGGCCCTTGGCAAGCGGTGAAATTCCGCCCTGACGTCAGCCAAGCCGCCAAGAAAAAGGCCAAAGACAAGGTGAAGAAAAAGGTCACCGACAAAGTAAACAAGTTATTGCAGAAGAACTAACAGCCTCTTAAAATCGTGAGCTTCACAAAACGCCGCTGCCAACAGCGGCGCTTTTTTTACATAAGGAAATGGCAAGAATGACGAAACGATCTTTGCTTCAATCTCTAGTCAGCAGGCTAGCTCAAAACCTGACGAAACCAATTACCTGCTCATTGATAGCACTATGCACTGTGTGGCTCAGCACGCCCGCCACCGCAAGCCAATTGCATAAAACGGTAAGGGCCACTCAATACATTTCTGCCCCAGTCAACGATCCATTTATACGAGGTATGTTCACAGAAAAAACGTGGACAAGTTACGCCCTTGTGCGGACTCCTAACTACATTTTTACCAAAGATTTCGTTAACAACGGTGTCGATGTCCCAATTGCAGTGCGGGCTGGTAGTAATTCTGTAGAATATCTCCTTGATAATCCAGACGAACAAATCACTTACGCCTATCCGATAATGAACAACAAGGTTGTATTCCAATATGGCGATAGAACTTATGTAACAGATGGTACTAAAGCCGGAACATACGAGATAAAACTGAAGGATTATAAATTTAATCTCGTTGAAGAAGGGCGCATTATAAATATCACGCCAGACGCACTTATCGTAAATACCGGCTTTAATATTATTCGAGTCACTGCAACCACTCGTACGGTCATCCTTGAAAATACCCATAGCACAAAATTAGTGGCAGGAAAATATGCAATAGTAGAGAGAAGGACTGACCTCACTAATGAAAAACACTACTTTACTATAATCGATGAAACAGGTAAGCAAATTAGCGACCATAAATACCCTGGCTACATCGAGACCGGAAACAAACATCAGTTGAGTACTTCGTTATATCTAAACACAACAATCGAAGATAAAACGTATCTAACTGTCATCAACCCTGAAACCGGCCCATCAAATATCTTTGAAGTAACGGCAATTCCTAATTGCGATACCACTGGAACCTCGAAATACCTCAAGGATGTATTTGAAGTTGTAGAAAACAAAAACTACTTAGTAGCTGTTAGCGGCCGCTGCCTGATTCAATACAATAAAACCACGAAGATCACAAAAACTTTAACCACAAATTATAACTTCTTTAGATTATTGGGAGTGAATAATCTTGGTAACGCAGTTACACTAGACAAAAGTTCTGGGTCTCCTTCAATAGCAACAACATCCTTCGAAGATTCAAGTGTAAAGGTACATTACAAATCTAGTGACCCTCAGCTATTTTTGATTTTCGATGAATATGCCTTTGATGCAAATGGTATATTGTTCAGAAAATATGAAGTAACAATAAGGGGAACTTATATCCCAGAGTCAAGGGAACTTTTGTATTTCGATTTTAACACATCAACTCTTTATCCTATTAAGAAGGAAATAAAAAACTCCTTCGATTCATCAATTTACGCAGAACAAGACAGAATGCCGTTCGACGCACCAACTCAATACTCATGGTTTCAAAAAAATGAAGAGAACATGTACTTGATTGGCAATGGGTCAGATGTGAAGCTGATCTCCGAAGTTCCTTACCCAGGTGTTTATACAATTGATACAACTAACAAAACACTGAAAGCAACTAAGATATTTAATGACCGAATTAAATATGAAGAAGAAGAACTTTGGAATCTCAGAGCATACAGCAACGGCTGGTGGGAAATCAGAAAAGGTATACTATATATTGTTGATAGATTCGGCAAACTAACCACTATAGATACTAAGGCGTCCGGAATTCCGATAAATGATGAATACCAAGTCGATGACCATTTGTTTGTTTTCGACGCATTTATCTCAGAAGACAAATCAAATTATTTCGTTTTAGACATTGATCTGAACGCTGCTCAAGTGGTCAGAAAATATGAGATCAAAGACGCCAAACAGAAAATCCCCTTCGGTTTAGACAGCGTAACAGACAAGTATTTATTCCTACCGCCCTATAAGATAGACAGACAAACTGGAGAATCTTTTCTTTCTGATGGTACCGACCTTCTTGAAATGCAGTGCGGTCAACATACATTTTACAGAACAGAAAAATCATTCATATCAAAAGACGTCACGCTACCAAGTGAATTAGCAAACTTAGAGATAGATAAATTTTATAGTGAACCCGCTAAATCAAAACGATTGATTTTCTCAGGCTACAAGGACGGTACCTCCACACTCAACGTATTTAACTGTGAAGCATTGACTCTTCATAGCATTATGACTGTCGAGATGGCAGCATTTTTAGAAAGTGTTTATGTCCCATCACAACGTCTATTTTACTACCAAACCGACAGTGTCATTTATGCGTTAGACCCGGTGACATTAGAGAACAAAGTTGTTGGGAATAATTACTTCAGAAACGTAGGCCAATATTACGTGCCTACAGACGAAGCCTTAGTCGTGACACGCCCAACGTCATGGACCGAAACATTCCCGGTAGGACGAGTTTCGTTAGTACAAAATGGTGTAGAGAAATTAGTAGATATCGATACACCAACCGAGCTATATAGCTTGTACCCGCAACGTGTGAATAAACGTTTGTACCGCAGATACCTACCCGGTTGGTACTTCAAATTCCGAAAATCAGATTTGGTCCGATTACAAAGTGGTTATTTCATTCTAGATACAATGACGGGTGAAGTGCGAATTGTAGACATGGTGACTCCAGTGACTGCGGAAAACCAAGCGTCACAACCTAAACCCAGTGCAAATAGCGGCCTAAGTTCAAAGTACGCACCCTATTCAGACTCGTTTTTAATTCATCAAGGCGCTTACAATATGATCATTGTCAGCCCTGAATGTGTATTTGATATTACATGTGACCAAATTACCCAATATAACAGGGCACCACTGGCTGCACCGCATAATGTGGTATATGCGGACCCTAACTCACAAGTATTGTTCTTAAGTCAATTTGTTGATGAAGACAACGAACTACCTAAGTATCACCTTGAAAACGCACCAGCATGGTTAAGTGTCGATGCAAACGGCTTGGTTTCGGGCAATACACCAAATACCCCAGGTGAATTTGCGAACATCCGAGTCGTTGCCACAGACAGTAAAAATCAAACTGCTGTGCAAACTTTTACATTGCACATCATGAATTACTACAAGAACGCGTCTGGGGGCGGCACTGGTGGTGGCACCGGCGGCGGAACAGGTGGTGGCTCTGGCGGCGGCACTGGCGGTAATTCAGGAGGTGCATCCGATAGTTCAAGTGGCGGTGGCTCGTTTGGTATCATCGGCTTAAGCTTGCTTGGTTTGCTGGCATACCGCCGCCGCCGGCTACATTGAAAAAATCGCCACTTCACCACGAAAGTTCTAGCCAACAGAGTCCGTTGAATTTGACACAAGCCCACCCCTAAGGTGGGCTTTTTGTTGGGCGGTGCCTGGTGGGTTAAGGCGCGAAAGAAGCACAAAAGCAAACAGCGGCGAAGCCGCTGTTACGGGTGAAGTTGGTTTGACAACAAGGGAGCGTCCATGGATGTCCTAAGTGTTCGTTTATTTTTCGCTTGCTGGGAGTTCACTTGGATTGATTAGCATGTCTCTCTTTGTGAACTCTATTCGTCGCCCCTTTTCACCCATACAGTAATCTTTATTCAAACATAATTTAACATCAAAAATATACTCTCCGGGATGTTTCAAACCATATAAGAATGCAATCGTCATCTTTGGTAAACGGCGACCAATAGTAAATGAATCTACAAGTCGCATTCTATCAGTAGATATGCATCCTTTATCCTCTGCGCCTATGTGAAAAAAATGTTCACCATCACTTATATTTAAATTTAAACCCAAGTTCAAATGTAACGCCGATGCATCAACCGCTATATCATCGTCCTTATCAGGAATAACTGTAAAACTTATATATCTACCTTCATCGGTTATTACAATTTGAGCTGAATACACAGGGAAGCATACAAAGAAAAGGGCGATTTTTATAAACCGTACAATCAGCAATTTCCGTCTCATTTTTTATACTGAGCAATACATGTATGTAATTTTTGCAATTCTGGATTGGTCTTTCATGCCACGGCTTGTTGGACAACCACTGTAATTTTTTGTGAACCAGAATTACATTAAATTACAGTGGGTAGCTTAGGTGTAATTACCGCTTACGATACCGCTATTACGGGTGAAGTTGGTTTGACAGAGGTGATCCATGGAAGGCCTGAGCAGTTCACGCCTGAGACGTTATTTCGACTACTGACGTAACTGACAAACTGCGTGAGGATTTATAGCCCTTATTTTAGCCCATACATCTTTTAATAACGCATCTTTTAATTCAGGGTCTTGCGGCGTTACTAAAACACTTATTGTAATTCTTGCTCTACCTTTTATTGATAAATCACTGTCCTCCCATATTTTACCAACCATAAGTAGGTTCATTTCACTTTTCGTATCATAAAAAATTAGAAAGGCACCTGTTCCTGCGGAGCCTTCCGAGATGCGCTTGTCCTGTTTTTCAGCTGTAATTCCCTGTATATATATTGAATCCAACAATTTTTCATACTTAATTAAATCGCTACTATTAACCAGAATATCACAGGATTCCACGGGCTTAACTTCGGAGTAACAAGCTGTCATGCTCAATACAACACACAAAGTTATAAAAATTTTTTTCACTTCTACATTCCCATTAATCAAAGACGGCTCTCACAATATTAAAATTAGAATATTAAAGTTTTAAACCGAATTAAACCCCGCTCTTCCAGCAATATTTGTAGTCCTTCACGGTGAAGTAATTATTCAACAGCTCGTCAAAAGTTACATTTAGTGGTGATTTCAGGCTATCACTCATCTGTTTAATCATAGACATTCTTGTAACCGAAATGCATTTATGGTCAGCCGCTGAAATTTTTGATAAAAACTTCATTTTTAGCGGCCCCTTGTGTGCAATCCCTAACTCCATGGCACTGTATTTTTGCCCTGCAACGTCGTACTTTGTATCGTAAATATCAAAACCGATAGTCTTGGCTTTACTCACTATTTTGAGCTCATCATCTGTACCCGCGTATAACATAATATGAAATACAAGCTGCTGAAATTCTTGCTCGTTGATTAGACCATTATCATGATTTAATTCATCAATGACCACATCATAGCGGTGCCAGCCGAATGCACTTTTAATCCGTTCCATACCTTGGATGAAATCTCTGTGAATGACCCGAGGCGGGGTAAAATCAACAATTCGATGCCCCTCCCCTAAAAAGTCGTCGATAACAATTTTGTCGTTTTTAATAGAAAATGATGGTGTGGCTAAAAATGTCAAGTTCGCTGCATCAAGAGGCCTGCCATTTCCATCAAATTCTGTTCCGGTACAGATCTCTCTAAAACGGGCTTGTTTGCTCTTTGTTTCACTTAAAAAAGAGCACCTCACGGTAGGTTGAAGGAGAATAAACACACCATATTCTTTCGAAAATTCTTGGGGATTATTTTTTTCCTTTAGTTGCTGTTCGTAAATTGATGTGGTGATTTCATTGCCGAAAAACTTCGAATATTCGGTGAATGGTATATATTTATCCGAAATGGATTTCTGATAGGCTTCTTTTTCTGTTGAATTTTTTTTCAATACAGCGATAGGGATCCAGCCATCTAGATAATACATTTTTACAGTGCTTTCATATATTTCGGATAAGGGGATTTCCAACCCACGTGCTGTTGTACAGAATAAAATCAACAGCAAACATAATTTTTTCACGTTTCATACCTCAAACACATCAAGACTCTGGCCATCCAGTTACACATTAACATCAATGCAACTAATCCAGAAGTAGCTGTAATGCCTCTCACCATGGCAGCACCACCTGAAAAATCACTTTTGCTCTCTAAAGTGGCTTGAGTCACTCACACCCACTTAACCAGCTTGTAAACCGCAGGCTCCAACATCCAGCGCGGCAATCTTCATTGACCTGCAACAATCGTGCTGCCACAAACACCTTAAACCGCACACAGAGCCTCGCCCAACCGCCTTGCGCGCAAAAACTGACCAACGGCCAAATTTATTTCAGCTATCGATTATTAGAAAAAGCTGATGAATACGTATGCAGTTGTAACTAATTTGGAAAATAGCCGTATACAAATCACTCACCTTGTTCTTACCTTAGCTCTGCGCTTTTGACATAAAAATGACCGCAAGGCGCGGCGGCAAAAAAACACAACAGGACAAGATCATGACTTCAACACACTTCAAGCTCGCGCTTGCGGGCGCGGCTTTGTTCGCCCAAACGGCGCATGCCGACGTAATTTTGCACGCGTTTAACTGGAAATACGCCGATGTCACGGCCAATGCCACGGCGATCCAACAAGCCGGCTATAAAAAGGTTTTGATTTCGCCACCGCTGAAATCGTCAGGCAGTGCTTGGTGGGCGCGTTATCAGCCGCAAGACTATCGTGTCATCGACAACCCGCTGGGCAACAAGCAACAACTGGCGGCGATGATCAGTGCGCTGCAAGCCAAAGGCATTCAGGTGTACGCCGATATCGTGTTAAACCATATGGCGAATGAGTCGGGGATCCGCTCCGATTTAAACTACCCGGGCACGACGGTGCTAAACCAATACGCCAGCAACCTAACGTATTTTAATAACCAAAAATTGTTTGGTGATTTGTCGCAAAACTTCTTAAGCGGCTACGACTTCCACGCCGCCAACTGCATCACCGACTACAACGACGTCTGGCAGGTGCAAAACAATCGGTTGTGTGGCGCTTACCCCGATAAAGGCTTGCCGGACTTAACCGACAACAGCTGGGTAGTGACCCAACAACAAGCCTATTTGAACGCGTTAAAAGCGATGGGGATCAAAGGCTTTCGTGTCGATGCGGTGAAACATATGTCGCAAAGCCAAGTCAACGCCATCTTTACGCCAACCATTAACAGCGGCATGCATGTATTTGGTGAAGTGATCACTGGCGGCGGCGCGGGTAATGGCGATTATGAAAAATTCTTAAAACCTTATTTGGACAACACCAGCCACGGCGCCTATGACTTCCCGTTGTTTGCGCAAATTCGCAGTGCCTTTAGCCCAAGTGGCAGCATGAACCAACTGGCAGATCCAGGTGCTTATGGCCAAGCCTTGCCGTGGAACCGTGCTGTGACCTTTGCTATCACGCATGACATTCCAACCAACGACGGTTTCCGCTATCAAATTATGGATGCCACCGACGAAGTGCTAGCCAACGCCTACCTACTGGGCCGCGATGGCGGTACGCCGATGATCTATTCCGACAACGGTGAAACGGCCAATAAAGACGGCTATCGCTGGAAGGACTATTACAAACGCGCCGACATCAAGGGCATGGTGAAATTCCACAACTCCGTGCAAGGCAACGCGCAGCAGCTAATTGGCGCGACTCAATGCTTGTTGTTGTTCAAACGCGGCAAAATCGGCGTGGTGGCGATCAACAAATGTGGCAGCACGCAAAACTACACGGTGAACACCGCAACCTACCAGCTGAACTGGTATCGCAACTACGTCGACACCATTTCCGGCAACACCTTTAGCGTGTCTAGCCAATACCTGAACCTGTCCGTGCCGGCGCGCAGCGCCCGGATGTGGTTGATGCAATAAGGGCAAGCCAATCGACATGTTGTAGATTGAAAATCCCAGCCCGCATTCGCGGGCTTTTTCAATGGCATGGGAAGCGATATTGTGGTGGCTGCGGTGGGTGTCCACAGTCCACCTCTTGGTGGGTGTTCACAGTCTGGCTCAGCAATCTTCAGTTTTTTACCAACACAACGCTGATGAAAGCAGAAAAAGCACAAGCCCGCGATTGCGGGCTTGTTTATAAGGTTTGACCGGCTGTACAACTGTGAAAAACTTGCTGCAGCAAGTGAAGATCAATTACGAGAAAATACCCGAATCTGACGCCCCTAAAGGGCCTGCCTCCGTTTGCTCAACCCCAGCTAGCTCAACCATGACCGGCGCTTGATACGGCTTTTTCAGTTCTATTTGTTCAACTGGTTGATTCATGTCTTGCATCAGTTCCTCTCATTTTGGCTATGGTGCGCTAACAGCCCCTGATTAGTTTGTTTAGCGCTGGTTATCTCGACAATTTCATAGCCTAGCGCGGGTACCTTAAATCGGCAAATTGAATTTATGGTTGGGGTTGTCGTCGGCAGGTTAGGTCTACCGCCAATGAAATGCTATGAGAAAAAGCAAATTCCAACCACGACAATCCATTTGAAAAAAATAGCTGACGTCAACGGTAGCCACCTCCCTCTTGCAGCCGGCAGAAATTGCAGTACCATTTGCGCTTTGCTGCGCACCAGTGCATTGGTCGCGAATTCATGCAGCCTAAGCTGCGCATGGTCGCCAGCATCTTCACGACACTAAGACTGTTGCGGGTATTTGCTGGTTGGATGTTCGCTTTCTGTCTATTTTTTGAGGTTTATCCACATGAATAAAAGCCTTCTCACTAATTTAATGAGTGTTGCTGCCTTAGCCATTGGTGCCGCCTCCGGCCAAGCCTGGCTGTGGACTATGGGGGTGTTTGCATTTTCTGGCGCCATTACCAACTGGTTGGCGGTGCATATGTTGTTTGAAAAAGTGCCACTGCTGTATGGCTCGGGTGTCATTCCGGCGCGGTTTGAAGCATTGAAACAAGCTTTGTACCAGCTGATCATGCAGCAGTTTTTTAATCAAACCCAGCTGCAAAAAGCCGTGCAACAGACTGGCGGCGCCACGCCAAGTATTGATTTTGGCCAAGTGATCAGCAAGGTCGATTTATCGCCGGCGTTTGATGCGTTGCTGGACACAGTGCAAAAATCGTCGCTTGGCGGCATGCTGGCGATGTTTGGTGGGCCGCAAATGCTGCAGCCACTGAAGCAACCCTTTACCGAAAAACTGGCCGAGAGTTTGGTCAGCATTGCGCAGGGCCCGGCGGTGCAAGATGCGCTGCGTGAGCAGCTGCAAAACGAGCAGCAACTTGCTGAATTAGAAACAAAAATTTCTAACATTGTGCAGCAGCGCTTAGATGAATTAACGCCGGAGATGGTAAAAGCCCTGATGCAACAACTGATAGCCGAGCATCTTGGCTGGTTAGTGGTCTGGGGCGGCGTGTTTGGTGCTGTGTTGGGTTTAGCGAGTTATTGGCTTACACCGTTAATCGCCTAGTTTAAAAGGATCAAGGCTGGCGCAGCCTTGATCACAATAACCATTTGGACAGTCAACTTGCTTAATCATGCTTGTGCGGTTCAAACAGCAATATAGTGACGATGTTTGAGGATTAAGTGCCAATTCCAGATGTCTACGAAGCTTCAGCTTCAGATGCAAAATCAAAACCCGCCCCACCATTTCCTGCCGTCTCAGCAACATCAGCCAAATGAATGACTGCAGGAGCCTCGTAAGGCTTTTTCACACTTGTTTGTTCTACTGCGACTAGTTGTTCTTGCATTTTACTTCCTCCAACACCCAAAAGGTCTTTCATTTTCATTCACCTGCCATGCAGACATCTTTTATTACAGCGTGGTTTTTAACATAGCTCTCATTCCTAAAATCAGCAAATAGAAGTCGCCATGCATGCCGAACCTAAAACGGCAGCACGCTGTGTTTGACCGCTATACAGCGATGAGGCATGCTCTCACAACACCATGAATTTTGTGCTAACTCAGGGACTTCTATGCTATTTGGTTGGTTTTCGTTGTCGAAAATGGCGGGCGATACAACAACTGCAGCTGCATTTGCCGCCATGCAACAAGCGGCACATTTGGGCAATCACCAGCAACGAAAGCAAGTTCTTCAAGGTGATAATTACCAGCTGTTGGTTGCCCAACCTGACCTGCTCACTGTTGCTGGGGATAGTCTATTTGCCATAGCACAACAGGCCGATCGCATGACGCTGGCGTTTGGGCGTCTCGATGATGTACCGGAACTTATCGCAGAATTTGGCTTAGACGCCACCCTGCTAGCTAGTGATGCCGACGTGTTATTGGCGGCCTATTTGGCGTACGGCGAGCGCATCAAGCAGCGGCTATCGGGGGATTGGCTTGTGCTAGATATCCACGCAGATAGTTGCGTCGTGTTGCAATGCCATCAAGGTTACAGCAGTTGTTATTACCAACAACAAGGCGACCGACTGTGGTTCGCCAGTCGTTTGCCGGTGCTGTTAGCCGCGGCAACACGCCCGCTGCGCCCGAATTGGCATGAAATCAGTAGTTTTATGCTGGCTTGGCATCAAGGCTCTGAAAATCAGCAAGCCTATATCACACAATATGCCGACATCTACCGCGTGCCTTGTGGGCAACAACTGCGTTTTGATGCCACAGGGTTGCACCGCCAACGCTATTTTTGGCCGCTACAAGAAGTCCATCCCACGCCACCTGCCAGCCAACCAGAAGCCGTGGCTGAAGTCGAGCGTTTGTTAACTAAAGCGGTAAGTTCGCGACTGACCTTTCGTAGCAAAGTCGCCAGCATGCTCAGCGGCGGCTTTGATTCAAGTACGGTGACGGTTTACGCTGCCGCGCTGAAAAATCCAGCGCAAAAGGAACTGCCAACCTATAGCCATGTCCCGGCGCACCCTGAATTTGCCGTGAAATCTGCCCACGAAGTTGGCAATGAAAAACCTTTAATTGATGACGTGATTGCCATGACCCCTGGCTTGGCGCCGCATTTTGTAAACTCAGCGCAGCGCTCCACGTTTGCGTCGATGCAACAAACTTGGCAAATTTTGGGGCAACCTATTCACGCCGGTATCAATAGTTATTGGTTGTTGGATATCTTTGAGCGTTCGACTCAAGATGGCAATGGCGTGTTGTTAAGTGGCGAGATGGGCAATCCAACCACCTCCTTTGCTGGCAACATGTATCAACGAACATTTATGCAGCTGTATCGGCAACGCGGTTTATTGCGCACCATCAAACACAAAATAGTCACGCCCTACCTGCAAAACCCATGGCAACGGCTTAAAAAACGCTTGGGCATCTACCCGGCGCATTTTTTTGAATTTGGCTACATTCAACCAGCATTGTGCCGGCAATTGGATCTTCGTAGCCGGATGAAACAATTGGATTTTGTACAAGGGATCCGCATAGCACCAACGTCGTCGCAAGCCATGATGTACAACACATTATTTGCCGGCGACCATCCGCGTGGCCAAATGGGCGCGGAATTTTCCGAATATTTTGGCTTTTTGTTTAGTGACCCCTATTCCTACCGGCCGCTACAGCAGTATTTGCTCAGTGTGCCGAATGAGTTCTTTTTTGATGACGCCGGCAAACCAAAAGCGATCATTCGTCTACTGATGAAGGACCGGCTGCCGCCGTCTATTTTAAATGCCCAAGCCAAAGGCCGGCAAAGCGGCGATATCGGCAAACGGCTGGAAGCCGATTTTCCAGCGATGGAGCAGTTGTTGTCACGTGCAAAACATTCGCCAACGGTGCAACAAGCACTGTGTTTGGACAAACTGACAGCGGATTTTGAACGCTTACGCGACGCACCAACAGAACAACGTCGCTTGTATTTATGTCACGCGGTAACACGCGCGATGATGTTAATAATGTTCTTAATGCAATTTGATGAGGCGGCACAGCCGCACTAGTTGAGATTTGTCACACAAAGCAGATGGGTCGAAGTTTTGTGGTCGTGATTGCACCAAAAAAACACCCATAACTTATGCTCAGCGGCTAAACCAATTTCAAGGCACATGATGTCGCGAACTGAACTATTCTGGATGATCGCAGGGCCACTAGCCCTGTTGCTGTGCAGCTGGTGGCCAATTCCCGGACTGCCTTACTCTGGCAGCCTAGTCTGCGGCGTGGCGTTGTGGATGATTATCTGGTGGGTCGCAGAACCCGTGCCGATCCCCATGACGTCCCTGCTACCGATGCTATTATTCCCGCTGCTAGGCATTAGCAGCGCAGAAGCGGCGACGACGCCTTATGCCAATCCGCTGATTTTTATGTTTTTTGGCGGCTTTTGTTTGTCGCTTGCTGTCGAAAAAACCTCTTTACATCAACACATTGCGAATCTGGCATTGGCGCGCATTGGTACCTCAACGTCCAAGCAATTGGCCGTGCTGATGGCGATCACCGCATTTTTATCCATGTGGATGTCCAATACAGCCACAGCCGTGATGATGGTGCCCATCGCGCTGTCGTTGATCCGACAAACTGCGGCGCAACACCAAGTCATCACAGCACCGGCGTTTTTACTCGGCGTTGCTTATGCAGCAAGTATCGGTGGCATAGCAACGCTGATTGGCACACCACCTAATGCTCTGTTAGCCGCATTTGTCGCCGAGCGTTATCAGCTGGAGCTGGGATTTGGTCAATGGATGATGCTGGGTGTACCGCTGGCGCTGGTAATGCTTTTGGTGAGTTTTGTGTGGCTGAGTCGTGGTTATTTCAAATTACAGTCCATCCACAGTGCGGTATTGGCTGGTCAGGTGACGCAAAATCGGATAGATCAGCGGCAAAGTTTTGTTGCACTGGTATTTTTGTTGACTGCCTCGGCTTGGATTTCGCAGCCATGGCTTAGCGATTGGACAGGCCTTGGGATCAGTGACACCGTCATCGCTTTAACTGCCGCGCTCTTGTTATTTTTATGGCGATTCCCTCAAGAAGGCCGTGCGAGCTCCAGCATCTTGACTTGGCATGACAGCGAAAAACTGCCGTGGGGCGTGTTATTGCTGTTTGGTGGAGGCCTAAGTTTGGCGGCACAATTGCAACAACATGGCGTTTCCAGCGCCCTCGCCCAATTGTTTCAGGGGTTGGACCAAGTTCCAGCCTTACTCGTCATTGCCTGTGTCACTTTGTTAGTCGTCTTTCTGACCGAACTGACCAGTAATACCGCGGTCGCCGCCGCCTTTTTGCCTATTTTGGGGCCTGTTGCCGAAAGCTTAGGCTTGTCACCGCTGTACTTGATGGTGCCGGCAGCATTGGCGGCAAGTCTCGGGTTTATGATGCCTGTGGGCACCCCACCCAATGCTATTGCGTTTGCCAGCGGCTTACTGCCGATGCGCGATATGCTTAAAGCCGGGTTGGTATTAAACCTGTTGGGCGTAGCGTTGATCAGCCTGATGTGTTGGTTATTTTTGCCACTGTGGGTTTAGCAATGGCTTTTGGGGGGCTTTCGGGGTGAGTGTCCACGATTTATAGACGGTTTATCGGTTTACTCAGTCTGACGTTGCGGGCGAAGTCTCGGCTGGAGGCGTTGCGACCTCGGGGCCGGACGCTGTTGGCTCTGTTGCCGCCGGCACTGCAGATGGACTCATTGCCGCGTCACTGCCGTTCGTTTGGCTCCTTGCTTTGTCTGAACTTGCCGCCGCTGGCTCAGCGCTAGTGCTAGGCTTGGTATCGCTCGGTGCTGGATTCGCGCTAGGCACCGCGCCGCTTGCTGCCGGTTCCGAGTTCGTAGCTGGCTCATCGCCACTCGTCGCACCTTCAGCTGCAGGCTCAGCCGGCGGCAATTCATCCACGGGGCTTTCACCTTTGTTGGGTGGTGTGTCTTCATCGGTTGGCACTGGCAGCTCGCCGCGTTGTTGCGCTTCAACCGCTTGCAGTGCTTCGCTGGATTGTTGCGCGCTATCGACCGGCAGCTTGTTGCTGTAATGGTCAATCAACGCCATCACTTCCGACAGCGCTTTGGCATGTTCGTGCGTCAGAATGCCGTTGTGGCCGTAGATAATGTCATCGGACACCGCCGCCACCCACACCGCTTGCATATTGGCGTCACCGCAGGTTTGGATCGTACGGCGCGCCTTTAACCGCGCACGAATCTTCCAGCCAGATTGCGCCAATTCCATCATGCAACCCGGCAAGGCATCGTAGGCTTGCAGGCGTTTCGGGATCAGATAACTTTTACTGCAATCGCCATTGGAGCAGCGGTCGATATCATGCGTGATCGCCCACGACGCGCCCATCGCGCGCTGGCCGTCTTTAATCCAACTGAAGGCCTTTTTCAGGGCAAAATCGCCTTTGGACTGCAACACCACCATCGCCGGTTTTTGCCGATCGACACTGAGCAGTTGGTCCAGCGGTTGGTATTCGCTAGTGGTGACTGCAGGGTTTAGCAGAATAAATAAGTTCTTGTTTTCTTGGCGTTTTAACAGGCTTTGCCGCACGCGTTCTTTGCTGCCATGCAGTGCAATCGCGCCGCCTAAACTGTGACCAATCACGGTGTAGCGCTGCAGGGCGCCTTGTTGCTCAAGTGCATCAAACTGATCCAGCAAGCGGCTAAACCCAGTTTGACCAATATGGCGTGCGATGCTTTTGCGCTGAAAAATAGTCGGGAAATCCAACGGTTCAATCCACGAGTCGGCGTCATTGGAACCATCCAGCCAAAACGGATCGTACTTGTCACCGCGCCAGCCAATGTACACGCCGATCAAATTGCGCCCGGCATCGGATTTTGCCATTTCGTTAAAAAAACGCTGAAATGCCACGAAGTTATCATCGGTCGATTTGGCGTTGTGGTGCCAGCCGTGCACAAAAATCACCAGCTCAGGCGGCTGGCTAGCATTGTGGATGCGTTGTTGAAGGGCTTGCAATTGGTTTGGATCGAGCTGCTCTCCGTCGTCGGAGAATTCAACAACGTGTAGGTTTTTGCTGGCTGTGCTGTCGTCCGCCGGTTGCCACGCTTGGTCTGGAATGTAGCTCAGCAGCAAGGACAAACCCAGCACTGACAGAAAGACCAACTTATAAAATGCGATTTTTTTCAGCGCTTTAGCCACAACAACCTGCTTTAAATACTGTTACCACCCGCGGCCAAACTCGCGTCAGACTGCACATCACCCAAGCCACACAGCCGTGCTGGCCCGAAAAAAGTGGCGAATTATACGCCAACTCGCAACGAAACAGCAGCGTGCATGGAATAAAAAACCCAGCCAGCGCTGGGTTCGTGCAGTAAAACAAGCTGTGGCTGAACCGCACCTGAAGTAGAAACAAGTGCGGCGTCACACTATTCGTTATTGGCCGATCACGCCGCCATCGTCACGCGTGATAATCACAGTCGCCGAACGCGGCCGCGACACCGCATCATTCGCCGGCCAATGGCTGGTTAATTTGCTTGGTGTTGAGCGATCGCCTGGATGCTGCACATTGATAAACAAGGTTTTCATGTCCGGCGTAAAGGTAATGCCGGTGATCTCACAGTCAACCGGCCCGACTAAAAAGCGTTTGACGGTGCGCGTCACAGGGTCTGCCAGCAGCATTTGGTTATTCCCGTACGGGCCAGACGCTTGTTGCGAGCCACTCATGTCGGTTTGGATCCACAGCAAGCCGTTCGCATCAAACTTCAAGCCATCAGGCGACGCCAAATGGTTGTCCGCCGTCAGCGTCAGCGAAGTGCCCGGTGTCGCTGTGCCGACATCACCGGCCAACAAGAAGATATCCCAGTTAAAGCTCAGTGCCTGCGCCACACCTTGTTCACGCCAACGGATGATATGGCCAGTGGCGTTGCTCGCGCGCGGGTTGGCGGCATCGACTTGTTCCGCTTTACGCGCTGTGTTGTTGGTGAGGGTGAAATACACTTCGCCAGTTTTTGGATGGGTGGTGACCCACTCAGGCCGATCCATTTTGGTGGCCCCTGCGATGTCAGCAGCCAACCGCGTGTTGATCAGCACATCAGCTTGGTCAGTGAAAGTTACGCCGGCCAGCTGCGCTTTGGCGACAAAGCCGCTGTCGCTTAAATCCAGCGGTAACCACACGCCGCTGCCGTCGTTGTTAAATTTGGCGACATACAAGGTGCCGTCATTAAGCAGATGGCCGCCGGCGGTGGCTTTGTGATACGGCTGGCGCGATACGAATTTGTAGATGTATTCAAAGGTCGCATCATCGCCTGAATACACCACGACTGGCTGTCCTTCCACCACTGGCGCAAACGCAATACATTCATGGCCAAAACGCCCCAGTGCCGTGCGTTTTTGTGGCGTGCTATCTGGGTTGTACGGGTCGATTTCGACGATCCAGCCAAAGGTATTGGGCTCGTTGCGATAATCCGCGCTGGCGTCGGCACCGTAGCTGGTGGCGTCAAAACGGCGGTATTGGTCGGCCGCGTTATCGGCAGTCTCCCACGCGTAGCGGCCGGCTTTGCTCGGCACGCCGTAGCGTTTATGTTCACGTGGCTGGGTTGCATCGGCATTCATAAAATAGCCCGCCCAGTTTTCCTCGGCCGTTAAATAGGTGCCCCACGGCGTGTAACCGTTGCCGCAGTTGTTTAAGGTGCCGCGGGTGCGCGTGCCGTCTTTGCTGTACGCGGTGATGACCTTGGCGTGGCCTCGCACTGGGCCGCTCAGTTCCATCGGCGTCGCTGCGGTGATGCGGCGGTTCAGCGGACTACCTTGCACCAGCTGGAACTGGCCTTGCGCATCTTTTTTGATATGTGCAACCGACACACCGTGCGCGGCCACTTCCTTGCGCACTTCATCGGCAGGACGCGGCGCGGCGGTTGGGCCATTGGCGTGCATCAATTCTGGGTCTATGTATTCGTGGTTAAACACCAATAAACCTTCGCTGCTGCTGTTGCCACCGCTGCGTCCGTCAATTGGGAAAAAATGCATGCCGTCATGGTGCGCGCCGACTTGTTGCTCCATCTCAGCGCCTGTGTTTAAACCACCGTCTTTGTAAACCGGTAAACTGCCGGTTAATGGTGTGCCCATCGGCAAAAACGCCCGCGCTTTGTAGCCCGCAGGCACTGTGATGGTATCCAACCTATTGGTGGCGATTGGCGTAAATTGCAGCAATGGCGGCACTGTTTCAGCTTTGATTAAATCGCTTGGTGCCAGCACCGGTTGTTCGTCCGATTGGCAACCAGCCAGACCGCCACCAAACACGGTAGCTACCGCCGCAGCTAAACTGCCTTTGAGAAATTGCCGGCGTTTCGGCGCATCCAGCATGTCGCTGAAGTGCGGATTGGTGGAGGCGTTCATCACCGGATCGATGCCGCTATTGTCGTATTGTAACTTGCTCATGGGGGAAATCTCCTGCTGTCGTTGTGCCGATTACAGCGGAGCTGTGTGATATACACATGAAAATTAAAGGAAATTTCGGTTTCGGCTGTAAGACAATTTGATGAACCCCTGCCCTTTCAACCGAGCGCTGTGCATAACTAAACTGCACACTTCAACTACGCCCCCGACTACACACCTCAACTACACACTTCGACCACGCACCTCGACTACACACCTCAACGACAAACCCCAACGACGCTCCCCGACTAAGCATCTCGACCACGCGCCTGACTCAACCCTGTCTCGCTCGGTCAGACCTTGGTCGAACCGCGTGTTTGCCCGCTAGGCCTTGCCCGCCAGCTTTGTTATAGTGCGACAACGCAGCACAGGAGAACCGCAATGTTGGAATGGCAAGTCGTGCCGTTTAGCGCACTCGATACCATCACCTTGTACAATCTACTCAAACTTCGTGTCGACGTGTTTGTCGTCGAGCAAAACTGCCCGTACCCCGAGTTGGATGACAAAGACTTACACCAAGGCACCTTGCATATCTTCTTGAAAAAAGACCAAAAAATCTTAGCGTACAGCCGCGTGTTACCGCCCGGCGTCAGTTACGACGGCGTCCCGGCGATTGGCCGTGTCTGTGTATCACAAACAGCGCGGCGTTTAGGTTTAGGTGAAGCATTGGTAGGCCAAGCCATCGCCACCTGCCAAGCGACTTGGCCCGGCATCGACATCTACATTTCCGCGCAATGTTATTTGCAACGTTTCTACGAATCGATGGGTTTTGTGGCCGCCAGCGAGCCCTATTTAGAAGACGATATTCCGCATTTGAAGATGATTCGACCGGCATAAGGCCAAAAGCGTGCAATTACTGCAGTTAAAGCACGGACGTAAAAGAAAAAGTGCCGCAGATCAAAAATGCCAGTGGTTCACACTGGCATTGTTCTGTCAAACCGCTGCCGATAGCACGCAGTTAGAAATGATAGGCCGCGCCGAATGTCACCGCGTCTGTGCTGTAACTTGCTTGCAGCGAGAAAGCTGGATTGACGTAATAGCGCGCTTGCACACCCACCAGCCAATCCGACTTGTAGTCCGAATCGGTCGCATGTTGGTACTCCACAAAGCCGTTTAATTCCAATGCGTCCGTTGCCATAAACACCATGCCGCCGCGCGCATTCACAAACCAAGCTTTATCCGAGTAATCGCCTAGTCCCCACACTGGATGGGAATAATGTTGCTGGGTTAAGCCCACTTGCCAATAGCCATTGCTCGTGTCGGTCAGCGATGTATAGCGCCCGCCATGGAATTCCAGCGTTTGCAGTTTTGCGTTCGAGTCCTGATTTCTATCCAGCTGGTTAAATTCAGCACCAATAAACCATTTGTCAGAGAGTTCAGTGCTAAACGTCGCCGCTAGCCCTTGCCACTTCGAACTGTCGTTGTCTGGATTTTCAGCGACGTGACTGATTTGCACGTAGTCCCAAGTCTTTTGTTGTGCGGAAACTGGCGTCGCCGCCATCAGGGCTGCCAACAAGCTGATGGTGATGATTTTTTGCTTGGAGATGATTTGCATGTTTGTCCTTTTAAACCAAATGTCCTTTTAAAAAAACGAATGATAACATTCAGTTACTTTAAAGCAACCCAATTGCTACACCCAAATCCTACTCGTGCAACCACTCGCCGACCTTGGCGAACATAATGCCCATCAAACCAATCAGTCCAAAATCATTTGATGTTTTACGCAAAAAAAAGGCCAGCACTAGGCTGGCCATTTTGTCGAATCAAGCTTAGAAATGGTAAGCCACACCCAAGCTCAGCATGCTCAGGTCACTTTCCTTGGCATAAGTAGCTTGTAAAGACACGCTTTCTTTAACAAAGAAACGCGCTTGAGCACCGACCCACAGATCTGAGTCATATGCGTCGTTCATTGGGTTGCGGTATTCAACGAAACCGTTCAATTGCAGCGCATCAGTCGCCATACCAACCACACCAGCACGTGCATTCAGGTAGACGCTTGTAGAAGAGTCTTTGCCAGCGAAGCTGCTAGTTGAGTGGTCAAATTGGTTTGCCGCGCCAACTTGCGCGTACCATTGAGTTTGACCAGCGAATGCTTGGAAATAACCAACTTTGGCAGATACCGCGTTGCTTTCTGCACGAACACCGTACTTGTCGATAGACAAAGTTGAAACTTCTGCGCCGATGATGACATTGTTGTCAAAAGCGCGGCTGAATTCACCAGCATAACCTTTCATGTTGTCGTCGATTTCGTCGACTTTTAAAGTGTTATGGCTGATTTGCAGGTAGTTCCATGACACGTCACGGGCTTGAACATTGGTAGCAACTACAGAGGCGGCTAACATAGCGATTACAGACAATTTTTTCACGTTTGTTTCCTTTTAACGTACATCTTCAAAAAAAGCGGCCGCAATATAGCACAAAGTTACACCTTGTAAACCTCTGCATTACCCCCCGTACAACTGCTCAGCGCGTTGCAACAAGATCCAACTGGTTAAGATGTATTTGTCATTGGAAACCGGAATACAGCCTCGATGCGTGTGCGTGAAATACGCCGGCGCTATGACCATGCGGCCAGCTTTGGGCGAGATCGCTTTGTTTTGATAATAAAATTCAGTCTGGCCACCTTCGGTGACATCGTTTAAATAAAACATAAACAACAAGGTGCGATGCAGCGGTTCATTGTGCGGCGCTTGCGGGTACACTTCGCAGTGCCAGTAGTTGTAATTACCTTTCCCCGCGTCGTATTTTTGCGCTTGAATGGGCCCTAAACGATACAGCACCTTCATAAAATCTTCGGCTTTGTTGGCCGCCACTTCCGGATAGTTTTCATGGGTTAACGCCACTGGCTGACCGGTTTGCGGGTGCAGTACTGTCAGCGCCACCGGCGCAATCAACGCAAAGTGATATTTTTTAAAGTATTCAGCAGTATAGGTGGTGGTGACTTGAATAATTTGATTCAGCAGCGCTTGGTATTCTCTGTGATCGTTGAGATACAAGTCAGTGCTGACTTTTTTTGTGGTATCGACGCCACCGCCGGTACGTCCCGGCACACGGTGCGGGCTTTTCTCAAAGGTTTCAATCAGTTGCTTACAAAGTTCTGGCGGCAGTGCATCGTCGTACACTTCAATAAAATCATGCATGGTGGCGGTTCCGGTCACAAAAAACTCACAATATCGCATGCCGGGTTGAACTACCAGCCTTGTGCAGATGGTTTGTGTTGATATGCGTCAAGCCGAGCTGGGATTAGTGCCTAATAGCAGTCCTTCCTTTCAGTAGACCCATCAGTTCTGAAACACTCACATTTGGTGGGGTTCTTACCACCAGATGCACATGATCTATCTGCACATTTAATTCAACAACTGTGCATTTCTTCATTGAACAATACACATAGATGCATCTGTAGATGCTCTTTACCAACATTAACCGTTAAGATCTTGTACCTATACTTCGGCGTCCAACCGATGTGATACTTACATCTACAGAAGACGTGCGATGCGGATTCATAACTACTTATGTTATTTACTTCCTCATTTGCTGGTTACAAACGGGCGAAGTATCTAACATGAGTCCTCTACAGGCCAAGCCCTGACTGACCGATTACCATCTCCATACGAGGTGGTTTTAAATTGACAATAAAAAAGCCCCGATAATCGGGGGCTTCTCTAAATGATTGATTTAGTTCGCTTGTTTTCTGCGTACCAGACCAAAAGCGACGAGGCTAAGAGCTAGTAGAGTTAACGGTGCGGGAGCTGACACTGGCGCTGTGCCATGCGTGCGGCTCTGTGCGCGGTTTAAAACATCAGCGCGGAAAGAGTTCGTGTTAAGGCCTGTAGTACCAGCCCCCCAGAAATTGTCTGTGGTCAGGTTTCCTAACGTTAACCAACCTTGACCAAAAGATCGCTCAGCCAAAATAGCTGCGCCACCATTGTGCATCAATTGATTCCAGCCTGTTTCACCAAGACTTAACGAGCCATGAGTACAGCCGTTGCCGGTGAAATAGCTGCCTGCGGTGCCAAAAGTGTTGTCTGATAAATAACAAGTACCCGAATTACCGCCACCAAAGTTGCCATAAAGAATGCTGCTGCTAAAAATGTTCATGCTTTCACCCCAACTTGCAGCGTTCAAGAAGACTGAGCCGCCGTTTAAGATGAAATTTTCCAGATTAGTCCGCTCACTTACCAACCAATTGAACAAGTTTGAGCCTTGACCGTTACCGCCGTCGATGAAGATAAAATTGGCATTATTAGAGAATAAACCTGTGTCACCAAAAGTGGCTCGTGACCAGTTACCTGAGCCAAAGGCTGTATTCATGTTAGTTGGGTTAGACGGACTTCCCCATGGTTCGCTAGAGCCTGAAAGATAAATTGGATTCGCAGTAGCTGTGCCTGCGAACATAAATGCCAGTGCCAAAAGTGTTTTTTTCATATGTACCCTGTTGAATTGTGTTTGCCTGGAAAATAAAACCTTAGCAAAATGTGTACCAAATACTTATGCATCTGTTTTTAAATGACATTTCACCTTGGCATGTAGCAATTATTAGACACTTGTAAAGAATGTAGACAATTGGTTTTATTGGTGGATGGTTGTATTTTTGGTTGGTTGTGTTGTTGATGATGTATCGCCGGAAACTTGGAGGGTGTTCAATATTCTGTGTCAGCCGATCAGAATGTCTTTGACGCCGCGATTATGCAGGTCGGTGAGCACTGTCAGCCTGTGGTGAGCGCCTTCATGCTCGGACAAGTACAGGCCAAGTAGTTTTTTTGCCTTCAACATTTAAGCCCAAAATGGTGTACACAGCTTTGGTGATAAAGTGGCCATTTTCTTTGATTTTGTAGTGTATGGCGTCAAGCCAGACGATGGGATAAATGCGTTCTAATTCGCGTTCACGCCATGCTTGCAGCTCTGGCAGCAGCTTGTCGGTCACGGCGTTGATAGTGCCATTGGACACACTAATGCCGTAAATTTCTTCGATATGGCGGCGAATATCCTGATAACTGGTGCCAAGTGCGAACAAACCGATGATTTTACGTTCCAGCTCGTCAGTCAGGTGGGTCTGATGCTTTTTGACGATTTGCGGCTCAAAAGTTCCAGCGCGGTCACGTGGTGTATTGAGCTCAAAGCTGCCGGCAGCGCTTTTGACGGTTTTCGGTGTTGAGCCATTCTTGCGGTTAGAATTTTCATCGTTTTCAATATGTTGCTCAAGCTCGGCTTGCATCGCGGCTTCAGTCAGCAGCTTAATAAGCGGGGTCAGAATGCCATCCTTGCCTGTAAGCCTTTACCGGCTTTCAGCGCCGCGATGGCAGCGTCCATATCGAATGTTGGGTTGGTCATGTGTCATCTCATTTAGTGTTATCTTAATGAAATGACACAGAATCTTGAACACTACTGCATTGATTAAGGGTTTGAGCCGATCAAACAGCCGTTACGCCGAGTACGCCGGGTAGTCGGTATAACCTTCAGCCGTTTGGGTGTAGAAGGTGCTGCTATCTGGTTGCGCCAGCGGGTAGTCATGCGCTAGGCGCTCGACTAAATCTGGGTTGGAGATATACACAGCGCCCATCGCCACCAGTTGCAGCTGGCCGTCGTTAATGGCTTGTTCGGCTTCGGCTTTTTGATAGCCCATGTTGCCCATCAAGGTGCCTTGGTAGGCTGCACGCGCCGCGCTGACCACATCGGCTTGTTGCACGCCAAAGAAATCAGCGCGCATCAGATGCAAATACGCCAAGTTAAAACGGTTTAACGCGCCCGCGACATATCGCGTTAAGCCGACAGGATCGCTGTCGCGCATGCTGTTGTAGCTGTTGAGCGGCGAAATACGCACGCCCACACGGTCACTGCCCCAGACGCCGACAACCGCTTCGACCACCTCTAACAACAAACGGGCACGGTTTTCCAGCGAGCCGCCGTACGGCCCGGTGCGTTTGTTTGAGCCGTCGCGTAAGAATTGGT
>DMYW01000053.1:75182-89138 GCA_003482455.1 Rheinheimera sp. | reverse complement strand
GAGCCGTCGCGTAAGAATTGGTCCAGCAAATAGCCGTTGGCGCCATGCACTTCCACCCCGTCAAAACCAGCAGCTTTGGCGTTTAACGCCGCTTGGCGGAACTGCTCGATAATGCCCGGGATCTCGTCATCCGCCAGCGCGCGCGGCGCAGTGTATGGCAATTTGCCTTCGGGGGTATGCACTGTGTCGTCGATGGCGATGTCGCTGGCCGACACCGGCTGCCGGCCGCCATTTAGCGCGGGGTGACAGGCCCGGCCACCGTGCCAAATTTGCAGAAAAATACGGCCACCTTTGGCATGCACCGCGTCGGTGACGTCTTTCCACGCTTTGATTTGCGCAGCGGAATAAATACCAGGCTCGCGCCAAAACGCCGAATTACCTTCGCTAATCATGGTCGCTTCAGCGATCAACAAACCAGCACTGGCGCGCTGCGCATAATACTCCGCCATCATCGGAGTTGGCACATGCTCGGCATCGGCGCGGCAACGTGTCAGCGGCGCCATCACAATTTTATTCGGCAGCGTTAACGCGCCCACCGTCACTGGGGTAAACAACACAGACATACAGACTCCTGAACATGGGGTTGGGTCGAAAGGCGACAAAGTTGTTAGTTCAAACACTTAGCGCAAGTTATTAGGTTACACAGGCGCTCAAGCTCTTCGGTTACCAGGCGCGCGGGCCGGGCGATAAGTGCGCTGTCTGGTTCACTGCGCGCCCGCTGGCTTTACGCCAATAAATACTGCTCGGTACAAAATAGGAATGCCGCCACAGAAAAACAAGGGTTGTGCGAAAATTTGTGCTGGCGTGATTCGCGCATAAGTTCGCTGTTAGCTTGCTGCTGGCTGGGAATAGATAAGTAATGGCGAGCGAGTTGGATCACTCAAGCTGGACGCGTATGCGGTAATGCGAAGGGTCAGGGTTATAGCTGGAACGCTGAAATCAGCCAATGCACCGGCGGCTGTTTTTGCTTTGAAAACCGGTTGGGTGTACGCAGCTGGAGATCCGCTATGCCACCATCGGTAATTTCTTGTAATTCTGGTTCACAAATAATTACCGTGATTGTCCTAAGAGCATCAAACAAAATGATAGTCCGCTTTGCTGCTGTTGCGGACGTAGCGGTATTCGGTTGTATGACCAAAAAGAACTAATGTTCTGTAGATTATTTGGAAGTTTTTATGGCTTCGATAACTATTTTTAAAGTAAACAGAATTTTCTAAATCGCCTTACTACTCATTTAATATTACCAGAATGAAAATGGAGATTATCATTATGACTGACAGCACTAGTCTTAGAATGTATATCTGTGGATTTGTTTTATTTTTCACGACACCAGTCAATGAAGGAAATTCTTTGTATAAAACCCCAAGAAATAGATCAATTATCGCCATTGACAAGATAAATAATAGAAATAAAAGATTTCTATGTTCTACTGTTAGTTGATTTGATTTTTCTAGGATGAAATATACCATTACGCCTATGAACGCAGTGATTGTTAGAGTTCTTCTTATTACATTATGTGTAGTGGATGAAAATTGATGATTAGCTTTTTTTTCAAACATTGTCAGTTCCCTGAAATTGTTAGTATCGCGTCCGCGGCTGCGTTTATAGGGGGCATTTTACCCTTCGCCAAAGGCGATAATACTGAAGTTCCAACCGACGGCGAACCGAATAGCTGAGCCACCCACTGTAATTTAATGTAATTCTGGCCCACAAAAAATTACAGTGGTTGTCCTACAAGCTCGTTAAAAAATTACGATGGTTGTCCAACAAGCCAGGCACGCACGGTAAGCGCAGCCGTAAACTTGCTCTTCACGCCATGTTTTAATTTGAAAAAAAGAAATCATTTCTATACCTTGGTGTTTTTTAACAAAAAGATAACCATAAGTACATCCATGAATTTTCGAGCATTTTTCCTTTGGATCGCCTGTTTTACGCTGCCAACCTCATTGGGGTCGATGGCCACTGAGAGCCAACCACAACTGCCAAACAACGCCAACGATTGGGCCAAACTAGCACGGCAAGATATTGAAGCTGCGTATCAATTAACGGCCCAAAATCATCCTGGGATAGCCGACCCACACAACCCCAATTTCCGCTATCTGTTACAGCAAGCAAAGACCAACGCGCTGTTGCTGGATGTTAAGGATGCCTACGGCTATGAAGCCGCCATCGACCGCTTTGCCGCGAGTTTGCGTGACGGTCATGCCGGTGCTTACGCCACATTGCCAGATTCGGTTCCGACCATTCGGCGTTGGCCAGGCTTTATCGTCGCATGGCGCGGTGACGCGTTTTGGGTGTATTACAGCGAACAAGCAGGTGTATCGGCTGGCATGAAACTGCTCTCGTGCGATGGTCAATCGGCCGAGCAATTGATGAAAACGCGCGTTTTTGCCTTTGCCGGTCAGGCCGATCAGCCCGGACATTGGTGGTCGTATGGCCGACGCTTGTTATTGGACGATGGCAACCCATTCAACCCGGTGCTTCAACAATGCCAGTTGCAACGTCCAGATGGCGCCGAGCTGACTGTGGCCCTGGACTGGCGCGCCAGACCGGATGCTGTATTGCCGCAGGTTGACGCGTCGACCAATGGAGACAGATTACCCATAGCGTTGAGCTGGCCACAAGACAGTGTTGCTTGGATTGCCATGCCGACATTCAGCCCAGAACCCGCCGACGTCAAACGCTATGAACAGCTGTTTGTAGACATTCAACAACAGCGCCCTCAACTGTTAAAGGCGAAAGCAATAGTGCTGGATTTGCGCCACAATCAGGGCGGTTCCTCTTATTGGAGTATGCGAATTGCTCAGGAATTATGGGGCAAGCAACGGGTCGAACATTTGCACAACGCGCTGTTTAGCAAAACCAAAGTGTGGTGGTACGCATCGGCGGGAAATACGGCCTACGTGCAGTCGTTGTATGGCGTGATGAAAGCACAAGGGCAAACCGAGTACCTGCCATGGATAAAATCCGTCGGGGAAGGTATGCAAAAAGCGCTGCAAACAGGTAAGCCTTTTTACATAGATCAGTCTGAAGCCACACCATCCCCTGCTGCGGCCACGGCGCAACCCGCGGCATTAACAACACCCGTGTACGTCATTATGCCTGGTCAATGTGCCAGCGCCTGTTTAGATGCAGTCGATGTATTCCGCATGTTTGCCAATACAAAACTAGCGGGCGCCACCAGTAGCGCGGATTCCACCTATATGGATATCCGAGTGCAAGCTTTACCGTCGGGCTTGGGTCAGGTAATTATTCCAACCAAAGTGTTTGTCGACAGGCCGCGCGGCAACGGCCAATATTTCACGCCTGACGTAGCTCATCATCTGTTGGACTGGTCGAGCGGCTCTTTACTGCAGAGCATCTTGCAGGATCTAAAGCGCTAGGTTGTCGGTGGACGGAGCCGTTGGTTCAAGGCCGCGACTTAAATGGAAGATAACCGTGGACACCCAGATAACCGTGAGAAGATAACCGTGGACACCCACCCGAGCGATAACAGTGGACACCCACCCGACCCGCCACTGCGCACCGTGGACACCCACTCAACCCCGCATGACATTTGTCATCCGAAACTGCTGACAAGCGGCACTGCTGCACAGAACGCAATTCCACGACACTGACTGTACTTTCCACTACAGGAGTTCGTGATGAATACAGTCTCTCCCCTATCCATGGCTGACAGCGCGCAAGTTCATGCCGCGCAGACCACCAGCAACACGGCGCTGGACCGCGCCACCAATCCACAAATCGCGTCACCGCTGATCCGACTGCAAGCGATTGAGCATCGTTACCCAAACGCCGAAGCACCTGTGCTTCGCAGCGTCAGTGCGGATTTTCATGCCGGTGAAGTGGTGGCGATTTTAGGCGCCAATGGTGCTGGCAAAACCACCTTGATCCAGCTGATGCTGGGCTTGTTGCCGCTGCAACAAGGCGAGTTGCGGGTGCTGGATGCGCCGGTGCGGCAGTTGCCGGTGGATAGTCGGCGCCGCGCCATGCTGGGTGTGATGATGCAAAACGCCGTGCTTCCAGCCAATTTAACAGTGGCCGAACATCTGCAGCTGGCGTCGCATTATCACAGCGCTCCAGCCGATTGGCTGGAACTGGCCGAGTTATGCCTGCTCGGTGAGATTTTAGATCGGCGATACAGCGCCTTGTCTGGCGGTCAAAAACAGTCATTGCAACTGGCGATGGCGTTACTGGGACAGCCACGTATTTTGTTTTTAGACGAACCAACCGCAGGCTTGGACGTGCAAGCGCGTCAGCTGCTGTGGCAGCAAATTCGCCAAGCCGCCGCACGCGGTGTGTTGGTGATTTTAACCACGCATTATTTGGAAGAAGCCGACCAGTTGGCGTCTCGGATTGTGCTGCTGAAAGACGGCCACTTTATCGCTGATTGCAGCCCTGCCGCGTTAAAAGCCCAGCAGCAACATAAACAGATCCGTTGCGCCTGCCAGGTGTCGCCTGAACTTATTCAAAGCTGGCCTGAAGTGCTGCGCGTGCAAACGGCTGCAGCGCATTCGCTTGTTGGTTCGCAAAGCGCGGAGCCAGCCCTTTTAGCGACGGCTAACCCGTCAGCGCTGCCGCTACTCATCGATAGCCAACAGGTAGAACAAACCCTGCAACGCTTGTTTGCCCTAGACCCCAAGCTTTCTGATCTCACCGTCAGTGCCATGTCCTTAGAACAAGCCTTTTTACATTTGACCAGCCAGGAGCACGCCGCATGAATACGCCAACCGTTTCGCCTGCACAAGGCAACACACCTTCAACGACCGCCACCATTGGCGTATTTCGCAGCCATTTATCCGCCAGTCAGTTGCTGAAACTGCTGTGGTGCGAAGCGGTACTGGATGTGAAGAGTTTATTGCGCTCGCCTGGGTTTATGGCGCCCACGCTGTTGTTTCCAGCGGTGTTTTATCTGCTGTTTGGGGTATTTTTGGCCAAAGCCGACGCACCTTTGTACATGCTGGTGTCGTATGGCTGTTTTGGGGTGATGGGCCCAGCGTTGTTTAACTTTGGCGTGCAAGTCGCCACCGATCGTGAATCAGGATTTCTAACTATGCGCCAGTTATCACCCGCGCCGGTAGCGGCATATCTTGTCGGCAAATTAAGTTCCAGCCTGTTGATGGGGCTGTTGGTTACTCTGCTGTTGTTTGTGCTCGCGGCATTGTTTGGCGGCGTGCGGATGTACACCAGCCAATGGCTTGGCTTGGGGCTGTGGTTGATGCTGGGATCCGTACTGTTTTGTTTGCTGGGCTTAGTACTTGGCTTGACCTTGTCTGCTAAAGCGGCGCCTGCGACGGTCAACCTCGTTTATTTGCCACTGGCGCTACTGGGTGGCTTGTGGTTACCGATGCATTTGATGCCTGAGCTGATGCAACAGTTTGCGCTGATCCTGCCGAGTTATCACTTCGCCCAAGTGGGTTATCAGCTGGTGGGAGTTTCTATCTCTGGCGCTTCGGCACAGCCCCTGTGGGTGCATCTGGCGGCGCTGGGTGGGTTTGCACTGTTGCTGGTATGGGCGGCGCGAGCAGCGTATTACCAACGGCAGAATGTTCGACGCTAATGGCAGCTGCGGCGCGGTTGACCGGCGCCGCAGTATTGACTGGCGCTGCGTGGCGTTGAGCCAGATACAGGCCGAATCACGCCGCTGCAGCAAAAAACAAATCTCTGAGTGATCCACGCAACGAGCTGCAAACCGTCTCAATCGAAGTGCCATCGACTCGTCGCCTGCGGTGAACCACTGAATCAAGGAACTAAGATGCAACCTACACCAGATAAAAACAGCAAATACCGCGTGGGCACTCGCCCAAAGTCGGGCCTGAATAAAGGCCACAAATTCGCTATCGCAGCCGCGGCTGTTGGTCTGTTGGCGCTGTTTTTCAACAGCCTGCCAGAGCCAGAACCTCGCTACGAAGGCGACTTTGTGGTGGGCCCGGTGACGGTATTTCAAGACGGCCGCTTTAGCGCGACACCGCTGTATGTCACGGTCGATGACGGGGTGATCAGTGCAATTAGCGCCCACAAACCCGACTTAGACGTGCCCTTTATCACAGCCGAAGGCGGGACTTTGCTGCCAGGCCTTACCGATGCGCATGTGCACACCTATGGCAACGCGCTAGAGCAACAGCTGCGCGCTGGCGTGACCAGCGTGTTGGATATGTTTATGGCACCTGATTTGCTGAAAACTCAGCTCAAAGCACAGTCGAGAACCGTGGACACCCACTCGTCCGATGCGGCAAGTGACCGTGGACACCCATCAGCCGCTTCGCTAATCCAGGACACCCAACAGTTCGCCGCTTACCAACAGACCGTATCCACACAAGCCACGCTCTACAGCGCAGGGGTTCTCGCCACATCGCCCAAAGGCCATGGCACCGAATACGGCATTGCCATCCCAACGATTAGCAGCCCCGAGCAAGCAGATTCCTTTGTGCGCGAGCGCATCGCCGAAGGCTCAGCCTACTTAAAGATTGTGTATCAGTCGGACAAAGCGCCGTATAACCGCATGCCATCGATAGATCAGGCGACTCTTCACGCGCTGGTCGACGCCGCACACCAGCATGGCCTGAAAGCTGTGGTGCACATCGCTGACCAAGTGTCGGCGCAAGACGCAGTGAACGCCGGTGCCGACGGTCTAGTGCACAGCTTTTTTGACTCGCCGATAAAACCTGAGCTGCTGCGTGCCTTAGTCGATCGCAAAGTCTTTGTGATCCCAACGCTGGCGGTGTATGACGCCAATATTGGCGGTACTTTAAATCAACGTTTTAGCCAGTTGGTCAGCGCTGCGCGGCCACTAACTCGCCGCGAACAACAAGGCTTGGCGCCTTTGCAGCTTAATCGCTTGCTGCCACCAAACTTACTGCAGAACTTGTACGCCAATGTCCGAGCTATGCATGACGCTGGGGTGGTGTTGTTAGCCGGCACCGACGCTCCAAACGGCGGCACCTTGCACGGCCTTAGTTTGCAGGCGGAAATGTTGGCGCTGCGTGAAGTGGGGCTTAGCACAGAACAAGCCTTGCTGGCGGCGAGTCGCACACCGCTGCGCCAGTTTGGCATTGAAGATCGTGGCGACATTGCAGTCGGGCAGCAAGCCGATTTAGTGCTGCTCGCCAAGGGCGATGTCTGGCAACAGCTGACCAAACCTTCGCGAATTTGGCACCAAGGCCTGCCTGTGAGTTTACAGCACGCGCAAAACCCGACGCTCAGCGCTGGAGTATTGGTGGATTTTAGCGAGCAAGCGCCCGGGTCGATAAACACAACTGCGGATCAAGCTGGCATCCCCGCGGGCAGTGTCAGAGCCAGCAAAGGTTTCGCCTCAGTACAAACTGATGCGCGCTTTGGCGGCAAATCAACGATACAAGCCAGCATAGTTACAAACGCGCTGATGGATGAGAATGTGGTGGGTGTCCAGGGTTCAGCCGCGCCAAATGCGACCGAAAAACCGGTGGGTGTCCAGGGTTTAAGTACCCAAAGTTCAGCTGTGAAAGCCGTGCCGATGCAAAGTCCACACGATGCCAACAACCCTGTACTACAACTCAATACCCAAATCGATCCCCAATCGCCGATGGCGTGGGCTGGCTTTAGCTGGGTACCGTTTGGGCAATTTAATCAAGCAGCCGATCTATCCGCCGCTAGCAAATTAACGTTTCGCATCAAAGGGGATGCTGGCACTTACCGTTTGTTGGTGATCAGCGGCGAGCAAATGGTACCAACCACCATCGACCTTAGCGTTACAGCGCAGTGGCAAGAATTTGAAGTGAACCTCGCCGAGCAAACTGGGGTGGATGTCTCCGCTGTCAAAGTCTTACTTTGGAGCGCCCCGGCAGGTCAATATCAATGGCAGTTGGATGCTATTGCGCTGCAGGAATAAGCCAGCGGCATGGCTGCTGTACGTGGTTTGTTGATGTTGTCGACACAGCGCTTCGGCAAACCATCAGCCACTGCTCGTCAAAAGAAACCTTAGATTGATCAATTGAAAGGCTCCGATCACCGGAGCCTCGGTTAGATACTCAGCTAAACAACCCAAGCTCGGATAATCTCGGCGCCTTGGCATCGTTGTCGCTAATGATCAGAAGTTGCTGATTGGGGTCAAATGGATCCGGCAACCAAGGCCAATCAATAGCCAACGTCGGGTCGTCAAAGCGGATACTGTATTGATCGTCGGGTGCAAAATAGGCACTGCATTTGTACGCAACCACAGCTTCATCGCTCAGCGTATAAAAACCGTGTGCAAACCCCGGCGGCAGCCACAAACTCTGCCCAGGAGTTAACCTCATCCCGATATGCTGGCCGAAACAAGCCGAATCTGGCCGTAAATCTACTGCCACATCAAAGACTTGCCCGTTGAGCACTTGCACCAATTTGCCTTGCGGCTGACGGTGTTGAAAATGCAAGCCGCGCAACACACCTTGTTGCGACCAACTGACATTATCCTGCACCAACGCAACGTCACCGCAGGCCGTCACAAATTCATTACGTCGGAAAGTCTCGGCAAAATAGCCACGATGATCATGATGTTGCGCCTGACTAAACAACACCAATCCAGGGATTTCTAACGCTGTGACTTGCATAAAGGCTCCAAAACTGTGCAAACGCGAGCAAGCGGCGATTGTCGGCAACTTGGCAAGTAATTGCAATCAAGTGGCAGAGTTTATGGTTAATTTGGAGGCAAGCAGCTGCAGCAATAGACGTGAACTACATATAAAAAAGCCCAGAAAGGTCTGGGAAAATCTGGGACACCCACTCAAGTTGACACTGGACGCTCCCCGACTTTGTTTGGACACCCTACTTTGTTTGGACATCCACCAGATGCGACTCCCGGCTGCTTGGACACCCACCAGATGTATGCCCACCAGTGTATGCACCGCCTTGACATTAACATTTTTGCAACCATAGTAAGAGCTCCCCCTCGACACGGACCGTCAAGGATTTCCCTATGCCACAGCCCCGCAAAGCCCTGGTATCCGTCGATACCACACCCAGTTACCACGTGGTCAGCCGCTGCGTGCGCCGCACATTTTTATTTGGCGTCGTTGATAACAAAGACTTTAGCCACCGCCGCGATGCGATTGTTGAGCGGTTAAGCGAACTTGCTAAGCTGTTTTGCATCGATGTCGCCGCGTACGCCATCATGTCCAATCACTATCATTTGGTGGTGCGAATTCAAAAGCAGCGAGCGTTAGATTTACCCGTCACAGACGTTATCAAACGCTGGAGTGGCTTGTATTCATTGCCATTTTTAGCCCAGCGGTACGCGAATGATGAAGTGCTAACCGATGCAGAGCTGATCGAAGCCGAGCGGCAAATTGAAGAGCGCCGCGAGCGGCTTTACAACTTAAGCTGGTTTATGCGCTGTTTAAACGAGCCCATTGCCCGCGAAGCTAACTTAGAAGACGGCTGCACCGGCCGGTTTTGGGAAGGCCGGTTTAAATCCCAAGCGCTACTGGACGAGCGCGCAGAGCTGCAAACCATGGCCTACGTGGATTTAAACCCTATCCGCGCCAAGATGGCGGATACGCCGGAAGGGAGCGACTTTACCTCGATTCAGACTCGAGCAAACTTTAAAGATTCGCCAATGGGACCGCTGCTATTGCCCTTTGCCGGTGACTCGCACCAAAGCAACAACCCTGAGCATATTCCGTACAATTTAATTGAATATATTCAATTAGTTGAATGGACTGGACGGCAACTCAAAGCCGGTAAACGCGGTTATATAAAAAGTGAAATTCCGCCGATTTTTGAACGGCTGAAAATCAACACAGCAGCGTGGCTACACAACTGCGAAGGGCTTGAGAAAACCTATTACCGCGTGATTGGCAGCGCTGCGCGGCTGCAAGAGTTTTGCGAAAAGCTCAAGCAACAACGCGTGCTGGGAATTGCGGCTGCTCGACAGGCGTTTGGCTGACTTGCGAAGTGCGGTTGAGGTTAAGTCTGCTCAGCAATCTGCATAGATTGCGAAACCGCTTGGCCATTTTTCGGCGTTTTTGTTCCTAATCTGCACAACTGTCATTTTGAATCGTCTTCACAAAAAGGAAGCGCACCTAGTTGAATGCGCCTTTCTCCATTTTAGATACAACGCTTTCCAACCGGTGTACCGGTGGGTGTCCAGCTAGCCCTCTCAAAAAATGTTCGTGATCTTGCCCTGGGGGATCTCTTTGGTAACGGGCTTGGAGGAACACCCCAGAACCAGCAATGAAGATAAAAGAATAGAGACTAACTTCACAGAACTCTCCTTAGTTGATAGAGCAAATAAACCGATGCATCAATGATGAAAATTGATTCCTGCAACGGTGTTTATATATCTTTTTTTCAAATTAATAACAAGCATTGGTCGTTGTTGCGGCAGATTTTCAAACGAAACCAAAGTTTCTATAGACCGATATTCTTAGGACACCACTGTAATTGTTTGTGAACCAGAATTACATAAAATTGCAGTGGGTGGCTTACAGGGCATTTACCGTTGGGTTTCCTAGATATTCACGGTACAAGACCCTTTAACATTTGTACCGTTGGGTCTCCTAGGTATTGTTTTACCGGCCTCCAAACAACCTGTTGTATGCGATCTCAACCTCATCAGACAGATCATCAGAATTAATAAATATTTGGTCTGCTGAAGAAGTTTTTAACGATAAGAGAGGGTGATTCACATACGGCATTTCTAAACCAAGTTTTTTACGAACAACACTTATTGCATTTATTTCCAAGGGTAATAAATCGAAAGGTGGGTTCTTGAACTCTGGATCCCTGCGTCCTCCGGCATCAGTTGCGTTAGAAACGTGATATTCACATAGAGAATCTAATGCAAAAGATAATTCGTCCGACTTATCCCAAGAATCAATAACCCTTTGATATACTCCCAAATCTGAAAACACAATTTCCGAGTTAACATTTTCACCAGAATATACCGAGTAGAGCCAGATCATGAAAGGTTCAAAGTTGCGCAGCCTCAAATGGTCCGAATTCACAGCCCCCTTAATTGTGAGCATTCCCAAAAGCACATCAGCTACAGGGGCTGCCAAGTCATCCCGATCCATCGCCACAAACGCAGCCAACAAGCAACCAGCATTCCCAATCTGATTGGTTAAATTAGGAATAGCCTTTATTCCTCCTAGAAAGGCCGTTTTACTGAAAGACTTTGCTCTAATTTTTAATGCCCAATAGCGATAGTTCAATGATTTAGATATATCTTCCCACCCGGATTGAACATCGTCATTAACAGCCAAAATTCCTTTTATCCCAAAATAGGTAGCAAGCCTACCCAATGAGTCAGACACATTATCCAAAGCACTTAAAGTGCCATCAGACAAATCTTCTTTCAAATAGTTAAATTCTATAGGAATTCTACTTTCTGACTTAACAAGCCAATCTCTATGATGCTGAATTATTTTCTTAAAAGCGGTCATTTTTCTATTTCCACATACAAAGCACAACACCTGAGCCACCCACTGTAATTTAATGTAATTCGGGTTCACAAAAAATCACAGTAGTTGTCCAATCAGGACGCCTGACGTTGCTCTATCACATACGCTGCCGTTGGTTGGCCCAACAAAACTCTGGACACCCACCCAATTCCCCCATTCAACACCATTCAACACCTGAGCCACCCACTGTAATTTAATGTAATTCGGGTTCACAAAAAATTACAGTGGTTGTTCAATCAGGACGAATCCTTAGCTGATAGAGCAAATAAACCGCCGCTTCAATGATGAAAGGCACTCTAGCAGGACACCAACCCAATTCCCCCAACATTACCCCACCAGCCCCCAAGCAACAGCGCCTCTCACAGCGCCTCCATGACGAAGCCGCAATGCGCTCTCCCCATTGCATCTAATCGCCGTTTTCACGTATAAGAACAGTCTCATATGTGAAATTTTCGCATGCGTATAGCGGCATTAGTGCAGGAGTCGTGGTGTTGAAAGGATGGCCGTTGATTATTGTTGGTTTGGCGCTTAGCTGTATCAGCCATATCGCAGCTGCGTGTCAGTGGCGTTTTGCGGCTGAAAATGATTTTCCGCCCCATTTAATCAAGGTCAACGATCAGCAGTGGCGCGGCCAAAGTGTCGAATTGCTGCAGGCGTTAGCGAGCAAAGTCGGTTGTGACATTCAATTTGTGTCGAGCCCTTGGTTGCGCTCCTTGGTGCAGCTGAAAACCGGCGAACTGGACGTCATTAGTCATTTCTACAAAAACACCGAACGCGAAAAAGATTATTATTTCCTCGGCCCCCATCACCTAGAAGGAATCTGGTTAATCGGCCGACCGGAGCAATTCAAGCAAGTTCAAAGTATTACCGACACCTTAAAGTTGACCCCCAAGCCACGTATCGCGGTGCTTAACGGTGCTTATTACGGCGAAAATTTCTCGCGTATTCAACGGGATGCAAACTTCACAGCTCAGTTAGTCCCAATTAGCAGTATTCAAGACAAGCTAGCATTGCTCAATGCCGACCGAGTGGATGCGATTTTGGAAGACAGCAGCGTGTTGCGGTATTGGCAAAAACATAAAGCAAAAAATGCGTCTTTGTATCAGCCGATTGTGTTGGTTTATAAAGCGCCGGTGTATTTCGGCTTTAGCAAAAAATCCATCACGGCCGAGCAATTTGCGCGGATTCAGCAGGCATGGCAGCAATTGGTTGATGCGAAGACGGTGCAACAAATACAGCAGCATTATCAATAGACACTCTGCGCCCAATGCGTTACTAAAACCGGCATCACCTGCAAGTTGAACCGGGCACTAGCGCAGCCTGACGCAATCCATTCGCGATTAATCGCGGTTGATCCATCAGGTTAACTCAATTCAGTACAATGTACTGCCGTCTTGCTAGCGCGCCCCGAAGGCCTGGCAACATATTGAATTTAAAAGGAAACACTATGCCTGTGATGCTACCTTGGTACGCGAGCTGCGCCTTGTTGGCGAAAACGTCCCTGTTGGGTTTAGGCGCTGTGACCATTGGCTTGGCCGTTGTTGCCCTTGTGGCACTGAGATTTTTTGCACGAACTTTGGATTTCTCCACCCGCCGTCAGCTGAACCGCCTGTTCAAAACTGCGCTGTGGCTGCATCTGGCTGCGTATGGCTTGCTACTTGGCAAACTGTGCTTGGCATTATTGGGTGATACCTCTTGGCGAGACATTCCAAGTTTTGTTGTCAGCCATTTGGTGATGCATCATCTGCTGTCTGGCCTGAGTGCTACCGTGCTGATTGTGATGACGATTCGGCTGTACAATCAACGACATGCGCTACAACTTGCCAAGACGCGATGATAGTGACAACGCCCGTAGCACTGCCGCCGACGGTTCAACCATGCCGCCTCTTCACCTTACCTCACCCTGCGTCACGCTAACTGCGTTATGTGCTGACGCAACAAACGCTGCCAATCAGCGAATTCAATACCAAGTGCCTGCTGCAGTTTTTGACAATCCAATCGACTGTTGCAGGGGCGTTTAGCGGGTGTTGCATAGTCACTACTGCTAATGGCAACTAATTCAGGCACTTGGCGTATCAAACCTGCACTGACGGCGCTTGATAACGCGGCATATGCGACGCCATACCAGCTGGTGACGCCACTGGGGGCCAAATGATACAAGCCACTTGCCGCCTGACTTTGCAATAACAAACCACTGATGGACGCCGCCCACGACGCCGGTGTCGGCGCGCCGCATTGGTCATCGACGACACGCAACACGTCGCGCTCAGCAGCAAGACGCAGCATGGTGTTGATAAAGTTCTGGCCGTGTGAGTGATACACCCAGCTGGTTCTGAGGATATACAGTCGCGATGCCATGGCTGCCACGGTGTGCGGGCTGGCTGCTAGCGCGGAGAGCAGCGCTTGATCTCCCGCGGCTTTGGCGCGGCCATAGGCGTTGATGGGCGCTGGAGCGTCGTCTTCCCGCCATGGCATGTCGCCCGCGCCACTGTAAACATAGTCACTGGAAAAATGCAGCAAGGTCAGCGGCTTGCTGCTC
>DMYW01000053.1:2491-74993 GCA_003482455.1 Rheinheimera sp. | reverse complement strand
GTTGGGGTGGGTGTCCACAGTTTCGGTTTCGGTGTCCACAGTTTCGGTTTCGACGTTGGGGTGGGTGTCCACAGTTTCGGTTTCGACGTTGGGGCAAAAGTTCGGGTGGGTGTCCACAGAAACACCCGCAAACTGCGGATCCTGCTCTGCCGCATCCACTGCGGTAAAAGCCGCGCAGTTGATCAGCCAATCGGGTTGGGTTTGCTGCAAATAACCTAGCACGGCCGAGTCGGTGGTTAGATCCAGCTGTTCTCTACTGGGCGTTAACAGCCGAGCCTTGGGCCAAAGTCGGCTGAGCTCCGCCACCATGCAGCGGCCGATTTGCCCGCTGGCACCGAGCAGCAACACGGTGACAGGAGCTGGGTAATCCTGTGAGTTTTGCTCTGTTGTCATGCTCGTTTTAGGCATGTCTGCTGCGTTTTTCGAGTTACTGCTCATGTGCTCAGACATCTAAAGGCCCTGCAGCTGGCGCAACCGGCTCAATGGCATACTCCAGCTGCACAAATTCATTGGCATAACGGGTTGCGCTGACTTGTCGTAACTTGATTGGGTGCGCCAGCCCGGCAAATAGCGGGATGCCTTGGCCCAACACAATCGGTGCCAGCGTGACCACCAAACGGCGCACCAGTCCGGCTTCAAGACAGCTACGCACTAACGCTCCGCCGTCGACATACAGGTGTTGATGACCGCGGCGCTCGAGCTCTACCAGCGCCTGTTGCAACGAGCCGCGTACCAGCTGCGCCTTGCCCTGCAGCGCCGCCGGCACCTCGCCAAGACTGTTACTCAAGATGTAGATCGGGGTATCCCCATAAGGCCATTGCTCTGGCGTTAATTGGAAACTGGCGAGCTTTTCCGCCGTTCCCCGCCCCAGCAACAAACAATCAACACTGTGCATCAAGGCGAAGAAGCCCATGTCCGCCGCATCGCCAAGCGGTGCATCCGGCACACCGCATTGGTCGAGCCAACTGACATCACCATCTGGGCCTGCGATAAAACCATCTAAGCTCATCGCCATAAAAACGGTTGCGTGCATCGGAACTCCCGCCTCGGTTAATCGTTGCATCTTATGGGGCTAAAACCCAAAGCATACCAGTAATGGATTGATCTTTAGAGTCATTCCTGCCACAGCCGTCCCAGCCCAGCCAATTTCGAGACGCGCAGCCGCCAAAAAACCTGCTATGATACTGGGTTCCTTTTAAGGTGCTGACGGACTGACGTATGATCAACCATTTCCGGGTGCTGGGCGTTAAAAGCAACGCCAGTGACGACGATATCAAAAAAGCGTACAAGCGCTTATCCAACAAGTACCACCCAGACAAGCTGCACGGCTTGTCGGACGATGAAAAAGACGACGCTGCCAACCAATTACAGCGGGTAAAACAGGCCTACGAGGTGCTGTCCGATCCAAAGCAAAAAGCGGCGTTTATCAAAGACTTCAATAACGTCATCGTGACGGACCCCACCGCAGCCATGAAAGAGCTGTGGGACCAGTATTACTGAGGACAACATGGCTAAAAAACTCAATCTAGCCCGCATTCGCCAGCTGCAAAGCGATGCTTACGAAAACATTGACTCGTACAACGACCCAGACACCCCGAAAGCGCTGGAACAATTCACCAACAAAATGAAGCAGTTACTGCTTGCCGCGCCCGACATGCTGGACGACGTGCCTGAGTATCTGCCGATGGCGCTGTTTGGTAGGGTCAAATTTAGCAAAGAAGCCAAACTGAAATGGTCGAATTGGATAGCCAATGCCATCGAGCCGTCATGGGACGAGTTTAAAGTCACTGCCGCCTTTAACAACGCCGATTTACCGCTGGTTAAAGCGGTGCGCGCGCACAGCGAACAGCTGCTGATTGAAAGTGTTGCCGTGTTGTATCTACTTGATCAACAAGGCAAAGCGCCAGCTCGTAGCCGCAGCAGCGCCCGTGGTGATGAAGACGAAGAAGCCAGCTACGATGAAGATTACGACAGCCGTGACGACGATGACGATGATCGCGACGAAGCACACGACGATTATCACGGCCGTGACCGCGATGATGACGACGAAGACGGCTACGACGATGCGTTTGACGACATTCGCTTTAAAGGAGAACGTTGATGAATCAACTGATTGAAATCACAGTCGCCGAAATTAAAGAACTGGCGGTGGTTGAACCCAAAGCCGCCAGCAAAAAGTTTGAGCTGATCGCTAACGAAATGTCCGACGCGCAACTGGTTGAAGTCATTGAACAAATTGACATCGTGACGCTGACTCAAATCAACAGCCAGCACGATATCTCGTTCCCGTCGATTATTTCTGAGCTGATGACGCCAGAAAAAATCCGCGACATCGTCTGCCAGCAACCGCTGTATTGGGAAGAGAAAATCAAAAACAATGCCGACGAACTCAAGCAGCATACCTTTGATTTTTTAACCTATTTGATTCGCACTCAAGACAGCGAAGATAAACAAACCGAGATCTTAGAATGCATCGCCGAAGATCCGGCCGGTTTGTTCTATTTATCCATTCCGTTTATCGAGCTGTATCGCGGCGAAGTGTATGAAGATGAAGACTTTTATAAAGATATCCTGCACGAAGAAGAGCAAGATTTAGAAGAAGCGGTCACCTACACCGAACGTCACAACAGCGAAGAGATGCATGGCCTGGGTATTGACGACCCACGCAGCTTGCTGGCGTTGATCCGCCATTTAGCCCCCGAGGTTGAAGGTGCGATTAAAGCACTGATCCGTAACGAAAACTCAGGTTGGGAAAACATCATCAACAAGTTCGCCACTGAGCTGGTCATGCAAGCGAAAGCCAAAAATGACGTGCCAGATGAGTTGGATGAAGTCGATGATATGTTTAGTTTTCTCGATTAACACGCAGCAACAAAAGGTCTGTTTATGCAGTTAGTGGTACGGGAAGCCCAAGGCCCCTTTTTGACGCAAGTGCTCAATTTCGCCAAACAAAACGAGCTGCTCAGCGCGGCCGAATTGGCTGAAATCAAACACAAAGCTGTGCTGATGAGCTTAAAATTCGCCGACAAGTTTTATAACAAATACAAAATGCATTTGTTAGAACAAGCCGCCTATGACGTGATTGGCGTGGCCAGTTTGGGCCTGGCCGAACTGAGCAATCAAGACGTCGCGGCTGCGCTGCAGCTGCTGAAATCACCAGAAGGCATGGTCAAGCCGTTTCAAAAAGGCTGGAGCATGCTGGTGACCGTCAGCCAAAAGCAACCGAATCGTAAGTCGCTGTACGGTGATGTCGAAGAGCAGTTGTTGCAAGACATCGCCACCCCGCCAGATGCGGACGAGTGGCACGGCCTGCAAAGCTATCAACAAGCCTTGCTGGAAAGTAACCGCCGCGGCGCGCTGCAGCTATTAAAACAGCAGTTTTTCAGCCAAACCGAATTCGACCCGTTTGAGCACTTTAACCTCGAAGGCATGCTGGCCGAAGTGGTGTTGTATCGGGTGGTCGTCGGGCCGGTAAAGGTCAAACAAGACCTGAAAAAACATGTGCGCCACAGCGAATTCCCTGAGCGCTGGTTTAGTGTCGATTATTTGCAGCTGCAAACCGAAGCGACACTGGCCGACTTACCAGCAGGTATTCGCGACGCCATTCGCGCCGACTTAGGTAGCAATTTCGCACCGGCTCTGCTGAAAACCTTGCAGTTTGCGAAGAAATACCGCGAACTGGCGCAACAAGATGCCTCGCCAGAAAAACTAGACGCGTTTGAGCACAAACACGGCATGGCCAACCCGTTGCTAGGCTGGCCGCAGTACATTGAGATGTAACCGCCTCTGATAAAAACTCGCTGCGGCGAGTTTTTTATTGCCCGCCGTTTGCTGATGCATGGCAAGATTTCGTCGATTTATCAACCTGTTACCACCAGAACGCTTGCGCTTGGAGCCACAGCAGTGGCAACTTTTTGCCGCGTGCTGCGGAAAAATCAGCCAAACTGCGATACACTCAAGCTATTTTCCGCCTGTTGGAGCCTGATCATGGCCACTGTAAACTCAACTTACAACTACAGCTCATCGCTGAAAGAGCAATCCATCGCTGCCAATCAGCAAGCGCAAGCGAAGGCAAAAGCCGCCGACACGAGCAGTAGTTCCAGCAGTACCTCAAGTTCTAGTCAAACCCAAGCCAGCCAGACGCAGTCAACACAGACCCAGTCCACCCAGACCCAATCAACCAAAGAGCAGCGCAGCATCACGGTTCAACAAAGCTTGTCGCAAGGCAAAACTGCGGTTGATGCCGCCAGTAAAGCCAATGCATCCATTGGCGAGCAGTTGAAAAAGGTCAAAGATGTCGCAACGCAATTGGCGGACGACACGCTCGACAGCAAAAAACGCGAAGAATTACAGGCGCAATACAGCAAGTTGCGTGACGGCATTATTGCGGCGCAAGACAAAGCCACCGTCAAAAATGGCGATAACAAAGTTAATTTATTGACCGATAAAAAAGGCCAAACCGTATCGACCAATGGTCGCGGCGGCGAACAA
Organism: Rheinheimera sp.; assembly: GCA_003482455.1. Taxonomy (GTDB): domain Bacteria; phylum Pseudomonadota; class Gammaproteobacteria; order Enterobacterales; family Alteromonadaceae; genus Pararheinheimera. The sequence goes on along the minus strand of DMYW01000053.1, from coordinate 70,502 downwards.
GAAGTCGCTAGTAGCGCCAGCGCCAAGGCTTTGGGCTTGCCCGAAAAAATCGGCTCCGCCGCCGATGCCAAAACGCTGCTCTCAGGCGACGAGAAAAAGGTCGGCAGCCTCGCTAACGCGCAAAAATCCACGCTCGACACGGCCACCCGCCTGGCCAAAGATGGTGCCAGTTTAAGTAACCGGTTAGATATCGCCAAAGCGCAAGGCACCGCCAGTGACACAGTCACTAGTAAAACCGACAGCAGCAAAGCTAAAGCGACCGATTCGAAACTGACCGAAGAGCAACAAAAACTGCGCGATCAAGCCATAGCCCAAGCGCAAAAAGCCGGCGAACAAATGAAAAACCAACTCGCAGGCATCAGCGGCAACAATAAAAACGCCGCCACCGGCTTGTTAGGCATGCTCAGTTAAACTGCCACGTCATCCACCAAAGCCCTCTGCTAGAGGGCTTTTTTATTGTTGCTCTTTCCATCCATGGCGATAAACATGTCGAAGGTTTGGACTAGCCAACCGCATGCTGTCTACGTACTATTGCGACAGACGTGTCGAAGATACACATACAAAAATACAAAGCGAGCACTTTGGGAATCGCCAAATTAAGTAAGGATGCTTATGAAGTACATCTTGATGTTAGTTGTCTTGTTTTCCACGCTTTGTTACGCGGAGTCTGATTCGGTACTGGCGCAAAAAGGCACTCAGCTGAATACTGGGTATGATGTCTTTAAAACCAGCGAAGGTGGTGAGTTACGAGTCGTTCATTTTAACAAACCCAGCATTCATCACTTTTTCACCTTCGCGAATAATCAAATCTTTATGAATAGCGTGGCAGACAAGCAAAAGAATCTGCGTGAAGTTCGTTTTATTCATAATCAATACGAATTAGCACCCTACACAGCCACGGCAGATACACCGCTGCAGTGGACCATGGACATGGTCAAAGCAGTGCAAGCCAAAAGCCAAACCGCCTTGAATAGCACTCCTTTAGAAGCTCGCAGCTCAAGACTGCTGATCGAAAACTTGTCTCGCGGCTGTGGCGATGTGCAGGTATTGGGTGAATTAAGTGATGACAAGACTGCTTTCGCTCGTTATGTCGTAAAGGTTGACGGTATTGGCGAATTGCACAGTACTGACACAATCGAAGGGGTGAGTTGCGACAACCAAACACTGATGGTCGCCACTGTCAGCTGTTATGGCGAGAAAGGTCCTTGTTATCAGCAGCTTAGCAGCGTTCAATTTAATACAGATGAGCTAATACCATCGGATTACGCACTGCTAAAAGGCGTTTACGGCGATATTGATGACAGCGGTGCAATTCTGAACTTGCCGGAGGGTTCAGCTCCCATTTACGCCTTTGTTTTACTTAGCCGTTATGTTGAAATCAATAACCGTGCGTTATTGTATGTCATAACAAAAGAAAGTGAATCTAACAATAAAAACTATTACTGCTCATATTGCAGCACGGCTATTAAAGTCTCATTCTTTGAACGACTTAATGACAGATGGAAAACGATAGGCACACAAGTCGAACAATATATTACTGGAACGCCTTTTGGAATCTATTATCTAGAAAATATAGGCGATAATGACATAGCACTTGTCTACAATGAAAACAACTCCCGTGGTGGTGAAGGCTATTTTGATTTCGAAATTTATAAAATAACCCCCTCTGAAACTAGTGAAGTATTAAAAAGGCACCATTTTTACGAATACAACTCTTTCTGTCCAACGACAAAAAGTGACTACTCCACAATTGAATTTATAAAATCTAGTGGAATTTATGATGTAAAGCTAAAACTGGGTCACTACAATAGTGCTGAGTGCAAAAAAATAAAATATATAAACGAAGAACAGTTATATCGGTTCGTTGAAGGCGAGTACAAACTTATTACTGAAAAATCGCATTAGAGCGCGCTCTGTTATAAGTTAAACCGTACAATTGGATTAGCTAATAATATATTGATAATAGGCCGCCATTACCCACTGATTTTATGAAAGAAACCCACTACAAACTCAACAAATCTTTTAGCTCACTTGCTTGGCGCCTCGAGATCTCCAGCTCCTTTCCGTTGCTCAGGCGTACGAGGTAGCCATCGCTGAGCGATTCTTCAATGCGGATAATGTGGCGCAAATTGACGATATGTTGGCGGCTGGCGCAAAAAAACAAACTGCGCGGTAAGCGTTCTTAGACGGCAGTCATGGCTTTTTTAACAAACGCATGTTTGCACCGACCGTGGACACCCACCTAAACCACCACCAGGCGAACCGTGGACACCCACCCAAACAGACACTACCGCAATGGCCAATAGCCATTCGCTAGTCGCTATTCATCAGAAAAATCCTGCGCTCATCGCAACCTCGCTTGAGATCTACAAACAGCGCCCATAGCTATCCAAACAATGCAAATCAATTGACGGAGACCGACGATGCAAATTACCCGAGCACTTTTTAGCGGTATCGCGCTGTTGTTATTGACCAGTTGCGGTTATTTTTCGGAAAACCAGCAGCAACAAGCTGAACAAGCTTTACTCGCCAAAGATGAACAGGTAGCAGCCGCCATTGCGTTGATCCGGGAAAAAGGCTTAGACGCTGTGGTAGCCTCTGCCGAAGCGGGCAGCACAGCCGCGTGTGTCGCGAGTCGTTTAGCACAAGATCCAATGGGTAAATTGATCACGGTTGAAGGCGCGTTGGCAGAAAGTTCACGGATTGCGGATTTACTCGCTGACATCGAAAAGCTGATGCAAACCGAACCGTCACTTGAACAAATGGCCGGCTTGCTGCAACAAGGTGCGGCGGCCGCTCGTTATGCCAGCGAACTGGTGAAAGCACAAGGCGTCGAGGGTGCACTTGCCACATTACAAACGATGGCTAGCGCTAAACTGGGTGAGCAAGGGTTAGGCGAACATTTACAATTAGTGCTGGCCAGCTGCAAAAACTATGAGGTGCCGGCAAAAGACCAAGCCAACAACACATGATGCCGCGTCCTGCGGGACTGACTGCCCGTATCGGAATTGGCTTGACGAACCCATCTCTTGTTGCCACGCTCAAACAAGTTAATGGCACAGTTGTTGGTGGTGTTTGCTGCGGATAGCGGTTCGTCTTAGCTGGATATGATAGTTGTTTGTGTCAGTTGTTTGTGTCAGTTGTTTGTGTCAGTTGTTTGTGTCAGTTGATTGAAAAGTAGCCAACCAAGTTCAGTATGTGATCATTCATGAAAAAAGCCGTCGATCTCTATCGCACTACATTGCAAGAAGGCAGTTCCACCAAAGCGCTGGATGCGCGGCTGCTCAGCCAATTGTGTTTTCGTTTGGAACAAGCGCAGTTGTCAGGCGATCAGTTCGCGTTGATCCAAGTGTTGGGGGACTTGCGCCATACTTGGCTCACCTACCAAGTGTTGTTGCAAGAGCAGGCTCATCCGTACCCAGCCACGTTACGCAATGAATTGCTGGCCGTTGCCAATGTGATGCTGACGCAGTTGCAACAAGATAGCCAAGCTGCCGACATTCCGTTGCTGTTATCCCTCAATCGCGCCTTGTTGGCCGGCTTAGACGTCTAAACCGCGTCCATAGCAGCGTCGAGTGCTTCGACATGCTCTTTCGGTTGATAGATGGATAAGTGCAGACGCATCGGTTGATCGATCACGCCATTGCGATCACGCGGCGGCGAATCCGGCACAAAGCCCCAATTGATATACACAGGTGCGGCATACAAACTGGAATTGACGGTGAGTTCTTGCTGCTCAGACTGTTGCGCCCAGAGCAACACAGTTGGCCACAGTGCTGTGAACAACTGGCGTGCAATGCCCTGACCATGCCAAGCGGGCTCGACAAACAAATGATACAAATGACACGGCCGTTTGAGCGCAATCACTCCCACCAACTCGGCCCCTGCCGCAGTGTCTGCAAACGCCAGCCGGTAATCCATGCCTTGATGCAAATAATCAGCGATCGCACTAGCTTGCAACGAATCACACAATAGTGCTTGCCCTTGCGGCGAAAAATCCGCCAGCAGAAAGCGCTCAGCACAACGCAGCAGCAAACGACTGATCGCCTTGCAATCGGCTACGGTCGCCGGTCGAAATGTCAATTTGATGGTCATTCGCTCCCTCTCCCCAATTCAGCATGTCCTGCTTGAGGTTATAGCATGCGTACCTTCAGCACGTCATGTGTTGCGGTAAATGCGCCAGCCTAAGGTTCGTTTACCGATACTTATGTGATAGTATCACACTGTTTTTGGGTCACCTTGCCCCCATGTTTTTGGAGTCTTTTGGCATGCAACAACGTATCCCTTTGTATTTATTGACTGGTTTTTTAGGTGCAGGGAAAACCACGCTGCTCAACCAACTGGTGCAGCTGCCTGAATTCGCGCGCACTTTAGTGATCATCAATGAATTTGGTAGCACGCCCCTGGACCACAAACTGGTCACGCGCAGTAACGAAGACCAAGTGGTCGAGCTGTCGAGCGGCTGCATTTGTTGCACCATTCGCGGCGATTTGGCGAAGACCCTTAGTGATGCACACTGGCGGTTTGCCCGCAATGGTCAGCGTCAGTTTGACCGTGTGATCATCGAAACTACCGGCTTGGCTGACCCTGCGCCTGTGCTGCGCACCGTCATTGAAACGCCCAACTTGTTTAATTTGTATCGCTTGCAAGGCACAGTGACGTTAGTTGATGCCGTCAATGGCGCTGCCACGTTGACCGCACACGCGGAAGCGCGCCGGCAGGTGGGGGTGGCAGACTTGCTGCTGATCAGCAAAACCGAGCTGGCTGAGACATCAGACATCACTGACTTAGAAACAGAATTACGCCGGTTAAACCCGACGGCACCTTTGTTACATCGTACGCTTGATGCGGTTGATTTAACTCAAATTCTTCGCTTGGATCACGCAGAACCGGTGCAAACCGAAACGCCACTGCGCCAATGGTTACCGACACAAGGTTTAACCTTTGCGCCGCTAACCGCCGGACAACAGGCGTTTTTCAAAGCCCAATCGGCCAGCCACAACGAATCCGACCGCATTCAGTCATATTGTTACGAGCTCACCACGCCGATCAAAGTCACCGCACTGGACCAATGGCTGGACGCACTATTGCCCAAGCTTGGGCATAACTTATTGCGAATGAAAGCAATTTTGCACGTCGAAGGCTTTCCGGGGCCAGTTGCCGTGCACGCAGTGCAAACACTGTTGCACCCGGCAGGTGTGTTAGATGCATGGCCCGATGAGCACAGAACCAGTCAGTTGGTGTTTATAACCGATGGCGTCGATGCCGCGGAACTTGAACAAACTTTAGATATTTTAAGACGTTAAATGTGGTGTCGCTGTGGTCGCGGCGCAGGTTCAACCACCGCGCACTGCAGCCAATTGTTGTGCCAGCATTTCACGTTCAATTAATAAATCATAACTGAGCTCGAGCGCTGCCAGCACGGCGGCTTGTTCGTTACTTAAGTTACGACCACGCTGACGCACCGCTTTGATTTTGTCATTCAAATGCTGCGCCGCTTCTTGAAGACCTGCCGCGTGTTGTTGTGCAGTGCGTAGTTTGTAATCCCGTCCTGCTACGTCCAACACTAAATCGATGCTGCTGTGGGTCTTGCCGTGCATCGCATTTACCTCTTTGGATTTTGAAACGGTGCAAAGCATACCAGCCAATACATAGGCTCAACAGCCTGCGGCACACCGACTGCTGGTAAATTCAACAAGGCGGCATGCGTATGCCCCAAACAAATTCGAGTGGGTGTCCACAGTCGAGCCAGAGTCCGCAGTGCACATCCGGTTACAATTCGATATTTGGCGAGTATGAGACGTTTGCGGCACCCTAACACTCAAAAGCAACCGCTCAGCCTTGTTGTGAATGCCCCCACTAGAGAGCAACCCAAGGTGACTTTAACCGCTATAAAAAGGAACCCACATGGAACACATCAGCTTCAAACGCCCAGACATGATCATCGCGTTGTCCGCCTTGCTGGTCAGCCTCGTCACGGCAGCAGCGAGCATCCATTCAGCCATGACCAACCGCCAATACGCACGCGCGTCGCTGTGGCCGAATTTAATTGTCGGCATGAGCTACAACGACACAGGTTTTTCATATTTAGCCATGAACCGCGGCACAGGTCCCGCCAAACTTGAATATATGCAGGTTAAATTTGCTGGCAAACCGATAAAAACGTGGCAAGAACTCAGCCAGCATTTACCGGGGACGGTAAAAAATATCGAACAATCGCAGTTAGTTGGCAACACCATTACCGCCAATCAGATACTGGCCGGCTTTGTACTGAAAAGTCCCGACAATGCCAGAGCCATGTATGAACTGGCCGACAAAGTCGAAATCAATACTTGTTATTGTTCGGTGTATGACGAATGTTGGATGTACAGCGAAAAGGCTAACCACGCTGAACCCATTGAAGCATGCCCAGTGAATGCCCCAGACGCCTTTATTAACTAAGGCGTCTGTCGAGCGAACTCGCGAGTTGCCGCTTAAGGCGTGTCGCTAAACAAAAACAGCAGCGCTGGCTCCATCAACGCAGCCCAGGCAGCTTCATTGTGATCGGCGCCTTCAACTAACCGCGTCGCTAGCTGGCTGTCGGCAGGTAAGGTTTTGGCAAGTTGCGCTGTGACTTGTTGAAAGTCGGGGACCATAGCTCCGCCTTCTTTGCTGCCCATGCTAACAAACCAACGCGATTGTGCAGCCACTCCCGGCGAATACAAGCGGGATTGGAATGGCGCGCTGCTACTGTCGCCAGCCACCCAATACGACGGCGACAACACCCCCAAACGACCAAACACTTGGCTGTAATGCTGGCCGGCATGGTGTGTGATCAGACCGCCGAGCGAACTGCCCATCAAGCCGGTATGGTCGCGATCAGACAAAGTGCGGTAGTGGCTGTCGATGTAAGGTTTGAGCTCATCGACAATAAATTTTAAATAAGCATCACCTTCACTGTTGGTGATGTCTGGATGGGTATAAGGCACTAACTCTTGATTGCGCAGCTCGCCGCCATTGTCGATGCCCACAACAATCACTTCCAGCTTGCCGGCGGCGGCGAGTTTGTCCAGCGTTTCGTCCACCTGCCACTCACCAGCGTAGCCGGTGGCGGCATCAAACAAATTCTGGCCGTCGTGCATATACAACACTGGATAACGCCGCTCGCTGGTGGCGTAACTTGGCGGCAGATACAACCGAATAATGCGCTCGCGCTGCAACTGCTGCATACTCAACGCCGGCAAAATTTGCACATTGACGCTTGCGGTATGCGCAGGTGGAGCCTTCGGCCCGCAACTAGCGAGCACACAACAAACTACGCCTACCAAACACTGCCATACACGCATCATAAATCTCACCTTATACGGATTAGTGAGTCCAGCATGCCGAGGCTTCACCCAAACAACAAGTGTTTCCGTAATGCATACGATTGGCGACGCCCAATTACAAAAGGCACCTTGCGGTGCCTTTTGTATCGGGAGTTATCGGCAAGTCTGAAATTTATCTCGACTTGCCATGTTGAGCTAAAGCTAGGTTAAGGTTTTGAGGCGTTGTCGGCTTTAAGGTCATCGACAAACTGCTCGTATTGTTGGAGCAGTTTGGTTAAATCGACACGTATTTCATTTTCCCACACTCGCCCCATAGTGCTGGAGCTGACGATACTGCCATTTTCACAACGCGCATACAGCTTTTCTTGGGTCGATATTGCTGCAAGCAATTCGGCACAGCCTTCTTTGACTAGACCATGTTGTTGCCATGGCGTGTTTTCACCGGTCATGACCAACGACATAGGTCGACTGGCTACACGGATCAGGATTTTCGGTACCAAACTCGAATCAGCTGGGTCAGCAAAGCCTTCAATCGAGATCAGTCGATCACCTTGTATCGTTGGCAATTTGTATTCATGGGCCATTGAGCCCAACAACAAGGCTTGTGGTCTGTGAGTGTTAATCCAAGTTACCCCATAATCAGGAGTGTAGAAGGTATGACCCGCATCAATTTCGATGGCCAGCCACTTGCCTTCGCCCACCGCAATAATTTTGCTTAATGTGTTCATCCGTTCGCTGCGCCATTGATTGGACGAAAGGTCGTAGCGGTGCACGGCATAATGCGCATACACATTTAAACCCGCTGGCGTGACTAACATGATAGGCAATGGCGCTGATCTCGGGATCTCCATGCGTTTAAGCAGTTCCCACGACGCTGTGGGTTGTGCAAAACGGTAAATCTTGAATGCTTTGTCTTCTTTGGTTAATGCAAAAAAGCTTTGCCCATTGTGCACTAAGCCAATCACACTCTCGGTCATTGCGATTGGACTGAGTGATTGCCAGCTGGCCGCTGCATTGGTCTTCAGGTAAACCCCGCCTTGTTCTGTGCCAACTAGCTGCAGAGTGTCGAGCTGCAACATACTGGTGACCTCAGCATTACTCGGTACTGCATCCGAATACCACTTTCCTTGCTGCACCCGCTTAATTTGCCCCAATTTACCCACCAGCGCCCCAGAGCCTTGACTGTCAGAGCTAAGTGTTTTTGTCATGTATGGATTTTGGCGACTCATCTCACCCAGATCTTGACGGAAATGGTCAAGGAAATGCGTGTCCCAGCCACTGAACGACGTCCCTGTTAATTGTGCTGCAAGTTTGGGATAAGCATCTTGCACAAAATCACTGAGTTGGTGCACTCGCGGCAAACGAGCAACATATGAATACGACGTACCTTCCTCATGAGCACTGCCCATAGGCTGGTAAACCATAGCTCCCAGATCGCTTAAGGTTTTTGGTTTTACACTAAAAAAGCCGCCCATTTCTTCCACTGGTTTGGTAAACCATGCTTGGTAATTGGAGTTAGAAAATGAGCCGCTGAATCGTCGAATGATGTAACGACCAGCAGGCATTTTGCCAAAAAACACTTGGGTGGATAGCGTGCCTGTAGGCAAGGGTTGCAGCTGATAAACTTCCGGATCCCACATCACTGTGTTTTCATCAAATTCCAGCACTGACTTTTTCTTAGCATGCATTTTTTTTGCAAAAGCAATGGCTTCAGTGCGGATCTGTTCAATGTTATCAACACGAATCACCACCACTTCATCCCATTGCCGAATATCGCGGGTTAACGACCCTGTATTGTTTATAACTTCTAAGGCAACTAATCCCTCTTGTGGTTCGAGATTAGCAAATTGGCCGACTCGGGTCGTTTTGGTTGAGGCACAACCAATGAACAACCCCATCGTCACTATCAATAACACGTGCTTTAACATTGCGATTACCTTTTATGTTGGTCGCGCATTGTGCACTTTTTAGTAACAGTAATATACAAAAATAAAACAAAACAGCACCCGCAGGTGCTGTCTTGCTGATCAGTGAATGAAGGAGATAACTAGTCAGTAGCTGCAGCCGACGACTCTTGCGCTTTCAAGTCCTCTAACAATTTCAGTAGAAACTGCTCTTGCTTATTCTGCATCCCTTCGATGTTGACGTTGATTTCCGTTTGCCAGTTGTGGCCCATGTCAGCGGTACTGACCACTTTGCCGTATTCGCACAAGGCATAAATACGTTTGGCATCAGAGATTTGCGGCAGCAGGATTTCACAGCCTGCAATGGCCTTGCCGTGTGCTTGCCATGCACCTTTGCGGGCGATGTCGGCGATCGGTTTGCTAGTAATGCGTAAAGATGAGGTCTTTTGTGGCTTGCCATCGACAGTGGTGGTTTCAGCGACTGAATCAATCAACACCAGTTTGTCGCCGCTACGCGCCGGTAAACTGAATTCGAATTTACTTTGTACCCAAAAGCTGCTGCTGCGATCCAATGTCACCCAGGTTTTACCGTAGTCAGCGCTATAGACTGTGTCGCCAATGCCGTCCCAGCTGCTGCTTTCCAGCCCCAGTAATACACCTGAACCCAAATCCACTAAACGGATTAAACCATCGGTTTTACCTGTGGTCCATTGACTAGTGCCACTGGCAAAATCGTTCAAAAACACATCGTTAAATACGCGAACACCGCCAAGGATTGCAATCATGTACGCGTTGCCATAACGAATGAAGGCACCGCTTTCTTTGGTCGGGAAATTGCCAACTGCTTGCCAGCTGTCAGTTGGCTTGGCAAAACGGTACACTTTGACCGCTTTACTGGCCCGAGTCAGCGCAAAAAAATCTGAGCCCGATTGCACCAGACTGATCACTGCTTCATCTGCCGACACAGGGCGCAATACTTGCCATTTATTGTTGGTATTGGTTTGTAAAAACACTTCGCCTTGTTCGGCGCCGACCAACGTAAAGTCACTCGCGTGCAAAGTAGCGCCAATTTGACTATTGGTTGGCAAATCTACCGATTGCCAGCGCCCTTGGTGTAATTGGCGTAACTGCCCAAGTTTACCAAACAAAGTTGCCTGACCATGCTGTACAGCAGCATCGGTTAACAATACATTGTCACGACTTAGTTGGGCTAAGTCGCCACGGAATCCGTCCAACTCATCGGTTTTCCAACCCGAAGTGCTGGTTGCACTGAGTTGCGCTGCGGCTTGCGGGTACATAGTTTTGACAAAAGGCAATAAGTCAGCGTTTTGTGGTAAACGCGTGACGTAGGCGCGTTGACCGTTGTTTTGCGACCAGAAATTGAGCTGACGGATGCTCTTTAGCGGTTGAAACACCACACTCCCCAAGTTAGCAAATTCTTGTGGTTTCACCACAAAAGTTCCGCCTTCGTAGCCAACTTTCATCGACACCCAGCTCGACATATTGCCGTCGGTGTAATAGGCGTACAACGATGAAATGATGTATTCCCCCGCCGGCATAGTGCCGACAAACAGCTGACTGCCGATCGCGCCTGCGCTAATCGGGTCCATGGAATACATGTCAGGATCCCAGTCCACTTTGTCTTCGTTGATGGCTTGGCCTTTCGCTTTTTCTTTGGCTTTGGCAATCGCTGCTGCTTTTAAGGCTTTCATGTTGTCGATACGGACGGCATAAACCGAAGTCCAATTCTCGTGGTAGCCTGATAACCGTTCGGCGTTGTTGATCACTTGGATCGCCACCATCCCATCCTGCGGACCTAGTTTACTGGTTTTGCTCAAATTCGCGTTTTTGATCCCTGACGCACAGCCGCTTAACCACAGCACGCACGCCAACAGCCCGAGTAGTCTTTTCATGATTTTTCCTGTCAAAACAAAAATGGAGCCTTATCAGCTCCATCTTTGCCAAAAAAACGCCAAACAGCAACTTAGTTGTTACATCTGTGGCACCAATTGCGGCGTATTGCGGCGAAACCGACTCAATACCAGATACACGGCAGGTGTTGAAAATAGCGTCAACAACTGCGAAACCAGCAGGCCGCCGACGATAGTGATCCCGAGGGGTTGGCGCAGTTCTGAGCCTTCACCCATGCCAATCAGCAGCGGTACCGCGCCGAGCATGGCCGCCAGATTGGTCATCAGGATCGGCCGCAGCCGTTGTTCAGCCGCTTGCAGCACCGCATCGAATGCCGACAAACCGCTGCGTTCAGCCGTTAGCGCAAAGTCCACCAACAAAATGGCATTTTTCATTGAGATCCCCACCAACAAAAACAAGCCGAGTTGGGCAATCAAATTCAGCGGCGTCGCGGTGAAATACAAGGTCAACAAAGCACCAAAAGCGGCACTGGGTAAGGTCGATAAAATAGTCAGTGGCTGCAACAGGCTTTCGTACAAGATGCCTAGCAGCAAATACACTGCGACTATGACCCCAACAAACAACCAGAGTTGGTCACCTTGCGAAAACACCGCGTTGCGCTGATCTTCGCCATTGGTGGCGATCACCGCGGTCGGTAGCATCACTTCGGCCAACATGCGGTCAATCGCCTGCGCCGCTTGCTCCGCGCTGACGTTTGGCGCCAGCGCATAACCAATGCCGACCGAGGCAAACATCGCATCACGGCGAATGCGGTCATTGGCCAAACCATAGTCATAACTGGCGATCGCCGACAACGGCACTTGCTGCCCAGCTTTGTTAATCAGCATCAGTTGCTTGAGCACTTCTGGCTGCGCCGTGTAACCCGGGGTGACTTCCATCACGATACGATATTGGTTCATTTCATCGTACAAGGTGGCGACTTGGCGCTGCGAAAACGAGTTGGACAACATGGTCGCAATGGTGCGCATATCGATACCCAAACGCTGTGCCGCTTCGCGGTCGATCTTCAGCACGATTTGTTGGGTATCTTCACCACCTGGGGTGTTGACGTCCGTCAGCTCCGGCATTTCTTTCATGCGTTCAGCGACTTTTTTGCTCCAAGTGCGCAGCAAATCCAACTCACCAGAGCGCAGCAATACTTCGTAGTCGCTGCTGGCAAATGGCGACGATAAACGAATGTCTTGATCGACACTTAAGAACATCATGCCGCCGGCGATTTTCGGCGCAGTCATGCGAATGCGATTGACCACTTCTTGCGCCGATTCATGCCGTTCGCTCAGTGGTTTTAGCCGCACCCGCAGCATCGAATTGCTGGTGCCCATAGTGCCCCCGGACGCGCCTGTGACATCGGCGATCGCCGGATCTTTTAACAAAAACTGCCGATAGGCGTCGATTTTCGGCTGCATCATTTGATACGAGAAGCCATCATCACCGCGGACAAAACCGTTCAGCTGACCTGTGTCTTGGTCCGGCAACATGCCGCCAGGCAGCTGCTGAAACAGCCACACCGAACCGCCGGCAAAACCAAACATCAAGGCCAGTAACCAAGCTTTATGCTGCAAACCAAGCTGCAGCGCGCGGCGATAGGCCTGTTGCCAGCGGGCAAAACCAGCCGCTGGCGCAGTCTTCTGCTGCGAACTTTGCGCCACCTCGGTGGCAGGCACTTTGGTCGAGCAAATAGCGGCCGCCTGCGCTTGCGAACTCTGGACACCCACCTGTTGCGCACCCACTTCTTGCGCACTGTGGACACTCAGCTGTGGCCGGCGCAACAAGCGTGCACACAAACCCGGCGTTAAAGTCACCGATACCAACAGCGAGATCAACATGGCGCCGACCAAACTAATAGAAAACTCGCGGAATAAACGTTCGACCATGCCGCCCATAAACAAGATCGACAAAAACATCACCACCAAGGCCAAGTTCATCGCCACCAAGGTGCTACCGACTTCACGCGCACCTGCCAGCGCCGCAGCAAATGGCGACTTGCCTTGCTCTAAGTGCCGACGGGTATTTTCCAGCACCACAATCGCATCATCGACCACTAAACCACTAGCGACAATCAGCGCCATCAAGGACAGGTTATTCAGTGAAAAACCAAACAGCCACATCACGCTAAAAGCACCAATCAGCGACACGGGCAATGTCAACGCTGGGATCATGGCACTGCGCCAACTGCGCAAGAACAACAGCACCACGCCAGCCACCAGCACAATCGCCACAGCGAGGCTGATCTCGGCTTCATGCAAGGTAGCGCGGATCACCGGTGAGCGATCCATGGTCACCGCCAGCGTTGCGCCTTGTGGCACCAAGGCTTGCAGTTGCGGCATTTGCGCATAGATGCGGTCGATAGTTTCGACAATGTTGGCGCCGCTACGCCGGCTAATTTGCAGCACGACCGCCGGTTTGTCGTTATGAAACCCCGAGCTGTAGCGGTTTTCCACCGAGTCCGTCACCTTCGCCACATCCCCTAAATAAATCGGCGTGCCGTTGACAACTTTCACCACCAACTGCTGATAATCCGCGGCGCTGCGCAGCGTTTGACTCAGCGCCAGTTGCCAGCGCGTTTCACCTTGTTCGACCACGCCAAGCGGCACATTGGAGTTGACGCTATTGATGGCCTGGCGCACTTCATCCAGCGCCACCCCAAAATGGCTGAGCATGCCGGGATTGAGTTGCACCCGCACGGCGGGCAGTGACGAACCGGAGATCTCCACTTCGCCAACGCCCTGAATTTGCGCAATTTTTTGGGCAATGATCGTCGATGCCGTGTCGTACAACTCCGACATGGCCACCGTATCAGATGACAAGGCCAACGCCATCACCGGCATCTGTGACGGGTTCATTTTGCGGTAGGTCGGGTTGCCGGGCATGCCTGCTGGCAACTGGGCGCGCACTTGATTGATCGCCGCTTGCACTTCGCGGGCGGCGTCGTCGACATCGCGCTCGAGTTCAAACTCCAGCCGAATATTGGTCGAACCTTGGTTCGACGCCGAGCTGATGCGCCGAATGCCGGAAATCGAACCTAAAGCGCGCTCGAGTGGCGTGGCGACCGTCGCGGCCATCGACGCTGGACTCGCGCCGGGTAATTGTGCTGTCACCACAATCATCGGGAAATCGACCGCCGGCAGCGGCGAGACCGGCAACATGCGCCAACTGAGTATTCCAAGCAACACAATCGACAGCGCCAACAAGCTGCTGGCGATCGGTCGCTGGATCAAGGCCACCGACCAGTTCATGACTGTGGCTCCGTGCTTGGCGTTGCCGGTTCGATCTGCTTTGTACTGGCAAAATGCCGGTCAAACCATAAATACACCACAGGCGTAGTGAACAGCGTCAGCACTTGGCTAACCAACAAGCCGCCAATCATCACCAAACCCAGCGGTTGCCGTAATTCGGCGCCACTGCCACTGGCCAGCAACAAGGGCACGGCGCCAAACAGTGCGGCGAGCGTAGTCATTAAAATCGGCCGGAAGCGCATCAACGCTGCTTGATAGATGGCTTCACGTGGTGACAGGCCCTGCTGGCGCTGCGCTTCTAGCGCAAAGTCGACCATCATGATGCCGTTTTTCTTCACCAAGCCAATCAGCAGTACGATGCCGATCACGGCAATCAGATCCAGTGGCTGTCCCGCCAGCAGCAGCGCCAACAAAGCACCCACGGTCGCCGACGGCAGCGTCGACAAAATGGTCACCGGGTGGATCAAACTTTCATACAACACGCCAAGTACGATGTACATGGTGACGACGGCCGCCAAAATCAGCCATAAGGTGTTGCTTAAAGAAGCGCGAAACGCTTCGGCCGCGCCTTGGTAACTGAGTTCAAACGATGCCGGCATCTGCAGCTGTGCTTTGACCTCGTCAATGGCGGCAATCGCATCACCCAAGGAATAACCATCGGCCAGGTTAAACGACAGCGTCACCGACGGGAACTGCCCTTGATGATTGATCAACAGCTTGGCCGGACGCTGCGACACCACGGCCACACTCGACAATGGCACTGAGCGGCCACCTGCCGCCGCCAAGTACAAACTATCCAAGGCCGCTAAGCCTTGCGCCTGCGCAGGGTCTATCTCCAAAATCACTCGATATTGGTTGGCTTGGGTAAACAAAGTGGTGATTTGCCGCTGACTGTAGGCGTTTTGCAGCGCGGTGCCGATTTGCGCCACGCTAATCCCCAAACGAGAAGCCGCTTGGCGGTCAATATCGACATAGGCTTGCAGCGCTTGTGTCTGTAAGTCATGCGCTACATCAGCGAGTTCTGGCCGTGCGCGCAGTGCCGCCAGCAGATCAGGTAACACAGCGCTTAATTCGTCTTGTTCCGGGTGCGTCAAGGTGAACTGATATTGCGTGCGACTGATTTTGTCTTCAATCGACAACTCCTGCACACTTTGGAACCAGGCAGTGATGCCGCTGACGTGTTGCGCTTTGGCTTGTAAGCGATTGATGATGGTCAATGCATGCTCATCACGTGCAGCATGTGGCTGTAAATTCAAC
Source organism: Rheinheimera sp. (assembly GCA_003482455.1). Lineage (GTDB taxonomy): Bacteria > Pseudomonadota > Gammaproteobacteria > Enterobacterales > Alteromonadaceae > Pararheinheimera. Next base: position 54,866 of record DMYW01000053.1, on the reverse strand, counting down.
AAGATCCGGCCGCTATTGAGGCTGACATTGCTGCCATCGACACCGATAAACGAACTGCTACTTTGCACCGCAGGGTCGTCGCTGAGTGCTTGCGCCAATTGCTGTTGACGCGTGGCCATTTGCGCAAACGAAATATCTTGCGGTGCTTCGGTGATAATTTGAATGACGCCGCTGTCTTGCACAGGGAAAAAGCCTTTCGGCACCGCGAAATACAAAGCGACAGTGGCCAGCACAGACGCGGCCATCAAGCCAAGCCCCACCCGTTGATGCGCCAAAATCCACTGCAAGCCGTTGCCGTAACGCGCGACAATCTGCGCCATTAGGCCATGCTGCTCGTCATGCGCCGGTAAGGTTTTCAGCAAACGCGCGCACAGCATCGGCGTCAGTGTCAACGACACCAGCAAACTAATGGCAATAGCCACGGCCAGCGTCACGGCGAATTCATAAAATAAACGCCCGACCACATCGGCCATAAACAGCAGCGGGATCAACACGGCGATCAACGAAAAGGTTAACGAAATCAGCGTAAAGCCGATTTCACGCGCGCCCTCAATCGCTGCTTGCAACGCCGGTTTACCCATCTCGCGATGCCGCGCAATGTTTTCCAGCATGACAATCGCGTCATCGACGACAAAACCCGTGGCGATCACAAGTGCCATCAAGGTTAAGTTATTAATCGAAAAATCAAGCAGATACATCACAGCAAAAGTGCCGACTAAACTCAGCGGCACCGCCAGCGACGGGATAATAGTCGCCGGGATGGTGCGTAAAAACGCAAAAGTCACCGCCACCACCAGGCCAATCGCGAACAGCAACTCCATTTGCACATCATGCACCGAAGCACGAATACTCAAGGTGCGATCTGTTAACTCAGTCACGGTTAACCCGGCCGGCAAGGTGGCTTGCAGTTGCGGCAGCAATTCGCGCACGCCGTCGGCGACGTCAATCACGTTAGAACCGGGTTGGCGCTGGATATTGAGCAGTACCGCCGGTTGATTGTTGGCCCACGCCGCCAAAAAACGGTCCTCGGCACCTTGTTCAACGCTGGCGACATCGCCCAACCGCACCGGTGAATTGCCTTGGTAACTGACAATCAAGTCACGAAATTGCTCCGGTGTGCGAATTTGATCGTTGGCGTCGAGCATGGTCGAACGCACAGGGCCATCGAAGCTGCCTTTGGGCAAATTGGTATTGGCATTGCTGATAGCACTGCGCAGGGAATCCAAGGTCAAACCCAACCCCGCCAGCGCGGTTGGGTTGGCTTTGACACGAATAGCCGGCCGCTGACCACCCGCGATCGACACCATACCAACGCCTTCGAGCTGGGCGATTTTTTGCGCCATTCGCGTATCCACTAAGTCATACACTTGCGGCAGCGGCATGGTGTCTGAGCTAATCGCCAGCGTTAAAATCGGCGCATCGGCAGGGTTTACTTTGCGGTAGATCGGCGGGGCTGGTAAATCATTCGGCAATAAGGATGACGCAGTGTTCATCGCTGATTGCACTTCTTGTTCGGCCACGCCCATGTCGACGGTCAGTGCAAACTGCAAGGTGATCATCGAGCTGCCGCCGCTGCTGGAACTCGACAGTTGTTTCAGCCCCGGAATTTGCCCTAAACGCCGTTCCAGTGGTGCAGTGACTGTGCGCGCCATCACGTCTGGGCTAGCACCTGGATAGAAGGTAAACACTTGAATAATCGGATAATCCACTTGCGGCAATGCCGCAACCGGCAGCTGGCGATAGCCCAGCATACCGGCGATCAACACCGCCAGCATCAGCAGCGCGGTGGCAACCGGCCGTAAAATAAAAGGCTTGGATAACAACATGGTTTAGCCCTGCGCTGGTTGTGGACGATGTGACTTGGGCTGCGCATCAGATGCAGGTGCAGGGTTGTCGCCGAGCACTTCCACCTCACGCCCCGGCCGTAACCGGTCCAACCCCTCCATCACCACCTGCTCACCTGCTTGTAGGCCTTTGAGAATTTCAATTCGACCATTGTCCGCCACGCCTAAAGTCAGCGGACGTTTTTCGGCTTTTTTATCCACGATCACATAAACAAACGGCCCTTCCGCACTGTATTGCACGGCATCTTGCGGGATGGTCATGGCATTGGTTTTTTCAGCGATGGTCAGCCGCACATTCACAAACTGGTTCGGGAACAAGCTGCCGTCAGCGTTGGCAAACTCGGCTTTGAGCTTTAAGGTGCCGGTGGCGACATCAATTTGGTTATCCAGCGTGGTTAATTCACCGCGACTGAGCAGTTGCTGCTCGGCGCGATCCCACGCTTCAACCGCCAGTTTGCCACCGCCCTCTTGCGCTTGTTTCACCGCTACACGTAGTGCTTGCAGCTGCGCCTCTGGGATCGAGAAGCTGACGTAAATCGGTTCACTTTGCGTAATAGTGACTAAACCGTCGGCGTTATTGGCTTGCACCAAGTTGCCCACATCGACTTTGCGCAAGCCGGTGCGACCGCTGATCGGCGCTTTGATTTGCGTCCATGACAGTTCCAGCTTGGCCGCTGCCACTTGCGCTTCATTGGATTTCAAACTGCCGCGCAGTTGGTTCACTAAGGCTTGTTGCGCGTTGTATTGTTGCCGCGAAATCGAGTTCTTCTCTTTGAGCTGCGCATACAAGGCTAAATCCGCTTCGGCGTTTTTCAGTTGCGCTAGGTTTTGTTGCAGTTGGCCTTCGGCTTGCGCCAGCTTGACTTGATACAAGGCGGGGTCGATTTGTGCCAGCACCTCACCGGCCTGCACTTTTTGCCCTTCCGTGAACTTCAGTGCCAACAAAGGGCCACTAACGCGGGACTGCACGACCACGGTGTTGAGTGCCACGGCAGTGCCGATGGTTTTAAATTGCAGTTTTAAATCGCCACTTTCGACCGGCACCACGCGCACCGGCACAGGTGCATTCCACATGCCGCCGCCCATGCCACGCGGACCACCGGCGCGTGGCCCGCCGCTTGGTGCGCCAGCACTGCCCGCTGGACCTGCGGCGCTGCCTGCTGGGCCGGCGACTTCGGGAACTGTGGACCTGTGATACAACCATGCTCCGCCTGCGATGGCGACGACGAGAATTGCTACTGTTGTTCTAGTCCACTGCATACCCTACATATCCTACTGGTTGGTACAGCCATCACGGCTGTGCTAAATGTCTACGCTGAGCTGTGCACCTGCGGCAGCAGCGACGCATAACCTGATTTTCGAAGTTTTTCATGCATTTCAGCATCTTGCGCTAATAATGCGTTGTCTTGTTGCATTCGTGCGACCCACAGGCATTGGCTGACTTGGTACAGATTGCCATCCCGCCATTGCTGTTGATTCAGCACTGTCGATACCAACGAGTCGTCAAAGCCCCACAGGGTCAATACAAACGCCGATACCGCCAAATAACTCACATACTGCTTGTCTGGCTGCCCCGCCGTGCTGGCCGGTGGTTGCAATTCCACGTCATCTTCGGTACAGCCGTTGCGCAGCAAAATCAGTTTGCCAAAGCCACTTAAAATCGCCGCGATATACACCTGATCTTGCAACACGCGGCTCAAGCGCACTTGTTGCGCCAGCTGCCGGCACTCACCGGCAAACGCCAGCTGTTGCTCCAGCACCTGCGCTAATTCCGGTTGCTGCTGTTCTTGTTGCGCTTTAATCGTCAGCATCAACACCAGCGTTTGCAGCAGCTGAAAGCCAAGTCGACTAATCGCGGTTTCCAGCGAATAGGTTTCGCTGGCAAACCCCATGTACGGCGAATTGACCAGCTGCAACAAGCGCGACACGATCAGCGGGTCACGTGCAACCAGCTTGGCCACATCAGGCACCCCAACTTTCGGGTTTTCCATCAATTGCCGCAGTTCAGTGCAAATACTTGGAAACACCGGGTAATCGGTCAGCTTGCCGATTACATGCCGCTCGTGTTCGCGCAGTGGCAAATCAGCCAGCCGCTCGGCATTGGCAAACAACTGTGTCAGATGCTCATAGTTCAAGTCGCGACTGACAAAACTGTGGAACATGGATAAATGGTTGATCACCACATCTTCATGTTCTGGCGTGGTCACCACCACGCGCAGTGCCAACGGTGCCATAAAGCACGCCAGGCGCCGTTCTTCCAGCGCTGAGGCACTGCTTTGCGAATCAAACAACAACAAGTCAATTTGTTCATGGTTGCTTGGCGCACTTAAAAAACTGCCAGGGGTTGGAAACACCCGTAATTGCCAGCGCAAATCGCTGCTTTGGCAGTAGTTTTTCAACAGGCTCAATACGGTCGGATCATGACTTATCGCGACGACCTGATACATCAGTGGCCTCCAAATCATTGGCTGGACATTACCAGCCAAGACTGGTTGTCCGAAGTGAATTTACCGAAAATTTGCACAACCGCTTCTTCTACGAAGCCTGCTGGCGACTTGGCGTAGGTCTCATCGCAAACCGCATGCAATTCAACGCATTGGCCAAACACTCTCAACTACGGGATTAGATGCAGCGCCATCGCTAACAACGCCGCGGCGCACCACAAAGCTTGCGTCAGTGCTTGGCGCAGCGCTCGAAAGCGCAATGCCTGATGCATCAAAATGGCGGCCGGTAACAACAAAAACACCAACCAGCGTTGCCACAGCAGTGCTGATTGTGGCCATCCTGCCAACCATTCGCCGGATTGCCGTTGCAGTGCTTGTTCGAGACTGAACACCAAGCCGGCATAACCTAACAACCACAAGACGGATAACACGGCCGACCCGCCTTTCAGCGGCCCTACATGCACGCGCCGCGACTGCCCCGTGACCACTAGACCAATTAACCTTAGCAGTGGCCACAACAAACCCGCTAACAATGCTGCGGCGATTAGCAAAGCCAACGCGGCTAATGTCCATGGCAGCTGGCCCTGGAACAACTGTTGCCACAACTGCGCAATCTCGGTGTCGCTGATTGCGGCGCTGACCATCGATTGCATCGGGTAATTCGCCAAACAACTTGGCGCTTGCCAGCTAGTCGGCTGTTGCCAAAATTGCTGCACAGTGTCAGCAATGCACAGGTTCTCGAACATCACTTGATGCAGCGCTGCCGGCACTGCGACATGGTTGCTACTACGACCTAGCACACTGGCAAATCGCTGTGCATCGGGTTGAAACAAATCCAAGCCGCCACTGAGCAATAGCACTGGGACGTCCGTCGCTACCGGGCCACGCCATGGCGTCACTTGTGACGTGAACCGCGGACAAATGTCGCTGCCAATACTCATGACACTTTCCAGAGCATCGACGCCGTCTGGCTGATGCAACCGCTCGCGTTCGCTACATTCAGCGCCCAAAAATGCCGCCACATTGATGCCATCGACCCCTTGTGCCAATTGCAACAAGGACTGCAAATCATCGTGTTGATGTTGCTGCACCGCTTGCAACCACCAGCCAATCATCGACATGCTGGCTTTGTGACTCGCCGCTAGGTTCAGCAAATATTGCAATTTCAACGACGTCAGTACAAAAGGTTTGCCACTGCTGTGCAGCGTCAGCATCAAAGGCTGCAATTCCAGCTGCGTCAGTGCTTGCTGGTACAACTGCGTCAAATCACCAAACTGCTGCGTACAGGCGGCGTCGGCACGACACAATTGCTGCAATTGCGTGACCAAATAACGTTGATTTTGCTGGTAGCTATGTAGCAAAGGATCTGGCAGGTATGGTGAATCCATCACCACGGCTTTTAGCGCTTGCGGCGCTTGTGCAAGATAACGACTGGCGACAACTGTGCCATAGGAAACGCTGTAGAGGTTCCATGCGGGGATCTGCAGCGCTTGGCGCAAGTCTTCAGCATCTTGCACTGTCGCTGCACTGCCGTAGAAGTGCGCTTTAAAACCAGCGGCGTTCATTTCTTCGACGCATTGCACGAGCAGATCGTGACGACTTTGCTGCCAAGTTGCATCATCACTTGAGCCAAGCACTAAGGCAGCTAATTTGCTATTAAAGGATTCACACAGCCGCGGTTGGCTGCGCCCGCTGCCCCGTTGATCCAGCAGCACTATGTCGTGGCCGGGCGCAAAGTTGTCTGACAGCCAAGCCGCCTGCGCTGTGATGCCACTGCCCGGCCCGCCATGCAAATACAAAATGGGCGCACCTTGCGGTTGAGCGGCTTTTTTACGCACGACTGCCAGTTCAAAATTACCAAGGTCCGGTTGTAGGCGATCACGCGGTACCGTCAACACACCACATTCGACAGACTTTGCCAGACGGCTATCCGCGCAGGGGACCACTTGATAGCTGGCCGCCTCGGCATAACCGATCCACAGCGCCAACAAGCCCATCCACCATCCGCTGTACCCTGCCATCCTGCCTCCAGTCGTCGATCCACATTTGTCGCATTTCTGACCAGCTTAGCGAAGCCCACCTTGAATTGCCAAACAGAGTTCACGGCGCCTTGATAAATAATCGCCTCAGCGACTGACGCACTGTTCGTAGCAAGCCGGTTCGCGTGGGCAGCTATTGCCACGACTGCAAATCAGCTGCGCCGGTTTTTGCAGGCTGCGCGCTACCCAATTGATATTTAACACGTTTGAAATCGTCGTTAGGCTGGCTTTAATTGCCGCTGGTAACTCTGCCGCGCCACCTTTGCTTACACACAACTGTTTTAAATCCTGCGCCATGCTATCGGCGTCGATGCCTTGCGCTTCAATGGCCGGGTTTAAATCAATGCCGGCACACAGCACATGCGGGTTACCGGCTAAATCGACCACTTTGGTTGATTCACAGCAATAAATCCGCGGCTGGCCTTGCACATCCAACAGCGATAACTGCGCGCTGTGCTGCAGCATCTGTGCTTCAAACATCCGAAACACCGCCCAGTGCTGGCACGGATCTTCGACTTGCCGCATATTGCCCCACGGCAGCGGAATACCATTGCCGCGATACACAGCTTTTAACTTACCCGGCGTGTAGGCATCAAAATAATGCCAATGCTGATACGGCGACACCGCCGTCATCCGGCGCATCGCCACCGAGGCTGAGACGCCTGCCGCTTGGTGCGAGCTAATTTCATAACCGTGACGGTCCAGCAACTGGCGAAACGGCAGTTTCGGGCACAGCAGCGCACCTGCAAAAAAGCTCGATTCAAAATCGCGCCAGGCATGCAAAATATCTTGGGTGGCAAGCGTGCTCGAATCCGAGCGCTCATGCGCGCCGCCGACCGACATGCTGCTTTTCACCCCATCTTTGTTATGCAGCACCGCATGGCCGATATGCACCGCCAGCTCGTATTTCAGCCGCGTCGGGTGCATTTCCAGCACGCGGTTCAGATGCAAAGTACCGGGCGGTAGAAAATACGACGTAGTGACGTTTTTACTGCGCACGCCCAGTTCATCAAGTAACTCTGTAGGCACTTCACTAAACCAGCGGATACTCAGCCCGACTTTTTTCGCCAGCGCTAATAACTGATCCACCGACAGCGGCATTTGTTTTTGACCGATTTCTTCGGCGGCGCGCTCTAACTCGGGGAAATGGTTTTGATGATGCTCTTGATGCGCACGGATCAGCAGCTGCGCAAACTGCCGCCCACCGGTGCCGGTTTGTGACAACAACTCAGGAATGGCAATTTGTAAAATGTCCGGCGAGAACAAAAAGCCCGGTTCCAGCGGCATGCCGTGGATACCACCGCGACTGCCTTTGGCCGGCGTTAAATCCACCGTCGCGTCATCGCCATCAAGGAAATACGCCAGATCTTTTTGAAATACTTCGGCGATCACTTCCAGCATGTCTTGCGACGGCACCCGTTTGCCGCGTTCGATCATCGACAAATAGGACACAGACGGCGCCGCTTCCGCATTGATCCGAATGCAGCGCGTCGACAAGTCTTCCATGGTTAAGTTATTGCGTTTCCTCAGGTTTCTGATTTTGGTCCCGAGGAAATGGCTTTGGCGTAATAGGCTTTTGTTCAGGTTCATTTTGTAAAATTCACATTGTGTAATTTTATTTGTCAAATTTTGCACAAAAACAACATAGACTGAATTTCATACAACAGCAATCGGGTTCAACCGCTTCCCGACAAAAAGCGTGCAACACCTGTGTGAGGAACGCCAAATGACCATCAGTGCCCAACAATTCCGGATTGACCCGATGATTCAGCAACAAATCGACGCCATCAGCGCGTTGACCAATGCCCATCTGCGCCAAGTGCTGGACTACTCCAAGGCGGTGCTGGACAAACTGGTGCCGCTGGAGCGTGGTTCACATCAACAAGTCAGCTGTTATGTGGTGTATTACCAACATGTGCTGGCGTTTTTCCCTGACGGTCAAAGCACCGGCTTGCAAAACCCAGCGCAATTCAAAGCGTTTTGCGGCCGTCGTGACACACCGGATAGTTTGTTATTCCAACAAGGTGACCGCTTGCTAGAGATTAGCTTATGTAAAAGCGGCGCCCGTGGTCGGCGCGATTTAGCCGGCGTTGATGACGTTGAGCTGCAAATGGATGGTCAAAACTGGTTTAGTTTGATCGATGGAGAGATGCGCAGTGGTGCCCGTGGCTGCCGCGGTCAGCTGTGTTACACCGCCAAAGACGGTAGCGATTTCCGGTTATAACAACAGGGCCGCGCCGGCAGTCCATGCGAGGGGGAGCGTGTGGATTGCTGGCGCAATTTTAAGTGACGTTTCAAAACGCTGATAAAACACATTGATAGACGCTACGGCGCAGCGCATTTGCTTGCCGCTAAGTCAGCCACGGCAGTTCGCCACAACATCAACCGGCCATGATCAAGTGGCGAATCAGGTTCACCGCTCAACGCAATGGCCTGCTCACTACCACAGCCGCGAGCACTTCTGACCAACGGCTACACAGCGCTCTATTCACATTGTTCGCGCCAAGCGGCGATATCATCTGCGGTCAGTTCAGGCTGGGACTGTGTCAATTGCTGATGGGACATCTGCGGTGCCATCACTGCATCTGGATTATCTAAATGCGGTACGTTCAGGGCGTGACCAAACTCGTGCAACAAGGTCAGATACAAACTGGGCTGGTCACGATAGGCAAAAATCGTCATCTTGCTGCCGCCAACGCCACCTTGTTGATACTGGCCCACTTCCATCACACCGGCCGCCGGCGCTTCCTCTAACAAATCTTGATAGTCTTCACCAACTTTGGCGATGTCTTGTTGCCGCCCCAACAGCTGTTCGTATCGTTCGTTGAGTTCGGCGACTTGCTCGTTCAGGGATTGCGCTTGCTCAGCAAGGTTGTTGCGTTTGGGGTCGTTTGGAGCTAATTGCGCGGCTTGTTGTTCGAGCGCTTGCCGCTGCTGTGCCAGTTCGGCTTGTTGCTCATTGTAGTCTTCGATGTCTTCATTCAACGACTCACTGCGCCGACTCAGCCAGTCACTCATTTGCTCGGCGTTACGCTCCCAACGTGCGGCCATCAGCTGCTTTTGCTGGCGTTCGTCATAGACAAACCGAATTGGAAAACCATCAAGTGCCTCTTCAATATGCAACTCAGGCACTAGCTCCATCCAATGGGCCGCTGCGGCTTGGATCACTTGGCGAGCTTCATCTTTGGACAACGAGAACTGCGGATCTATATCGTCCAAATACCAGTGTAACTGTTTGACGCAGCTGCGCATTGGTAACAAATCTGCAGGCAGCAAGGCCGTTGTTTCATGCTTACTTTGTTGCGATACGTAGACGTACACCAAGATTAACAGCAGTAATACCAATAGTTTTTTCACAAATCATCCTTTGAGAGTGCACAGGGTCCTTCCCATGGCGCAGATCACTCGCCGCGAAAAGCCGGCGTTTCGTTCATCCTAGCCTATTCTGCTGGCAACTACCGCATCAGGTCAAAGCTGAATACTTGTCAGACTTTTCCTGATTGCTCTTTCTAATCATCCATTTATATAACAGAGGCGTTTTAAAATGAGGAGTTTGCATGTCAAACACAACGTCTTTGAATTGGCTGCAGCGCAGCCTCAATGCCATCGAGCGCGCCGGCAACCGCTTGCCGGATCCGGCCATCTTGTTTGCCTTATTTATGCTCGCGGTCTGGTTACTGTCGTGGTGGCTCAGTGGTGTACAGTTTACCGAGATCGACCCGCGCACCAACCAACCTATTCAAATCGTCAATTTACTGGATGGCTCGGCCTTGACTGGGTTTCTCAGCAAGCTGGTCGCCACCTTTGTGAACTTCCCGCCGCTGGGCGTGGTGTTGGTGGCGATGCTAGGTCTAGGCGTCGCTGAGCACACAGGTTTTATCAACGCCGGTTTGCGCTCGATTTTAAATATCACCCCAAAAATGTTGTTAACACCGGTGCTGATCGCCGTCGGCATTTTAAGCCACGTCGCGGTTGATGCTGGCTATGTGCTGGTGATCCCGCTGGGTGCAGTGATTTTTTATGCCGCGGGACGTCATCCACTGGCCGGGATCGCCGCGGCGTTTGCCGGCGTGTCCGGTGGCTTTTCGGCCAGCCTATTGGTGCCATCCAGCCTAGACCCTATGCTGGCCGGTTTAACGCAAGCGTCAGCGCGCTTATCGTCGCACCCAAGTGCTGCTGAGTTAGTGATTAACCCGTTGAATAATTTCTTTTTTACCAGCGCATCGGCCTTACTAATCATCTTGGTCGGCTGGTTTTTAACAGACAAAGTGATCGAGCCGCGGTTACGGCACACCCCAGTCGACGGCGACCCCGCGCAGCTGCCCAGTATGGATGCATTGACCGCAACCGAACGCCGCGGTTTGCGCTTTGCCACTCTGTCGATTGTGCTGTCAGGCGCATTGCTGATTGCCAGCAGTATGGGTAGCGATTCGCCCTGGCGCGGCACTGATGGTGCCTTGACGTCCGCCAGCGCTCCGTTAATGCAATCGATCGTGGGACTGATTTTTGTCGGCTTTTTAATTCCGGGTGTGGTGTACGGCTACACCGCAGGCACAGTGAAAACCCACAAAGATGTGATCCAAGGCATGAGCAAAGCGATGAGTGGTATGGGCTATTACATCGTGATGGCGTTTTTCTGCGCCCAGTTTATCTATGCCTTTGGTCAGTCCAATTTGGGAGCTTTGCTGGCCATCAAAGGAGCTATGGCCCTAAAAGAATTGGCATTGCCGTTGGGGGTCACGCTGGTGGGTATCGTGTTTTTAACCGCCACCGTGAATCTATTGGTCGGCTCGGCATCCGCTAAATGGGCGCTCATTGGTGCCATTATGGTGCCCATGCTGATGGAACTGGGCGTATCACCGGATTTAACCCAAGCAGCCTACCGCGTTGGTGATTCGTCCACCAATATCATCACGCCGTTGATGCCGTATTTCCCGCTGATCGTGGTGTTTTGTCAAAAGTATGTCAAATCGACTGGCATCGGCACCTTGATTGCGTTGATGCTGCCGTTTTCGGTGAGTTTTTTGGTGCTGTGGACGCTGTTTTTACTCGGCTATTGGGCGCTCGGGTTACCACTTGGCATCGGAGCTTCGTACCTGTTCCCTGTCGCAGGCTAACTGGCGCGCTTTCCCCACAAGGAGGGCGCAGGCCCTCCTTTTTAGTCAGCACTTTTTGTGCACCTAAGCACTACCCAGGTTATTTAATCAACTGATATTGCGTGGTATAGGTGTCGGTTTGCAGTCCAAAGTGCCCCAGCACAAAGGTGTAAGACGCGTTTTCTTGCCAGATACTGCTGGAGTGCACGCCGTACACTAAACAAGTACCAGTCGAGCAGACGATTTGGTCGCTGTAGCTCTTGATGGAATAAACCCGCTGGCCAAAGCGTTGGCCATACAAGCCATCGAGAAATGGACTGGCCACCGCCAAACCATAGACGCCGCAGGTCGAGGTCAACACATTCGCTGGATAAATACCGCAGCTGTACAAGCCCCGAAACGCCCCCGCCACGCCAACAAAACTATCGACTTTATTACTGATCCCCAGCTTGCTGATTTGTTGTGCCGCCAATGTGGCGCCCATCGAATGACCAATCACATCAATTTTGCCGGTACACGACGTTGAAAGCGCTTGACTCAGCGCAGTGCGCACCGGAGTTTCTTCACTGCCGTTGTGGTCATTGCAAGCCGCGCAGCTAGTCGAGCCCCAGGCCGGTCGATATATCTGACTGGCGCTGTAGCCTTGGCTCAGCAGGTAGTTGTAGGTGTTATTCCAGCTACTGGGCGTGGCACTGTTGCCGTGGACCAGCACCACGTTGTCGAGGCAGGCCGCCATGCTGACGCCACTGCATAACATCAGTGCGACGCAGCAGCAGCTCAGTAGTCGTTGCATGAACTTGGGTTGCATCAAAAGCTCCTTTATTTTCAGAATAAACCGCTGGAACTGCGGTGATAGAGCTTGCGCGCAATGGCGATTTTTTCGCCACAACACTTTGGTACAGAGTCGGGGTGGTTTTCGCAAAGTTTGGCATTGGCGTGTCAGCGGATCCGCCATTTTGCTTTTCGCAGCAAAAAGCGAAGAAAAATGGTCAAATCATCTCACTGGTGAAATAGTTTCACGCTAGCCTGACGCTGAACCACTAATCACATTTTATTTCTTTTAATTCAATATTTTACGGTTTTTTGTTTTGCATTCTTCTTTGGATAAAACCGTACAGTCATTCGGGTTTTTCATTTTTTTTTGCAATTTGTAGCAAATTGCTTTGCCGCAGAACAAACACGACCTTACAATACCTGTTACCCCTGAAAATCGCACATCTTTTGTGCGGCCGGGTTTGCAACAGGCAGGCTGTTTTTTAACCTGTACACGACGTGTAATTGACCCTGAATTGCAGCCCATCAGCTGCCTTTCCGGAAAGACGTTTTCAATCAACCTGACACAGAAGGACATCGCGCCATCATGTTACTTTGGTTTGTTATCGCCTATTGGGTCATCTCAGTTGCGATCGGTTTATGGGCTGCCCTGCGGGTAAAAAATACCGCAGACTTCGCAGTCGCCGGCCGTCATTTGCCATTTTATATGGTCACCGCAACTGTGTTTGCAACTTGGTTCGGCTCTGAAGCCGTCCTTGGGATCCCGGCAACCTTTATCGACGGTAATCTGCAATCAATTGTTGCAGACCCGTTTGGCTCTGCTTTATGTCTAATTTTGGTCGGTTTATTCTTCGCAGCACCGCTGTATCGAATGAAACTGCTGACCATTGGTGACTTCTACAAACGCCGCTACGGCCGCAAAGTTGAAGTGTTAACTTCGCTGGCGATTGTGGTGTCGTACTTAGGCTGGGTCGGTGCGCAAATCACCGCGCTGGGCTTGGTGTTTAACGTGGTGTCGCAAGGTGCCATCAGCCAAGAAATGGGCATGTGGATTGGTTCTGTCACCATCCTAATCTACACCTTCTTTGGCGGAATGTGGGCCATTGCTATCACTGACTTGGTACAGATGATTGTGATCGTGTTGGGCTTGTTGTACATCGGCGGTGAAGTATCGCAAATGGCCGGCGGTGTCGGCACTGTCATCGACCACGCCGCCGCTGCGGGCAAATTCGAATTCTGGCCAAGTATGGACTTAAAAGAGCTGATCGCCTTCACGGCAGCGGCCTGTACCATGATGCTAGGTTCCATGCCGCAACAAGACGTGTTCCAGCGCGTGCAATCAGCAAAATCTGAAAAAATCGCAGTGTGGGGCTCGGTGCTGGGTGGTTCCTTGTACTTTATGTTCGCTTTTGTACCACTGTTTATCGGCTATGCCGCCACCATCATCGCACCGGATATGGTGAAACAACTGATGGCGGAAGACAGCCAGCTGATCCTGCCGCAGTTTGTGATGCAACATATGCCATTTATTGCGCAAGTGCTGTTCTTTGGTGCCTTGTTGTCCGCCATCAAAGGCTGTGCCTCTGCCACCTTGTTGGCGCCATCTGTGTCCTTTGCCGAGAACATTCTCAAGCCAATGCTGCCACCAATGACCGACAAACAAACCCTGTTGACGATGCGTATTGTCACTTTGGTGTTTACCTGTTTCGTGATGGTGTACGCACTGAACACCGAAGCTACCATCTTTGGCATGGTCGAAAGTGCGTATCAAATCACCTTGGTGAGCGCCTTTATCCCGCTGGCGTTTGGCGTGTATTGGCGCCGTGCGACCAACCAAGGTGCACTGCTGTCGATTTTCGCCGGTGTGGCGGTGTGGCAAGGCGTGATTTGGTTAGGTCCTGAAGATCCGTTTGTCCCAGCGCAGTTTGCCGGTTTGATTGCCAGCTTCTTTGGCATGATCATCGGTTCGTTGATGCCGCAATATATCGAGCATAACCACGACATCCATGATCAACTGCATCGCGGTGAACACGCGCACGAATCGCTGAATTAAGCAAAACCTTTAGCGGTTGACGAAAAAGCCACAGCATCGCCTGTGGCTTTTTTATCTCTGCATAATCGACGTCATTTAATCTATCTTACTGATTTTTCTTTACCAACTTGCATCCACCATGGCAAAGCCAACAAAGCTGGCTAAGCTAGTCAAATACGCAAAAACTTGTTGGATTTCAATGGCACTACGTTTGTCCGCCAAATTGATGCTGATCCTCGCAGCCATCGTCATTAGCTGTCAGTTGCTGATGTCGAGTTATTATGTCTGGAGCACTTCGGAGCAGCTGTTGGCGCAACATCGGCAGCATCTAAACAGCCTCAAAGTGACTATGGCGCGGGCGATTGCCATTGACGTGTGGAACTACAACCCGGAATCGCTGCAACTGCTGCTGGCGCCTTATCAAAACGACCCGGCGATTCGGCAAATTTTTGTGCAAGCCAATTCGGGTCCAAAACTGCTGCTTGATGCGACGCCGATGCAGCCACAATCTTGGTTGCTGCGTTCCTTTTTATCCAACACAGGGCCTTATACCGAAGCCATCTCCTTGACCTTAGGTCAACAAAGCAATGAGGTTGGCACTCTGATGTTGCAGGAAAATCAGAGTTATATCGAACAGCTACTGCTAGATGCATTAGCTCGACAATTTCTGGAGTTGTTGATTCTGTTGTCGCTGCTGGCGGGAGGTTTGTATGTGGCTTTTAACCGCATTGTGCTGCAGCCTTTGAAAAAACTCAGTGTGTCGCTAAGTGCGGCGATTTCAGATCGAACCGGCATAGTCGCCAACCCGTTAACTGGCCTGCAGGATGAATTCGAAGAAGTTGCGCTAAGTATCGTCGGCTTATCAGCGCGGTTAGCCGGCGACATTCAAACCATTCGCGACACCAACGCGTCATTGCAACACGCCAAAGAACAAACCGAACAAGCCATGCGTGAACTGCGCCAAGCACAAGACGCCTTATTACAATCCGAAAAACAAGCCTCGCTTGCGGCCCTGGTGGCAGGGGTGGCGCACGAAGTGAACACGCCACTTGGCATCATCATCACCAGCGTCACCTGCTTGGAAAGTGAATTGCAGCAACTGCATCAGCACATGCAACAAGGCACCTTGACCAAGTCAGGTTTCCAGCAGCAACTGCAACAACTGCTGCAAGCCACCGAGCTCGTGCATAACAACGCCGGTAAAGCCGCGCATTTAATTTCGAACTTTAAGTTACTCGCCAAAGAACAAACCGATGAATCGGTGCGTTGGTTCAACTTGTCAGAATTCGTCAATGAACTACTGATTGCTTATCAACTCGACCAGCAATACGTTGGCTTACAGTGGCAAACCGCCGTGCAACCGGATATTCACATCAAGGCGGTGCCGGGTTTATTTCACCAGCTGCTCAGTGGTCTGTGTAGTAATGTGCGATTGCACGCCTATGCTGAAGGGACCGAAGGACAAATTATCATCCGCTTGTGGCAAGACGACACTCACATCCATTTAAGTTGTATGGACTTTGGCGCTGGTATTGCTTTTGACGCGCAAAAACAAGTGTTTGATCCCTTTTACACCACACGGATGGGCCAAGGCTCGAATGGTCTTGGCTTGTCGATTGTCCATCGGATCGTGCGCAGCAACTTGCAAGGGCAGATCGAGCTGTTTAGCGCACCGCAACAGGGGGCTAGTTTTGTTATCCATATTCCGCGGCAAAAACCCGACTAAATACCTTAAGGGGCTGTGTCTTGGCTTACTGGCCTGCTGTTTCGCAGCACCGAGTTATGCCATGGATTGGCACGGCTACGGTTCAGTGCGCATGGGCCAATTTTCCATGCAAGGGCAAGATGCCGAGATCCCAGAATTCTACCGCGGCACCAGCGAACTCAGTTTTAGTGAAGAAACCTTGTTCGGCGTGCAAATGCAACACGATATCAGCGACGACATGCAGCTGGTGGCGCAGTGGCAAGCTCGCGGCAATCGTGACTTTAAACCAGAAACCAAACTGCTGTTCTTACGCTGGCAACTGAATGACGCTTGGCAGCTCAAAGCTGGGCGTTTAGATATCCCGCTATTTGCGCAAAGCGATACCCAATACATCGGCTTTTCCCATAATTACTCGCGACTCCCCAAGTCGGTGTATTGGCGGTTTGATTTCGAAACCGGCGAAGGTATTTCGCTGGAACACCAACAAAACTGGAGCTGGGCTACCTTAAAAACGCAGGCGCAGTGGAGCAATTTCGACGGTTTGTTGTTTAAAAGCGCGGCTGGCGGTTCCGGTATTCCGAGCCACCTGCGGGACATTCGCGCACTGAAGTTCAATTTGGATACGCAAAAAGTCAACCTCGTGGCAGGCTTGATGAAAACCGACGTCGACTTACAAAGCTTGGATCAGCGCTTTATTGCCAGTTTGACGCCAACGCTGCAGCAACTTGGTGGCAGCCCGTCACAAATCGCCGATTTTTTTGCCGATACTAGTTTTACCAATGGCGGCAACTATTGGTTCTATGGCCTTCGTTATCATCCCGGCGATTGGCACTTTGAAGTCGAACGCACCCGCTATGGCATTGATGGTGCCATTGATGGGCAAACGTCTGCGTGGTTTGCCGCTGCCTCACGACGCTTTGACGATCTGGTGCTGACATTACACCACGAACAAATCAGCAAACATCCACTTGCCGCCAGCGAGGTGTTGCGCGAAGGCACTCCACCGCAGTTCTACCCGCTGCTGCCGTTGATGGTTAAATCACTTAATCAACGCATGCTGCGTTTGAACGTGTTATCAGCGCGCTACGACTTAGCCCCTAGCATGGCGCTGAAAGCAGACTACATGCTTGGCGATGTGGTGTTTGTGACGGATGGCAGTTCACAAGCCGCGCACGGTTTTTCGTTGGGGGTGGATTTTGTGTTCTAACAAGGTGTCGACAACGCTATATGCTTGGATCGCCTTGCTAGCGCTGCTGCTGGCCCGCCCTGCGCTTGCCCTTGAATTGGCTTTGGTGGTGCACAAAAGCAACCCTGTGGTATTAAGCCAAGAGCAGTTACAACATATCTTACTGAATAAACAGAAATTCTTTGGTAAAGGCCAGAAAATTCATTTGTATCATTTACCACCTCGCTCGGATGCGCATATGCTGGTTTGCCAACGATTGTTGGATCTAACAGCGGCACAATACCAATCCTATTGGTCGCGCTTGTTGTTTACCGGCAACGCCGATGCGCTGCAATACATGGAATCCAGCGAAGTGCTGCAACAAGTGGCGAGTGACCCAGACGCCCTCGGTTATGTACCGCTTACTGAAGTGACGCCACAAGTGCGGGTACTTGGGGTATTAACGGAGCAAGGTTTCCAACGCAGCCCTTGAATCATCCATCGCCGCCGCTTTTTGCCGTGTGACCCGTGTTTGCTGCCAAGTCCAAGGTAAAAAGGACGCTTTCGTAGCAAACGATCGGTGATGCCAAATTCCCACCAACCGCCCAGCAGACATCGACAGCACCAATCCCCAACACAGCGCCGGCAAAGACGCTGGATGTTGGGCGAATGGACCGTCTTAGAGTTGAATCAAATACGGCTCGGCACTGGCTTGCAGCGCCGTAAAATCAGCTTTGCTAGCAAGGCCATGCCAGTTAATTTCAATCAGGCTTTGCGCCACAGCGCCACCAAGCGCCGTGCCTGGGCCTAGCAGCAATAAGGCATCCGGCGCAAACTCACGCACCGCCACTTGCACCGCCGTTTTAAAGTCATAACCGCTACTGACTTGAGTTTGAAAGGTGTACCGCCGCAGCGACTCGGCATCCACTGGCAAATCCGGCCAGACATGGCCTTGGCCATCGATCAGCGGCAGCCGTGGATTGGTAAAACACTCAGCACCAAATCGTGCCAAGGCCTGATTAGACGCCTCTTGCATCAGCGGGCTGTGAAAGGCACTGTGCCCCGCCAGCTGCATCGGGAAGCGCTCATCGACCGGCGGTAGCATCAAAAGCGCTTGTTTCACCGCCGGCGTGGTGCCAGCGAGCACCGCATAACCACCGTATTGAATCGAGCGATACATGCCTGGCAGTTTTAGTACTTCAGCCACGGCGGCAAGGCGCGACGCATCCGGCTGCCACTGCTCATTCAGCACTGGGTAAATCAACTGACCGCCGGTATCACCACCAATGCCAGGGCAATTCGCGGTCAGCTCTGCCATCGCCGACATAATTTCTGTACCGATGTCTGCGTCCCACACACCAGCGCAACTGAGCGCCGTATACCAGCCCATCGAGTTGCCGGTGACCGCCACAACCTCGTATTCATCTGGGTTAATGGCGTTGAACTGGCACAGCCCGGTGGCATAAATCAGCGCCGCGTTATTCACCGCTAGCTGATGTCGCGCCGGTAAATATTTATCGGCACTATCTAACGCCGACACGGTTTCAAGGCCAAGCGATGCCCGCACCCGGTCAATTTGATTCAGTAGCGGCGTGTCATAAAACGGCTTTAAGCAGCCAAATTCATTTTTCTGATAGGTGCCGCGTCCAGGGCAAATCACCACAGCGGTTTTACGACTCATGCGTTCTCTCCATTAGTAGCCATTAAGCGGCTAGCGGCTTCAACAATCAGCGCTTTGGATGGCAACACGTGATAAGCCGCGGCGCCCAGCGGAATAAAGCTGTCTTGCGCACACAAGCGCTGGATCACAAAGCGCCCGGGTTGATGTTCATGCAGGCTGGTGAATAACTCTTCGCTTAAACTGCCGCGTTTACGGCATTCATCGACAATCAGCACTTTGCGGCAATCGCCAATCGCCTGCGCAATCTTATCGACATGCAGCGGTACTAAATACCGCAGGTCCAGCACACGGGCTTGAATGCCCTGCGCGGCCAATTCTTTTTGCGCTTGCAGCGACAAATAAAAGCCATTGGCGTAGCTGATAATACAGACATCCGCCTTGGCGCCAGCAATCGGTTCCACCACGGCGGGTGTACCAAAATCGGGGGATGGCAAGTCAGGCGCTGGCAGCTCGCGTGTCCATAAGTTATCGCCGGTTTCGTGTAAATCACGCGTCATGTACAAGGCGATCGGCTCTAAAAACACTACTAATCGGTTGTCGCGATAGGCCAGTTCCACCGCTTGGCGCAGCAGCACCGCCGCGTCATAACCGTTGGATGGGCACATCAAAATCAGCCCTGGAATATCTCGAAACACTGCAAAGCTGTTGTCGTTGTGGAAATGCCCACCAAAGCCGCGCTGATAGGCCAAGCCGGCAATGCGCACCACCATCGGGTTTTGATATTGGCCGTTGGAGAAAAACGGCAGGGTCGCGGCTTCACCACGAATTTGGTCTTCGGCGTTGTGCACATAGGCCAAAAACTGAATTTCCGGCATCGCCAGCAAGCCTTGTTGCGCCGCGCCAATGCCAAGACCCAAAATACTTTGTTCATCCAGCAAGGTGTTGATCACGCGATTCGGACCAAATTGCTGCACCAACTGCTGCGTCACCCCATAGACGCCGCCTTTTTTGCCGACGTCTTCGCCCATCATCACCGCCGTGGGGTAACGCGCGAAAATCTCGTGCAAGGTCCAGTTGATCAGCTTCGCCATGTGCTGCGGTTTGCCAAGGTTATGTTTATCAAACCCTAATGCTTGCGTGCGCTCGACCAGCGCTGGCAAGGCCTTGCCACTGCTGGGCGGCACAATCGATTGCATCACCGCCGCAGCGTCTTTTAGTTTCGGCCGCTGCGTCGCTTCAAACGCCACACGGCCAATTTGCTGGTCCAGGTGCTCGATTTGCGAGGCCAGCTGCTCGGCAGTTTCCACCCCGCGACTGAGCAGCAACGCAGTAGCGTACAGCAGCGGGTCTTGTTCCAGTTCGCTTTCAATCAGCTCTTTTTTGCGATACGCCACTTCGGCATCGGCGCCGGCATGGCCAAATAAGCGGAAGGTTTTTAAATGCAGCAGCGCCGGTTTACGTTTGCTACGGACAAACTCAACGGCCGCGGTCGCCGCCGCGTACACAGCGCCTAAATCACGCGAATCGGCGGTAAAGGTTTGCATATGCGGCGACAAGCTATGGGCGATCCAGCCGCATGGCGTTGGTGTCGAAATACCTAAGCCATTGTCTTCACACAAAAACAGCACAGGCACCGGCACATGTTGGTAATCGGCCCAGCAAGCCGCGTTAATGGCGCCTTGCGCGGTGGAATGATTGGCTGACGCATCCCCAAAACTACAGACCGCAATAGCGCCATCTGGCCAGGTGCCTGCAACGCCTAACCGCTCGCATAAATCAATGGCAAAGCCAGTGGCGACCGCTTTGGGCAAATGCGAGGCGATAGTCGAGGTTTGCGGCGGCACACACAGCGGCAAACTGCCCAGCACCTTGTGCCGACCGCCCGAGATCGGGTCGTCGCTGGACGCGGCAAAACTAAGCATCATGTCGTACAAAGGCGTGGCGCCGTTGAGTTGTTTGCTGCGCTCGACAAAAAATGCGCCGCTGCGGTAATGCAAAAACGCCGGATCGGTGCGGTTCAGCACATGCGCCACCACCGCATTGGCTTCGTGACCACTAGAGCCGATGGTGTAAAAACTCTGCCCCTTGGCTTGTAACAACCGCGAGCGCAAATCCAGCAAGCGGCTTTGTAGCATCGATTGAAAAATTTGCGCCAGTTTGGCGGTCGGCAGATTATCCGCGCCTGACAAAATGGTCGGTAAACGACCGTCGCGGACGCGTTGTATGTAGGATAAAGCCCAGGGGTGTTGTTCGTGCTGGCTCATCGGCTGTCCTTGGATTTGGCTGGTTTTTTGTTGTTTTTCGTTTTTGTTGTTTTCGTTTTTGTCTTGGTTTCTGATGTGTCTTTTGTACCTAGGCACTTAAAGTGCAGCTGCGAGACAGTCGCGTGCCGCGCTTGGTTTAACGCTTGTTTTAACGCTTGGTTTTAACGCGCCGCCGGTCGCATCCAGCAGCGCTTTATTCACCGTTTGGGTTGGACGCGTCGCTATCGCGAGCCACGCGCCACCCTCTCAAGACGTTAGAAAAACGCCTGCAAGCCAGTGATCGCACGCCCCAAAATCAGCGCGTGCACATCGTGAGTGCCTTCGTAGGTATTCACCGCTTCTAAGTTCATCACATGGCGAATGACATGGTATTCATCGGCAATACCATTGCCGCCGTGCATATCACGGGCGATACGAGCGATCTCCAGCGCTTTGCCGCACGAGTTGCGTTTAATCAAGCTGATGGTTTCGACCGGTAAGTGACCGGCGTCCATCAGTCGACCGGCTTGCAAACAACCCAACAGGCCTAAGTTGATGTCGGTTTGCATATCCGCCAGTTTCTTTTGGATCAGCTGAGTTTGCGCCAATGGCCGGCCAAATTGCTGGCGATCTAAGGTGTATTGGCGGGCGGCGTGGAAACAGAATTCCGCAGCGCCCAAGGCGCCCCACGCGATGCCGTAACGCGCTTTGTTCAAGCAGCCAAAGGGGCCTGACAAGCCGCTGGCATTGGGCAACAGTTGTGATTCCGGTACAAACACTTCGTCCATGACGATTTCGCCGGTGATCGAGGCGCGCAGCGAGAATTTGCCTTCGATTTTGGGTGCGCTGAGGCCTTTCCAGCCTTTTTCTAAGATAAAACCGCGAATGACCCCGTCCAACTTAGCCCACACTACAAACACGTCGGCGACTGGGCTGTTGGTGATCCACATTTTGCTACCCGACAGCACGTACCCGCCGTCGACTTTTTTGGCGGTGGTGCGCATGCTGGCAGGGTCTGAGCCCGCGTCCGGCTCAGTCAAACCAAAACAACCAATCCACTCGCCGGTTGCCAATTTCGGCAGGTATTTCATCCGTTGTTCTTCGCTGCCGTAGGCATAAATGGGGTGCATCACCAGGCTTGATTGCACCGACATGGCACTGCGATAGCCGCTGTCGACCCGCTCCACTTCGCGCGCAACAAGGCCGTAGCTGACATAGTTGACAGCCGAGCAGCCGTATTGCTCTGGCAACGTAGCGCCCAGTAACCCAAGCTCGCCTAATTCACGCATAATTTCCACGTCAAAATGCTCGTGGCGGTTGGCTTCTAGTACCCGGCTCATCAACTTGTCTTGGCAATAATCGCGGGCGGCTTGGCTAATCATCCGCTCTTCTTCGGTTAACAAACTTTGAAAGGAAAACGGATCTTGCCAGTCGAATTGGGTTCTGCTCATGCTGTGTCTCTTTTGTAGGGTTTTGTTAGGCAGTGTATTTCTGCCATAACCTGTTGGTTGCTATCTTATTTAGCGTCGATGTAAAGTAAAATCATATAGAAACTGTTGCACCTATAGGTTTTAACTATGGACACCCGCCAACTTGCTTATTTTGTCGCCGTCTATGAGCAGCGTAGCATCAGCGCTGCGGCGCGTCAGTGCCAAGTGGCCCAACCATCGGTGTCTAGCGCTATTGCCCAGCTCGAACAACAGCTTGGCTGCCCACTGTTTCATCGCCTGCCCAAAGGGGTGACGCCGACCGACGAAGGCGAGCGGCTTTACAGCCAAGCCTGTCAACTGCTCAGCCAACTGCAAGCGCTGCAAGCCTCTTTTAAAAAGCCCACGCGCAAAGTGCAGTTTCGTTTAGGGCTGGTACGAGCGCTTGGCGTGGAGCGGATGAGCCTGCTGCTCAAAGAATTCAACAGCAAAGTGCCAGGGCTGGAGCTGCATTTGGTCGAACCCGACGAGCCGTGCGATGCACGCATTATCAATATTCGCCAACTGAAAGCCGGCGAGCTCTATCAACCGCTGTGGAATGATCACTATTTGTTAGCGCTGCCGGCGCAGCACCCGTTGTGCACCGCCGCAGAAATACAACTGAGCGATTTTAAAAAAATGCCCTTGATCAAACGCACACCGTGCGAGGCCTGGGACCAAGTGGCGCTGGCGCTGAATAAAGCCAACATCAAGCCGCAAATTCGCGCCAATATTCACACCATCGAATACGCGATAGGCTTAGTCGGCGCAGGCATCGGCTGTGCGCTGTTGCCAGCGTTTGAAATGCAAAAGTTTCGCGCAGACATTCAATACCGACCGATCGCCGGCCTTGGTTTAGAGCGCGAACTGGTGTTGGCCTTTGATAAGAATCAACAACATCAAAGCTCTGTACGCGCCTTGTGCGACATAGCCCTGCAGCATCAATGTTTCCCTGCAATTTTTCACGTCAATTCAAATTCCACAGAACCCACATAAGCCCATGCCATGGTTCACTAAAACGACGGAACCACACTGATATCTTGGATTTACCCAGTTGGCCTACTTTAATCCTGCAAGTCGATTTGCCGATCTGTCGAGCAACGCCTACGTTTAAACGGTGAGCGCTCTCTGCTTGTTGTTCAGTTGATAGAGTGCGCTCAACAACATTCACCTAACTTGTTTTTTCCTTATCTTGTTCATCTTGTTAATGCCAACCAATTCGTTGAACACGGCGCTGTTTTAATAGCGATGAACACTGTGTCGGAGGCATGTATGGGAACTGGAAAATCTGGAATTTCGTTCTGGATCGGCTTGGTTGGATTAAGCGTCGTTGCTATCGTGTTATTGATGGATCCTCAATCTGCTACGGTGCGGTTAGGACTTGGTCTAGTTGCCGTTGCAACTATTTTGTGGGCCTTATGGCAGGGCCAACAAGCTGGTCCGAGTGAAGCTCAATCATTAGATCCACTTCGTCGCGAATTACAGCTGCAATGCGATGATTTGACTGCCAAAGAACAACAAAGGCTCGATTTCCTACGCCGTCTATTGCCTGTATGGCGAGAACAACAACAGACTGCTGCGCAGCAGCTAGAACGAGGTACGACGACTCTCACTCACCAATTTAATGGCATTTACCAACAGCTGCAGCAATCCTTGCAAACGGTTCGGTCATCCAATGGCGGACAGCAAAGTTTAACAACTGTAGTACAACAATCAGAACAGCAACTCAAAAGTATTGTGCAGCAACTACAAGAAGCTATTGCCATGCGCAATGAATTATTGCATGAAATCCAAGCGTTAGCGGGTGTCACGGATGAGTTAAAAAACATGGGCGCTGAGGTTGCAGGGATCGCCTCACAAACCAATTTGTTGGCGCTCAACGCCGCTATAGAAGCCGCACGCGCAGGTGAGCAAGGTCGCGGTTTTGCGGTGGTTGCCGACGAAGTTCGCACACTATCGTCACGTTCGGGCGAAACCGGAGCTCGCATCACCAAACGGATTGATGATGTCAACGAAATGCTCAAGCGCACGCTAGCGCGCACGTCAGAAATGTCGGCACAAGATGAACAAAGGTTGAATCAATCTGAAGACCACATCAGCACCGTTTTGGCGAACTTTAACCAAGTTGCCAGTAACATCATGACGTCATCGCAGCATTTAGAGCACAGCAGTACAACCATTCAGCAAGATATCGGTCAAGCGTTGATTTCGCTGCAGTCCCAAGAAAAAGCGTGTCAAATCCTCAGCTATGTCAGCAACGATATTGAAAAGCTAACAACAACGCTTCAACAACCTAACGACTTGGCTCACATCGATAGTCACAAATGGCTCGACACGATAGCCAAAACATTAAATGCTGCCGAATTTGGCGCAGCGCAAAATGTTAAACAGCATGACAAAACGGCCGGCTCCAGCGACGTGACCATGTTTTAATCTGCAGCAGCGACTAGGTTTCACCAATGACGACTGGTTGTTGGTGAAACCCATCCAACGGAAACCCGACGCCCTTTAAATTCACTTATGGTTTACTGATTTTCTGTGTTGCCATTTGCCGTAAATACTGCAACAAATCTTCGATATCTTGTGGCGATAATTCAGGGAATGCTGGCATCTTGCTGCGATAACGGTAACTTGAAGCGTCACGGATCAGACCGCGTAAGTGCTCGTCAGTCCAATACTCAGTGACGTTTTTCGGTGCATTTAGCTCAGGCCCCACCACGCCGCCTTGCAAATTAATGGAATGACAACGCACGCATTGCTGCCGAAACAGCTGAAAACCGCGTTGTACGGCGGCGGCATTGCGCGTGGTGCTGGTTGTTTTTGGAAACATCGCCGCATATTGCTGGGCCAAATCAACCTTTTCGATTTTGACCAATTGGAACGGCCATGGCAGCTGTGCAGCCTGCTTGGCATCAACTTGCCACACCAAATAAAACGGTGCTGGACTTGTGGTACTTTTTCCCAAAGTTACGGATTCGAATTGGAAGTCGGCTTTGCCTTCCTCGGCAAAGGCCAGATAACCTTTGGCGCTGGCTAAAGCACTGAGCGGCACCGGTGGCGCGTAACCATCCAAGGCCGTCGTGACCAGCTCATGCTTTGTTGCATCTAACACCACGCCATAGGTGTTGAGCAATGCAGTTAACTCAAACGCTTGATACCGTTTGGTTTTGTGATAGACAGGGTCGTCAATCTGCACCAACTTGACCGGCAGCGCTTGTTTGAGCTCGGCTAAACTGAGCTGCATGACTTGGCCGTCGAATCGCAGTTCCAGCGTTTGTGCCGCGCTTTGCCATGACAAAAAGCCACAAACTATGATCATTATCAATTGGCGCATAGTTACATCCTTTAACATTCCGAGCGCTATGCTGACTTGATTGTTAGAAGTCGACAAGTCTAATTTGTTGTGATCACAGCCTTTTTTCAATTAAGTTGGAGAAACCGCCATGCCATGGCAAGCGATTATTGGCATCAGCCGCCTGAAGTTTTTGACCTTCACCTTGGTCACCTTGTTGCTGAGTTTTAGTTGGCAGCAATGGCAACAATTGCCGCTGCCAGGCGACAAACTGCTGCTCGTTAGCCTGCTGGCCTTGTGCGCGCATATCGCGGTCAACGCTTGGAATGAGTATTTAGATTTTCGCTCAGGTTTGGACTTAACCACCACACGAACGCCTTTTAGTGGCGGCAGTGGCACTTTACCGCAATCCCCTCACCTAGCGCCGCTGGCGCTTGGCATCGCGCTATCAACCACAGCGGTTGTCGCGTTGGGTGGCATTTGGTTGTGCTTGGAAACGGGCTGGAGTTTAGCGTGGTTCGGCTTGCCGGGGCTGGCATTGATTTTATTCTACACAGGCCCCGTGAATCGATTGCCTTGGTTATGTTTAATCGCGCCAGGCTTGGGTTTTGGTGGGGTGATTTGGGCAGGAAGCATCATGGCGTTGCAAGGTCAGGTGCCAACTGCGGCTTGGTGGCTGGCAGCTGTGGTCATGCTGATGGCGAATAACTTGTTACTGCTAAATCAACTACCCGATGTGGAAGCAGATCGTGCAGTTGGTCGTCGTCATCTGGCGATTGTGTATGGTTCAAACATTGCATTGAAAGTATTCGCCTTGCAATGGCTACTCGTGTATGTGCTGATTGCAGTAGCTATTTTGTTCGGACACATACCACTTGCGGCAGCAAGCGTCTTTTTCAGCCTATTCCTCGTGCTGAAAATGTCACAACAGTTGAACAGCCTAGAACAACCCATTAATGCACTGGGGATCAACGTCGCGCTCGTGCATCTCGTGCCGCTGTTATTAGCTGCTGGCAACTTTTTTGACCACTTCTGGCGTTGAAGAACGCCAAGGAGGGTTCCACAGCTATAGCGCGTGTCCCATTTGTCTTCTACCTTCAAAGGTGTAGCCATTTGCTGCACTTACGGAGGTTTGATATGTCCATGCGCTCTCGTAATCTCTTGGCTGCCCTGCTGCTTGCAGTGTCAGCACCGCTTTGCGCGGAAATAGCCGTAATCGTCCATCCATCCAACACGTCTGCGGTAACAGACGCCGACATTAAAAATTTCTATCTAGGTCGCCAAAAAGCCTTTGCCAATGGCGAAACCGCTGTATTACTGAGTTTGTCAGAAGGTGATAACAGCCGTTCCGAGTTCAACAACAAAGTGCTGGGTAAAACCGACGCCCAACTGAAAGCATTTTGGTCGAAAGTCCTGTTCACTGGTAAAGGCACGCCACCCAAAGATGTCAGCCCCAGCGATATGCTGCATCTGGTTGCCACCAATCCGAACATGATCGGATTTGTCGACGCCAGTGCTGTGACCCCTGATGTCAAAGTCGTTGCGAAATACTAGGAGGTCCATATGAAAACCTCAGTGACAGCTTTAAGTTTGCTGCTGGCGTGTGACATGGCCAACGCCGAGATCACCTTTAGCGGATATGGCTCGATCGTCGCAGGTAAAGTGGTCAGCGGCGAAGTCGACCCTTCTGGTGAAAAGGAATTTCAGGTTGATTTCTACGATTACGCCTTTTACACCGAAGATATTGATTTTGAACAAGAATCCGTGATCGCAGTGCAAATGCGTGCAGATATCGCAGACAAGCTATCGGCCACAGTGCAAGTGGTCGCGAAAGGGGCTGATGGCTGGAGTCCCGACGTCGATTGGGCCTATTTGACCTACCAAGTCGGTCAAGATGGCACCTTGATGGCCGGGCGTCGCATGCTACCCATGTATTATTTTTCTGAATACATGGAAGTGGGTTACGCCTACCCTTGGATCAGGCCACCGGCAAATTTGTATTGGTGGGAGATCACCCAGTTCAACGGTTTGACCTATTCACATAACTTCTTTGCCGGCGATTGGACCATTGGCACCAGCGTTTTTGGTGGCCGCGAAACACAGCGGGATATTAAGTCGCATGATTTTTGGCGCAACCGCGGCGGCTATTATTTCCCGCCAGCCGGGACTTATATCGCCGGTACCGCCGATGTCACTTGGAGCAAAATTCTCGGCACCAATGTCACCGCTAGCAATGATTGGATCGACCTACGGGCGTCTTATTTCCGCACCCATTACAACACCTCCGCAGAAGTGATGTTTTTTGATGAGCTGGATTTAGACGGCGACGGCGTCACCGATCAAATTGTCGAGCGACGCAGCAACCCCGATGGCACGCCGATCATTTCTGGTGATTGGCCACTGACCGATTTCGACTTGGATTTCTTTGGCCTTGGCGGCAGCCTGACGTTTCAATATGTCACGCTGTTGTTTGATTACAACTATGTGATTTATGACGATGGCTACGGCTCGCGTTTTCCGACCTATTATGTCAGCGCCGTGTATAACCACGACGTCTGGCAACCTTATGTCGGCTTGTCAAAAGCCAAATTAAAACTCACCGAAAACTGGCAAGGTTTTGGCGTTGGTGATGCAGAAGAACATCAAATCATGACCTTGGGTGTTCGGTATAACGTCGCGGCAAACGCCGCGTTAAAAGTTGAGTACAACAAGTTCACGGATCAAGGCAATCGCCCGGGTTGGTACGATTTTAGTTACCACAACGATGCAGGCTTGTTCAGTGTGGCGTTGGATTTTGTGTTCTAAACAAGACAACGCAAAACATGGGGCCGGTTAAACGGCCCCAGGTTTTTATCAGTGGTGATGATGCTCGCCTTTGGCGTCAGCATGCTGATGCGTTTCGGCTTTTGCCGGCACTGGTTTTAGCGGCGTAAAACGCGCATTTTGCGACTCACCATTGAGCGTCAACTGCACCACGGCTTTCAGTTCAGGTTCGGCTTTATACACAGCTTCGCCCACCAGCAGGTTGGGGGCTTTCGCCGTCAACGTCACTTGCACGGGTTTGTTTTGACTGATGATGGTCACTTTGCTGACGGCACCTTGAGTGGCGATCGGCTGGTCGCCATGATCGGTTAGATACACGGTCACCGGCATGGCCTTGCTGCCATCCGCTTGTTTATCCAGCACTAATTCAAAATGCCAAGGCCCAGCCATCCGCAACTGACCGCCATGTTTGCCCGGTACCGTATCTAAATACTCATCACTGTGCGCGAACACAGGCGTCGCCAAGACCGCACTGCACAGTAGCAACGACATACTCAGGCGTTTGCAAAAAGTTTGGATCGAAGGGTTCATCTCTCACTCCTTAATAAACTTCGGCCGATTGCCGGCGAGCTAACAATCTTGCCAAAGGTTCTGCGCCCACGTGGGCAAATAACAACGGGGTGATTAACGTATCCAGCACTGTGGCACTAAACAGACCACCAAAAATCACCACCGCCACCGGATACAACATTTCTTTGCCGGGCGCATCTGCCGACAATAACAAAGGCACCAATGCAAATGCAGCGACCAGCGCCGTCATCAGCACCGGCGTTAAGCGCTCTAAACTGCCGCGAATGATCAGGGCCGGCCCAAAGGCCATGCCCTCGTGTGCGGCTAAATTGAGATAATGACTGACTTTCAAAATGCCATTGCGCGTAGCGATGCCGGTCAACGTGATAAAGCCCACCAGCGCAGCGACCGACAACGGCTGACCGCTTAAAAACAGCGCCAGTGCCGCGCCGCAAAGCGCCAACGGGATGCTGGCCATAATCACCAGCGTCAGCCGTACCGACTGATAACGGCTGTATAACACGCCAAAAATCAGCGCGAGAGACAATAGCGCCAAACCACTCATGAGCAGCTGCGCTTGTTCTTGGGCGCGAAATTGGCCGTCCAGTTCAATAAAATAACCTTGCGGTAATGCTTGTTTGGCGATGATAGCGCGGATGTCTGTGACCACGCTGGCCAGCGGTCGGCCGGCGACGTTGGCCGAGACCACCAAGCGCCGGCGATTGTTTTCACGATTGATCTGATTTGGCCCGACGCCGTCATTCAGCTCTGCCAGTTGCGACAGCGGTACGGTACCGCGTGGCGTGTCAATCAGCAGCTGCGCCAAGGCCGCTGGGGTGCGCGCTGCTTCCGGTAACTTCAGCACCACGTCAAAGCGCCGATTGCCATCGATCAGCTGACTGACCAGTTGCCCATCACTGTATTGCTGCAGTTGCTCCAGCAAGGCTGCCGGCTGAATGCCGTACAACGCCGCTTTTTGGTAATCAATTCGAATGTGCTGCTGCGGGATCAACACTTGCTTTTCGATGGCTAAGTCCACCACGCCATCCACCTGCGCTAACTGCTGACGCAGCGACTGGCCAAGTCCGCGCAGGGTCGTTAAATCATCCCCGACGATTTTCAGCGCCAGTTGCGCGCGTACCCCGCTCAGCAGATGGTCAAGGCGGTGTGAGATCGGCTGACCAACGCTGACTTGCGCCGGCAAGCTGGCGAGGCGCTGCCGGATCTCCGCCAGCACTTCGGCACGCGGACGTGCCAGCACCTGTAAATCGACATCCAACTCGGTGTAATGCACACCTTCGGCATGCTCGTCTAGTTCGGCGCGACCAGTGCGCCGGCCAACTTGGGTGACTTCTGGCACTGTCAGCAGCAGTTGTTCAGCCAAGGTGCCCACTTGATTGGAAGTGCTCAGCGACGTCCCGGGTTGCAACAGCAAATTGACGGTCAAGGTGCCTTCATTAAACGGCGGTAAGAAGCTGCGCGGAATGTGCGACAACAATGCGCCACTGGCGATGGTCAGCACCAACGCTGCCGCAAAAATCGGCCGGCGCTTGGGCAATGCCCACTGCAGCAGCCGTTCCGTGATGGCCTTTAAGCGTTGGACTAACCAGCTATCCTGATGCTGTTTGGCCGCCAGCGATGGCAACAGGTAATAACAAAGCACAGGCGTCACCATCAGCGCGACCAACAAAGACGCGGAAATAGATACCACGTACGCAATGCCCAGCGGGGTAAATAACCGCCCTTCAATGCCACCCAGCGCAAACAGAGGCACAAACACCAGCACCACAATCAAGGTGGCGTATACCACACCGCTGCGTACTTCACTGCTGGCACTCGCGATCACTTGCAGCACGGGCAAAGGCGTCGCTCGCTGGCTGTTTTCTTTGAGGCGGCGCAACACGTTTTCCACATCCACCACCGCATCATCGACTAATTCACCCAGCGCGATCGCCAATCCGCCCAGCGTCATGGTGTTCACCGACAAGCCGAAATAGCGAAACAACAACAAAGTGGCCAATAACGACAACGGGATGGCGGTTAACGAAATCAGCGTGGTGCGGCCATTGGCCAAAAACAGCAACAACACAATCGCCACTAAGATGGCGCCATCGCGCAGCGCCTGCTCAACATTGTCGATCGACTGGCTGATAAAATCGGCCTGCCGAAACAAAAAGGCTGGTTTTTCAACGTCCTGCGGCAAAGTTTGCGCAAGCTCAGCCACCGCTTGTTCCACCTGTTGGGTTAAACGAATACTGTCGCCGTCCGGTTGTTTTTGCACCGAGACAATCACCGCCGGCTTGCCCTGATAACTGGCATCGCCGCGTTTCACCGCAGGCAGAATTTGCACATCGGCGACCATTTGCAGCAATACACTTTGGCCATGACTGTCGAGTTTAACCACTAGCTGTTTGAGATCAGCCAGCGCCAAGCTGCGGCCAAGGCCACGGACCAGCCACTCTTGCCCTTGCGCTTCAACAAAACCGCCACTTTTGTTTTGGCCAAACTGCGACAGTGCGCCGGTCAATTCTGCCAAACTGACGCCTAGCAGCTGCATCCGCTGCGGATCTGGCATCACGCGGTATTGTTTCACTTCTCCGCCGATTGGGATCACCTGTGCCACTCCACTGATGCTGAGCAAACGCGGCCGCACTACGTAATCGACATAGTCACGCACCGCCATCGGCGCGGCGCCATCGGCGACTGGAAACGCCAACAACACAATTTCGCCCATAATCGACGAGATTGGGCCTAGTTGTGGCGTGACCGCGGCAGGCAATAGTTCCCGCGCTTGCAACAAGCGTTCGTTGACCAATTGCCGATTGCGATAGATGTCAGTACCCCAATCAAATTCGACATACAACATCGACAAGCCAATCCCCGACACCGAGCGCACGCGCGACACACCCGGAATGCCATTGAGCTGCTGCTCCAAGGGCATAGTCACCAATTGTTCGACTTCTTCCGGCGCCAAACCGCCCGCTTCCGTCAGCACTGTCACCGTTGGTTTGTTTAAATCCGGCAGCACATCCACCGGCAGCTGGCGCAATTGCCACCAGCCGGCGGCAATCAGCAACAAAGCCCCCGCTAGGACTAGCGCCCGTTGTTTGAGACTAAATCGAATAATGGCGTCAAACATTTAGCGCACCTGACTTAACAGCGCGGCGCCTTGCACCACCAAGCGCATGCCCGCATCCAGCACGAGCGTTTCTGGCTGATGCTGATGATCCGCAGGCGTGCCTTCGGCATGGTGATGCGGTGCAGGTAGCGCCACCAACACATGGGTAGCATCCAATGGCGTAAAACTGACATCGATGGCTTGGAACGTCTCGGCCGCCGTTTTGACCCATACCTGCCACTTGTTATCGACCGTGCGCACTAAAGCGCTGCGCGGCACCACTAAACCGGTTTTGTAGTCGCCGTATTGCACAGTGACATTGAGCAAACTGCCAAGTCGCAGTGTCGGCTGATCTGCGGCAGCAGCCGGCAGCGCAAAATACAAGGGCAAGCGCTGATGTTCGCGCTGCTGGCCCATCGCCACCAACGGCAAACCTTGTGAAAACTGACCGACATAAGCTTGCGGATCAACAGGCGCCGCGTCGGCAAACCAGCTGACGTCCAGCCACAACTGGGTTGGATCAACCAGCTGCACCAACAGCTGACCGGCACTGACGCGCTGGCCAACACGCACCAGCACATCACTGACCACACCCGTCGCCGGTGCAAGCAGAGGCAGCGCTTGTTGCACACTTTGTTCGAGTAACTGGCGCTGCTTGATCAGGCCGCGGCGTTTGAGCTTGGCTTGTTCCAATTGATTGCGGCTGTTGTAGTCCGCCAGCGGCGCTAACCGCTTGATGGTATCTTCCAACACCGCCAGTTCGGCGGCGACGGCGGCGGCTTGCGCTTGTTGATTGTTGCGATCCAGCAGCGTATCGGTCGGCTGCAAATAACCTAAAATTTGCCCTGCTTTGACCGGCATGCCGGCTTTGGGAAGCCCGTCAGGGCCTGCCTGCACTATGCCATCTTGCAGCGCCGCCAGTTGCCCTGGGTAGTCCGGGTTTTGCAGCACAGTCGCCGCCAATTCTATGGCGTTACGTGCGGATTGAGCACGCGTTGGTTGAGTCAAAATCTGCAGCGCCAGCTGACTGCTTTTAGCCAACCGCACCTGACCATCGGCGAGGCGTTGCGGGGCATCACCTTGCACCAACACAGTCTGCGGTGCACTGTGATCTTCACCACCGTGCGCCAAGCCAAGCGCTGGTAGCAACGCCAGCGAGCTAAATCCCATCAAAACAACCGCATAGCGAAGGTTACGCATGAGCACCTCCACGTTGCTGCCGACGCCAACCCAGCCAGGCCGCAACACCAACCAGCAATAAACCACCAGCCCAAATAAATGCGGTTTTGAACTCAGCGAAGCTATGGACATGTGCAAATGGTTCCGCAGCACGAATGGCCAGCGGCATGGTCAGCACATCGGCGTTGTCGGCAGTGACTATGGTCGCGGTTACGGCATACTCGCCTTCAGCAAGTGCTTGCCAATCCAGCCGATAACTTCCGGCGTTTGTGTTGGGTGTGGCCGTTAACCCAAGTTGTGGCTGACTGACGGTTGTTGGATGGCTCGGCTGAATATCCAAAGTGATTGTCGCGTCAGAGATCGGTGAATTGCTGCTGAAGTCTGAAAGATAGAGCCAGCCGTGTTCGCCATCAGCCACCAGAACTAATTCAAATGCCTCGGAGGCGGCGTCAGCACGCGGCAACCAACCCGCCGCAGCGACGGCTGGTTTCTCCGCATGATCTTCACCGCCGTGTGCCAGTACCGCTGGCGAAGCGACCAAACTGACCCAGCCGATGCTCAATGCCAGCAGGCAGGTCTGAACAAAACAACGTTGCATCTTCTACCCATCAAGAAGAGTTTTACCATGTTGCTCAGTATGTTGCGGTACGTCCAACAGCCAGCTGACCGCTAGATGACAATTTTGTCAGAATTACTGGTTATGCTTTGCCTGTACGTTATGGCTCGCTAGAATCCTACAAGCAGTGACGACCTAGCGTCACCGGCGTGAACTCTGAGGACAACGCATGCGGTTGTTGATCGTCGAAGACGAAGTCAAAACAGGCGACTATTTGCAACAAGGCTTTCGTGAAGCCGGCTTTAACCCTGTGCTGGCACGCAATGGCTTGGATGGCTATCACTTGGCACTGACCGAACACTTTGACTTGTTGATCCTCGACGTGATGTTGCCAGACCTCGATGGCCTGACCATGGTCAAAAGTCTGCGCCAGCATGGCCAGCTGACACCAATTTTGCTGCTGAGTGCCAAAGATGGTGTCGACGACCGCGTCCGTGGCTTAGAAAGCGGTGCCGATGATTATCTGATCAAACCCTTTGCTTTCACCGAACTGTTAGCGCGTGTCCGTACTTTATTGCGACGCGGCCAAAGCGCACCCGCAGTCGAAATTTTACAAATCGCTGATTTACAAATGGATCTGCTGAAACGTCGCGTCAATCGCGGCGGGGAAAAAATCACGCTGACGCAAAAAGAATTCGCCTTGCTGGAGTTGCTGCTGCGCCGCCAAGGAGAAGTCCTGCCACGCAGCCTGATCGCCAGCCAGATTTGGGATATGAATTTTGATTCAGACACCAATGTCATTGATGTCGCCGTGAAACGGCTGCGCGCCAAAGTCGATGACGGCTTTGCCGTGAAGCTGATCCACACAGTGCGTGGCATGGGCTACACCTTGGACCTGCCCGATGCGTAAACCCAACTCCCTTGCCCAGCGCGTGTTGCTGTTTGTGGCGGCCGCAGTGTTGCTCTGCGCGGCGTTATTGGCGTTTTCATTACAGCGTTCGATTGAACAACACTTTGCCGAACAAGATGCCGGCGAACTGCAAGCCATTGCGGTGTCACTGAATTTGTTATTGCAACAA
Organism: Rheinheimera sp.; assembly: GCA_003482455.1. GTDB lineage: Bacteria > Pseudomonadota > Gammaproteobacteria > Enterobacterales > Alteromonadaceae > Pararheinheimera. The sequence continues at coordinate 19,880 of DMYW01000053.1, read as the reverse complement.
CAAGCCGGTTTATTGCATGCAGTCGATGAAACTCATACAGCGCCGGCGCATCAGCATGGTCAGCTGCCGCAAGCATCCTTGCAACAGGTGTTGACCGGTCATCACGAGACGTTTTATCTGATCACCAGCAGCGACGGGCACCCGCTGTATCAAAGCGCCGGTGTTGATCTCACCCCACTATTAAAACTCGGCCCAGCCCTGACGCAAATTACCCCAATCGACCTGCAAAGTTATCAGCAACAAGGTCGCAGCTTTCGCGGTGCCGTGTTTGCCGGCGACCATGGCCATCAGATCGTCGTCGCGATGGCGATGGATTTTCACCTGCATTATTTGCATCTCCTGTCGTGGACCTTGTGGCTTAGTGTGTGTTTGGCCGTCGCACTGATTTTGCTCGCCGCCTGGTTGGGTGTGCGTCAAGGTTTAAAACCTTTAGCAGAACTTAGCCAGCAACTGGAAAGCATCAGTGCGCAAGCGCTGGAAACTCGCCTCGATGAACAGCTGGTGCCGGCAGAATTGTCGTCCTTGGTGAAAAGCGTCAATCAGATGATTGAACGGCTCGAACAAAGCTTCGCCCAGCTGAGCCATTTTTCTGCGGATATCGCCCATGAACTGCGCACGCCACTGTCGAATTTGATCACTCAAACGCAAGTGGCGCTTGGCAAAGAGCGCAGTGCTGCGGAATATCGCGAGTTGCTGTACTCCAACTTAGAAGAGCAAGAGCGGTTAAACCGGATGGTCAGCGATATGTTATGGCTGGCTAAATCAGATCACGGCTTGATGACGTTGCAACGAACGCAAGTGGATGTGCGCCAACAAGCGGAACAATTGCTGGAGTTCTTCGAGCTGTTGGCTGATGAAAAACCAGTCCAGCTGGCGCTGACTGTGTCTGCAGCGACGCCATGTGTGGTGAATGGCGACCGTGATATGCTGCGGCGCGCTCTGTCAAATTTGTTGTCAAATGCCATCCGCCATGCTGAACCCGGCACCGTCGTTGAACTGAGCATCAGCGAGCAAGCGCCCAGTTGGTTCATGCATACTCCCGCGCATCCGATGCTCTGGCTCAGTGTCAGAAACCAAGGCGCCCTGATTCCCGCACATTTGCAAAGTCGCATATTCGACCGGTTTTTCCGCGCCGATCCAGCGCGCCAACGGCATAGCGATGGCGCAGGCCTAGGCTTGGCTATCGTAAAATCAACTGCACAGCTGCATCAGGGTTTGGTGGCTGTGCAGTCGGATGATCAAGGTACTGAATTTGTGCTGGCACTACCGAGCAAATAACAGCACGTCATTTATTAGACTTTTCGATTGCACAATTAGTTACAGTTTGATTAAACTCAGACCAATTGTTGTATTCGTGTAAATTAAACATGTCTAATCAAACGTTTTTTCTGCTGTTATTGATCTGCGTTGGGGCTTTTGCCGTCGAACATTCAAAATCTGCCGCTGAGGATCCGCCTGAACCGGCGACTGAAACTACCGAGTCGTTGTCGAGCAATGTGAATAGCGCGGTGTTTTCAGAAACGCCATGGCCAGAGGTTGGCGCAGCCGAACCCGCATCGCCATCCGCCGTTTTTGAATGCGACGGCCGCAGATATTGTTCTGAAATGAGATCGTTAGCGGAAGCACGGTATTTTGTAGTGCATTGTCCAAACACCGAGATGGATGGCGATCATGACGGCCAACCCTGTGAAAACGACTCGCGCTTACAGTCAGCTCGCTAAAAAGTTAAAAGCCGGTGATACCGGCTTTTAATGGACTAAGTCCGCACAACACACCCTCGGGGCATTTGGGTGAATTGTGCAGTTGCTGGACCAATCCTTGGAACGCAACAACCACACAAGTGAACGCAGTGTTTCATTATTTCAACAATAAGTAAACAGCAAGTTGCTATTTAAACAATCTCAGCGGACCTGCAGTTGCGATATCAGTGAAAAAACCGCTATGGTGAGCGCTCTATTTTTTTGCTGGTTGAGGTCAATATGCAACGCGCTATCTTTGTTCTGCTGCTGGGGTTAATCGGCTGCCAAGCAGAACCAACCCAATCATCAGGTCCAGATCCAGCAGCTACTCTTAATTACACGACAACGCCTTCCACACACCCTGCTGCGAAAAAAGCCCCCGCGTTATTGACCGAAGAGTCGGTTGAAGCTGCCCCTGCCGATCTACCGGCGGTTGATTTTATTCGACTCGAACGCGGTCCTTGCTTTGGTAACTGCCCAGTGTTTCAGGCGACCCTGCTCAAAAACGGTGAACTGCAACTGCGTGAACGCAACCAATCAATGCAACGAATTCAGCGCACACCGACTGATTTTTTGAAAATAGCCAGACTCCTTGAACAAGCCAATGTGCTGCGGTTTGCCAGCCATTACGACCCGAGCAACCGTAAGTTATGCCCGAATTATCGAACCGATCATCCAACTACCAGCATCAGTTTGCGAATTAACGGCCAGAGTCATTCGATTTCCCACTACCACGGCTGTGTCGGTTTTACTGATGAAGCCGCGTTATTAAAACTAGAAGCCGACTTACAACAAGCGATGCAACTGCCTTTTGCCAATGAGAGTTAAGCCGGAGACTAGCATGCACTTTGGATACAGTATTTTTTACTTGCAGGATGTCCCTGCTACGCTGGCGTTTTTTCAGCAAGCCTTTGCTCTTGAGGTAGCCTTTGTGCACGAGTCTGGGATGTATGGCGAACTGGCCACAGGCCAAACCAAACTTGCTTTTGCTGCGCTTGAATTATCTCAGCTCAATTTCGCGGGTGGCGCTACCGCCAGCTCACTGGATGCACCGCCACAAGCCAGTGAGATTGGTTTGGTCACCGAGGATGTCGCGAAAGCGTATCAGACTGCACTCGCCGCAGGAGCGAGCGCGTTAGCGGAGCCTAAGGTCAAACCTTGGGGCCAGACTGTGGCATTTTTGCGCACGCCCCAAGGTTTGTTAGTCGAGTTGTGTAGCCCGCTGGGTTAATGGCGTGGCAACTTGCCTGCTTGCTGCAGCAGGTCAATCACGCCGACCACATCATCACAATGCAACTCAGCCAAGGTTGTTAACTGCGCCGCCCACGCCCCTTCCTCCGCGGCTTGGTAGTAGGCGGCTTGTTGTGATAACAAAGCAGCGCTCAGTTGAATGTAACAATGGCTCAATTCCTGTTTGTCGTTAAATTGACGCGCTACCGTTAACAAGGATTGCGGTTGATGCAGACGCGCCACAAGCTCGCGCTGCGGTGCTGTTACCGCTAACTGGTCCAATGTAGCAAGCATCTCGGTCGCGTCACGTTTTGTGCTCAGCAGTTGTACATAGGCTTGCAGGTAGACTTCAAACTGGGAACAACCACCAGGTTCAGCCCCTGACTCTAGCCACTTTTGATCAGCCGCTTTCACTTTGGCCAGCCAATAAGTCCACGGATAGGCCGGATCTAGATCAGGAAAATAAAAAGTCAGCATCGACATTGGTGCATAGGTGATCAAACGTGTGCAATCAGAATCTGTTTGTTGCGAAATCGCCAGTTTGTACCATTTGTACGCGGCTTGCAGATCTGGTTTTCCCGTCTCGAAACCTGCCAATGCTCCACTTGCCGCAAACTGCGAACAATGAGCATCCCCTGCGATGGCGCAGGCGCGTGCGTATTTAGTCGCAAGCTCGGAGTCCTCTAAAAAACGCAGGGCTGCTTTGAGCATCACCATAGTTAACACTGGCGAGACGTTTTCCAACCCTATGCGGTTTACCATCTTTTCAATCAGCACCAAAGAACGGCGCACCTCCGATTTATCGATGGGTTTGTGCTGCTCAAATTGTGCGGCGGCTTTGTTGTACAGGGCAAAGCCGTAGGTTTGTGTAAAAGCTTCACGCTCGTTCGACGTCAATTCGCTGCGCTGCTGGATCCCTTCAAGAGCAGCGATACTGCGCTGACAGTGGTCGATGTCTTTGTCGATCAATGCACCTTCGTTACAGATAGCAGCGACTTCAGCAAGCGCTTTTGCAAAATGGCTTTGAGCATGTGCCTTGAGTGGCGCCATGACGCATAATGACAGTAGCAAAGTGATATGAGCGGGTAGCAACCGACTTCCCCGAATAAGAGCTAACACTAGAATCCCTCTTCTTAATTAATAAATACAGTTTGGTTGTCACAGCATCCTTGACTGCGGTGTCTTTGGCTAAGAACACGTTGTTCCATCTTAACCAAAGCCTTAACCAAAGTGTGAGCCAAATCATGAAACTCCAATGTACTTCAACATCGTCCAATGCAGTCCTCGTCTTACCATTCACCATGGCGTTTATTCTGGTTTGCAGTCAAAGTCAGGGCTGGCTGTGGCCGATCATCGGTTATGCCGCTTTGCTGATCAGTATGCAAAAGCAACCACCCCTGCAGTGTCGTCGCTGGTTGTTTTGGTCAATCGCTGCAGCGGGTTTAGCCTTTTTGCTGGTCGCACTGACGCTCAAAGGACGCTGGCACATCATTTTGTAATGCTGGCTTCATGGTCATGTCACATCGGCTGGCAACACTGTAAAGCGGGCCAGCCGAGGTACATGACAGATGCGCGTTTTATACGGAGTACAAGGGACAGGCAACGGCCATGTCAGCCGAGCGCGAGCGCTCGTGAAACCACTGCAACAAGCCGGATTTGAGCTAGATTTTGTGTTTTCAGGGCGTGCGCGCGACCAGTTCTTTGCAATGGAAGCGTTTGGCGACTTCCGCTGTTTTCAGGGCCTGACGCTACACACTCACGCAGGTCGGTTAAGCAGTTGGCAGACTGCACGACACGCTAATCTCCGGCAGCTGTTTTCCGACATTCGTCAGCTCGACACTCGAGGCTATGACGTGGTGCTCACGGACTTTGAACCTGTCACTGCATGGGCTGCGCGCCAGCAGCAGACTTTGTGTATCGGATTAGGCCATCAATATGCGTTTGGCTACGACATTCCGAAAGTACCGTTTGGCCTGATCCAGCAGCTCCTTTTCAAGTATTTTGCGCCCGCCAATGACAGTCTAGGTTTACATTGGCACCACTTCGACGCACCGCTGCTGCCGCCGCTGTTGCATTTGAATTTACGTCCGGCAGAGGTGTGCAGCAATCAGGTATTGGTGTACTTGCCGTTTGAGAATATCGCCGATATTCAGCGCTGGTTGTTGCCACTGACCCGCTATCAGTTTGTGATCGTGCACCCTCAGGTGACTGGCGCTGAAGCAAGCGCGCCGCACCTGCATTGGCGAAAGCCTGATCTACAGAGATTTGCCGAGGCTCTGCAACAAGCGCAGGCCGTGTTAAGCAACGCTGGATTTGAATTGATCAGTGAAGCGCTACAACTAAAAAAGCGGATTTTGGTCAAAGCGCTACAAGGGCAACCTGAACAGGCTTCTAACGCCAAAGCACTGCAACAACTGCAAGTTGCCGATGTGTGCCGCGAACTCTCCACTGAACGCATTGAACACTGGTTATGGCATTACCAACCTGCCAATCACTTACAGTTTGCCGATGTGGCGGCGGCGTTTCCCGAACTTTTACGCCAGCGCCTAGCGCTCGGTTGTTGGCCGAAAGCGGCCATTCAAGCGCTTTGGCAACCGGTACTCAGCAGTCGCCAGCCTTGCTGCAGCAGCTTAGTCACAGCGCTGATGCACAGTTCTAAGCGTTCGTAATAATCTGGCGATTCCACCAGCAGAAATTGCTCAGTGGCAAACCCATAGGCGTGATACATCGCCAGCAGCTGGCTGGCGGTTTGTTGTCGCACTTGCGAGTCACCCAGTTCACGCAGTCCATCCGCCACCCAAGGCACTGTGGGTTGCAACATGATCACCAAATCATATTTGCACGGGTCTATGTAAGGCGGGATCCGATCAGCGATTGTGCCTAAAAACACCTCGCTAAAAAACGCCGTGACTACCGCATCGGTGTCGAAGAAGCAGACTTTATTGGCCTGTTTCAACGCCTCTAAGTCCTGTTCGTATTGCAGGTGCGCGATGCGATTAAAGTCATCGAGGTCAAACAAATCACCATTGCCGCCGACTTCATCGATTTGATACTGGCGCCCCAATTCTGACGACCAGCTGGTGCAAAACACTTTAGCCAGTTTATGGGTCAAGGTAGTTTTGCCGCAGGATTCTGGCCCGGTGATCAGCACCCGTTTGGCGAAAAACGGCCTAGCCGCACTGACGATATAGTCCCAATGTTGGTAAGGTGTTTGCCGAATTTCCGTGCCACTGATTGGCCATTGCGAGCGCAGCGGATCGAGCACGCGGTATTCGATACCCGCAAAATGCTGGTTATGTCCTGCTCGGTAAGACTCTTCGCCACCAAAAATCAGATCGATCGGCGCTGGCACTGCTTGTTTGACCAAAGCGGCATAATCGTGCCAGCCATCAGGGAACGGTGCGATATTGCTTTCATCAATCAGCACCACGTCAATACCAAGGCCTTGTAGCTCCTGCGCCAGCCAGCGTTGCCGCAAAACACCGGGTACATAACGAATTCCGGCCTCAGCGCATAGCTGGCCATCTTCAATCGGGCGCTCGCTGACGGCGACATACAACTTGTCGCACAGGGCGTGCGCGCGCAAAATCGCCGTCAAGTGACCACGGTGTGGTGGCAAAAACTTCCCTGGGAATACGCCGATTTTGGTCATTGAGTGTTTGTCCTTCTTGCCGGCTGTTGGTTTATTAGTAGAAATAAGCCCATTGCAACGACGCTTGCTGTTCGTCTATTTCTTTATGTTTTAAGCGGCTCACTTCGATGGAAAGCAACATATCGTCAAACCATTGCCAATGCCAGCCAAGACGGGCCTGCAAATAATCACTGGGTTGCGCCGCTTTGCCGCTATTGCGCTCTATCGCCGCTGACCATTTTTGGGTTTCAGTTAACTGCCATAACATACCGGTCGAAGCGCCAGCAAACAATCGATGCTCCGAAAAGTCAGTCGTCGCACCAACATCCGCTAACCAATACCATGTCAGATCTGGTGTCAGTGCGAAGCTCTTGCCACCTCCAGCAGATAATTCGGTGCGGCTGTCCCAGCCATCATTTGTCCATACCGGATGATACCCAACATAAAAGCGCCCCGCCCAGCGTGGGAATAAATCACTCGTTGTTTGTAAATTAGTCACGCTATACAGAGTAAATTCCGACAGCCGCCATTGTTGTTGCTGATACTGAGCCACAATATTGCCCATCATCAGCTCAGATTCTGCTTGGTAGTGTTGGTTATTTGTCTGCAATAAATGGCCGTTGGCAAGCCAGCGAAACTGCGCACCTTGCGCTTCACCCTGTCTCATCGCTTGCATACTCAATACACTATCACCAAGTGTTTTAGCCGGATGTGGCTGTTGTGTATAGTCGGGGGCCGTGCTTGGATCTGCCGACCAAGGTTGCAACAACGCCATTTGCGCTTGGCGAGATAGCGTACTCTGCTCGACTTGAGCATTTGTCAGTAAACGGGCGTATTGTTCGGCAGCCGCGTTTTGATACAAGGTGGTATCAGCTAAAGGTTCTTGCGACAACTCAGCCAACTGCTGTCGCTGTTGCGTTGTCAGATGTCGTTGGAGTTGCCGATACTGCTGTGGTTTAGCTACCACCACATCCGTGTCTTGCACTAGCTGGTAGTGTTTTGCAGCTTTCACGACGTCGGCTGGCGTAACAATCCAATCGCGTTGTTGCAAGACATCTGGGTTCAGCAGCGCCAACAGCTCTAGCGTCAGGGTTGCACAGTTATAGGCCTGAAAGTAGTAGTCGATTTTTGTATCTTTGATTTCATACAAGTGCAGTTGCAGCAATTGCAGCTGCTGTGGCGTCGCGAGCAGTCCGAACTGCCATACAGTGCGCTGCTCTTTATCCCGATAAAACGCCAGGTCCACATGGAATGGACGGACGACCATATAGCCTTGCATACCACCTATGGTGTTATCGTACAACAGGACTAGCGGATTCAATGTTTCTATTTTGGTAAAGTAGGCGAAGGTGTGAGCTTGCGAAAGACCGTCGTCGTTAGCGCCACTGGCCTTCAAAAAAACGTGCCCCATCATCGAGGTGCTTGAGGACAGCACTTCCGTGGCAAACACCAGCTCTAAGTGCTCGAACGGCACGTCTGCTTGATACTGTGCGAGCTTGTCGCATGACGGCTCGGGTAACTCAGTTAGCGCTATCCCTTGTTGCGCTGCTAGCCATGCTATTCGCGCTGGAAACCGACACCATGCAGCTTGTGGTGATAACCGATAAAGGTTCAGCGTCGCTTTAAGTTCGCGCTCTGCCGAATAGTCGTCCCGACTGAGTAAAAACGCCGGGTCCGTCAACTGAGGTTTGCCTTGCCATTCGTGGATCAATAATTGCCATTCGCGATGACTAGCAAGCTGCCGAGTCTGCTCGTCCGACAAAGTCACAGTAAGATCACGCGCCTCTATCGACACCGACCAGCAACTCACCACCAAACCAACAGCGAACACCATCAAGGCTTGAATAACGCGCAGCAACTAACGAACTCCTTGATTGAAATGGGCACCAGCGCCGTTGTTTAACCGCCAGATAGCTTTTGCAACGCCAGCTTCGACATAACCCTTGGCCAGCCGACAACTCTGCTAAAGCGCTCCAAATGCACAGGCTTGAACAATGCGCAATAGCAGACTGATATTGATAACTCCAAGTTAGCTTGGGTTCAACCATCGGTTTGAGTTTCACGATTGGAGTATCTTAAAAATAAAAAAGCCGGCTTACGCCGGCTTTTTTACGCAAACTGATTACTCAGCAGCAGTTTCCTCAGCTGGCAGAGCAGCTTCTGGACGGTCAACTAACTCAATGTAAGCCATTGGTGCGTTGTCACCAGCACGGAAGCCACACTTCAGAATACGAGTGTAACCACCAGGACGGGTGTTGTAACGCGGGCCTAACACGTTGAACAGCAGACCTACGACTTCTTTGTCACGAGTACGTGCAAAGGCCAAACGGCGGTTTGCAACGCTGTCGTTTTTCGCCAATGTAATCAGAGGTTCGATTACGCGGCGTAACTCTTTAGCTTTTGGCAGAGTCGTCTTGATGACTTCGTGCTTCACCAGCGAGCTTGCCATATTGCGGAACATAGCCTGACGATGGCTGCTGTTCCGGTTTAACTGACGACCACTCTTGCGATGGCGCATGATCTATTCCTTCTCACTAAACCAGGAACTGTAATCTGGTTAGTCTTTGTTGATCAGACTGGCTGGAGGCCAGTTCTCTAAGCGCATGCCCAGAGATAAACCACGAGACGCTAACACGTCTTTGATTTCTGTCAGAGACTTCTTACCCAGGTTTGGCGTTTTCAGCAGCTCAACCTCGGTACGTTGTACCAGATCACCGATGTACTGAATCTGCTCTGCTTTCAAGCAGTTAGCAGAACGAACTGTTAATTCCAGATCATCGACTGGACGCAACAGAATCGGATCAAACTCCGGCTTCTCTTCGCGTTTTTCAGGCTCGCTCTTATCACGCAGTTCTACGAAGAACTCCAGCTGTTCAGCCAAAATCGTAGCCGCGCGACGGATAGCTTCCTCAGGCTCTACTGTGCCGTTGGTTTCCATGTCGATAACCAGTTTATCCAAGTCAGTACGTTGTTCAACACGTGCTGCTTCAACTGCGTAGGCAATACGCTCTACTGGGCTGAAAGACGCATCCAACAACAAACGACCGATTGGACGTTCGTCATCTTCAGAGGACACTCGGGCCGATGCTGGAACATAACCGCGACCACGTTGCACTTTCAAACGCATACTGAATTCAGTTTCGCCTGTCAGGTTGCAAATGACGTGCTCTGGGTTAACGATCACAACACCTTCACCACGCTGGATATCACCAGCAGTTACAGGGCCAGCACCTTTTTTAGTCAACGTTAACGTGACTTCATCTTTGTCTTCCAGACGAACAGCCAAGCCCTTCAGATTCAGTAAAATATCGATGATATCTTCCTGAACGCCTTCTTTGGCGCTGTACTCGTGAAGAACGCCGTCGATTTCTACTTCAGTCACTGCACAACCTGGCATTGACGAAAGCAAAATACGACGCAACGCGTTGCCCAAGGTATGCCCGAAACCGCGCTCAAGTGGTTCCAAAGTAACTTTGGCACGAGTTGGGTTGATTTTTTCGATACCAACTAATCTCGGCTTAAGGAATTCGGTGACAGAACCCTGCATTTTATCCTCTCTTAAGAATTAGCCTTACTTCGAGTAAAGCTCGACGATTAACTGTTCGTTGATGTCAGCTGACAAGTCTGAACGCTCTGGCAGACGTTTGAAAACGCCTTCCATTTTCTTCGCGTCAACTTCAACCCAAGTTGGCTTTTCGCGTTGGTCAGACAGCTCTAAAGCAGCAACGATACGCGCTTGCTTCTTAGCTTTCTCACGAACAGCAACAACTTGCTCTGGAGCCACAGCGTAAGATGGAACGTTAACAACTTTACCATCTAACATGATTGCTTTGTGGCTAACCAGCTGACGGGCTTCAGCACGAGTGCTAGCCAGACCCATGCGGTAGACCACGTTGTCCAGACGAGACTCCAACAACTGGAGCAGGTTTTCGCCGGTGTTACCTTTCAGACGAGCAGCTTCTTTGTAATAGTTACGGAACTGCTTTTCCAACACGCCGTAAATACGACGTACTTTTTGTTTTTCACGTAATTGTAAACCGTAGTCTGATAAACGACCGCGACGAGCGCCGTGCTGACCAGGAGCTGTGGTTAAATTACATTTTGAATCGATTGCTCGGACGCCGCTTTTCAGGAACAGATCTGTACCTTCGCGACGACTCAGTTTGAGCTTAGGACCCAAATATCTTGCCATCTTTCTTCTCCAATAATCTCAGAAGCGCTTATTACACGCGACGTTTTTTCGGTGGACGGCATCCGTTATGCGGGATAGGCGTCACGTCGGTGATATTTGTAATGCGGTAACCTGCTGCGTTCAGCGCACGAATGGCTGATTCACGGCCTGGACCTGGACCATTTACAAACACTTCAAGATTCTTCAGACCAAATTCTTGTGCAGCAGCACCAGCACGCTCAGCAGCAACCTGCGCAGCGAATGGTGTTGATTTACGAGAACCACGGTAACCAGAGCCACCTGCGGTAGCCCAGCACAGGGCGTTGCCCTGACGGTCAGTGATGGTCACGATCGTGTTGTTGAAAGAGGCATGGATATGAGCCATACCATCAGAAACTTGCTTCTTTACCCGTTTACGAGTACGAACTGGTGCTTTAGCCATGTCTTACTCCGTCTTATTTCTTGATAGCTTTGCGTGGGCCTTTACGGGTACGCGCGTTAGTTTTAGTGCGCTGACCACGAACCGGCAGGCTGCGACGATGGCGCAGACCACGGTAGCAACCAAGGTCCATCAAACGTTTGATGTTTAACGTGATTTCACGGCGCAAGTCACCTTCAACAGTGTACTTTGCAACTTCGTCACGAAGAGTATCTAACTCTGCGTCAGACAACGTAGAGATTTTACGATTTTCTTCGATGCCCACGGCAGCCAAAATGGCTTTCGAACGGGTCTTACCGATACCGTAAACATAAGTCAATGAAATGACCGCATGTTTATTATCGGGGATGTTAATGCCAGCGATACGGGCCACTAACGTTCTCCTATAAAAGGGTTAAAGGGTGCCGATTTGAAAAGCCCGTAAGGATACTCAAACGGCGGCCATAATGCAACAATAAGCCAGAGCTAAACTATTGTTTAGCTCCGACTTTAACTTTTTCTGCTGTTAGCCTTGACGTTGCTTGTGCTTAGGCTCTACACAGATCACGCGCACAACGTTGTTGCGTTTGATGACCTTGCAGTTACGGCAGATCTTCTTAACGGAAGCTCGTACTTTCATGACTTAACTCCGCAATTACATCTTAACGGCCGTAGCCTTTAAGATTTGCCTTTTTAAGCACAGACTCATACTGATGTGACATCCGATGGGCCTGTACCTGTGCCATAAAGTCCATGATGACTACTACGATGATCAGCAACGAAGTACCGCCAAAGTAGAACTGCACTTTCAATGCAGACATCAAGAACTCAGGAACCAAACAGACAAAAGTGATATACAAAGCACCTGCCAATGTCAGGCGTGTCATCACATTGTCAATGTATTTAGAGGTTTGCTCGCCTGGGCGGATCCCCGGGATGAACGCACCTGATTTTTTCAGGTTTTCTGCTGTTTCACGAGGGTTGAAAACCAACGCCGTATAAAAGAAACAGAAGAAAATGGTCGCTGCTGCATACAAAATCATATGCAATGGTTGCCCTTGCGATAACATCATGGACAACTCCTGAAAGAAGTCGGCCATTGTACCACTAGTACCACCAGCATTACCACCCTGACCAAACCAAGCAGCGATTGTGCCAGGAAACAGGATGATGCTCGACGCGAAAATTGGCGGAATTACACCGGCCATGTTGACCTTTAATGGCAGAAACTGAGGAGCAGCAGCCTGACGGCCATGTTGCTGCTTCGCATAATTCACCACAATACGGCGTTGGCCACGTTCAAAGAACACCACGCCCCATGTAACTACGACAACAACTGCCGCGATGAACAACAATAACAAAAAGTGTAAATCGCCCTGACGTGCCTGCTCGACCGTTTGACCAATGGCCGACGGAAACCCGGCAACAATACCTGTAAAAATCAGCAACGAGATGCCGTTACCAATACCGCGCTCAGTGATCTGCTCACCCAACCACATCAGGAACATTGTTCCAGTGACTAGGCTAACAGTCGCGATAAAATAGAAACCAGGACCAGGATTAATGACCAGTCCGGCCGCCATATTTGGTAACTGAGTAGAGATACTCAATGCTTGGATCGTTGCTAAGAACAGGGTACCGTAACGTGTATACTGATTTATCTTACGGCGACCAGCTTCACCTTCTTTCTTCAATTCGGCCAGTTTCGGGTGCATTACCGTCAACAACTGGACAATGATCGAAGCAGAAATGTAAGGCATGATACCCAATGCAAATACAGATGCACGCTCGAGGGCACCACCGCTGAACATGTTAAACATTTCAACGATGGTACCTTTTTGTTGCTCGAAGAACTGAGCTAGCACGTTGGCGTCAATCCCAGGAATTGGTACAAATGAACCCAGTCGAAAAACGACTATGGCAAAGAACACAAACAGCAAACGTGCCGACAATTCCGACATGCCGCCTTTTGCGCCTTTTAAGTCCTGACCTGGTTTAGCCATCGCGTACTATCCTTATTCTTCGACTTTGCCGCCAGCAGCTTCGATTGCAGCGCGAGCACCTTTAGTTACGCGTAAGCCTTTGACAGTAATTGGACGAGCCAATTCACCTGACAGGACAACTTTAGCGAACTTCACGTTACGGGTGATCACGTTAGCTTCTGCCAGAGTGTTCAGGTCAGCAACGTCACCAGCAACTAGTGCTAATTCGTGCAGACGAACTTCAGCAGACACTAAACCTTTCAGTGAAGTGAAGCCGAACTTAGGCAAACGTTGTTTCAGAGGCATTTGACCGCCTTCGAAACCTGGACGGACTTTACCGCCAGAACGTGATTTCAGACCTTTGTGACCACGGCCACCGGTTTTACCCAGACCTGAACCGATACCGCGACCTAAACGGCGCTTCTCTTTTTTCGAACCTGGAGCCGGAGAAAGTGTATTTAATAACATCGCTTACTCCTCGACTTTAACCATGTAGTACACAGCGTTAACCATACCGCGAACAGCTGGAGTGTCTTCCAGAGTTACAGTGTGACCAATGCGGCGTAAGCCTAAACCAACCAGAGTCGCTTTGTGCTTCGGTAAACGACCGATGCTTGACTTGGTTTGGGTTACTTTAATTGTCTTTTTTGACATGGCGAATTACCCCAGAATTTCGTCTACGCGCAGGCCACGTTTCGCAGCGATCTGTGCTGGCGATTTGATCGCAGACAGTGCGTTGATAGTTGCGCGAACTACGTTGATTGGGTTGGTTGAACCGTAGCACTTAGACAGAACGTTTTGTACGCCAGCAACTTCCAGAACGGCGCGCATTGCACCACCGGCGATGATACCGGTACCTTCTGAAGCTGGTTGCATGTAAACGTTTGAACCAGCGTGAACACCTTTCACCGGGTGGTGCAGAGTGTTGCCATTCAGTTCAACTTGAGTCATGTTACGACGAGCTTTTTCCATTGCTTTTTGAATCGCAGCTGGAACTTCACGTGCTTTGCCGTAACCGAAGCCTACGCGGCCGTTACCGTCGCCAACAACAGTCAGAGCGGTGAAGGAGAAAATCCGACCACCCTTAACTACTTTGGATACACGGTTAACAGCAACCAGCTTCTCTTGCAAATCAGATTGTTGTTTTGCTTCTACGTTAGCCATGATCTACTCCTAGAATTGAAGACCGGCTTCACGCGCCGCGTCAGCCAGAGCTTGAACACGACCATGATATTGGAAACCGCTACGGTCAAAAGCAACAGTACTGATGCCTTTTTCCAGAGCACGTTCAGCAATCGCCTTGCCAACTGCTTTAGCAGCGTCGACGTTACCGGTGTACTTCAGTGATTCACGGATTGATGCTTCAACAGTTGAAGCAGCAGCGATCACTACAGCATTTGGTGCGATAAGCTGGGCGTAAATGTGACGTGGTGTACGATGTACAACCAAGCGGTTCGCACCTTGTTCGATAATGTTTCTGCGGACGCGTTTCGCGCGACGCAGACGAGCAAGTTTCTTATCCATCGCCCTACCTTACTTTTTCTTGGCTTCTTTACGACGCACGTTTTCGTTAGCGTAGCGAACACCTTTGCCCTTATAAGGCTCTGGTTTACGGTACGCACGGATGTTCGCAGCAACTTGACCAACTAATTGTTTGTCAGCACCTTTCACCAGAACTTCAGTCTGAGATGGTGTTTCAACAGTGATGCCAGCTGGTACTTCAAAGGCGACTGGATGTGAGAAACCCAATGACAGGTTCAACACTTTACCTTCTGCCTTAGCACGGTAACCAACACCAACCAATTCCAGTTTGCGTGTGTAGCCTTCAGATACACCAACAACCAGGTTGTTCAATAATGCGCGAGCAGTACCCGCTTGTGCGTTAGCGCCTTCGAAGCCGTCACGTGGATTGGTACGCAGAACGTTACCATCAACAACGACTTCAACCGCTGCGTTGACATTAATAGTCAACTCGCCGATTTTGCCCTTAACTGTTACGTTTTGACCATTCAGGGTTACAGTAACGCCTGCTGGTACGGTGACAGGGGCCTTAGCAACACGAGACATAGATTACTACCTCCGTTACGCTACGTAGCCGATGATTTCGCCACCGATACCAACCTTGCGTGCAGCACGGTCAGTCATTAACCCTTTAGATGTAGATACAATTGCAACACCTAAACCGCCCATTACCTTAGGTAATTCTCCGCGCTTTTTATAAATGCGCAGACCAGGCCGGCTAACACGATCGATAGTTTCGATTACAGACTTACCTTGGAAATATTTTAAAGTGATTTCCAACTCAGCCTTTACGTCGCCAATGACAACGAAATCGTCGATGTAACCTTCGTCTTTCAGTACTTTCGCAATAGCAATCTTCAGTTTTGAAGATGGCATCTTAACCGCAAACTTCTTAGCCGATTGGCCGTTGCGGATGCGAGTAAACATATCCGCTACTGGATCTTGCAAACTCATAGCTGTTACTCCCGTGATTCTTACCAGCTAGCCTTACGAAGGCCAGGAATTTCACCGCGCATTGCCGCTTCGCGGACTTTAATCCGGCTCATGCCGAACTTGCGCAGGTAACCGTGTGGACGACCTGTGATACGGCAACGGTTGCGTTGACGAACAGGACTTGAATCACGCGGTAACGCTTGCAGTTTCAGGACTGCTGCCCAACGCTCTTCTTCAGAAGTAGCTGGGTTAGCAATTGCGTCCTTCAGTGCGTGACGTACTTGTGAGTATTTGGCTACCAGTTTTGCACGTTTTACTTCACGCGCTTTCATTGAGTTCTTTGCCATGACCCTAACCTTATTTTCTGAATGGGAAGTTAAACGCAGTCAGCAATGCACGACCTTCTTCATCGGTACGGGCAGTTGTAGTCACAGTGATATCTAAACCACGTACTGCATCTACCTTGTCGTAATCGATTTCAGGGAAAATGATTTGCTCGCGAACGCCCATAGAGTAATTACCACGGCCATCGAACGATTTTGGGTTAACACCACGGAAGTCACGGATACGCGGAATAGCGATCGATACCAGACGTTCCAGGAAATCCCACATACGCTCGCCGCGCAGGGTCACTTTTGCACCAATTGGGTAGCCTTCACGGATTTTGAAACCAGCAACTGACTTACGTGCTTTAGTTACAACTGCTTTTTGACCAGCGATAGCGCTCAGGTCAGAAACAGCATGCTCTAAAACTTTTTTGTCAGCTACAGCTTCGCCAACACCCATGTTCAGGGTGATTTTGACAATCCGAGGGACTTGCATGATGCTCGTGTAGCCGAACTGTTTGAACAGTTCAGGAACTACTTTCTCTTTGTAAATTTCATGCAGTTTCGCCATCGTTTTACTCCAATAGCTAATTAGATTTTTTCATTATTCGATTTGAAGAAACGTACTTTAACGCCATCTTCAAAACGGAAACCAACGCGATCAGCCTTGCCTGTAGCAGGGTTGAAAATCGCTACGTTTGACACGTGAATTGAGGCTTCTTTCTCAACAATGCCACCTGGAACTTGCAGGGCCGTATTTGGCTTCTGATGTTTTTTAACCAGGTTGACACCAGACACGTATACACGACCTTCATCAACTAAAACTTTAGTGACTTTGCCGCGTTTACCTTTGTCTTTACCGGTCAGTACGATGACTTCGTCATCACGACGGATTTTGCTAGCCATTGTGACTCCTTACAGTACTTCTGGGGCCAGAGAAACGATCTTCATGAATTTTTCACCACGAAGTTCGCGCGTTACCGGTCCAAAAATACGTGTACCGATCGGTTCCAGCTTGTTGTTAAGCAACACAGCTGCATTACGATCAAAACGGATCAAAGAACCGTCCTGACGGCGTACGCCTTTTGCTGTACGCACCACCACAGCATTCAGAACATCACCTTTTTTAACTTTACCGCGAGGAATTGCTTCCTTGACAGTAACTTTAATGACGTCACCGATTGCTGCATAACGGCGGTGCGAACCACCTAAGACCTTAATACACATTACGCTGCGTGCGCCGCTGTTATCTGCGACTTCCAGCATAGATTGCATCTGGATCATCTTAGTGCTCCGCTATTCCACTACATGTAGCCTTATAAAAAGCTACTGTTCTTTTTACAGTCAATTACCCCTTAAAAGGGCGCGTGATTATAACAGCACTTTTTCCAAAGTGGTAGCTCAAAATAAAAGCGGCTCCAAAAAAGGAGCCGCTTTT
>DMYW01000053.1:0-2355 GCA_003482455.1 Rheinheimera sp. | reverse complement strand
AGGAGCCGCTTTTTATTCAGTCAATCCAGATTGGATTAAGATGCTGATTCAACGATCGCAACCAAAGTCCAAGATTTGGTCTTAGACAGAGGACGGCATTCGCGAATAGTCACGATGTCGCCTTCTTTACATTGGTTGGTCTCGTCATGTACGTGCAGCTTGGTAGTACGTGTGATGAATTTCCCATAGATTGGGTGCTTCACGTGACGTTCGATGGCAACAGTGATGGACTTGTCCATTTTGTTGCTGATCACTTTACCTTGCAGTGTACGAGTGTTTTGTTCGCTCATTACGCACCTGCCTTCTCAGCTAAGATAGTCTTCACACGTGCGATATCGCGGCGCACAGTTTTCAGCAAATGAGTTTGAGCTAACTGACCTGTAGCTGCTTGCATGCGCAGGTTGAACTGCTCACGCAACAGACCCAGTAATTCAGCGTTTAACTCTTCGACGCTTTTTGCTTTCAATTCGGTGGCTTTCATTACAATACCGTCCGCGTTACAAAGGTTGTCTTAAATGGAAGTTTAGCGGCTGCCAGCGAGAACGCGTGACGAGCTAATTCTTCCGACACACCGTCCATTTCGTACAGGACTTTGCCAGGTTTGATTTGGCATACCCAGTACTCAACGCTACCTTTACCACTACCCATACGAACTTCGAGTGGCTTCTCAGTCATTGGCTTGTCTGGGAACACACGGATCCAGATTTTACCAACGCGGCGAACGGCGCGAGACATGGCACGACGTGCAGCTTCAATTTGACGTGAAGTCATATGACCACGTTCAGTTGCTTTCAGTGCAAAAGAACCAAAGCTAACTTTGTCACCAGTGGTGGCTAAGCCGCGGTTGCGTCCTTTGTGCACTTTACGGAATTTAGTACGTTTTGGTTGCAACATCGCTCAATACTCCTACTTAGCCTTACGAGCAGCCGGTTTTTTCGGCGCTTTTGGCTGTTTGTCGTTGTTGGCGTTATTGTTGTTGGCCAGTGGTAAACCACCCAGGATCTCACCTTTGAAGATCCAAACTTTAACACCAATGATACCGTAAGTAGTCAGAGCTTCTGAAGTTGAGTAGTCGATGTCAGCACGCAGAGTGTGCAGAGGCACACGGCCTTCGCGGTACCACTCGTCACGAGCGATTTCAGCACCACCCAAACGACCAGAAACTTGAACCTTGATACCTTTTGCGCCTAAACGCATCGCGTTTTGTACCGCGCGCTTCATAGCACGACGGAACATAACACGGCGTTCTAATTGGCTGCTGATTGAGTCAGCAACTAATTTCGCATCCAGTTCTGGTTTACGGATTTCAGAGATATTGATCTGTGCAGGCACGCCAGCGATAGTCGCAACGGCTTTGCGCAGTTTTTCAACGTCTTCACCTTTTTTACCGATGATCACGCCAGGACGAGCAGTGTGAATAGTCACACGGATGCTTTTCGCTGGACGTTCGATATCGATCCGGCTAACTGAAGCGGCTTTCAGTTCTTTCGTCAGATACTGACGAACTTTGAAGTCGCCAACCAGGAAGTCCGGGAAATCTTTAGTATTCGCGTACCAAGTTGAGCTCCAAGGCTTGGTGATACCTAGGCGAATACCATTAGGATGTACTTTCTGTCCCATTTCTCACTCCTAGTTATCAGCAACAATCACAGTGATGTGACTGGTACGCTTGACGATACGGTCTGCACGACCTTTAGCGCGTGGCTTGATCCGCTTCATTGACGGACCTTCGTCAACAAACACAGTTTTCACTTTCAGAGCGTCGATATCGGCGCCTTCGTTGTGTTCTGCGTTCGCAATGGCTGATAAAAGAACCTTTTTAACCAGTACAGCGGCCTTTTTCGGGCTGTAGGTTAAAACATCTAACGCCTTACCAACTGTCAGGCCACGGATCTGGTCAGCAACCAGACGTGTTTTCTGAGCAGATGAACGGGCAAACTTATGTTTTGCTAATGCTTGCATTTTGTTTCCCCTTAGCGTTTCTTGGCCTTTTTGTCGGCCGCATGACCGCGGTAAGTACGAGTTGGTGAGAATTCACCTAACTTGTGACCTACCATTTCATCAGAAATGATGACTGGTACATGTTGACGACCATTATGGACAGCGATGGTCAAACCGATCATTTGTGGAATGATCATTGAACGACGGCTCCAAGTCTTGATAGGCTTCTTGTCACCGCTTTCCAACGCTTTCTCTACCTTCTTCAGCAAGTGAAGGTCAATAAATGGACCTTTCTTGAGAGAACGTGGCATGGCAATTCCTCACATTAAATTATTTGTCACGGCGACGGACAATGAACTTGTCAGTACGCTTGTTAGAACGGGTTTTGTAACCTTTCGTTGGTACACCCCATGG
>DMYW01000014.1 GCA_003482455.1 Rheinheimera sp. | reverse complement strand
ATCTGGTCGACCGTTTTACGAAGTTGTTTTAAATAACGGTCATTCCGACTACCGATAAGTCGGGTAAATAAAGATCTTAACATTGTTCCGATACCACTTAACGTTGGGACTGAGTAACAGTCCTGGCAAATCCATCAAAATTCTTGTCGCGGCCATCCATAAAAACCACCGGGTTTAAATGCACACCATTTTTTAATACTTCAAAGTGCACATGGGGCCCGGTTGAGCGGCCAGTGCTGCCTAACACGGCAATTTGTTGACCTTTTGTCACCATTTGCCCAAGTCGAACTTTTACGCTTTTGGCATGAGCATAACGAGTGCGATAACCACCGACATGCTCAATTTCGACCATCTTACCATAACCTGTCCGTTCTCCGGACCAAGTTACGATACCCCCTGCGGTCGCATAAATCGCCGAACCTTCAGGGCCTGCGATATCAACGCCTTGGTGAATTGCTGCTTCCCCCGTAAAAGGGTCGGTGCGAGCTCCAAATTCAGACGAGATATAACCACCATGCGTGGGACCGCCTGACAGTACACTGTTAAAACCTATATTGTGATGCAGGTCGAGAGATTCAAGCATGCTGAAACGATTTTGCTGAAAGCTCAATTGTTGTTCCAATAACGACAGCTCTTCCAGCATTGAATTTACATTGGAAGTAACATCTTCAGCCTTTTGCTGTGCAGGCCCACCAACAGGCGGTTCATCACGTAAATTAATTTGTTCTCCAGGCAGACGAGCAGCATCAATTAAACGCTCACCAACCATATTGAGACGGTTCACTTGCGCTTGTAGTGAAGCAACTTTGGCCGTAAGTGCCGCGATTTGATGTTCAGTCTTGGCTCTAATCGAAGCGACTTCTTCAGCTTCTTTGGCGTTGGCAGCAACAGCTGGGTCTAGGCTATACGTTGGATCTGTCCACATCCGTCCTAATACGACTCCGGTACCGACGGCAATAAAGAACAACATCGCCGCACTGACTAACCATTGCCCCGGCGTATGGCCAAAGGGGCCTGAGCTCTGTCGGGCGCTCTGGAAAACTGGTAGACTCATGGGACCTCAGTTTCTTTGGGTTGTTATTATGGCCCGCTATACACGCAAACCGGTCGATCTTATGGCGCTGTTGCAACAAAACCCTGTGATGCAGGGGCAACAGCAAGCTGACTTAGTGCGACAACTTAATACCGAATTACAGCAGATCTTGCAACTGGAAAAACTGTCTTTCTGCAAAGTCAACGTGATCCGGCAGGGTCGCGTGCAAATTTTGTGCACAACTGCGGGCTGGGCAACACGGTTGCGTCTTAATCAAGCCGAATTACTTAGTGCGTTCCGTCGGCATGTGCCTGAATGTGGCGGCATTGACATTGAAGTAAACCCCAACGTGCAATTGCACTACCAGCAAGCCACAGAACCAACCAGCACACCGCAAGTTCGGCAAATTAGCGACCAAGCAGCACATTATTTAGAAGCGGCAGCGCAACATGCAGATCCCGTGCTGGCAGAAAAGCTCCGCAAGTTGGCGGCATTATCAAAAGCGTCAAAGTAGTTCTGGCGCTGACAATGTCCACCGTATCGTGAAACCGCGTCAGATCAAAGACGTTGAACCTCAGAAAAAGTTCAACAATAGCTGATTAATTTTCAACCAGAGCTGACTAAGACTCCGTAAATAAAAAAGCAGCCCTAGGCTGCTTTTTTTGCGACGTCTATTCGTCATCCTTTCAGGCCAGCTGCGGCGCCAAATAAGAAATCGGCATTTCTGATGGTTTATCGAAGGTGACAAATTCCCAATTCGCTTGGTCAGCTAGCACAGCACACAACAGTTGGTTGTTCAGTGCATGACCCGTTTTGTAGGCTTTGAACTCACCGAGGATGCTAAAACCCGCCATGTACAAATCGCCGATGGCATCCAAGATTTTGTGTTTGACGAACTCGTCGTCGTAACGCAACCCGTCTTGGTTCAACACACGATATTCATCGAGCACTACGGCATTGTCAAAACTACCACCAAGCGCCAGATTATTGGCGCGCAGGTATTCGATGTCTTGTAAGAAACCAAACGTACGTGCGCGGCTGATTTCTTTTATAAAACCTGCAGCTGAGAAATCGAGTTTCATATGCTGACGGGTTTCAGAAATCACTGGATGGTTAAAGTCGATGGCGAAATCAATGCGAAAACCATTAAATGGACGGAACTCAGCCCATTTGTCGCCGTCTTCAACGCGCACAGGGCGCTTGATGCGGATGAATTTCTTCGCTTGTTTTTGCTCAGAAACACCGGCTTCCAGCAGCAGGTAAACGAATGGATTGGCGCTGCCGTCCATAATCGGAATTTCAGCAGCGTCGACTTCAACAACTAAGTTGTCAATGCCAAGACCGGCAACAGCAGCCATTAAATGTTCGGTGGTCGATAAGCGGACGCCGTCATCATTGATTAAACAAGTACACATTACGGTGTCGCCGACAATTTCTGGACGGATTTTGAAATCCACCACAGGGTTTAAGTCTACACGACGGAACACGATGCCCGTGTTGTCAGGCGCAGGCCGGAGAGTGAGCGTGACCTTTTCGCCTTTGTGTAAACCGACGCCAATTGAGCGAACAGTTTTAGTAATAGTACGTTGTTTAATCATTCATTTCGTCCTGTTCAATATTTGAACGAGCCAAACGGGGCGCGAAGCATAGCATATGTTAACAAGCTTGCCAACGCCGCTCATCCGACCTCAGACTGACGTCTGCAGGAATACCTTCCTGTTTAATCGGCCTGTTTGCGTAAAAACGCTGGAATATCAAAGATGTCGATATTCGCTTTATTGTCAGCTTGTGGTTTGCTTTGTGGCGCTTCCACTGGCTGAGCAGCCTGCACTGGCTCACGCATTTCACGTGCTGTATTACCGGCATGTCCGTAGACGGTGCCCGAGCCACCATAAACCGGAGCTGAATGGCCATAAGATGGACGCGCTGGTTCGCGGTGATGCGAATGACCGTGGACCAAGCTGATATCTGGCTTACGCTCCGCACCAATACCGGTTGCAACTACAGTGACGCGCAGTTCGTCGGACATTTCAGGGTCGATGACAGCACCAACCACCACAGTTGCATTTTCAGAAGCAAATGCTTTAACTGCGTTACCAACGATTTCAAATTCTTCGATGGTTAAATCCAAACCGGCAGTGATATTAACCAGAATACCTTTGGCACCTGACAAATCGATATCTTCCAGCAGCGGGCTAGAGATGGCTTGTTCAGCGGCTTCTTCAGCACGATCTGGGCCAGATGCACGACCAGTACCCATCATCGCAGTACCCATTTCGCTCATTACAGTACGTACGTCCGCGAAGTCGACGTTAATCAGACCTGGGCGCGTGATCAGTTCAGCGATACCTTGTACAGCGCCCAACAATACGTTGTTAGCGGCTTTGAACGCATCAAGCAAGCTAGTGCCTTTACCCAATACTTTCAATAACTTGTCATTTGGAATAGTGATCAAGGAGTCCACATGTTTGGACAACTCATTGATACCTTCGTCCGCAAAAGTAGAACGTTTTTTGCCTTCGAATGGGAATGGCTTGGTCACCACAGCTACGGTCAGGATGCCCAGTTCTTTGGCTACTTGCGCGACGATTGGGGCCGCGCCGGTCCCAGTACCACCGCCCATACCGGCAGCGATAAACACCATATCCGCGCCCATAATGGTCTTTTTGATGGTGTCACGGTCTTCTTCGGCAGAACGGCGACCCACTTCTGGGTTTGCACCCGCACCTAAACCTTTGGTGACATTTGCGCCTAATTGCAATGTCACATTGGCAGAAGAATTACGCAGCGCCTGTGCATCGGTATTAGCTGCAATAAATTCCACGCCTTCAATGTTGCTGGCAACCATGTATTCAACCGCGTTGCCACCGCCACCGCCGACCCCGACGACTTTAATGACAGCTTCTTCGCTGTGGTTTTCCATTAATTCGAACATGCTCTCTCTCCGTTCTCACGCTTACTAAACTAACAAACCGCGGCCCCCTCTGGCCTTGGTTAAAATTCGCCTTTGAACCAGCTGGTGACTTTCTTTAAGAATCCACCAACCGATTCGCGTGCCACAGCGGCTTTCTTTTGCTGGGTACGCACATCTTTTCCGTACAATAACAGACCGACCACGCTGGCATAAGATGGGTCTTGCACATAATGTGTCAATCCAGTGATATGCGCTGGATAGCCCAGACGAACTGGCATTTGGAAGATGTCTTCGGCAAATTCGACGGCACCTTCCATTTTGGCGGTACCGCCAGTTAACACGACGCCAGCGGCGATCTGCTCTTCCAAACCACTGGCGCGAATTTCTTCGAGCACCAGTTCAAACAATTCTTGGTATCGGGGCTCGACCACTTCAGCCAGCGTATGGCGCGACATCGAACGCGCTGGACGACCGCCAACACTTGGCACTTCAATGCTTTCTTCTTTGCCAACCATGCTGCGAAGCGCACAGGCATATTGAATTTTGATGTCTTCGGCATGGCCAATTGGCGTGCGGAAAATTTTCGCGATATCGCTGGTCACTTGGTTACCGGCAACTGGGATCACCGCGGTGTGACGCAGTGCACCATTGGTGTAAATCGCGATATCTATAGTACCGCCGCCCATATCGACGACGCAGACACCCAATTCTTTTTCATCGTCCGTCAACACGGCAAAACTTGATGCCAGTGCAGAGAAAATCAGTTGGTCAACTTGCAGACTGCAGCGCTCAACACACTTCTCGATGTTCTTGGCCATGTCATTGGCGCAAGTGACGATATGTGCTTTAGCTTCCATCCGCACGCCTGACATGCCGATTGGGCTCTTGATACCTTCTTGCATATCGACCGAAAATTCCTGCGGCAACACGTGCAGCAGACGACGTTCCGCCGAAATAGGCACTGATTTAGCGGCATGAATGACGTTCGCCACGTCATCGGCGGTGACTTCAGTGTCATTGATCGGCACCATACCGCTTTCGTTTTGGCAGCGGATATGTTTGCCAGTAATGCCCAAATACACTGAAGACACGCGGCAATCGGCCATTAATTCGGCTTCGTCGATGGCACGTTGCACCGATTGAACCACTAAGTTCAAATCGTTGACGCCACCTTTGTCCATACCACGGGCGATATGCGTACCAACCCCAACAATGGCGAGTTGGTTGTCGGCGGTAATTTCACCCACCACGGCTTTAATTTGAGAGGTACCGATGTCTAATCCAACGATCAGATCCCGATCCAACGACTTGGTCATGCTTTGCTCTTTTCCGTTATCACAGGCTGTGCGTAACGCACTGCCAGACCTGTGTCATATCTCAAGTCGACCTGTTCGATCGCTTCAGGTTTCTGTTTGCTAATTACCGGGTACAAATCAATGAAGCGTTGTACCCGCTTTAATGTGTCTTCTCGCCCAAGTTTTAGCGAGATCCCATTGCTCAGTTTGACTTCCCACGCCAGACGCTCGTTGACGGTGAGAGTCTCTGCTTGAAACTGATGTAACGCCAGCAAGGCTTGCAGCTGACTGAACATCTTCAATGCGTCTTGTTCTACACCGTCCGGACCGTTCAGTTTCGGCAGTGGTTGGCTTAGCTCTTCCAGCGGCGCTTTAAACACTTCACCGCGTTTGTTAAGTAAAAAGTTGGTGTTCCAAATCGCCACCGGACTGTGTTCGGTCACGACGATCAACAACTTTCCAGGCCACTGTTTGCGCACGGCAACTTGGCTGACCCAGGGTTGTTGCTGCACAAACTGTTGAATATCAGCCACTTGCACATTAAAAAAATTGCCGACAAATTCTTCAGTGACTCTTTGGTGCAACTGCTTGGCTTCAATATGCGCGAACTGACCATACACTTGCACTTGCTGGATCGGCGCGTTTTGTTGGTCTTGTACATAGTCAGCGACTTTTACACCACACCACACCACGACCGATAATGAGCACAGAAAAAACAAAACTCCCGCGACAAATGCCGGCGTAAATTTTGTTTTCTGACTTGCGCGTAAGTTGCTCATCGTCGGTTTTTTGATTGCCAATGTATCTAACTCAGTTGTTTCATCGCTTCGATATTTAGCTGCTGCGCCGCCAACTGACGCGCTAAGGCGCCGATGTTGCCCGCGCCTTGCGTCAACAGCACATCACCATCTTGCAGCACGTCAGCAAGTGCAGCCGGCAAATCAGCAGGACCTGCGACATAAATTGGGTCTAATTGCCCGCGTGCGCGAATGGAGCGACACAAACTACGGCTATCAGCCCCTGCAATTGGTGCTTCGCCTGCAGCATAAACTTCCAGCAACAGCAAGCTGTCGACGGTTGACAATACTTTGGCGAAGTCTTCATACAAATCACGTGTGCGTGTATATCGATGCGGTTGGTAAGCCATGACCAACCGGCGGTTTGGCCAAGCGTTGCGCGCGGCGGCAACGGTAGCAGCCACTTCGCTTGGATGGTGACCATAGTCATCCACCAACAAGACTTTGCCGCGGCCTGTTTCGAACTCGCCGTATTGCTGGAAGCGACGACCAATGCCTTCAAACTTAGTGAATGCCGCTAAAATAGCGTCTTCGGCGATACCTTCGTCTTTGGCGATGGCAAAAGCAGCGGTTGCGTTTAACGCATTGTGGCGACCGGCTAAGTTCAGCTCAATGGTCCGACTCAGACCGTCTTTACTGGTGATCACGAAATGCGTCCGCGTGCCTTGTTGGCTAAATTCGCTGATCCGATAATCGGCATCGTCGCTAAAGCCATAGGTGATCACGGTGCGACCGATTTTTGGCATCAATTCGCGCAGCACAGGGTCATCAATACAGACCACCACAGCGCCATAAAACGGCAGGTTATGGCAAAACTCTAGATAGGTCGCCTTCATCTGCTCGAAATCGCCATGGTAGGTTTCCATGTGATCCGGTTCGATATTGGTGATGATGGCGGCCATTGGCTGCAAATGCAGGAATGACGCATCGCTTTCGTCGGCTTCAGCAATCAGGTAATGGCCTGAACCCAACCGCGCATTGGTGCCGGCTGAATTCAACAAACCACCGATCACAAACGTCGGGTCTGTACCCGCTTCAGCAAAAATCGATGACACCAACGACGTGGTCGTCGTTTTGCCATGAGTACCGGCGATCGCAATGCCATGACGGAAACGCATCAGTTCAGCCAGCATTTGCGCGCGGCGAACCAATGGGATGCGCAGCTCTAGCGCCGCTTGAATTTCTGGGTTTTCAGTTTTGATGGCGCTGGAAACGACCACGACACTCGCGCCATGCACGTTTTCAGCTTTGTGGCCAAAAGCGACTTCTGCCCCTAACGAGGTTAATCGCTCCACCACTGGGTTTGGCCCTAAATCAGAGCCTGTCACTTTGTAACCTTCATTGAGCAGGACTTCTGCGATCCCGCCCATCCCGGCACCACCAATACCTACGAAGTGGATCCGTTCCACTCGGCGCATGGCTGGTTTTTCCCGGTGTTTATTTGTAGTAATCATTGGGTATTCACACCTGTAAAACGTCGACAAACAGCGACAACCTGCGTGGTTGCATCGTCGATTGCACACAATCGTGCTTGTGTTGCCATTTGCTGCAACGGCGTTTTGTCCTTAAGCCATTGTTGCAACTGCGGCAATAAAAATGTTTCGGTTAAATCAGTTTGCGCAACACGTAACGCGGCACCACGTTCCGACAACCAACCGGCATTGGCGGTTTGGTGGTCATCAATCGCCGACGGCAGTGGAACGAATAAGGCTGCGACACCGGCACAGGCCACTTCGCTAACCGTTAAAGCGCCTGCGCGGCAAATCACTAAATCTGCCCAACGATAGGCCTGCGCCATATCTTCAATAAAAGCAGTGACTTGCACCGTTAAATTTTCGCCCGCATCGGCGTACAAAGCTTGCGTGTTTTGCAAGTCATGCTGGCCAGTTTGGTGGCGAACCGCGATCGGCCCGCAAGCCGCGGCCTGCTTCAGGATCGCTGGCAAAGTCTGATTAAAAACCCTAGCGCCTAAACTACCACCGACGATCAAAATATTTAAGGGGGCGGAGCAAGAATTCTGTGGTTTTTGACCAATTAATTCGCTTCGCACTGGATTCCCAGTCACTTGTTGTTTCGGATGACCTGCAAATGCTTGCGGAAATGCCACCAACACCCGTTTTGCCAAGCGCGCCAATAAACGATTGGTAGTGCCTGCGACGGCGTTTTGCTCATGGATAATCAACGGCACTCCGGCAAGCCACGCAGCGACGCCACCTGGGCCTGACGCGTAACCGCCAAAACCGACGACGATATCCGGCTGCACTTTTTTGACCACTTGCCGCGCTTGCCACAGGCTTTTGAGCAGCATCAGTGGCGCTTGCAGCACCGATTTTAAACCTTTTCCGCGCAGTCCGGCGACTGCAATCGTATGTAACGCATAACCAAATGTCGGTACTAATTTGGCTTCCATTCGATCTGCTGTACCTAACCAGGCTATCTGCCAGCCTTCCGCAGCTAGCTGGTCTGCCACCGCTTTTGCCGGGAAAATGTGTCCGCCAGTACCACCAGCCATAATCAGCGCACGCTTTGCTGTCGAGTTAGGCATTGCCCCCTCCCCCAGCGATCGCATGGCGACCTTTGATCCGCACTTCGAAGTCAATGCGCAGAACTATCGCCGCTGCCATCAACATGATGATCAAACTACTGCCGCCGTAACTGACAAAGGGCAAGGTTAAGCCTTTGGTTGGCAGCAAGCCGGTTGCCACGCCTATGTTGACGAACGTCTGAAAACCAATCCACACCGCGATGGCATACGCCAAAAAGCCATGAAAACTCATACCTTTTTGCAAGGCGCGTTTACCAATCCACAACGCGCGTAACAACAGCATAAACAGCAGTGTTAACACAAAAAACACGCCGATTAAGCCGGTTTCTTCGGCGATCACGGCGAAGATAAAGTCGGTATGAGCTTCTGGCAAATACTCAAGTTTTTGTACTGAATTCCCCAGCCCTTGGCCATTCCAGCTGCCGCGGCCAAACGCCATCAAGGATTGCGTCAATTGATAGCCACTGCCGAACGGGTCTGCCCACGGGTCTAAATAGGAGGTAACCCGGCGCCAGCGGTACTCCGAATAAATAATCAGAAACGAAATAGCGGCAAGGCCGGTCAGAATAAGGCCAATGAACTGCCACAACTTAGCGCCGGCCAAAAACAACAGAGCCACCGAGGTGGAGAACATGACGATCACAGTCCCTAAGTCGGGTTGTAATAGCAGTAAAACGGCGAAAATAAACAAGATCAGCAAGGGCTTTAAGAAGCCTTTGAGGTTTTCTCGCACTTCGTCGTGGCGCCGCACCAGATAACTCGACAGATAGACAAAGAAAAATAGTTTCGCCGGCTCCGCCGCTTGGATATTGATAGGGCCCAGCACCAACCAACGGGTGGAACCGTTCACATTTTTCCCAACGGCCAATACAGCGATAAGCCCAAGCACACCAAAGGCCAGCAACAACATATTGCTTTGATGCCACCAGTTGATCGGCACATTCAGCACTACATACGCCAGCGCGCCACCAAACACTAAATAGAAAACATGCCGTTCGGCGTAATGCAGCGGGTCGTGATACAAGCGTTCTGCCACCGGCACTGATGCACTAGTAACCATCACAAAACCAATACACAGCAGCAAAATCATCAAGGTAAAAAAGAATCGGTCATAACTGACGCCATCTTCGGCGTTCCACCAGTCATGCCAACCTTGATAGGTATCGCGGCATTTATTGACGAACCAAGTCTTCATGACACCGCCTGCAACACGTACTGCGCGAACAAGCGGCCGCGTTCTTCGTAGTTTTTAAACATATCTAAACTGGCGCAAGCAGGTGATAACAGCACCATGTCGCCTGGTTGTGCCAGCTTGACCGCGGTTTCAACCGCTTGTTGTAAGCTATTCACTTCAATACAGCCAGGCACCAGCTGCGCAATGGCAGGACCGTCACGGCCGAGAGTGATCACTTGGTCGACTTGTGCCTGCAACACCTTGGCTAACTCGGCGAAATCGACACCTTTGCCATCGCCACCGGCGATCAGAATTAAGCGTCCCGTCACATCGCCACGCAAACCCGCAATGGCGGCGAGCGTTGCGCCGACGTTGGTCGCTTTGGAATCATCGATATAACGCACACCTTGGTGATCCGTGACTAAAGTGCAACGGTGCGGTAAGGCTTGATAAGTTGTTAAGGCTTGGATTAACCCTTCCCGGGTTGCGCCCACCGCCAGCGCCATTGCACAAGCAGCCAGCGCATTAAATTGATTATGCAAACCAACCAAAGTCATTTGCCGTACCGGCAATAGCGGTTCACCGGCAACCAGCAGATATTTCTCGCCATCGACCATCCGAATGCCATAGCCGTCACGCTCGCTCAGCAGTTGTAGCGCAATGGCTGGTGCGGCCAAGCCTTGCGGCACAGTGTACTGATCGTCTGCGTTGTAAATAGCTAAGTCAGTGTGCAAATAAATACGTTGTTTGGCTGCAGCATAGGCGGCCATAGTACCGTGACGATCGAGGTGATCTTCCGTCACATTCAAATTGGCGGCGGCTTGCAGTTTTAAGCTGTGGGTAGTCTCGAGCTGAAAGCTTGAGAGTTCCAGCACATAGACGTCCGTGTCGGTTTTTTCCAGCGCATCAAGCACGGCCAGACCGATGTTACCGGCAGCAAGCGCTCGCAGGCCAGAGCAATTCAGCATATGTTCGGCCAGCGTCGTGACCGTCGATTTGCCGTTCGAACCCGTCACAGCCACCACCGGCTTTTGGTTAACCAACGCAAACAATTCAACGTCACCGATGATTTGCACCCCTTGCGCCATCGCAAAACGAATCGATGGATGGGACAAATCAAGGCCGGGGCTCACCAGCAAAATATCCATTTTGGCCAAACGGTTGGCATCAAGCTCGCCTAAATAGATACCATCGACTTTATCGGGGGTGATGGTCTCCAAACCCGCTAATTTATTGCGTGTATCCATCAACACGGGTTTGACGCCCATGCGCAGCAGAAAACGCACAGTCGCAAGGCCCGACACGCCAAGGCCAATGACCCCTACTCGTTTGCCCTGAAACAGCTTCACCATCGTTTTCGCCATGCCTTATTCTCTTTGTCTTACCGCAGTTTCAGCGTTGCTAAACCGATCAACACAAAAATGATCGACAGGATCCAAAAGCGCACAATCACGCGCGGCTCCGGCCAGCCTTTTAATTCGTAATGGTGATGAATAGGCGCCATGCGGAAGATGCGTTGGCCACGCAACTTGAACGAGCCAACTTGCAAAATCACCGACATGGTTTCCATCACAAAAATACCGCCCATGATGATCAAGACGATTTCTTGGCGCACCAGCACTGCGATCACCGCCAAAATGGCGCCTAAAGCCAACGAGCCGACATCGCCCATAAACACCATCGCGGGATAGGTGTTAAACCATAAGAAGCCAAGACCGGCACCAACGATGGTGGCGCATACCACGACTAACTCGGAAGCGAGCGGTAAATGCGGAATATTCAGGTAGTTAGCAAACACTACGTTGCCGCTGACGTAAGCAAAAATGGCAAAGGCCGACGCAACCATTACGGTCGGCACAATCGCCAAACCATCTAAACCATCGGTCAAGTTCACGGCGTTGCTAAAACCAACCATCACAAAATAGGTGGTGACCAGATACATCAAGCCTAACTGAGGCAACACGTCTTTTAAAAACGGCACTATTAATTGGGTTTCCGCTGGACGATCTGAAGTGGTATACAGAAAAAACGCCGTGATGATGGCAAACACAGACTGCCAGAAGTATTTCCAGCGCGCGATTAAGCCTTTCGGGTCTTTGCGAATGACTTTGCGGTGATCGTCGATAAAGCCAATCCAGCCGTAGGCCACCAACACAAACAGCACCACCCAGACGTATTTGTTGCTCAGATCGGCCCACAATAAAGTACTAATGGCAATCGAGCCCAAAATCAGCAAACCGCCCATGGTCGGCGTGCCTTTTTTCGAGAAGTGGCTTTGTGGGCCATCGTTACGGACTGTCTGTCCAATCTGCAAGCGTTGCAGCGCCGCAATCAGTTTTGGACCGAAATACAGGCTCAACAATAAGGCAGTTAAAATGCCCAAAATGGAACGGAATGTGAGGTAACTGAAGACGTGAAACGCATTGACATATTGCGTTAAAAATTCGGCTAACCAGACTAACATGCTTGCGTCTCCTGCTGACATCTTTCTAGCAAATCCTGGACAACCAGTTCCATTTTCGCACTGCGGGAACCTTTGACCAGAATGGTGACTTCAGCGTCACCGGATAAATAAGGGTGCAACCGATTCACCAAACTTGCCCGCGAACTAAAATGCGCGCTTTGTTGGTGGAACTGGTCACTGGCGTTTTGCGATAGCACTCCCAGCGTAAACAAGGCATCAAGGCCTGCGTGACGCGCATAGACCCCCACTTCTTCGTGGAAAGTTCGCGCTTCTGGGCCTAATTCGCCCATATCACCAAGCACTAAAATGCGTTGTCCACTGTAGGACGCCAATAAGTCGATCGCAGCTTTGCAAGATTCGACATTGGCGTTGTAGGTATCGTCAATAATGCGCAGATCCGGTTTCGGTTGATGCACATTTATACGACCTTTTACTGGTTTCATCGCCGCAAGTCCCAGCTGCACATCCGTCAAGCTGGCACCCAATGCCAAGGTAGCAGCCGCCGCAGCCAGCGCATTGCTGACGTTATGCCGCCCTGGAATGGTCAGTTGTACAAAAACAACGCCTTGCGGCGTGTGCAAGTCAAAACCAGCACAACCGTTTGAATCCAGTACAATATTTTCGGCGCGGTAATCAGCAGAGGTCGTTGGACTGAAGGTTTGCACCTTCAAATGCTGCAGACGTTGTAACCAGTAATTGTGGAATTCGCTATCCAACGGAACAATGGCAGTGCCTTGCTCCGGCAGGCCATTATAAATCTCCCCTTTGGCGCGGGCTACCCCAAATAGATCACCAAAGCCTTCTAAATGCGCCGCCGCCACGTTGGTGATCAGCGCCACATCGGGTTTCACCAGGCTGGTGGTGTAGGCAATTTCACCCAAATGGTTTGCCCCAAGCTCCATAACCGCGAACTGATGATGCGCTTCTAATCGCAACAAGGTCAGCGGCACGCCGATATCATTGTTGAAATTGCCAGCGGTTGCCAGCACATGGCCAATCCGCGACAAAATAGCCGCCATCATTTCTTTGACGGTGGTTTTACCGGCACTACCGGTCACGGCCACGGTTTTTAAATTCAAGCGGTTTTTGACCAGCGCGCCAAGTTGCCCCAAAGCAATGCGGGTATCGGCCACAATAAGTTGTGGGACCGGCACGTCCAAGTGCCGGGTCACCACCAGCGCACGGGCTCCTTTTTGTACCACTTCAGCTGCAAACTTATGGCCGTCGAAATTCGGGCCTTGCAGTGCGATAAACAGGTCACCAGCTTGAATTTGCCGGCTGTCAGTGCTGACACTTTCAATCAATACATCGTCGCCAATCAGCCGGGCATTAAGTGCCGCGGCAATATCGCTGGCTTGTAAAGGGATCATGGGTTCATCTCCTGCATTTGTTCTAATAATTGGTCGATGAATTTGCGTTCGTCATAATCGCGCACCGTGGTGCCGATGATTTGATAAGTCTCATGGCCTTTGCCGGCGACCAAGATAAAGTCATCTTGGTGCGCTTCGATGAGTGCTAGCTTAATTGCGGATTCGCGGTCGGGTTCGATTTGTACTCGAGATTGGTCTTGGATGCCAGCTGCGATGTCTTGGCAAATATCCAGCACTTGCTCGGTGCGAGGGTTGTCGGCGGTGATGATGACATGGTCGGCAAACTGCTCGGCAATCCGTCCCATCAGTGGGCGTTTGCCTTTGTCGCGATCGCCACCACAGCCAAATACACACCAGACGTGACCACGGCATTGCTGGCGCAACGCCAGCAAACTTTGCTCCAAGGCATCTGGCGTGTGGGCGTAATCGACAACCACCCCAACATCACCAGGGAAATGCCACAGTTCCATGCGCCCTGGCACGGCTTTTAATTGTTTGACGGCTTCGACCAACTGCGGCAAACGATAGCCCAGTTGCAACATGGCACCCATCGCTGCCAAAACGTTTTGTACGTTGAATTCCGCCAGCAGCGGGATCTCCAGGTCAAATTGACCTAAATGTGAATGCAACACCATGCTAAAACCACGGCCGTCAGAGCGCAGACGGTCGTAGGCCAAGAATTGCTCGAAGCCTTGGCAATCATTTAAGCGACCGTATACCAAGCAGGGTAACGCGGTACGCTGTGCCAACTGCTTGCCAAAAGCATCACTAGCGTTAATGACGGCTGTTTTTGCCAGCTGCGGCGTGAACAACAGGGCTTTGGCCTCACCATAAGCGTCCATCGTGCCGTGATAGTCCAGATGGTCGCGACTTAAGTTGGTAAACACGGCTGTGGCAAATTGCAGCCCTTGCACGCGACCTTGCACCAGCGCATGACTTGAGACTTCCATCGCCGTACGAAAGCGCTGTTGTTGATTGAGTTCTGCAAAAATACGGTGCAAATCCGCCAAATGTGGCGTGGTATTTTGTAGCGGCGTCAACTGTTGATACTGGCCATAACCCAAAGTGCCAATCACGGCAGCGGGAGCCCCCAGCAGATCGCTCAGTTGATTAACAAAAATGGCGGTACTGGATTTGCCATTCGTCCCGGTGATGCCCACCAGCTGCTGTTTCACCACCGGATGATGGTAAAACGCACTGATCAGCGCCGCCAGTTCTTGGCCTAAATCAGGCCACAGCAGTACGCGCGGATCGGCGGCTAAATCCTGGTCGTTGGCCTGTAAGCTGTCGGTCAGTACTAAAGCTGCACCTGCACTAAGCGCCTGACGAATATACAAATTTCCATGCGCCGTGACACCGGGGATCGCCAAAAACACATCGCCTTGACGCACGGCTTTGCTGCTAATTTGCAACAAGGCGCTCGGCGCAAAATCTGCATGGTTTTCTAACGCACAAAGCGACTGCCCTGCGGCAGTCGCTTTGAAAGGAGTCAACCAGCGTTCCAGTTGATTACCCTGCATCCGGGCCTCCTGCAACTTTGGTAATGCGGCTATCATTGCCATCTGGCGGAATATTTAACAAACGCATCGCAGCCCCCATCACCGAACTAAACACCGGCGCAGCGACTTCACCGCCATAATAATAGTCGCCTGTCGGTTCGTTGATGATCACCACGCAGGCTAAACGAGGTGAAGAAATCGGGCCAATCCCAGCAAAGGAACCAACGTAGTCGTCACCATAACCACCGGCAATGGCTTTTTTCGCAGTCCCTGTTTTACCGCCTACACGATAGCCTGGCACCACAGCTTTGGTGGCTGTCCCACCTTTTAACGTCACGCTTTCTAGCATTTCTACCATCGAATCAGCAGTTTGTTCGCTGACGATCCGAATACCTTCTGGCGCTTTGTCTTGTTTAATCAACGTCAGCGGCCGCACAACACCACCGTTACCAATCGCCGCGTACATACGAGCTAATTGCACCGCAGTCACAGACAGACCGTAGCCGAACGATAAAGTCGCGCGTTCATGATCTGACCAGCGCGCTCGTTCGCGCAGCATGCCGGGTGATTCACCAACAATGCCGAGGCCAGTCTCATCGCCTAACCCCATGCCGTAATACATTTTCAGCAAATCTTCATGTGGCATATTCAAAGCAAGTTTGGTCACACCAATATTGGATGATTTGCGGATAATGCCGGCTAAATCCTGATCGCCATAAGCGTGTGTATCACGAACCCGACGACCGCCGACCATCATCACGCCATTGCCGGTGGCAATCACGGTCTTTAAATCGGCCGTACCGTTTTCCAAAGCTGTCATTACAGGCAGTGGCTTGACGGTAGAACCAGGCTCGAAGGTGTCAGTAATAGCGCGGTTACGGAAGCGATGTACCGCCACGCCATTACGGTTATTTGGGTTGTACGATGGACTGTTGACCATCGCCAATACTTCACCTGTGTTGACATCAACCAGTACCAGCGAACCAGAGGTAGCACCAAAAGTCATCACGGCTTTTTTAAGTTCGCGATAGGCAACCGCTTGAATACGTTGGTCAATCGACAGCGTTAAGTTACGCGCCGGCGTCGAACCAGTCTCTTCTAACACTTCAATTTCGCGGCCTTTGGCGTCTTTACGTACCACTTTCCGGCCAGCTGAGCCTTTTAAGACTTTGTCAAATTGACGCTCAACGCCTTCCACCCCATGGTCGTCCAAATCGGTAAAACCGAGGATGTGTGCAGTGACTTCGCCAGACGGGTAATAACGTTTCGCTTCTTGCTTGAAGTAGATACCAGGGATTTTCAGCTTACGGATGTAATCAACCTTGGCAGGACTGGCTTGGCGCTCGAGATAGACGTAACGCTTTTTCTTGTCGGTGGCGATTTTCTTTTTCAGATCTTCTGGACTGACTTGCAGCATATCTGCCAGCGCGTGCCAACGACGTTGGTCCTGCACCACGTTGTTTTCCATGATGACTTTCGAGTCGGCGTAAATAGATTCAACGGGGACTGACACCGCTAGTTCTTCACCGTTGCGATCGGTGATCATGCCACGCAGTGCATCATCCGATTTCACGCGCAAGGTGCGGTTGTCACCTTCAGCGACTAATTTATCCGGGTCCACTACCTGCAGATAGGCCGCGCGAGCGATCAAGGTACAAAAAATTGCCGACACCGACAGCACGACAAACGCAAAGCGCCAGCTGATCACGGTTGGTTGTTTACGGCTTTTGGCCTGTCTACTGCCTGCTCTACTCATGGCTCATCCACCACTATATCTTGCGGTCCTATCGGCCGGGTCATCTGCAATTGTTGTTGGGCCAGTTCCTCGACCCGACTATGTTCTGACAGTGCCCGTTGTTCTATTAGCAAATTGCGCCATTCCACTTCGTAAGCGTCGCGTTGTTGCAACAACTTATCTTGGGAGATGGTCAGTTGACGGTTTTGGTGGGTCAGTTCGACCACAGCCAGTGCTGATCCCATCGCCGCCACTAACAGCACCACCACGATTTTGTGGCGTGCTATGTCTTGCAAAATTATTTGGCTTAGCCGGATACCACTCATGGTTAGTTCCGCTGTGCCACCCGCAACACCGCACTGCGGGCGCGTGGATTGTGTTCAAGCTCTTGATCAGACGGCATAATCGCCTTACCGACCAAACTGAGTGCTAAATCTTGTTTCAGCTGCGCTTCGGTCAGCGGCAAGCCTTTTGGCACAGCTGCCGGCTTGCTGTGCTTGCGCATAAACTGTTTAACCAAGCGATCTTCCAGCGAGTGGAAGCTGATCACCGTCAAACGCCCGCCCGGCTTTAACACGGTCAATGCAGCGTTTAATGCTTGATTGACTTGTTCCAACTCGCTGTTGATATAAATGCGAATGGCTTGGAAGCTGCGCGTCGCTGGGTGTTTTTTCTCTTTAAAACTTTTAGGTGCAGTAGCCGCAATTAAACTCGCCAGCTGCGAGGTCCGGGTCAATGGCGCGGCTGTGCGAGTGTTGACGATGGCGTTGGCAATTTTCCAGGCAAATTTTTCTTCGCCGTATTCACGCAGCACAAAGGTGATGTCTTCGACATCCGCAGTTGCCAGCCAGTCAGCTGCTGACACGCCAGACGTTGGGTCCATCCGCATATCCAGTGGACCGTCA
The DNA here is from genome assembly GCA_003482455.1 of Rheinheimera sp. GTDB lineage: Bacteria > Pseudomonadota > Gammaproteobacteria > Enterobacterales > Alteromonadaceae > Pararheinheimera. The sequence goes on along the minus strand of DMYW01000014.1, from coordinate 6,601 downwards.
CGCATAAAACTAAAGCCACGTTCGGCGTCATCTAGCTGTGGAGATGACACGCCCAAATCGAGCAAAATGCCATCGACTTGCCCCAATAAACCTTGTTGTTCAATCACCTGCGCCATGTCGGCAAAAGGTTGATGATGAATTTCAAACCGACTGTCATTGGCAAATTCTGGGGCTTGCGCTGCGGCGATCGCCGTTGGATCGCGGTCAATCGCAATCAAGCGACCGTTTGGACCCAATTTGCTTAAGACCACACGGCTATGCCCTCCCCTACCGAACGTACCATCGACATAAATGCCGTCGGCTTTGATCGCCAACCCGTCGATGGTCTCGTCAAGGAGCACTGAAATATGCGCCTGCGGCGCGCTGGTGGTCACAGTGATAGTTCCTGTAAACGTTCGGACAATTCGACATCGCCTTGTTGCAGCAATTCCTGCTCAATCGCCATGTCATCTGCCACCCGCTGATGCCAGGTGTGCTCGTCCCAAATCTCGAATTTGTTGAGCTGACCGACTAACCGCAGTTCTTTGCTGAGGTTGGCGTGCGCCCGTAAGGTGGCTGGCAATAAGATCCGGCCGTTTTTATCCATTTCGCAGTCTGTGGCGTGGCCGAGTAACAAGCGTTTCAAACGTTGTTCTTGCGGGTTGAAGCTCGATAAACGTTTCAGTTTTTCTTCGATTTCTTCCCATTCGGACAGCGGATACAACAACAAACAGGGGTCTTTATGATCGATGGTGCAGATCAATTGGCCGCTGCAATCTGACAAAAGGCTATCGCGGTAACGCGTAGGAAGCGTCAACCGGCCTTTGTCATCAAGGTTCAGCGCAAAAGATCCACGAAACATTGTTTTCCCGTTTTGGTGTTATTAGATCCGAAAAAAGATCCACTTGGACCCACAAAAAACCACAATGTCACAGTTTAGGGTGCAAAAAATTCCCTTGTCAAGGTAAAACAGGGTGGAATTGATCGAATCAGATCCAATAACCACGCGGCTTAGCGGCGAGGTGGTGAAAAAGGGGGGAAAAGTGGGAGAAAAATGCCCAAAAGCCCGATCCAAGGCATTTTTGGTGCCGCGTAACCATAACAATCGAGGATCTTTGGCTTAGCTTTCTAGACGGCTTTCGTTTGGTCAGATCTTCGCATCACCGAAGCACAGAATGGACCTGTTACAGCATTATCTTACGACTGGCGTCGAAGCAGCTGAGTGCGCAGTAACTAGGAGCAACGGCCATCGTTTGGCCAACAAAAAACCTCGCCGAGGCGAGGTTTTTTTATAAAGTGGATAATGGACTAACCTGCACCAACTAACTGAAATTGATCAGAACTGAGCACTCGAACTTTGGCACCATCCGATAAGGTTTCCGCGCCGCGGATCACCAATTGATCCCCTTGTTTTAACGCGGCTTTGACTTGCAACCAAGCGCCTTGGCCTTGACCTGTTTCGACTTCGATGCGGTGGGCGGTATCGCCATCCACTCGATATACGGCGTGATGTTGTTTTGACAACACCAGCGCATCGCGATGGATCACTAAACTCGCTTGCGCCGCCGCAATCGGCACGCCGACACTGACCAGCTGGCCAATTTGATAGCTGCCGGGTTTTGCCGCAAGGCGCAATTCAAAGGTTTGTGAACGGTTATCAGACACCGGGATCACATGCGTCACCGGCAGGGCTTGTTCACCACGCGGGTCATACACTTGCAGCTCTGCACCGGTCGAGACATAGCCGGCATATTGCAGTGGCGCATAAACGCGGATCTCCAGTTGCTCGAGATTTACCAGCTGGATCAATGGGCTATTGCGACTGATCTCTTCACCGATCTGGTGAAAGCGCTGGCTGACCACGCCGGCAAACGGCGCTTTTAGCTCACTGCGCGTTAACTGATCTTGCAGTTGCGCCACACTAGCTTTGTTCAATTCAATGTCCGCCAATGCCAGTTCATAGTCGGCTTGGGTTTGCTCCAACTGAGTTTTCGACACCAGATTCTTGCTGATTAGACTTTGCAGCCGCGCTACTTCACGCGATAACTGCTGCGCTTGGATTGTGGCGCGTTTGAGTTGGGCATTCAGTTCGCTGATCCGAAGTTTTAAGGGCGTCGGGTCGATCCGTGCTAACAAAGCGCCAGCTTGCACTTGACTGCCCGGCTCGACCACAAAGTCCAACCGTCCATCGACCCCTGTGCTTAAGTTCGATTGAAACTTACTTTGCACTTGCCCTGACACCATCACGGTGGGCGCTATGGTCAGTTGTTTGACGGGTGCGACACTGACCACTGCCGCTTGCGGCTCTTGAGCCTGCGCGCCACCTACTAGCAAGCTTGTGCTAAGCCATAACAGAGAGAACCAATTAATTTTCATGCGATACCTCGGAAGCAAACGTCACGGCAGCTTGCCGCGCAGGCCAACACTGCAGTAGCGCCGGCACTAAAACTAATGAAAACAACAAGCTAAATGTCATGCCACCGACAATCACCACGGCCAAGCCACGGTAAATATCCGTGCCGACGCCAGGCACTAGCGCCAGTGGCAACATGCCAAAAATACTGGTCAGCGTGCTCATAAAAATCGGCCGCGCCCGCACTTGAACCGCTTCGCGGATGGCGTCCACCCGCGCCATACCTTGCTGTAGCAATTGCCTAAATTGCTCGACCAGCAAGATGGCGTTGTTGACCACTAAGCCAAGCAAAATGATAAAGCCGATCATGGTTAACAAATCGAGCGACTGGAACACAAATAAATTCAGGAAGTTAAGCGCCAACACACCGCCCACTAAAGCAATTGGCATGGTCAGTAGTACCAACAAGCTGTCGCGTGCCGATTTGAACAAGGCGGTCATTAACAAGAACAAAATCACGATGGCAATGACAAAATTCTGCGCCATTGCTTGCATGGCGGCGTCTAACCTGTCGGCACTACCGCGGAATTGCACTGTCATGCTGTCACCGTATTTTTCCCGCATCGGCAGCACCACCTCTTGTTTGAGTAGGTTCATCACGTCTTCCAATGCCATTTCGGCCGGTGGCGTGACCTGCAAACTAACAGTGCGTAACCCATTGACCCGTAACAAATTGGTTGGCCCTACTGTGCGCTGCATCTGCGTTAATTGACCGATGGTTTGTACGCCCGCTTCGCGGGTGAAAATCGGCGTGGCTTGCAGTTGCTCGGGTTCTTGCCAGGGTGCGGCGCGCAAGATGATATCCATCCGCTCATTGCCATCAAATTGCTCGCCGACATACACGCCGTCAGTTACAGCACGCACGGCGTTGGCGACAGTGTAGCGGTCGATGCCGGCTTGGGCGATCGCGACTTCATCGGGCACCACCCGCAGTTCCGGCTGGTTTTGCGCCAAACCCGGTTCGGCTTGCACATTGGCACCTGGTAATTTCTGTTCGATCAGGCTTTGTGCTTCGGCCGCCCGTACCATCAACTCATCGATATCCGGCCCCTGGAAATCGACGTTCATTTCACGGCCAGAGCTAAAACCAAAGTTCAGCAAGCTAGCCCGAAAACTAAAGGATTGGGTATCGGGTAAATCTTTTAAAATTTCGGTGCGCAGCAGGGTCAACATATCGTCGACTGAACGCGGATCTTCTGGGTAGACAAACAACACGTTAAAACTGGAGAACATCGACATGTTGTAGCCCTTGATCGCTGGGTACTTTTTGTCTTTGTAATAGGGCTCTAAACGTTTGACCAACAACTCGCCAATTTCTTGCTCCATCAAGCGAATATTGCCGCCTGGCGGTAAACGAAAGCCGGTAAAGATGCCATCGCCATTGGCTTGCGGTAAAAAATCGGCTTTGGGCAATTGCAACCCAATCACCAACAAAGCGCCCGGTACCAGCGCCAGCGACCAGCCTAGGGCTTTGCGCGGCGTATTGGTCAAGCGCATCACCAGGCTGGCGATCCGTTGCCAAAAAGCCTGCAAGGGGTCCGACGGCAGATCGCGATTTTTCATAAAGCGCACCGACAACAGCGGCAGCACGGTCAACGCCACCAGCATGGACGCTGACACCGACACCGCAAGCGTCAGCGCTAAATCATAAAACAGCTGGCCTTCCACACCTTGCATATACAGCACCGGCAAGAAGATGGCGACTGTGGTCGCAGTCGACGCCAGCAAAGCACCGCCAACTTCGGCGCAGCCACGTTTGACGGCTTGCAGCGCCGACATGCCCTGCTGCATCAATCGCACCACGACTTCTTGCACCACAATCGCGGCATCGAGCACCATGCCGACCGAAAATGCCAAGCCAGCGAGCGAAATCACATTCAGACTGCGTCCGGCGGCCTGTAGCACCACAAAGGCAATCATCAAACACAGCGGAATCGTCACGCCAATCAACAAGGTGGCTTTCCAGCCGCGCAAAAAGAAATACAAAATGGCCAAACTTAACGCCACACCGGCTAGCAAGTTGGAGTTGACCAACGCAATGGCACGACGGATATGCACCGAAGCGTCGAAACTGAGTTCCATTTCCATCTGTTTCGGGCCCAATACATCGCGATTCAGCTCGACTATCGCTTTGTTCACTTCATCCAAAATCGCCACTGTGTTGGAGTTATCACCGCGCTCCAGCGTGATGTAATAAGCCGGAAGTCCATTACGTTTGGTAAAGCCGTTGATATCCGGCAGGCCGACTTCGACACTCGCCACATCCCGCAAGTACACAGGCCGGCCATTGTTGTAGGACACGATCATTTGGCTATAACTTTGGACATCAAACTGCCCTTCAAAGCGCACCGTATATTGGCGTCGCCCCACATCGGCGAAACCGCCTGACATATTAACCGCGCGGCTCAACCCGCTTTGCAGCTGGTCAATGCCAATGCCCAGCGCTGCCATTTTGTAAGGGTCAAAGGTAATGTGGAGTTCGCGTGGGAGATCTGAAGCTAACTGCACGCTCGACACGCCACGAATGGCCCGTAAGCGCGGTCCGACGTTGTCGCGGATCAGTTTTAAATAAGGGCCAAAGTCATCCGGCATCGCCGGGTCGAGTTGTTTGATTAAAATCGACGCGACATTGCCGCGGCCACTGCCGACTGAGATCTGCGGTTCTGCTGCTTCACGTGGCCGTGGCGGCGCTTGGTTTAGTGCGTTGATCACATCCAACAACGCACGTTGCATGTCTTGGCCAACTTCAAACGTCAGCGCCAGCGAACCAAAACCTTGGCCAATATTGGATTGGATCTCCACCACACCAGGCACTTGGCGCAAAGTGTTTTCTTGCGGCTCGATAATGGTCGATTCCATTTCTTGCGGCGCCGCAGCGCGCCAGCCGTTGTTGATAAAGATTTGTGGCCTGTCTAAATCGGGTAATAGCTGAATAGGTAATTTGTAGAAGGCGATAGCCCCAAACAGCAACACCAGTGCCACCAGCACAAGCGTCGCCGCGGGATTTTTATAAGCAGCACGGGTCAAATTCATCGGGGTTATCCGGCAGGTTTTTAGCCGAGTATATGAGACGAGTCTGAAAAACCCAGCGAAAAAGTGCGGGAATTCCGGCTAAAGTGCAACAATTTGTAAGGTTGTTTGACTTATCGCAGACTGGGTGCAATTGGTCGCAAAGCCACGTTTTGCGAGCGTGTGCGCACGCTCATCAATGATTGCGATTCGTCTGCTGCACCAGTTGGCCGTTGAGGTAATGCCGGTAGATCTTATCCAACGCCGCTCTGTCTCGCTTGGAGGTTTCGAGTTGCTGCTGGGTTTGCCATAACAGGTCAGATAGCTGCGCATGTTCTTGGTAAAACTGCTGGCTAAATAACAGATAACCACGATGCTGATAAATCGCTGGCTGCAACACCACAAATTCTGGGTGTTTTAATTCGCTGGGAATGGAATCCAAGCCACGGATTTTGCAGTTGATCGCCATCGCATCAATGCGTCCTTCAAGCAGCAGCTCTGGTGCCAATGAATAATCTTGCAGCGGATAAGGCACCATCTTCATTTGTTCGCTCGGCGGCAAAGCCATTTTGCTTTGTGGGTGAGCGACCATCACTTTGTTCATACCGGAGAAGTTTTTGCCGTTCCAACGCATCGCCAACCGTTGCACTGTGGCTAGGCAAATATCTTGCCGAGTTAATGCAAATTTAGCGTCAGGGGCAGCATCCGCGGCAGCCCCCTTGGGGACGGGCGGGTAAACGCCGATACTACGGCGGATCACGTTGTAATTGGCCACCACCAAATCGACTTTGCCATCCGCCAAATATTTTAAACAACGTTGCCACGGTAGCCGCTGCATGCTGAGTGTGACATGCGGCACTCGAGCAAATAAATACTGTAGGTGTTCGATAGTGGCGCCAGGGCGCTCTGCAGGGATGTCCATACCGGAACCGCTGAAATACGGGTATAACGCTTCGTCTTGATAGCAAAACCGCACGACTTGCGGCGGTGCTTCTTGATCGATGGTAGACGGCAGAAGGCGGTCGGAATAACTTGCTGTCGCGCTTAAACCAAACTCATTCGTGGCCGCGTGCACCGTCAGGCTGAAGGTCACGGCAACCAAAGACAAGTAGAAAGTCCAGTAGGCGATAAAGCAGTTCATTCCTTGATCCATCGACGCTATACGTGGCGCATAGCGTTTAAAAAGTGTGAGTCGGCCAT
>DMYW01000026.1:168226-219506 GCA_003482455.1 Rheinheimera sp. | reverse complement strand
CAACGCTGTGTTTATGCAAAGGCTTATGCGCGATAACCGTGTGCTAAGCCTTTGACTGTCACGGCTACCGCGTCATGCGCATGTAATGACTCGTAATGGTTCACCCGCAGCCAAAAATCGTCAAATTCGGTCAAGCCGTTTAACGCGTGTTTTAAACGACGTGCCGCGTCTTCACAGAACATCAGGTTTTGTCCGTTTAAGCGGGCGAACTCTTGTTCGTCAGCGCGTTTAACTGCGGCTTGAACAGGCGTTTGCAGCGCATCTTCGATCGCATCGATTAATGCGATGATCGGGAACTCGCTGACTTGGTTATTTAATTTCACTTTGACTTCAGCAACCGAACGTTGGCTGTGTGGTGTCGCCACAATACCTTGTGTGGTACCAAGCCAATCAACAATCAATTCACTGGGGATTTGTTGTTGGCCGGCAAAACGTGCCACAAACGCTTCTTGAATTAATTGACGCGCAAGTGCCGCTGAACATGGGCAAGTTGATGAATAAGGGACATTAACCTTCATTTCTACTTGCAAGGCGCCGTCTTGCACTTGACCAATGATGGTCACCGGGTAGGCTTTCCAGCCTTGTTTTTCGGTGATCAAGGCTTTGCGTCGCAGATGCAAGTCAAAATCAAACTTCACAAAGGCTTTGTCGCTTAAATCTTCATGCGTGGTAATAAAGGTGTCCAGCAGTTCACACAGAGTTTGATAACTTAAGCTGGATTCACGTGATAAATCGTCCAACGCTAAATAGAGCCGCGACATGTGAATGCCTTTGGCTTTTGGGTCTGCCAAATTTACAAAAGCTTCGACCTTGGCGCTGACTTGGCGCGGGGCTTCGCCTGGAAGTGCCAGCATTAAAGGCACTTCAATATGGCTCATACCAACCCAGTCCAGAGTTCCTTCGGTGGTGGCTCGGGAATGGTTGGCTACATCGGGCATTGCTGTCGGCATGGATACTCCAGGGTCCGTCGATTGCTACGAATAATCCGTCGCGTGTTAGCGATACGCGGAAAAGGGCGGCATTTTAGCAAGCTTCATCCATTTGTCTTATGAAAAATTTGCACAGATGCCATCGGTTTTTTCGAGCAATCCTCGGTATTAACGGTTTTAAAACACCTTTCAAGGGCTTTTTTGCGCAATACCTGATTAAATTGGTCAGGTATTTTACTCCGCTTATCTACGCCCTGACAAGGTAACTGGATCATTCGTGTCAGTTCCTTGATTGTCGTGATTGGCAAAAAAAGCCAGAGGGGGTATTCTTTAGCCTTTTATAAAGCAGCGAATGCATCTACAGGAACGCTTGAATTTAAAATGATTTTTCGTGCTTCTCTACTCACAACTCTGGCGCTGGCTAGTCACATGGCGCAGGCTCGTCCGGACTACTCGCTTATTTTAATTGGCGGTGGGGTAAAAAGTTGCAGTTCTATGGCGTTGCAAGGTTGTGTTCCTAACACAAAAGCACCTGCAGGTTCGTTAACAGAGCAGCAATATCAATTCCCTGCCAGCATCGAAGCGAAGCTAGCGACTTTGGCATTCCCAGCTGTGCAGCAAGCGCAAGCGAATGCGTTGTTGCGGCTACTCGCAGCGCGCCATGGTGCGAAAATTTTGTCGGAGCGTGATCTGAAATCTGCGATCCGCAGTGCCGAGTTAGAAGTCGATGGTCAATGGACCACAGGACGCGATATCTGGCAGCAGTTTAGCGAAGGTCAAAAAGATGCCATCTACGATATGTTGCAATTGGCAAAGATCAAAGATGGCCGCCACGTACCGGAAGTGGCGATGCCGCTGCAGCTGAATAACAATCACAGCCTGGCTATTTACCAAGAGATCGTGAATCAAGCCAAAAAAGCCGGGAATCGCGCTAAGCCGCGGATCGTCATCTTCACGGCATCATCACGTGATCCGTTTGCTGCGGTGAGTTATTACAAATCACTGTTTAACGCGCTGGGTGCAGAAGCCTCATGGCTGCCGATCAATCTGGCATTTCAAAAGGCCCAAGCTGACAATGCTAGCCTGTGTAAAACTTTTGCCACGACCCTGCAACAAGCACAAGGCACCAATCGTCGTGACGAAATGTACCCGGATTTGTTTGAATACCAGCAAAACTTCTGTCGTGAAGGCCATATCTTCGCCACCAAAGCGTTGCGCGATGCTGATGCCGTGTTTTTTAACGGCGGCGATCAAAGTCTGACTTATCAAGCGTTCAAAAATGCTGATGGTTCTGACACACCGGAACTATCCGTTATTCGTGAAAAGTTTATTGCGGGGACTTTAGTCATCGCAGGCACCAGCGCAGGTACAGCGGTACAAACGGGTGCTCCGCACGTGATGATCACTGGCGGCGACAGTGTTAGCGCTTTTGAAAAACCGATGCAGCTGACGAACGGTCCATGCGGCGTGAACTGCACCGACGAATTAGGTGCGTCGCCGTTAACTGGGCAAGCGAGTGGCGGCTTGGGCTTTTTCCCGTATGGTGTGTTGGACACACATTTTTCCGAGCGCGGCCGACAAGGACGCTTGTGGCAGTTACTTGGTCAAACCAAAGGGCAGCTTGGCGTCGGGGTCGATGAGAACACCGCCTTGTTAGTTAATCCAATCAGCAATGGCGCCACTATGCGTGTGTTGGGAGAGGGCGGCGTGTTCTTCACACAACCAGGGCCACTGCCGACCATTTGGCGGACCCATTATTTAACGCAAGACGACCAAGTCACTGTGGCAGGATCTGGTAAAGATACGCAACTGCAATTCCAATTGGCGCCATGGAAGTACACAGGTTCCAATCGGAAGCAAATGCTGATGCAAACCAATGATGTGTTCACTGGCAGTCGTTATCGTTCGTTAGCTGCGTTGATGTGCCAAAACCACAATGAAGTGGCTACTGGTCGTTTTGATGTCAATGGTAAAACCTGGCAATTGACGATGAATCGTAATGCCCAAACCAACAGCCGCAATGGCAGTTATCAAGTGCAAGGACAAGTGTTTGCAGCTTGCTCATACCACGACTTGTTAGTGTCGTATCAGGAGTTGCATGAGTAACTTGCCTGCTAAATCCAAGCAGCTAAGCCCACTGGTAGGCCAAATTGATGGCATTTTGAAGCAGTGGGGTTGGCTGCAGGTATTTAGCTTACTGGCGTTGTTTCTCATCACCGGCGCCGCCTTGTTGGCGGTCGCCTTTAGCCTTACCTTATTAAATCAACTGAACTGGGATTTGGTGATCGCGTGCACCTTGCTGGCGTGCGTGATGATGCCACCCGCGGTTATTGCCTGTTTGTATCTAGTTCGCCACTTGAGTGATACGGTTGCGACGTTGGAAAACTCGACACGGCAAGAAACTCTATTAAACAAAAACCTGCAAGAAAACATTCGCCAACTGAACTTTGAGATCGAAGAGCGGAAAAAGGCCTTCCAAGCGAAACGTCGCGCGATCGACGAGCTTCGTAAAGAAATCACTGAGCGTAAACGCGCGCAACACCTCGTTGAAGAACAAAGCCTGCTAATGCGCTCAATTGTCGACTCGTCGCCTGACTTATTCTATTACCGCGATGAAACCGGCCGTTTTGCGAGCTTTAACAAAATGTTCGAACGAATGATTGGCAAGTCTGCCGCAGAACTGATAGGCCGTTATCCGTCCGAGATTTATTCACCCGATATGGCGCCTGCCGCCATCCTGACCGACCATGAAGTGTCTGTAAACCAAGCCGAACTGACCCTTGATGTGGAGTACCGCACGCCAGAAGGGCAGGTGATGTGGTTTGAGATGCGTAAAGTGCCATTCTTTGATCGCCAAGGTCGCTACATAGGTTTGCTGGGCTTTGGTCGCGATATCACGTCGCGCAAACTTGCCGAGCAAGCACTAGAACGCGCCTACCAAGACAAAGGGAAATTTATCGCGACGCTCAGTCACGAGTTACGTACACCGCTAAACGGTATTGTCGGCTTAACGCGACGGATCATGGATACACAACTGACGGCGGAGCAGCGCAGTTGGGCTAATACTATTTTTAGCAGTGCGGAAACTTTAGGTAATATTTTTAACGATATCATCGATTTAGACAAAATTGACCGCCAAGATTTGGACATAGTTTACCAGTCTGTCGATATTCGCCAGTTTATCGGGGACATAGGTAACTTTGCAGAACTGATTTGTCAGCAGAAAGGCTTGCAGTTCAACTTGCAGTTAGTTGGCGAATTCAGTGGCTTCTTGCGTCTGGACCCTACGAGGGTACGCCAAGTGTTGTGGAACCTGATCAACAACGCGGTGAAGTTTACGTCGCGCGGGCAAGTGACTGTAACCGCGGAAATTAAACAAGATTTTAGTTATGAGCTGCGCTTTAGTGTACGTGACACTGGCATTGGTATTGCGCCACATGAACAACAACGCATCTTTGATATGTATTACAAATCCAGTGATGGCCGTCGTTTAAGTATTGTCGGTTCGGGCATCGGTTTGTCGGTGTCTAAAGCGCTGGTTGAAGCGATGCAAGGTTCGATTCGTGTGCAAAGTGAAATCAACCGAGGCAGTGAATTTTTTGTGCAGCTACCGACCAGCTTAATGGAAGCACCAGATAAACAGGTGCCGCTGACCATCCCAGAGTTGACGGTACTTCTGGTTGAGGACGTCCCGCTGAATGCCGAAATTGCCATGAATTTGCTGGAGCAACGTGGCCACCAAGTGATCTTGGCGGAAACCGGCGAAGATGCGTTGGCACTGCTGGAAACAGAAGATGATATCGATTTAGTTCTGCTTGATATGCAACTGCCTGATATGACGGGCGATCAAATCGCCCGCGAGATGCAACAACATGATGACTGGCGATCGATCCCGATCGTGGTCCTCAGTGCCAATGTGCGTAAAGCAGAAGAACAACTGGCGGGGCTAGTCGTGGCGGCATCTCTGGCAAAACCGATTAACACCAATAACTTAGATACAGTCCTTGCCCAGCTGTTTGCACCAACCGCGGTGCGGCAATTGGCGGCTAAGCCAGAAACAGCCCACGATGCGGTGCTTGATGAAAACACCTTAGATGACTATCTAGAATCGCTTGGTGTCAGCGCAGTCCGCAGGTCCATCCAATTGTTCCAACAACTATTGCCGGGTTACATCAACAAGATGGTTGAAGCGACCAGCCAACAGCACTTAGTTGAGTTTCAAGAAGCGGCACATAAATTAAAAGGGGCTGCGGCGTCGGTGGGTTTGTTGTGGGTCCAGCAACAAGCCAAATCGCTAGAGCAAGTAGAGGAGCCAAATTGGCCGGCATTGGAGCGCCAACTGATTGAATATCACCTGACTATTGAGCGCCACTTGCAACTGTTGCAGGACTACGTCAATGAATATGCTGATGCATAACCAGCAAAGTCGCTGATTGTTATCGAAATAAAAAGGCACCCCGCAGGTGTAATGCCAGTCAGTTAAGCGTTTTTAATGCAAATACTTAGCAAGCCTGGCTACAGCGGCAGTGGTAACAAAACGCAGACACGCCGTAAATACGTCCATGTAGGCTCGTCATCCGCTATCCCTGCGGCTGACGGTCTGCTTTTTTGTTGCCACCGCTCGCCTTTTTCAAGTTCATTGACACGAAAAAATAATGCCAGTCAGCTTATCTGACTGGCATTACCCGCAGGTGCTTTTTTTAACGTCTAGCCAGCTAGGCTAAAAGCCCCGGAATTATTTTTCCAGTTTGCCAACAAAGCGGTAACCTTCACCGTGGATGGTGCTGATCAACTCTGGGCTTTCGATATCTGATTCGAAGTGTTTACGAATACGACGGATAGTTACGTCAACAGTACGGTCATTTGGACGTAATTCACGGCCTGTCATATGGCGGATCAACTGCTCACGCGTAAAGATTTTACCCGGAGTATCCAGCATCAAACGCAATGCGCGGTATTCGCCTTTTGGCAACCGACGTGATACGCCTTTAGGCGAAGTCAGATTGCGGCTGTTTTCATCCAGCGTCCAACCGTTGAATTTCACGACGCTCTTATGCTCTTCCACCACAGGTTGTGACACAGTGCGGTTGAGCAAGTTACGTGCGCGGATAGTTAATTCACGTGGGTTAAATGGCTTGGTCAGATAATCATCTGCGCCAATTTCCAGACCTAAAATACGATCGACTTCACTGTCGCGACCGGTCAAGAAGATCAAGCCGATGTTTTCTTTCTGGCGCAGTTCGCGCGCTAAGATCAGGCCGTTTTTCCCTGGCAGGTTGATATCCATTACAATCAGGTTGACTGAGTTTTCAGTCAGTTGCTGATTCATTTCGTCGCCGTTTACAGCTTCAAGCACTTCATAACCTTCACCTTTGAACAGGTTGACCAAGTTAAGGCGGGTTACTTCTTCGTCTTCAACGATCAAAATCACAGGCGTCTGCATCAGATGAACCTTATGTAAATGTTGTTTGTTTTTTGCACAGTCAGCGCAGCAGTCGATGACAGTTGGTTGTCATTCGTAGCGAAATTATAGCTTTCTCGGAATTTGTTAACAAGTGTTTTGTTAACATTCGTATTTTTCTGTAATACGAAAAGTCAAGAGCAAAAGATTATAAGACAGAACAAATAGTTAATAAGGAAATGCGCTATGAAACTTTCACAACGATCGGGAGAGTGCGTCAAAAATCAAATGGTGGCAGCCGAATTATTTTTGACGATCACAGGAAAGTCAAAATCGATCCGCACACCTTCACCCAAGGTGCTCTCGAGCGCGATCTTGCCATTAAGTGCTTGGGTCACTAAGTTGTAGACCAAATGCATCCCAAGACCGCTGCCACCTTCGCCGCGTTTGGTCGTGACAAAGGGGTCGAAAATACGTTTTTTGATATGTTCGGGAACGCCTGCGCCGTTATCTTCATAATGCACATAACAACGGTTTTGTTCGACACGGATTTGAATTTTGATCTGACCTTTTTCTATAGTTTCAAAGGCATGGATCAGACTATTCATGATTAAGTTGATCAGGATTTGGTTAAGCGGCCCCGGTTTGGAGTCGACTTCTAATTTTTCATCGCATTCGACCAGCACCTCGTGTTGGGTTTTCTTCAGGTTAGGGCGCAGCGACAGCAAGACTTCGTTGACGAGCTGCACGACGCTAAATTGCCGGCGATTCTCATTACTTTGGTCAACGGCAACTTGTTTAAAGCTGCGGATCAAACTGGCGGCGCGTTCCAAATTCCGATAAATAATGCCCAAATTCTCTTTGCTTTCGCTTAAAAAGCGTTGCAGCTGATTGGACGTTAGTTTTTTCTCATCAAAGGCGACCTGAATATCGGCGAGGCGGTCCTGCATCAAGGTTGATGCGGTAACACCTAGACCTATTGGCGTATTAACCTCGTGTGCGACCCCTGCGACCATTTGGCCTAAGCTGGCCATTTTTTCGGTTTCGACGATTTGATTTTGGTATTGGTGCAAGGTTTCTAACGTGTTAAGTAAGTCTTGGTTGGATGTTTTAAGTGCTTGGGTGCGCTCATTGATTTTTTGTTCCAAGCCTTGGTTTAACTGTCTTATTTCTGTCTCGGCTTGCTGCAATTTGTTGATCTGCTGTTCGATACGATCAAGCATCGCGTTAATAGCGCGGCCAAGTACATGAATTTCTTGCACTTCGGATTCAGGGATCCGCACTGCATAACTCTTTTCTTTGGTCACTTTTTGCACGACAGAGAGTAGTGTTTCAATCGGCGCTGTGAAGCGTCGTTGCAAGTGTCGACTGACAAAGTATGCGCAAATCAACGCAATACATGCGATCAGTAAGTCAAATAACAGCCGACTTTGTACATAACTGGATAGTTCGTCCATGCCGGCGCGAATATAGATGTAGCCGATCACTTTGCCATCGAATTCCACCGGTTTACTAATTTCAACCACATCACCTTCTGCGAGTGGCTGCGTCAAATTCGCGACGCGAGCAAATTGCGTTGGGTGCGGGCCTATATCTTTGCGGTTGTAACTTGAGAAGAAGCTAAGTTGGTTGTTTTCAGGTGACAATTTGTAGATATGAATGTTGTACAGAATTTCTACCGCGGAAAAAGACTTCAGGCGGTTATCTTCCATTTCTGCATCATCAACGAGAATACCGGCAACTGAGTTAAAGGCGATGATATTGGTATAAGCCTGTAGCTGATCGAGCAGTTTTTTCTTCTGAAAGCCAATATCTTGGATGGTCGAAATCGTTAATGACGCTAACAATGTGACGCTGCATATCAGCATGACTACCCAGCTGAGTGCACTTTTGATTGACGTAGTCCTTAAAATCGACGCCATAAATTGCTGCTACCTGCAAAATCAGAATTCAGATCGGAAATTTCTATGTGCTAACGCAAGATATTGATCTTCTATGATGTTATGCACTTTCCGGTAATTAAGCAAACTCCCTTCGAAAAAGTTAATCGCTGGTCTGCTTGGCAGACGCCTTCGTTTGAGACTAATATCGGCAGGCGTTTATTGACGATCCACCCCTAGGTTTACACTGTTGCAGGAGCCCCTATGGATTTGTGGGAATGCTATAAGCACAGCGTGTTTTTGTGCCATCAAGAACTTGGTGATGACATCAGTTTTGCCATTATTAGCGCGCAAAACCCTCTTGGTACCCTCTGTTTACAACCGCAAAATTTACGCCTTGATTGTGAGTTCGAAAACGAACTACACCAACATGGTTGGCCTTATCGACGGCTGATAGGCGCGTCGCCTGATTTATCCTTTAAAGAAAGCAGCTGGGCAGTGCTGTGTGATAAGCGCCGAGCACTCGAATTAGCAAAACGCTACCAACAAAATGCCATCTATTGGGTCGATCACGGTGAATTGTATTTAGTGCCGGCGTTGTTTGGGCATCGCGAAGAACATCTCGGTGCGTTTCGCCCGCGGCAAATCCGCTTAGATGACTAACTGAATTGACCAATAAAAAAGCCGCTCAAAGCGGCTTTTTGCTGGGGAGCTATTTACGCCGAATGGCTTGCCAGACCACAAAAGCATTGGTGCGGGCTAATTCTTTGACGTTACCAAACTCAGCTTGCAGCCATTCTTGGTAGGGCAGATGACTATTGGCGACCAAGGTTAAACTGCCATTGACTGACAGGCTTTGTTTGGCTTTGGCAAAAAATTCATGGGCAATCGCCAAATCAACCTTCAAACCTGAGTGAAATGGTGGGTTGCTGACGATGTGGTCGTACCGACCCTCTGGCATACCGGCTTGGCAGACGGTTCGAACGTCGAACCCGGCATGCTTGAGGCTAGCGTTGGTAGCTGCGACTGACAGAGCACAAATGTCGCTGGCAGTTAATTGCAATTTAGCGTTTAACGTCTTGGCATAAAGACCAATAACGCCGGCGCCACAGGCAAAATCCAACACTCGCGCTGAGCCTACATCAGCTAAAAAACCAAGCTGCGACAATAACAAGGCGGTGCCTTGGTCAAGCCGGCCGTGGTTAAAAACGCCTGGGCGTGAAAACAAGGTTAGAGGGCGGCCCAACACATCCCATTGAAACGCTTTGAGTTGTGGCGTTGGCAAGGTCACATCGGCCAAACCCGATAACGCAAACCACAAACAGTGTTTGGCGTTATCCAGTTTATGCGCATGTAAGCCCAGTTTTTCCGCTTGATTTGGCAGACTTTTAATGCCGCCTTTGTTATCCCCAACCAAATACACTTCTGTGGTCGCTGTGATATAGGGCTTGATCTCGGCCAGTAGTTCAGGCAGCTGCTCTTTACTTTTCGGGTAAAAAATAACCACGCCATCAAATGTGCTGGCGGCGGGCAACTGGAGGTGCTCAGCTAGGTGCACTTGCGCTTTATGCCAACTGTTGGCGACGGCGGCATCGGTACAAAATACTGTGATATCAAAATCTTGCCGCAATAACTCTGCGGCTAGCGTATCTGCCATCGGTTCAACCAACAGCAGTTTGCCTGGTAAGTCATTAATGTTGCGCAGCAGCAACTGGCTTTGCGGGAATAACATTAGGCAGTCCGCTTAAACATTAAATCCCACACGCCGTGGCCTAACTTGACGCCACGGTTTTCAAATTTGGTCAGTGGTCGATGATCTGGGCGTGGCACGTATTGATTATCGGTTGCAAGGTTGGCGAAACCTTCGGCAGCCGACATCACTTCCAGCATGTGCTCCGCGTAGTTTTCCCAATCGGTTGCCATATGGAACACGCCGCCGATTTTGAGTTTTTGCCGCAGCATCTGCACGAAGTCACTTTGCACGATACGGCGTTTGTGATGACGTTTTTTATGCCATGGATCTGGGAAAAACAGCTGGATCGTGTCAATCGACGCGTCAGCGATACAATCGCGCAGTACTTCCACTGCATCATGTTCAAACAAGCGCAGGTTGTTGATCCCCGCGTCTTCGGCGTCGCCTAAACAGGCGCCAACGCCCGGTTTGTGCACTTCAATGCCGATAAAGTCTTTTTCAGGTGCCGCTTTGGCCATTTCGACCAGCGATTTGCCCATGCCAAAACCAATCTCAAGTACCTTGTGCGCGTCGCGGCCAAACACTTGATTTAAATCGTAAAGCTCAGTTTGATATTCCAGACCCAGCACAGGCCAGAACAATTCGAGGCTGCGTTGTTGGCCTTTGGTTAGACGGCCTTCGCGCAATACAAAACTACGGATGCGGCGCAAGTGGCGTGGCTCTTGATTGTCGTCTAACTCAGCATCTGGCAGGTTCGAATCGATTGGCGCTTGGTCTGTCATATCAGCTTCCTCAAAAAATGGGCGGCTATTATGCGTTTTTAGCGCCGCTTACTCAAGCAAACTGACGACACCGGGCCACGAAGCACCGCGAGTTGTCGCGTGTTGATTGGCCGCATGACTTGAACTGGTTACACTAGCCCTTTGTAGTTTGATAGTCCGAACCTGATGACAACCGCACTTTCTGAAAAAATTATTACGTGGCAACAACAACATGGCCGGCATCAACTGCCTTGGCAGCAGCAGGTGACGCCTTATAAGGTGTTGGTGAGTGAGTTGATGTTGCAGCAAACCCAAGTGGCGACCGTCATCCCATATTTTGAGCGCTGGATGCAGTCATTTCCAACGGTTGAAGCGCTGGCGGCGGCAGATGAAGACAGTGTGATGCAACATTGGCAGGGCCTCGGTTATTACGCCAGAGCGCGTAATTTGCACAAAGCCGCAAAACATGTTGCTGCGCTTGGTGCTTTTCCGACCAGTTTAAACGATTTGCTGGCTATCCCTGGCGTTGGTCGCTACACAGCTGGCGCCATTATGTCGTTTGCATATGACCAATACGGCCCCATCGTCGATGGCAACGTCCGGCGGTTATTTTGTCGGCTGTTCGCCCTTGATGGAGTGCCAAATTCCACAGCTTTAGAAAAGAAATTGTGGCAGCTCGCCCACGAGGTAACGCCAACCCAGCAGAATCGCCGTTTCGCCCAAGGCTTGCTGGATTTAGGCGCAACCATTTGCAAGCCGCGCACACCGTCGTGTGATGTGTGCCCATTAGCCAATGATTGCGTGGCGCTGGCTAAAAATCAGCTGGAAAGGTATCCCAACCCAAAACCTAAGAAGTTGATCCCAACCAAAGAAGGGCATTTCTTATTGTGGCGAAGTGCCAACGAAATTTATCTCGAAAAACGTCCTGCACCTGGCATTTGGGCCGCGCTATGGTGCCTGCCAGAAGTAGCACAGCCACCTGTTGGTGCGACGCTACACGGCAGATTTAGTCACCAATTTAGCCACTACAAGCTCAATGCCAGCGTGTGGCAAATGTCTGAAGTGCGTGAAGCGGCAAGCGATGCTGGACGGTGGCAAGCAGTGCATGCGCTGGATGACCTTGGATTACCAGCACCACTGCGTAGCTATTTATCGAGCAATTTAACGTGATAAAACTAAGCGAGCTTGTTGCATTGGCGCGTTGGCTGATGCTTGCTTGACGATGTGGTAGCAAAAACCAATCCGCCAGATCGCGATAAAATGGTTTACAATGCCGCTTTTACCCGTTTTACATAGTGAATTTGCATTCAATTGAGGCTCATATGGCACGCGAAGTTTATTGTCAGCACCTGAAAAAAACAGCGCCAGGTTTGGATTTCAAACTGATCCAAGGTGAATTAGGCCAAAAGATTTTCGATAACATCAGCAAAGAAGCCTTTGCGTTGTGGCAAGCCAAACAAACCATGTTAATCAACGAGAAAAAGTTGAACATGATGAACCCAGAGCACCGTAAGTTTTTAGAAGAGCAAATGCAGCAATTCTTATTCGAAGGTGCTGACGTGCAAATCGAAGGTTATGTGCCTGTTGCTCCAAAAGCCTAAGGTTTTGAGTTAGAAGGAAATTTGCATGGCCCGTCGTCTGCCGCCATTAAATGCATTAAAAGCGTTTGAAACCGCTGCTCGGCATCTTAGTTTTACTAAGGCGGCCGAGGAGATGTTTGTAACGCAGGCGGCTATTAGCCATCAAATCAAAGCGCTGGAAGATCATTTAGGTCTGAAGTTGTTTATGCGCAAGAATCGGTCTTTGTTACTGACCGAAGAAGGCCAAAGCTATTTTCTTGAAATCAAAGATATTTTCTTGCAGCTGTATGAAGCGACCGAAAAACTGCTGGCTCGCGGTGCCAAAGGGGCGTTGACGGTCAGCTTGCCGCCAAGTTTTGCCATCCAATGGTTGGTACCTCGCCTGAGTTTATTTAGTGACATCAATCCAGACATCGACGTACGGATCCGCGCAGTCGACTTTGAAGAAGGATCGTTGACTGATGATGTTGATGTCGCCATCTATTACGGTCGTGGTAGCTGGCGCAATTTACATGCCGACAAGTTGCATACCGAGTATCTAGTACCAGTTTGTTCGCCTTTATTGTTAAAAAGTGCCAAACCATTAAATGAAGCAGCAGATCTGCGCTTCCACACGCTGTTGCACGATGGCAACCGCGATGCGTGGAAAGCCTGGTTTACCTCGCAAGGGTTTAAGCACTTTAACGTTAACCAAGGCCCTATTTTTAGCCACACGGCGATGGTGTTGCAGGCGGCGATCCACGGCCAGGGCGTGGCGCTGGCGCACAACGTGTTAGCACGGCCTGATATCAGTTCAGGCCGGTTGATAGTGCCGTTTAACCACGTGCTGCAAAGTAAAGACGCCTATTATTTGGTGTGTCGCGATAACCAGATCGAACTAGGTAAAATTGCGGCGTTTCGGCAATGGATGCTTGAATTAGTGGCGCGCGAGCAAGAAGCGTTTGCCGAGCAGCAATTTAATATCGCTGTTGCTGAATAATGCCGAGTCCGGTTATTCAGATGGCGGCTAAGGCGCCGCTGCTTGCTCATTGTGTGTTATTGCATGGGGCGGGGGCGCCGGTGCAAAGTGAATTTTTCCAAAAATTACAACCTGCTTTAGCCGAGCAGGGGATTGCCAGTGTCGCCATCAATTTGGCCTATATGGAATTGGTGCGACAAGGCCAAAAAAGACCGCCGCCAAAGTTATCCTTGTTACTCGATGAATTGACGCAGCGTTTGCCCGAGTTACTGCTGCCGTCAGCTGCGCCATGGTTTTTAGCCGGCAAGTCGATGGGCGGGCGTTTGTTCAGCCAATTACTGGCACAGCCAGAGCGTTTTGCCACCTGGCCTGCACAGCCTAAAGGCGGCATTGTTTTTGGTTATCCGTATTGCCCTGCCGCGGCGCGAGAAAAAGGCGGCGAGACTCTGCGCAAGCAGCTGTTAGCACGTACAGAGTTTTGGCCACAGATCGCGAGACCCGTCCTGCTGCTGCAAGGCGATCGCGATGCATTTGGCTCTGGCGCAGATATTCGCCGGCATCTGGCCGCTGTGACAGCGCGGCTACAGGTGCTAGATATCCAAGGGTGTAATCATGACTTCGTGCGGCCAAAATCGCTACCGCACGATGTCTATACCGAGCTGGCTGTGGCAACTAAGACGTTTATGCAACAGACATTGGCAGCAGGAGAGACTGATGTTTTGGCGAGTTAATTTTGCGTTGGCGGCATTTTATGGTGCTTTGGTCGTTGGCATGTCCGCAGCCATTTCGCATTATTTTCAATTGCATATGGATACGGCACCCTTTAGTGCTTTGTTATCTAGTACTGCAATGTTAGCGCTACACGCCCTGTTAATTCTGGGTCTGGCGGCCATCGGGCTGTGGGGAAACCCCTTGTTGCCGTGGCAACAGCGCTACTTGAAAAGCGTGATCATATTGCTGCAACTGGGATTGTGGCTGTTTGTTTATACCGTGTGGGCGGGCTTGTTTGAGTTGCCGCTGCATGTTCGGGCATTGGCGCCAGTGGGCGGGCAGACCTTGTTGGGCTGTTGGCTGTTGCTTGGTGCCGTGCCATTTATCAGGAAATAACATGAAACAACTCTTGTTGTATTGTCGCGCCGGCTTTGAAAAAGACGCAGCGGCTGAGATCCAAGACAAAGCCGCGCAGCACAATGTGTTTGGCTACACCAAGTTAACCAACGACAGCGGTTTTGTGGTGTTTGAATCCTACGATGCAGACGCCCTAAAAACATTTTTCCGCAAGCAACCGTTCCATGAGCTGATTTTTATTCGGCAATGGGTGTTGCTGCTTGGCGACTGGTTAGAACTACCGGCCGGCGATCGCGTCAATCCAGTGGTTTGCCAAGTGATCGAGCATGAAATCGAAGGCTTAGGTGAAGTGCGGGTCGAATACCCTGACACCAATGATGGCAAAGAATTATCGACGCTCGCGCGCAAACTGACGGTGCCACTGCGCCAAACCTTGCGCCAAGCCAGCGTGATGTTGCCAAAAGAAAATTTGAAGGCGCCAGTACTGCATGTGTTTTTGCGAACAGGCAAAGAAGCTTTGGTGGGCATTTCTTACCCAGATAATAACAGTCCGCTTGAAAACGGTATTCGCCGCTTAAAGTTCCCAGCGGAAGCGCCAAGTCGCAGCACGTTAAAACTCGAAGAGGCGTTTTTAGAATTTATTCCCAAGCATCAATGGGACACTCGTCTTGCCTCGGGAATGAATGCTGTCGATTTAGGCGCCTGCCCAGGTGGCTGGACCTATCAGCTGGTTAAACGCAGTATGTTTGTCACCTCCATTGATAATGGCGCTATGGCGGACAGTTTGATGGAAACCGGGCAAGTACGTCACTTGATGGTTGACGGTTTTAAATACCGCCCAGATCGGAAAAACGTCTATTGGCTGGTCTGCGACATGATTGAAAAGCCGCAGCGTGTCGGGCCTTTGATGTGTGATTGGTTAATTGCCGGTGATTGCCAAGAAATCATCTTCAACTTGAAACTGCCGATGAAAAAACGCTACGAAACAGTGCAAGAAGTGCTCGGTGATATGCGTGAACGCTTTGCCAGCGCCAATTTGTCGGTGGAGTTTCAAGCCAAGCATCTGTTCCACGACCGGGAAGAAGTGACGGTACATTTGCGGAAATCGCCGCGATAATCCTCCTCGGATTAACAGGGTTTTCCATCAAACAAAACGCGCGATAAAGCGCGTTTTGTGTTAGTGCGACTAGCTTTTCATCTGTTCGTGCATGGTTGCCGAACCAGCGGCAGGTTAGGCGTCCGTGCACGACTCTTAGTCAACGATGATTAATAGTCAACGATAATTAATAGTCAACGATAATTAATAGTCAACGCCGATGGCTAGTTGCTGGCGCGAGTCGTTTAAACCGATGGAATATTCTGGGATATTTGGTAATACGATGCGCAGTTGTGTGCGCTGATAATACCAACTCCAACTGAGCCGAATGGCATCGCTGAGTTGGTAACGGACGCCTAATTCATTGCTCGCTTCATAATCAAAATCAATGATGCTTTGCGGCTGATTGGTCAATTGCAACCAACGTCCTTTGCCATAGACAGAGACTTGCGAAAATAGCTCTCGCTGCAAATCCCAATCCAAGGCGATAAATTGATAACTAAGTACCGGATCGTCGCCAAACAGGCCACGATACAGCGGATCTTCATCACGGAACCAAGCTTGTTTTAAGCCAACACTGACCATCGTTTCTGCATAGTTGTCATTGTCTTGATGCCACCAGCGCCAACCCGGGCCGCTGCTAAGATCCCAGTTCTGGTAGTCACTGGCCAGGAAGTCGTATTGGTATTCAATTTCATTGCGCCAAAACCAACTTGGGGTAAAGAACCAGTCGACGGCAGGTGTGAGCTGATACTTATGCGTTTTGCGGGTGCTGTCCTTGTCTTCGAGGTCAAACCGCGTATCCAGCGAATAACGCCATTGATGCGTCTGGTATTTCAGATCGCTGTGCAAAGTTAAGGTATTGCTGCGTTTAATGCCACGCCTTGCATTGGCGCTGACATCCAGTTGTACATGCCATGGCGACGCAGGGGCTGGCATAGCGGCAGTTGCTGGTGGGGGGGCGTCAATGGACTTGGTGGATTGCACTTGATGGTCGTCTAGCAGCACAGTGCCAAGCACGGGATGTTGGCAACGCTGCTGACTGCTTGATATGCGCTGACAGTCCATCGTCAGCACATCACCGTTGTGGAGCGTGATACGTTGCGTGGCCGCAGCAACAGAGCCGCTTGTTAACAGCATTAACCCGATCATCCGCAGCATTGGCACTTCTCACTCCCAGTCCATGCTGCAGCTTAGCGATTTGCTAATAGCTTTGCCAAGTGTCTTGTTGGTCGCGCAGCACCCGCGGTGTCGAACGCGCAGTCTTAGGCGCGATGCGCTGGGGGAGAGCGTGCGTTTGCGCTTGGTCCTCACGCAGGGTAAAACGGCCAACTTGAGTATCCAACTGACTGGATTGTTGCAGTAGACTTTCTGCTGCCGCCGCCGCCTCTTCCACCAAGGCGGCATTTTGTTGGGTCATTTCATCCATCTGTGTGACCGCTCGGCTGATTTCATCCAGACCCGCCGTTTGCTCAACCGAAGCATTGGCGATATCGCGCATCAGCTGTTCGACACTGCGGATTGATTTAACTATTTGCTGCATGGTACTGCCTGACTGTTCAACTTGTTGGTTTCCGGCATGGATCCGTTGCACCGAAGCTGAGATCAGAGTTTTGATATCTTTGGCTGAGTTGGCTGAGCGCTGGGCTAAAGACCTTACTTCTGCGGCGACCACGGCAAAACCGCGACCTTGTTCACCAGCGCGTGCCGCTTCAACCGCGGCATTGAGCGCTAAGATATTGGTCTGGAAGGCGATGCCGTCCATCACGCTGATAATGTCGGCAATTTGTTGCGCAGATTGATTGATCGCCTGCATAGTGCGGACGACTTCTTCAATCATGTTGCCGCCTTGTTCTGCGACTTCGCGGGCCGCCGTTGCCAGGCTGCTAGCCTGACTGGCACTGTTGGAATTTTGCCGCACCGTTTGTGTTAGCTGCTCCATGCTCGAGGCCGTTTCTTCAAGATTGGAAGCTTGCTGCTCGGTGCGAACCGATAAGTCTGTGTTTCCACGACTGATTTCACTGGCTGCGGTGTTGATTTGCCCAGAGACTTCGGCGATTTCCGTTAGCATCAAACTTAGCTTTTCGGCGGTTTGATGGCAGCCATTTTTCAGTTCTTCAAAGGTACCTTGATATTGCCGCTCCACGCGTTGGGTTAAGTCGCCATGCGCAATCGCTTGCAGCACTCGGCTAATATCACTCAAGCTTTGCTCAGATACATCTAGTAAATCGTTGATTTCATTTGACATACGATGCAAGAAACCACTGCGTCCAACTGGATTGGCGCGTTGGTCGAATTGTCCTGCTTTGGCAGCGCTGACAATACCGGCAATTTCAATTTCGGCATCGACCTCTGCGGTACGATTGAGCCACTCTGTGACATACCCGATCACCTCGTTGGCCGCGTTGCGAATGGTCGATTGTTGCAAGCGCAGATGTAATCCAGCAATGGCCACATTACAGGTCACCTGATCGCCTTGTTGGTTGCGCTCCACGAACTGCAGCGGAAATAAATCCATATGTTGGCCAAGCATTGCGTTAGCATCAAATTGCGGCAGTACGCTTTTTAGACGCATTTCCACCGCATACAACATTTGCTGTACCGCCTTGTTTAAGTAAATGATCTGGCCTTGGGTATTGGCGATTGTCACGCAAGTTGACGCTCCATCCAGGGCTTGCCGTACGCGGGTATCTTCTTCGGCTTTGATTGCATCTTGGCGGGCTTTTTCGGCGTCGGCGAGGCTGCGTTCGTGCAGCTCTTTGGCCATCAATGCAGCTTGTTGCAAGGTGCCATTCATTTGAAACAGGGCGTTGATCAGTTGGCCTGTCTCGTCAGATTGTTTGGACGCTGTCGCGACGTTGAACTGACTGGAGGTGATGGCTTTTGCCGTTGCGACGGCTTGCTCTATGCTGCGAGTGAGGTTTTTTACTAACAAATAGGAGATCAATAGCATGGCTAGCAACAGCACCAACCCTTGTCCTAGTACTTGGTACAAGGTGGCGCGGTCGGCACTCAGTCTTTGTTGCAACAATTTGAGCAATAAAGGCGAAAACGATTGATTCAACTGAATATATTGGTCGAGCAATTGAATTGATTTTTCATCAAACACTCGGCTATCGACACTTGGATTATTTAACAGTTGTTGTGCGAGTTGTACGTAGTTGTCGAGCGCTTGTTTGAGTTGTTGCTGTTGCTGGTGTGTCTGGGTAAACGCATCCGCTTCCAGTTGATAGGCACTGTCTAAATGATTCGACAAATCGGCTAATGCTTGTTGATAGGTATTTAAATACAACTGCAGACGTTGTTGGTGAGCAAACAAACCGTCGGAATCTTCGGCGCGTTTATGTGCATCCAACACAACAAACTAGCGCCCCGTAGCCTGGCAATAGCTTCAATTAACCTTGGTGCGTCTTGATACGCTGCAATGATCAAATGGTAGCTCGCAGGGGTTGGATCAAACGCTAACCCTGTATCTTCCAGCAACACCGGCATCAAGCCAAGAATGTTCGAAGTCAGCTGAGAATGTTGCTCAAACGACTGTTCAGTGTCGATTTGTCGGCCTTCTACAGCCAGGTGCAAGGCGCGCCATTGTTTGGCAATAGTATCTAATTTGGATTGGCTTTCGACATGATGGCTTAAGCTGTTGGCGGGGGATTGCAATTGCTGCAACTGCGCGTCAATTTGGGCTGCGACCTCGTTTATTTCATTAGCGGATGCACCTTGCAGCACAAAATTACTAAATCCTCTGTGCTGTTGCACCAAGGCAAGCAGTTGCAAGCTTTGGTCCGCCATCGGCATACCCGCCACTTCAAGTTCAGTAAATTCGACGGCTTCGAGCAAGCGCTTTTGCAAATGCCAGGTTGGTGCGCCTATCGTGACAAGCATCAACAAACCTAACAACATCATTTTGTGACTGAACTTGAGGTTATAGAAGAACTTCATGGTCCTACATCCTTGTGGTTGAGTGTCCGAAGGGGCAACTTCAGTGTTCCAGTAAAGTTAAGTTATTGAATAATAAGGAATATGAATTTCAATAACTGACACACTCCATAACCATAGCCACAGTTGAAAAAAATTGCATTATCGGAACATAAAGAATTGATAACAAAAAGTTATAGAAATGACCTGTTCTAGTGACATATGAGCAGACATTAAATTATTAAAATGTGACGTACGTTGTCCCTGCTGATAGGAACGAAGTAAAACGCTACTGAAAAATCACCTCTTTACCAAAGATTTACGCTAGAGCCCTCGTGCGTAAATGTCGGGTAAAACCGCTTGCATGAACAAAATTCAGGCATAGCATAAAACTCAGCAGGTGATAGGAGTGATGTACATGAACAGAAAATTTTGCTGGGTGCTGCCTTTGATACTGATGTTAGGCGGCTGTGGGGGTGGTGACAGCAGCAGCGAGGCAAGCACTGCAACGGGAGCCACAGGCGGAACAGGTACAGGAGGGACGGGCTCAACAGGCACCGGAGGCTCTAGCGGTTCAGGTTCCGGAGGCACCACCACAACACCGGTAGAACCAGCGCCCGTGCTAAAAATGGGCTGGCTGTTGCCGCAAAGTGCCAACGACAGCATCAATGTGCTTACCGTGAGTTTGTTCAAAAACGATGGCAGCGTCTGGAGCGGCAGCATACCCACGCTGCAATTTACTTCCAGCTGCAGTGAGCAAGGTCAAGCACAATGGTTGGAAGCGCCGATCATTGATGGCCATCAAGTATCACAAGCCTATTTAGCAAAAGGTTGTGCTGGACCGGACAGGGTTCAGGTGAGCTTCAATTGGCAACAAAGCACCGTCATTCAAACGATTAGTTTGCCGCTGACCGCCGCGGCACTGAGTGCCAAAGCTCAGCTTGGCCAGCAGTTGTTTTTCAGTAAAGCGCTATCAGCCAGTGGTGTGCAGTCCTGTGCGACTTGTCACCAACCGGCCAATCGTTATGCGTCAGCCGTCAGCAGTTCCACCGAAGTGGGTGGCAGCACAATGCAGCACAGCGGCTTTCGCAACACACCGTCGGCAACTTATTCGGCGTTGATCCCACGCTTTGGCTTTTTAGGCGTGACTAACCAGCAAGGTACAGTCGATAACATCGCCAACGGTAAATTAGGCACTCCTCGGCGCGGGCAATTGTGGGATGGCCGCGCGGCGCTGATCACCACACAAGCGGCAGGCCCTTTGTTGTCGCCATTTGAAATGGCGCACACGGACGCCGCTTCGGTGCTGCGCACTTTGCTTCAGCTGCCACAAGCCACCTTGTACCGCCAGGTGTACGGTAATTTATCGGGCACCAGCAATGCCGTGACTGTGCTTGAAAACGTGGCGGATGCGATCGGCACGTTCGAAACCGAAGATCGCTCGTTTGTGCCATTTAACAGCAAGTTTGATGCAGTAACCGCAGGTACGGCGAGTTTTACCGCCCAAGAGGCCAATGGTCAGGCGCTGTTTAACGACGGCACCAAAGGGGCGTGTCGAGGCTGTCATGATTCCACCGGCTTGTCGGTTGACAGTCCGCAACTCTTTAGCGATCTGAGTTATCGCGTGTTGGCGGTGCCGCGCAATTTCAACATCGTCTACAACAACGACACTACAGCCGGCAGTGCGCTGGATAAACTGGGTGTCGCCAGTCTTCGCAACGGTGCCTTGATCGCAACCAGTCAGCACGAGTTTTATGATTTAGGTTTTTGTGGGCCGTTTCGCACCGATTCGTTGTTAGACCCAACCTTATGTGGGGCATTTCGCGCGGCACCACTTCGTAATGTGGCGGTGCGCAAAAGTTATTTTCATAACGGGATTTATCATCAACTCGCTGATGTTGTGCGGTTTTATATCTTAAGAGATGTGCAACCGGCGCAAATCTATAAAACTGCGCAAGGTGCTGCGGATAATCAATACAATGATTTACCCTCTGAATATCACGCCAACATAGTGGCAAACCGCAATCCGTTTACCCCTACACCCAATGGCAACCCGCGCTTAACGCCGGAAGAAGTCAATGATCTGGTGACTTTTTTGTGTACCTTAACCGATGGCTTTGACCCGACAGCGCCTGAGACCTATCGGCAAAGCCCGCAGTGTTTGGCGGCCAAGCGATAGTTGTTGAGTGGTAGCTGTCGAGTGGTAGTTGTCGAGTGGTAGCTGTCGCGTGCGAAACAGCGCGTGTAGCGATCGACTCACCCATCAGCTTGAACAATAAAAAAGGCGCCACAAGGCGCCTTTTGCTCACCACACAGATTATTTTTGCGTGTTGTAGTCTTGCCCCAGCAACTTGCCAAAGAACGAGTCTTTTTTCCACATGGGCCGCTCAGTGGCGTTGGCGATATCCATGCCAATCGCGAAGTTGATATCGGCGAACAAGGCGCCCATGTCGTAGCGAATTTTGCCGTATTCTTTGGCAAGGCCAGCTACATCATCCGTCGGCTTGTGATAGTTTTTGGCAAAGAATTTGTGCCACACGTCACTGCCTTTTTCTTTTGGATCTTGTGAAGTAAAGCCAGTCATTAAAAACACCGCCGGCACGCCTTTTTTCACCAGCGTGTAGTGATCGGAACGGGTGAAAATGGCTTGTTCAGGCATTGGATCTGGGCTGACTTTGATACCGTATTGGCCAGCAGCACGGGCCACAGTTTCACCCAAGGTCGAGTGGTTGGCGCCAAAGGCCACTAAGTCGGCAAATGGGTATAACAGCACTGGCATATCTATGTTGACGTTGCCAACCAGTTTTTCGATTGGACGCACTGGATTATTGGCGAAATAGTCAGCACCCAACAGGCCTTTTTCTTCACCTGTTACAGCCACAAACAATACCGAACGTTTTGGTTTGACCGCGTTTTCGCTAAACAAACGGGCGGTTTCTAGCATAATGGCGACACCGGCGGCGTTGTCCATCAAGCCATTGTTAATGCGATCTTTGCTGCGCATATCCACGCCAACGCCGATATGGTCAGAGTGGGCAGTGACGACAATATATTCATCTTTTAGCGTTGGATCAGAGCCTTCCAATACCGCCGCCACGTTTTGGCTTTGAATATGGCTTTGGGTTGATTCACGCGCAAAGTTTACTTTGCCAGGCAGCACAAAACCGGCTGGGCTTTGTTTTTTCTCCAGCTGCGCATAAATGTCGGTAAGCTTCACTGGGGCTTTAGCAAACAACGCTTTGGCTGGTTCAATGTCCAAATACGCGGACACTTTTAATGTCGGGTAATCGCCTTCAGCGTGACCATCGGCATGCACCCAACGGATCCGCGGTTGGTGCAGATACAACAGGCTATTGCTGTAAGGGCGGGTTTTTTCTTCGATCGGCGTATTAATAGTAATGATGCCAATAGCGCCTTTTTCAGCGGCGATTTTGGCTTTTAAGGCGCCTAAATGGGCGGCTTCTTCAGACGGTAATTTGTGGTGGCGGCCAGGCAACATCACCACGATCTTTCCTTTGACATCAAGGCCTTGATAATCATCGATGCCAAACTCTTTCGACACCATGCCATAACCGACAAATACCAATTCAGCGTCTTTAACGCTGACTTTACCTTGGTGGTTTGAAGGGCTGGTGGTGAACTGTTTGGGGTAGGCTAACTTCGTGGCTTTGCCATCCAATTCAAAACTAAATTCTGGGCTAGTTTGCACCAATAAACTTTTAATCAATGGCACTGGCTGGAAATACTGGCCGTTGGCAGCCGCTGGTTTTAAGCCTAGTTGTTGGAAATTGCTCGCAATGTACTGACTGGCAATCAAATGACCTTGGCTACCTGTATCACGGCCTTCCAGTGCGTCGTCCGCCAAAAACGTCATATGGGCGGCGATCCGTTGTTCGCTGGCATATTTGGCTGGTTGGGGCGTGGTTACTGCCGCCGCAGCTGTGCTGGCGGCCTGGGTTGCTGGTGGCTGGGTTGAGTTGCTGCAAGCGCCGATGAGCACGGCAGAACTCAAAGTGAGCCAAGTGGTTAACTTCATCAGTGTGTTCCTGTGATAAAAAGGTGAGGCTAGTGCCATCTAGAGGTTAAAAATCGTTGGAGCCTATCACAAAAACGTCACAGCCGCATAAATGCGGCTGTGTGGTTGCGACTAAGAGTCGCTGCGAGGCGGTAACTGGTGGCTAGTTAGTCAGCCAGCTCCGACGGTGTTTCGTCGTCTTCGGTGCTGACAATACGTTGCGCCAACACTTTGTCGATACGTTTACCGTCCATGTCGACGATTTCCAACACCCACTGATTCAGTTCGACTTTGTCGGCGGTGGCAGGGATTTTGCCGAGCAACAACATAAACAGGCCGTTCAGCGTTTGATAACTCTTGGAATCTTCTTCCGGTAACTTGCTGATCCCTAAACAGTCTTTCAAATCGATGATCGGCAACAAGCCGTCTAATAAGTAAGAGCCGTCGTCGCGTTGCACTATCATCAGATCATCATCGTGGGCATCCGCTTCTTTGAATTCACCAGTTAAAGCTTCCATCAAGTCTTGCAGTGTCACTAAGCCTTTGAGGTCGCCGTATTCGTCGACGACAAATACCATTTGGCTGCCAGTGGAGCGGAAATGCTCCAGCAATTCCATGCCGGTTAAACTGTCCGGTACGAAATTACATGGTTGCGCCAAACTGCGCAGGTCGGTTAATTTGCCTGCGACTGATTGCGCTAGCATTTGTTTCGCGGACACCACACCGATAAGTTCGTCGGCATGGCCTTCACAGACCGGGAAACGTGAATGCGGTGATTGCATCACTCGGTGCAGGTTTTCTTCGACAGACAATTCAATGTCTAAAAACACGATGTCGGAACGTGGCACCATCAAGGATGAAATGGTGCGCTCGTCTAAACGAAACACGTTTTTCACCATGGTGTGTTCTGTGTGTTCAATCACGCCTGAGCTTGACCCCTCTTGCAACAGCGCTTGAATATCTTCGTGGGTCACGTTGGATTCGTTGCTGTGCGCAAAACCAAACAGTTTCATCAAACCATGGGTAGAACCAGACAATAACCAGACAAACGGCCGAGTGATTGTGGCTAATAGCAACATAGGTTTAGCCATAATACAGGCGATAGTTTCAGCACTGATTTGGCCGATACGTTTAGGCACCAATTCGCCAACGACAATTGACACGTACGTTACCGTCACAACCACTAAACCCGTAGAGAAGATGCTGGCGAAATGCTCAGGCACGCCAACACTTTGCAGCCAAATTGCAAAAGGCCCTGCCAGCACAGCTTCACCAAAGATACCGTTCAGCAGACCAATCGAGGTGATACCAATTTGAACGGTTGATAAAAACTGAGTGGGGTCTTCCGCGAGTTTTAACGCAATCGCTGCCGATTTGCGACCATTGTGGGCAAGTGCAGTTAAGCGGGATTTACGTGCCGTTACGATCGAAATTTCCGACATGGCGAACAAGCCATTAAGCAGCACTAAAAAAACGAGAATAAAGATTTCCATATAAACCATAAGGTGACCGAGGAAATCCGAGTATACCAAAATCAGTCGTGCGGTATAGTGACAGACCTAAAAGCCTGTAAAAATTCAGCAATTGTTCAGGCACAGAGTAGCCAAGCACAGCGCCACAGTCTGGGCATTTTGCTCTGATCTGGCCGACCCAAACGATTAAAAACGCCAGATGCGACTTGGCGTGGCAATAATCGGCAGCGGCACATCCCATGCTTCAATCGGCACCGCATTGACTTGCTGGCAGTCATGCGCCAAACCGACTAATTGTGGCGCAGTTGGCAAGTTTGCCAGGTTTGCTAGCGTCCGGTCGTAAAAACCGCCGCCCATGCCAAGGCGATGCCCCGCATCATCAAAGGCAACCAACGGCAGACAGATCAGGTCCAACTGAGACAACAGCATTAATTGTTGGATATTTGGCACAGGCTCAGCGATGCCGTATTTATTGGGCCGCAGCGGCGTATCGGCGCTAAAACGCTGGAACAATAAATGCCCCGCTGTAAATAGATGAAGTACCGGCAGCGCTACTTGCTTGCCTTGTTGCCATAAGGCATGGATCAGCGGCAGGGTATCGAGTTCGCCATCATTGCTAAGATAGAGTGCGATGCTATCGGCGCGCTGCACCTCTGGGGATGCGAGCACGACCTTTACTAATGTTTCGGCAGCGCTTTGTTGCTCTAACGGAGACAGTTGTTGGCGCGCACGGCGAATGCTCTGGCGCAGCTGCTGGCGTTGGGGTGATTTAGCTGACATAAACGAAAGTGCGCAAGGAGCAGCGCGAAGAAGCGGATTTTATACATTGCAGCATATGAAGTGTTCTCCGAATTGCCGTACCCAGTGTTAGCCCTTGAACCCATGGTTCAAGGCGGGACGCCAGTCAGCACCGCAGGCTTCTCGGTACGAGCCGAGCTTGCACAATAGCACTGGAAAAGAATCCCTGATGTAAAGAATTATCGGCTCAGGGACATCAACCGGGCACGAACAACCCAGAGAACCCTTGCAGTATACCACCGCGAGGGCTAAAGCAAAGGCTAAACTGCCGGGTTTTTCAGTTCAAGCAACTCATTGCACAAATTTAGCGCAATCATCAGTAACACGTCTTCAGCGCCATGCACACCAGGTTGGTAACGGGTATTGCCAACACGAGTTTCTAATTCTTTTAATGCAGCTTCGAGCTTTTCTTCTTGGCCAGCAGGGCAGGAGATTTTCATATGCCGACCGAGCACCGCGACGGTCAATTGTTTGCTTTTTGCTTTAGCGGCATTGGCTTTCGGGTCGGCTTTTGGTGCTTTCGGGTACATAAGAATTTCCTTGCAAACAGAGCTAGGCACAAAGGTATCACAGTCTGTCGGCCTGTCCAGTTGAACGCCAAATGGCGCGATGTGTCTGCCGAAAAAATAAACAGCACTAACAAGCTGCTTACATCAAACCGGTGTGAACGGTCAGCAAAGGCATGTGGTTACAGGCTTGGCGCTCGTGCAGAGGCGGTGGTAGCATACAAGTTTTCAACGGCGCGTCGACGTGCGCTGAATCTTTTTTGACGTGTGCTGCACTTTTCGACGTGCGCAGCACCTTGGCTCCGCTGGGTGTTGCCGGCCAGCGCGACGACTTATAGCAGGAATTCTTATGCCACAGCATGCCTTGTTTGACTACGACGACTGGACTAACAAACTCGACCAAAACGCCATGATGGCGTCCGCCGCGGAAGTGCATGGTCTGATTGCCGGCATGCTCAGCGCCGGTATGAATAAAGATGCCAGCTTGTTGTTGCCAGTGTTGCATGATTTTCTCAACGATGGCCAAGCGGTAAACGTGGAACTGAAAGCCGCAATCGTTGAACTCATCGACGAGACAGCCCGGCAAATCGCCGACGAAGAGTTAAGTTTTGCTTTGTTGTTGCCAAGCGACGACGAGTCACTGCCAGAGCGTCTCGAAGCGTTAGTGGAGTGGGCGCAATCCTTCTTAGTCGGCTTTGCGATCCAACAACATAACTTGTCAGTATTTAGTGACGACGTGCGTGAAGCGATTGAGCAGCTGACAGAAGTCACGCGCTTAGACGTCTATACCCAAGACGACAGCAGTGATGCCGATAACGAAGAATCTTATTTTTTGGTGCTCGAACATGTGCGCGTGCTGGTGATGACGTGTTTTAACGAAGTCGGGCAGAAATTCACTAGCGAACAAGCGCCGAACAGCACGTTGCATTAATCCGGTGCTTCGAAGCCGTGGCGCAGAGTCGGTGACGAGAGGTCTGTTGCCTGATGTCGGCGGCCTGATGTCGGTGGTATAAGTCGGTCTTGAGTGCCCCGTGGCCAATAGTCGGCAGCGATAGCGCGGCAACCGCATGCAGACTCATCGACGTCATCAAGATTGATGTCGCTTTGCGATAGTCTGCAATTGCAGCCGGCAATCTCAACTTTACGAAACAGAGAGCGAATTTAGGTGATATCGACTGATATTTTTGCCAACCGTCGCGCGCAGCTCCTCGCGCAGCTTCCTGACCATGCCACTGTGTTGGTGGCGGCAAACCATGAAGTGCTGCGCAGTCGCGACACCGATTACCCGTTTCGCCAGCACAGCGACTTTTGGTATTTAACCGGTTTTCCTGAGCCAGAAGCCTGGCTGATTTTAGAAAAACGCGCGGATGGCAGCACCAAAGAGCTGCTGTTGTGCCGCGACAAAGACCCTGTCGCTGAAGTCTGGCAAGGCCGTCGTTTTGGCCCTGATAAAGCCTGCCAAGTGTTTGGTTTGCCTGCGGCGTCACTTACCGAACTGGACGATGCGCTGCACCATGCCTGCAACGGTCAAACACACTTGTATTACGCCTTGGGTGAACAGGCTTTTGTCGAAAGCCAAGTGCAGCAAGTGCTGGCGAACCTTCGCGCCGCGCCGAAAAAAGGTTTTGTAGCCCCGACCCGTTTGTGTGACCTGCGGCCTTTGCTGGGCGAGATGCGGTTAATCAAAGATGCGCATGAACAAAGTGTGATGGCGCGCGCGGGCAAAATCAGCGCGGAGGCGCATCTAAGCGCCATGCAGCAGTGCCGCCCAGGCATGTTTGAATATCAACTTGAAGCCATTATTTTGCAGCATTTTGCCATGCAAGGCGCGCGGTATCCGGCTTACAACACCATAGTGGGCGGTGGTGAAAATGGCTGTATTTTGCATTACACCGACAATCAAGACCGCTTACGCGCCGGCGATTTAGTGCTAATTGACGCCGGTTGTGAACTGGAAGGCTACGCCGCCGATATCACGCGCACCTTTCCAGTCAGCGGTAAATTTAGCGCCGAACAAGCGGCGATTTACCAAGTGGTGCTCAACGCCCAATACGCGGCGTGCGCCGTAGTCAAACCCGGCAACAGCAGCAAAGACACGCTTGCGGCGGCCATGCTGGAGCTGACCAAAGGCCTGTTAGAACTTGGTATTTTAGACGGCGAGTTGCCGGAACTAATCGAGCAACAAGCGGCAAAACAGTATTTTATTCATGGCCTTGGTCACTGGCTTGGCCTTGATGTGCACGATGTCGGCGCTTATAAACTCGATGGCTGCGAGCGGCCTTTTGTGGAAGGCATGGTGCTCACCATTGAACCGGGCTTGTATATCCCCGCCGGTTCGCCGTGCGCTGAAAAATGGTGGGATATCGCGGTGCGAATTGAAGATGATTTGTTGGTGATCAAAGACGGCAACCTGAATCTTACCGACACTGTGCCCAAAGAAATTGCCGCCATTGAAGCCTTGATGGCGCAAGCCGCTCCTGTGACTCCTTAGGATTTGTTGTATGCCCCAAACCTGCCATTCACCAACCCCTACAGCCCAGTTTGACGTGGTGATCTCCGGCGGTGGCATGACGGGCGCCATGCTAGCGTATCGACTGTTAACTCAAGCGAATGCGCGACCGCTGCGCATTGCCATCATCGAACAAACAGCCGCAGCGACAGACGATGCTAAGCCAACCGCGAGTTTTGACAGCCGCAGCATCGCCTTGTCGGCCGCGTCGTTGGAACTGTTACATGACTGGGGCCTTTGGCGTGATTTAAAAGCACACGCCTGCGCCATTAAGCAGATTGAAGTCTCCGATCGTGGTCATATTGGCAAAACCTATGTCAATGCGCTGGACTATCGGCGCGACGCGCTTGGGTATGTCATTGAAATTGAATGGATTGGCGATTGTTTGTATCAAAAGCTGGCGCCATTTGCCCAAGGCGAGCAGCCGCGGTTGACGTGGCTTCGGCCGGACGCGCTGACAGGCGTGACGCAGCAGCAGTCCTTGGTCGAATTAACCCTACAAAGTGGCGTAGTGCTGACGACATCGTTATTGGTGCTGGCCGAAGGCGGTGATTCGCCAAGCCGCGCCTTGGTAGGCATCGACTGTTCGCGTGACGACTACCAGCAAACGGCGTTGATCGCCAATATTGGCCTGGCGCCAGCCGCTGCCAATAGCGCAGCTGTCACTAGTGCCGCTGCCACTAGCGCCGCGCATCAATACAAAGCCTACGAACGCTTTACCAAAGATGGCCCGATGGCGCTATTGCCGCTGCCGCAACACCGCTTTTCGCTGGTTTGGACTACCACGCCAGAGCGCGCCGCAGAGCTTAAACTGCTGCCAGAGCGCGAGTTTTTAGCCCAATTGCAACATGAATTTGGCTATCGGGCAGGCGAGTTTATTTCAGTCGGTAATCGCGTGGTGTACCCGCTGCAATTAAAACAAGCCAAACAAGCCAGCGCGCACCGCGTGGTGCTGGCAGGCAACAGTTTACACAGTTTGCACCCCATCGCCGGCCAAGGCTTTAACTTGGCGCTGCGCGATTTACAAGCGCTGAGCCAACTGGTGCAACAGCACACAGACGTTGGAAGTTACGCGCTGACGTCTCAGTACCAGACCTTACGGCTGCAGGATATGCAGCAGACGGTGTGGCTG
This sequence comes from Rheinheimera sp., assembly GCA_003482455.1. Lineage (GTDB taxonomy): Bacteria > Pseudomonadota > Gammaproteobacteria > Enterobacterales > Alteromonadaceae > Pararheinheimera. The sequence continues at coordinate 189,790 of DMYW01000026.1, read as the reverse complement.
ACCGACAGCTTAGTGCGCTTGTTTTCCAACGCCAGTAAATTAGTGGCGTTTGGTCGCACCATCGGTTTAACCTTATTGAATCATTTAACACCGTTGAAAACGGCCTTTGCCGCGCAAACCATGGGCTTAACGCCGCTGCGTGCGCAACAGCAACAACTGCGGCTAAAACCAGAGCATGTAAAACCAGACCAAGCAGCGCCAGACCCAGTAGCGCCGCAGTCCACCTCTGAACCAAGCGCAAGTGAGATGTCATGAACGAATCCGATCTGTTAATTGTTGGCGCAGGTAGCGCTGGCCTCACCCTCGCGTTGCTGTTGGCTAATTCGGGTTTGAAGATCAGCGTGCTTGAGCAAGGCCCGGCGCCAACCACTGGGCCTGTCACCTTAAAACGCGTCAGTGCGCTGAATTTAGCGTCCGAGCGTTTGCTGACACGGCTTGGCGTCTGGCAGCAACTGACCGCCAAACCGGCGTATCAAGCCATGAGCGTGTGGGAAGCCGACAGTTTCGCCAAGATTAGTTTTGATGCGCAAACCAGCCAGTTACCATCGTTGGGCTCGCTGGTCGACAATGAAGAACTGCGCCAAGCCTTGTACCAGCAGTTGCAAGGCTGCCCCGCTGTGCGGCTGGATTTTAATGCACGTATTCAATCGATAAGTGCAGGCGCGGCACAAAACTTAGTCAGTACCGAACAAGGGGTGTATTTAAGCCGTTTATTAGTGGGTGCCGATGGCGCCAATTCGCTGGTACGGCGCGAGCTTAAAATGCCGCAGCGCTTTTGGGATTATGATCACCACGCCATCGTTGCGCTGGTGAAAACTAGCGAGCCGCATCAAGCCACCGCGCGGCAAGTGTTTTTGCCAACCGGGCCGTTGGCTTTGCTACCGATGGCCGACCCGCACTTGGTATCGATTGTTTGGAGCACCTCGCCTGAGCAGGCGTCAACGCTGTGCGAGGTGGATGCAAATCTGTTTAATCAGCAGCTCACCGCGGCGTGTCAAAGCGTGCTGGGGCCACTGGACGTGGTGTCGCCACGTAGCAGTTATCCGCTTCGCATGCGCTACAGCACCCGCTGGGTGGAGCAAAACGCCGTGCTGGTCGCGGATGCAGCGCACACCATTCATCCGCTGGCCGGGCAGGGCATGAACCTCGGTTTGATGGACGTCGCTGCATTAGCAGAACTAATCCTTGCCAATGTTTCTGGCGGAAAATTAACCGTCGAGACGCGTTGGTTACGCCAGTACGAACGCTGGCGTAAGGCGGAAGCGCAACAAATGATTGTGCTGATGGAAGCCTTTAAACGTGGCTTTATGGCGCAAAACCCCGTGGCGAAACTGGTCAGAGCGGTCGGAATGCGCGCAGTAGATCGCCTGCCACTGCTGAAAGAGCAGCTGCTTGCGGCAGCGGTAGGCGAGCGGGATGACTTGCCACAGCAAGCGCGGCCGGCTGTCATCAGTTATTCATAAGCAGTTTCTAAGCTAAATAAACAAGGGTTGCTAGGATGCGGCCCTTTTTTTCGCATAAAAATTACTAATTAAAAAGGGGCTGTTTGCTAAAGCCGCCTTCCGTTATAATCCGACAAACTGTGTGGGTTTCTGCCTACGTTTTGAGCAGCAAACTTCGCAACTGACCCTACGACATATGCCGGCTATGCACTGGCGCAATGAGGATGGTACTGATGGCTCAACAAACGGTGTTGATCAACAAGCACGTTGAAGCAAACGCAAAAATCGTCGATTTCCATGGCTGGGATATGCCATTGCACTACGGTTCGCAAATCGAAGAGCATCATGCGGTGCGTCAAGATGCGGGCATGTTCGACGTTTCTCACATGACCATCGTAGACCTGCACGGCGCCCGTGTTCGCGAATTCTTACGTTATTTAGTGGCCAATGACGTCGCTAAATTAACAGTCCCAGGCAAAGCCTTATACACCGGCATGTTAAACGAACAAGGCGGCGTGATTGACGATTTGATCGTCTACTTCCAAACCGAAACCTTCTTCCGTTTAGTCGTTAACAGCGCCACCCGCGAAAAAGACTTAGCGTGGATCAACGCACAAGCCAACGCCTTTGATGTGACTGTCACCGAGCGCCCAGAATTTGCGATGATCGCCGTGCAAGGCCCGAACGCCAAAGCCAAAGTCGCCACTATCCTGTCTGACGAACAAAAAGCCGCCGTTGCTGGCATGAAGCCATTCTTCGGCGTGCAAGCCGGCGATTTATTTATCGCAACCACCGGCTACACCGGCGAAGACGGTTACGAAATCTCTATCCCTGAAGCGCAAGCCGCTGATTTCTGGCAAAAACTGCTTGATGCAGGTGTCAAACCATGTGGTTTAGGCGCGCGTGACACACTGCGTTTAGAAGCCGGTATGAACCTGTATGGCCAAGATATGGACGAAACCGTATCACCACTGGCAGCCAACATGGGCTGGACTATCGCGTGGGAACCAGCCGATCGTAACTTCATCGGTCGCGCGGCGCTGGAACAACACAAAGCCCAAGGCACGATGAAATTAGTCGGCCTGGTGATGGAAGCCAAAGGCGTGTTACGCCACGGCCAACGCGTGGTAGTTGAAGGCGGCGAAGGTGAAATCACTTCAGGTACTTTCTCACCGACGCTTGGCTATTCGATTGCGATGGCACGCGTGCCTGCATCGACTGGCGACACGGCTGAAGTGGATATCCGTGGTAAATTAGTGCCGGTCAAAGTGGTCAAGCCATCTTTTGTCCGCATGGGCAAAAAAGTTATCTAACACGCAAGTTGCTGGCGTGCGCTTAAAAAAGTGCTGAAAATATCGCCAGATAACTTGGGTAAATGTCAGGCATTGAGTATCTTCTTTGTCTGACTGGTTCCAAATTCCCGCGGTGGGGCTAAGGCCTTGCCGCTTAAATTTAAAAACGTCGAGTTAGGTCCGAGGAAATAACAATGAGCAATATCCCTACCGAATTAAAATATGCAACTTCACACGAGTGGCTGCGCAGCGAAGGCGACGGTGTTTACACTGTTGGTATCACTGAACATGCTCAAGACCTGCTGGGCGACATGGTATTCGTTGAATTACCAGAAGTTGGCGACACTGTTGCGCAAGGCGACGACGTTGCAGTGGGCGAGTCGGTAAAAGCCGCTTCTGACATCTACGCACCAATCTCTGGTGAAATTCTGGCTGTAAACGACGCGCTGAACGATTCACCAGAACTGGTAAACAGCTCACCATACGGCGACGGCTGGATGTTCAAAATCAAAGCGTCAGACGAAAGCGAAGTCGCTGGTCTGCTTGACGCTGCTGGCTACAAAAACGCCATCGACGAAGAATAATCGCTCAGTTGAGCCCGCCAAAGCCCCGTTTTACGGGGCTTTGACTTAGTGGCGTCGACAATTGTTAATAAAGCGGCAACGCGTCGCACTATTAACAGCATTGAGTATCAACACAGTGCGATGACAACTTTAATTCCCTAAGTTGTGATCGCCGCAGGCCCGGCCTGCATAGGTTTCTGTTTTTAAACCTTTAGGAAATTTCAGGCATGACTACCTCTGTCAAAACCCTGTCGCAATTGGCGAACCACCAAGAATTTATCAGCCGCCACATCGGCCCTGACGAAGCGCAAACCCAAGCGATGTTACAAGAGCTGGGCGTAAGCAGCGTAGAAGAGCTGATCGCGCAAACAGTGCCAGCGTCTATTCGTTTAGACAAACCACTGGCCACTGGCGATGCAACCACTGAAGTGGACGCACTGAGCTACTTAAAAGCGGTCGCTAGCAAAAACAAGATCTTCAAATCTTACATCGGTATGGGCTACCACCCAACACACACGCCAAACGTGATTTTGCGTAACGTGCTGGAAAACCCAGGTTGGTACACGGCGTACACGCCATACCAGCCAGAGATCGCCCAAGGCCGTTTAGAAGCGCTGTTGAATTTCCAACAAGTGACGTTAGATTTAACCGGTATGGAGCTGGCGTCGGCATCTCTGCTGGACGAAGCGACTGCCGCTGCCGAAGCGATGGCGCTGGCCAAACGCGTCAGCAAATCAAAATCCAACCTGTATTTCATCGCCGATGACGTGCACCCACAAACCATCGACGTGGTACGTACCCGTGCCGAAATGTTTGGTTTTGATGTAGTCACTGGCGCTGCCGCCGATGCGGTAAACCACGATGTGTTTGGTGCGTTAATTCAATACCCATCAACCACAGGTGAAGTGCGTAACGATGCAGAATTAATCGCCGCACTGAAAGGCAAAAAAGCCGTGGTTGCGGTAGCTACCGACCCAATGGCGCTGCTGCTGTTAAAATCGCCAGGTGAATTGGGCGCTGACGTGGTGCTGGGCTCAGCACAACGTTTTGGTGTGCCAATGGCCTTTGGTGGCCCACACTCGGCGTTTTTCGCCACGCGCGATGATTACAAACGTTCAATGCCAGGCCGCATCATCGGTGTGTCGAAAGACCGTCGTGGTAACCAAGCGCTGCGCATGGCAATGCAAACACGCGAGCAACATATCCGCCGCGAAAAAGCCAACTCAAACATCTGTACTGCGCAAGTTCTGCTGGCCAACATGGCGTCGTTCTACGCTGTGTACCACGGCCCAGTCGGCCTGAAAAACATCGCTGAGCGTATCCACCGCGTCACCGACCTGTTCGCGGCCGGCTTAACCGCCAAAGGCGTTGCGCTGAAACACACCAGCTGGTTTGATACTGTAACCTTCACTGTCGCTGACCGCGCTGCCGTGGTTGCCCGCGCATTAGCCGCTGGCGTGAACCTGCGTACCGATATCGCTGAGACGTTAAGCGTAAGCTTCAGTGAAGCCAGCACTGCTGCTGACGTCGCTGAACTGTTTGATATCGTGTTAGGCGCAGGCCATGGCTTAGATGTCGCGGCGCTGGATGCACAGATCGTTGCCAACGGTTCGACGTCAATCCCAGCCGATTTAGTGCGTACCTCTAAGTACTTAACGCACCCAGTCTTTAACAAGTACCACAGCGAAACTGAAATGCTGCGCTACATCAAAAAGCTGGAAAACAAAGACTTAGCGCTGAACCACTCGATGATTTCATTGGGCTCTTGCACCATGAAGTTAAACGCGACGGCGGAAATGATCCCGGTGACCTGGCCAGAATTTGGCGCACTGCACCCGTTCGTGCCACGTGACCAAGCCGAAGGTTATTACCAAATGATCGAAGAGCTGGCCGACTGGCTGGTGAACATCACTGGGTATGACAATGTGTCAATGCAACCAAACTCAGGCGCGCAAGGCGAATACGCTGGTTTGATTGCCATCCGTCGTTACCACGAAAGCCGTGGCGAAGGCCACCGTAACGTCTGTTTGATCCCAGTATCTGCTCACGGCACCAACCCAGCGACAGCGGCTATGTGTGCTTATGAAGTGGTGCTGGTGGACTGTGACAAGTCCGGCAACATCGACATGGCGGACTTAAAAGCCAAAGCGGCAGCTGTGTCTGATCGTTTAGCGGCCATCATGGTGACGTACCCATCTACGCACGGCGTGTTTGAAGAATCGATCCGCGAACTGTGTGACGTGATCCACAGCCACGGCGGTCAGGTGTATATGGACGGCGCCAACATGAACGCGCAAGTTGGTGTCACAGCACCAGGCTTTATCGGTTCTGACGTGTCGCACTTAAACCTGCACAAAACCTTCTGTATTCCACACGGCGGTGGCGGCCCAGGCATGGGTCCAATTGGTGTGAAGAGCCACTTGGCTCCGTTTGTACCAAACCACGCCGTGGTTGAGTTACAAGGCCCGAACAAAGGCAACGGCGCCGTTGCGGCAGCTCCATTTGGTAGCGCAGGCATTCTGCCAATCAGCTGGATGTACATCAAAATGATGGGCGGCGATGGTCTGCGTCAAGCAACTGAATACGCCATCCTGAACGCCAACTACATGGCGAAAAAACTGGGCGAATTGTTCCCAGTGCTGTACGTCGGCACCAACGGCCGTGTGGCGCATGAATGTATTATCGACATGCGTCCGCTGAAAGAAAAAACTGGCGTTACTGAGATGGACATTGCCAAGCGTTTGATGGACTACGGTTTCCACGCGCCAACCATGTCATTCCCAGTTGCCGGCACGCTGATGATTGAACCGACCGAATCAGAATCCAAAGCTGAATTGGACCGTTTCATCGAAGCGATGACCTCAATTCGTAACGAGATCGCCCGCGTGGAAGCTGGTGAATGGACAGCGGACAACAGCCCGCTGCACTTCGCACCGCACACCATGGAAGACATCTTCGATGCGAACTGGGACCGTGCCTACGACCGTCAATACGCCGCCTTCCCAGCTCAATACGTCGCTGAGAACAAGTTCTGGCCAACCGTCACTCGTATCGACGACGTGTACGGCGACCGCAACTTGATCTGCGCGTGCCCAAGCCCGGAAGATTATCGGTAAGTGCTGCGACTTTGTCTGTGTGCAAGTAACCTTGTAACAAGACAACAACGCAAAATAAAAGGGCCGAAAGGCCCTTTTATTTATGCGTAAATTATCACTATTCACTATTCACTATTCACTATTCACGCGGCTCGGTTGTGGCACAGCTCTACGTCTACCTGATTGGATCAACCCCGTCATTTGCTTTTGCTCGCCGTGTCACACATCGACGTGGTACTTTGTGCCAACAGCACACCATGGTTCTAGCTTATATACTATCACCGCTTTTTAATGAACGCGGGCGTAGCTGAGATTGAATGAATCTTGGCTGTCGCATTTATCGCGGCATTGTGTTGTATTGCCCATAAGTCAATCTTGCGTTATTCATCCTTATTTTGAATGCCTGAGCAATCAAAATTAAATAATAAATAGACGATGCAAAACACCTTGGCGGGTTTCCCTCGCATTGTTTATATCGCAACAAGCTGCTTGCTGCTAAAGCCTTGAGGTTTATATATTTTTGCGTTAACGTCGCAGAATGTTAAAAAAATAGAAAGGGCGAGCCCTGCTTTAAAGCATGGTTTTCACTTTTGATGAAATTGTTAGGCTGGACCCTTCGAATTGTGAGTAACATATGAATTCAATATCGGCAAAAATGCATCAATCTGCATGTGCAAAACTTCCGCATCCTGTTTTGACAATTGACGGTATTCCACTGGAGATTTGGGTTAAGGGAATCATCTCAAATCATCTTGGTGAAGATGATACGTATCATTTAGTTCCAGCCCAAGGTTGGCTAATTAATGAAGAAGACCTTCGTTCAGCTTGGAAATTATTATTTCCTTTAGAAGAGAACAGCTCAACATTTGTTCCAATTCTAATATGCCCTGACGACGTAGATTTAGCTTGTACAGTTGCAGTGGTCGAGCAGGTCGTGGAAGGTGAAAATATAATTTGGAACCGTTTTGGTCGTGCTGTTAACGTTATTAATGGGGTTGTTACATCTGTGCAATGGAATCACATAACGCAAAGAGCTGAATTCAACAAATACGAATTCCTGAATGCATGCTCCGAGCTTCAGAGACTAACTGATAATGAGTGGGTGTAAAAAGCGCCTAACAAATTGTCTGAAGCATCGCAACCTTCGGGCGCTGTGTAGTTTTTAAGTCGCAGTTTTGTTGTTTTGCTGCGCAATAGTATTCCAGAAAGCTACAACTTAAATTCTGCCGTTTAACACGGCTTTAGGTGGGTAAATATGAAGTTACTACTTTGCATTATCTTTTTGATGGTAGGAGTTATTGCTGGTTCAGGAGTGACGTATTTTTTCATGCAACAAAGAATATTAGTTGCAATTGAAGAAGGCTCGGTAGGCGAAGCTGCAGCCATGTCAGAACTACTTGCAATTAAAGCTTCGGAAATAGATAACTTAGAAAATCTCAGAGAGACAGTGTTCTTTATCAGCTGTCGTTCGTCTAATAGCGCTCTAGAATATGTTAAGAAGAGCGGCGAGTCTTTTTCTGGAGCCTATTTAACTCGTGATAGAGCTCAACATGCTCAGAATCTATACGCAAAATCAGGGTTAAAACATTGCTTATAACAACCGGTCTAACAAAGCGTTCCACAGCAAGCCAAAAATACACTTCGTTTCGCCGATGTTCTTTATTCGTTATATGGGCTTTATTAGGTTCTCAGTTTTGGCTGCTGTAAACGCGGCGTTATGCATAAGGAGTCACCGTGAAAGCTATTTGCACTTTAGTAGCCTTAATTTTGGCTGGGTGTGTTTCCACACCGGCACTTCAGGATATTGCACCGAGTACTAAATTTGAACAACTTGGTTTAGTTATACAGTCTCCATCGTAGTCAGCTTGGTCATGACATTCGCATAAAAAACGCGAATGGCACGCCGCAGGTTAGCTTTAAGTTATGCGCAAAAAGAAGCGTCGTGCTCAATCTCAAATTTCATTCCGTTGCACGCAGCAACGGAATCGCCGAAGAGCTGTGGCAGGCTGAGCTTGATTTCGTAGTTGTGGTGTAACTCTGGTCAACAACTAACCACAGTGGTTATTCTTCAATCATCCTCGAGCAAAGTGGTCACAAAATTTCATACGCGGCTTTGCCGCCTGCCATCGAGGTAAACCGCCCGGTCTTGCCGAGTAATGTTTGGTTGTTGTGACTGTCGACCACGGTAAATACGCTGGAGGCGATACCGTTTTCAAATTGGCCATCGTGCTTTATGACCAGCGTATGGGGTTGGTTATTTTCGAGAACACGAATAGTTTCAAAGCCATGGAACACCGCGTTGCCGTTTTTGTGGTAATAAAGCTGATAGCGGACTGTGCTGCTGCCTTCAATCGCGCCGGTGTAGGTTTGTTGGACTGTGGCGACAGACAGTTTTGCGCCATCGTCCAATAATTGCTCGACCTGTTCTTGCCAGTCGGTGATTTGAAAGGTTCCAGTGAATGTCATGATGTTTCTCTTGATGTCTGCTTTTGATATCGGTTCTTTATGTAGTCAAGTGGCCAAACCTTATCACGCAGTTTTTGCTTTGATATAGTAAAAACGCGACAGTGAGCAAGGGTTAACAGCGTTGAAAATCAATGAAGAAAAGCCGCAGGGTGTGTTGCATCATCGCGCCGTGGCGGCCAATTACCAACTTCGGCGGTATTTTCCAGCGGATCAATTTAATGGCTTTATTGAACAATTCTGGCTGGTGAATTGGCAATTGGAAGAAAACCGCGACCATCTGCAACAAAATTTGCCTGATCCAAATTTCCATCTCGTCATAAGTGACGGTCATGTCAAACTCTTGGGGCCGGTGAGCAAATCATATGGCTATCGGATGGCGGGGGCAGGTCGAATCATCGGCGTGAAGTTTGAGTGTGGCGCTTTAACCGAGTTGTTAGCGGCGCCTATTGCCTCCTATGTGGATCAAGAACTTGCTGCCAACTCGGTATTTGGCGATGACATCGATGCGTTGTGTTTACCTTTGTTAGGCATTGAAGATGACGCAACTATTGTCAGCCGCCTGCAGGCGTATCTCGTTGCGTTTATCCCGCCCGTGTCTGACCACAAACTTGCGGCACAACGGCTGGTTGCGCTGATTAAACAGAACGCCGATATCTACAGCGTGGAACAGTTAGCATCGGCCGCCCATCTTTCTGTACGCGCGGTGCAACGACTGTGTGCAAGTTATGTCGGCTTAAGTCCGAAGTGGCTGATTCGAAAATATCGGTTGGCTCGGGCGCTCGAAGAGCTCGAACAAGAAAACGTCAGCATCTTAGATATAGTGGCTAAGTTAGACTATGTGGACCAGTCGCATTTAATCCGAGATTTTAAACAGATGCTCGCCGTAACCCCCAGTCGGTATCTTAAGCAGGGGTAATGCTGCGGCTGCGGTCGCTACACTGCAGTCTTGGCTACAAGGTCGCGTATTCACAGTGTGGTATTCGCTTTACAGTTCTCAAATCCGGTCTTATCAACTTAAGTTTTATCAACTTAGCTCTTATCAAGTCAGGTCTTTCGAATGACAAGCAGTGTCGTACTTTGTGAACAAGCGTGGTCTTATATGGTATTTCGCCTGGCTGATACGGTCTATTTGACCTTTTTAATCGGTGGGGTGATTACTGGGTAGTTGAGCGAGACTGTACTGTGCAGTTAACGAGTGCAGAAGTGCTGGCTATCCAACAAGCGCCAAACTTTGCTGTGTCATTGATCGAACAACTGAAAGCGGATCACGACGCGATGGCGACTCGTAGACTAGCTTCGGCAATCTGGCCGACAACGATCTAAGCCAAGCTGCAAGTCTGCATTTGCCTTGTAAGTATCCGAATTCGCCCACTGAACCTTTATTTATCAACCGAGTACGCCCGGACTTTGCAAGGCGAGTTGCTTGCGTTTGTACAAAAAATGCCCTAGTATCTTAACCTGAAATAGGTACGGAGGCGTTATGCTGATCAATGGACTGGCCGAAAAAGCTGCCTTGGACGCGGAGAATGTGGTGGTCAAAGGCGCCGCAGTGGTGCTGTTTGCCGGTGCGGTATGTATCGTCAACGAGCTGTGGTCCTGGCAGTTAAGCCTGATCTCACTGCTAATCCTTTCGACTGTTGCTGGGAGCATTGGTTTTGTGACTGCAAGTGCATTCCCTTTGCTGATCAAAGCCTTACCTGTTGCGGTCGTCTGCTACTTTGCGGCGGTTGCTGGCAAGGATGTGGTCCGGCACTTCTATTTTGAACTTGTCTACATCAAACCATTTTTAGCACAGACCGATAACTGCAAAGCATTAGGCCTTGAACTCGTCAATAAACACAATTACGGGGCCTGTGTGGCAAGAACATCAAAAACCATTCAGCAGAATTGTTTACTCGTGACGGATAACGAGTGGAGTTGCCGAATCGTCAATGTGTCTGACGTGGTCGCTGCACCTGAGCAAAACGCAAATCCAATCTTTAATCCGTGATCCGCAATCCGTAATCCGTAATTCGTAATTCGCTGGTTGAACAGTCCAAATCTTCCTTGCGGTTACATTCACTTGGGCGCAGCAATGCCTGGGGCACCGATGTCTGTGGGCGCACCAATGTCCGAGGGCACCAGCGCCTTTGACAGTACCGGCATCTGCGGAATTAGCGCTTGGTGTTACAGCACCGCTTGCGTTTGTCCCACTGCTGAGCGCATGAAGTGATGCTGCAAATTAATCGAGCCGCGGCTTTTGCTGGCGCAAGCTTTTAGTGCCGCTGCGTTGTTTCTTTTGTTCGAGGCGGCGTTGTTGGCTGCCGTAGGTGGGTTTGGTGGCGTGGCGTTTTTTCTGCACCACTCCGGCGGCGCGAATCAGTTCAACAAGCTGCTGCAGCGCGGCTTCTTTGTTCATTTCTTGGCTGCGGCTTTGTTGGCTTTTGATAATGATTTTGCCACTGGCGCTGATGCGATGATCGGATTTTTGTAGTAGCGCGGTTTTGTAGTGCTCGGGCAGGGACGACTTTGTTATATCAAAGATTAGCTGCACGGCGGTGGAGGTTTTATTGACGTGTTGCCCGCCGGGGCCGCTGGCGCGAATGGCTTGCCAATCCAATTCGGATTCGTCAATGGCAATGGATGCGGTGATATGCAGCATGGCGTTAGTCCTTGCGACTTGCAAAAGAGCCGCAGTGTATCAGGCACGGATCGACGTTGCTGGCGTTTATGCAACGCCACAAGTTGTTCGAATCCCAATCGCGGTTTTGTGTCGTCAACCATCAGCGACATCGGCGTTGGTTTTGATGTATCGACTCCGGCTTGCCAATAGTCTCATGCTGCTAGCGTTTATTTGGCGTCGCTGGTTGTTCGACTCTCACTCGCTGTTGACGCCGCAACCATAAACAGCACCTTCGTCATCAACGACGAACAGATGGCGGCTAGCCAGCAAATACAAAATAAACGCCTTTTTCATAGCGAAACAGCAGCGGGGTACTGTTGATCGACAAACTGCTTTCAGGGGCAAAGCGGTGGCGCAAACGGCTGACGCTTTGCGGCGGCAGTGTCACGGTAGGCCCGTCTGAATAGTGAGTGCAGCGACTGATGTTTTCATGCAATGCGCTGGTGCAATGCTGCAGGGGTAACGTGGCAGAAAGTGTCAGCGCAGCGCTAGTGGAGTAGTTGATCACAATAAACTCGGCCCACTCGGGTTGGCTATTGTCGCCGATACCAAACATTGGCACTAGCGGCAGCAGCGGTCCAAACGAATACGTAGACTGAGCGCCAGCTGTGTCCGAGCACACCAGCACGTGCTGCTGCTCGTCTTGCAGCCTGATGCTCGTGCCTGCGCCTGACAACTTAAACATGCCGCCAGCTCGGGGCTCGCCGGCCAGCGCACCACAGTCTTCATGCTGACTGGATTGGGCGAGCGTGTGCTGTTGTATGCCCATCAGGGCGGTGCAGCCGCTAGTTAGGCTCAGCAAAATCAATAGAATTATCAAACGCATGTGGAGTCCTTCCCGCAAAATTGTTGTCTCAAATATAGCCCCATCAACGCAGTATTAAACCGCTGGCTTTGAATTGCAAGAACAGAGGATCTTTGTCAGCAATACAGTGTTTCGGTGGTCTTTTCACCGTCTGATGCGGTGGGCAGGTCGGCATTTGGCAACGTACAGCAAGAGCAGCACCGCAGATCCGAAAAATTGTAAGCAACGCAGCGGTTCGACTGCTTTGACATTAGTTGTGAGAATACCTCATCGGCAAAGTAAAAAGCCTGCCGCATTGCTGGGGCAGGCTTTTTGGCAGCGCTAAGGCTTAATTATTTCGCTTTACGACGGCGAGCAGCCGCTAAACCGAATAAACCTAAACCTAACATAGCGATAGTTGCTGGTTCTGCAACAGCGGCTGTCGTTGGTACGTTCACCGCGTTGGCCGTGAATTTGTACAGGTGCGCAGTGCTGTCAGCGAAACGGAAACCGCTACCAAAACCTGAGCTTTGGATCACGATGTCTGAGCTGTTTACAACTGGAGCTGTCCAGGTTAAACCTGCAGCAAAAGCTGCTTGCACGTTGGCCAGCAGGGCTGAGTACGAACCGTTTTCAACTGTGGTTAAGTTGTAGCCGCTTAAGAAAGAACGAATGTTGTTACTTTCAAATACTGACACAGATGGTGATGTCATGTTGACGCCATTGACCAAGCCACTGATGTTTTCTTGACCGCCGCCGCCCATCGCCAGCACGTAGAAGAAGTTATCGCCAGCGCTTAAGTTAAACGTCATAGACGATAACGCGCTGATTTGTTGGTCCCAACGCACGTTGTTTTGGTACAGCAAGTTGTTGATGCTGCTGGCCGTGCCGCTGAAAATTGCGAAGTCGTTATCTGCCACCATCTTGATGGTAAATGGCGTCGCATTTGCAGCCGATGCTGTCAGCAATCCTAATGACAGTACTGCCGCTGAAAAAAGCGAACTCTTTTTCATCGAAATTCCTTAAATGATCCTGATGTGTTGTGGTGTTTTTTATTGTTAGTTAAACAGTTAAAAAAACGATTAAGTTTGTATGATTGTGTAAAAAGCAGCAAGCAAAATATCGGCATAACTGGCCGTTTTGTGGGTTCGTCGCAGCGCCAACAGTTGCTGTTATAGACCCAGCCCGTGTTGGCTACTGGCAAGCTGACAGCGCCGTCGCATGGTATGTTGGTGAAGTGTAAAAGTCGTATGCCTCTGGCGCCGCGACTAAATCTACCTCAAGCATGTTTTGACAAGGCTCTAAACGCTCAGTATGGTGCGTGTTCGCTGTGCAGCGAAGCGCTGCATGAGCAGCATAAAAAATTAGCGAGGACATTTAAATTGGAAGGAAATGTAGTGAATTCAGGGGAATTGGTGGTACCAGCAGCAGAATTGGCCAGTCGTTGGCAGCGTTTTGGTGCGGCGTTTATCGATGGCATCGTTTACGCCGTGGTCGTACTGCCGTTGATGTACATCCTTGGTTTGTTTGATGGGGCGTCGCAAGGCCGAGCCCTGACTGTCAGTGAAACGGTAAGCATGCAGTTGATTGGCATGATTTGTTTTGTTGTCATCCATGGACATCTGCTGTCAAAGTACGGTCAAACCGTTGGCAAACGTGTTGTCGGTATTCAGGTCGTCGCACTGGACTATAGCAAAGTCGCAATGAAACAACTGGTTATCCGTTATGCGGTGTATTTTCTCATCGGAGCTATCCCGTTGATTGGTGGTGTAGCGTCATTCGTAAACCTATTGTTCATTTTTGGCGCTGAAAAACGCTGTGGTCACGACTATGCGGCGGACACGCGCGTGGTGCAATGCGCAGGTTAACGACTGCGATTGCATCACCCAAACAAAGGCTACTTAGGTAGCCTTTGTTGTTTTTATCAAAGGAGTTGATATGCGGCAATAAAATGGATCTGAGTGATATGTACGGTGAAAGGGCATGATTAAACACGATACGTGCGCGCACCACCGACAGTTTATGCTTATTCCAATCGCAAAGAACTGTCAGTCATGCCGCGTCGGATATGCCAAAATTGCCCCGCACCTTGTCTACATCAGTGTCGTTAACGTTTAACTTGGACATGCTGGTCAACGATGTGGTGCAGGCAAAAGCAGAGCTTATGTGGCGTCTGCTCGGATCGTGGTGATCTGTTGATCCGCAGCCCACTGCAATACGTCTTCACGCTTGAGTGCAGTGGCCATTAGATCAGGAAACTGATCAGGAGTGCAGGCAAACACCGGACAGCCTAGGGCTGCGAAATCAGCAGCCATTTGATGGTCATAACTCGGACGACCATCATCGCTGAGCGCTAGCAAGGTGATGACATTTACGTCCTGACGGCGCAGCTGCGCTATCCGCTGACGCAATTGGTCCGCGTTCCCCCCTTCATATAAGTCACTGATTAGAATCAAATGGGTTTTATGCGGCCGTTCAATTTGCTCGGTACAATAGGCTATGGCTTGGTTGATGTCGGTGCCGCCGCCGAGTTGGATCCCAAACAGCACTTGCACAGGGTCGGCCAGCTCATCGGTCAAATCGACAATGCTGGTATCAAAACACACTAACCGTGTTTTTACCGCCGGCAATGACGCCATTACAGCGGCAAAAATCGAGCTGTACACAACAGAGCTCGCCATTGACCCCGATTGGTCCACACACAAAATCACTTCATCTAAATCGACTTGTCGACGCTGTTTACGGGCATACCCAATACGTTTTTCTGGAATGACAGTTTGCAAATCAGCTTGGTAAAACCGCAAGTTCGCTTGTATGGTGCGATGCCAATCGATGTCGCTGTGACGGGGCCTGAAGCTGCGTTTATGTTTGTCCAGTGCGCCACGAATGGCTTCAGCGGTTTTTTGTTCGAGTCGCGCCATGAGTTGCTGCACGACTTTTTCTATCACTAGCCGAGCGGTACTGATGACCTTGTCAGGCATCACACCGCGTAAACTAATCAGATCTGCCACCAGATGCACATCAGCTTGCATTGCCAACAAAAATTCTGGTTCCATCAACATTTGTTTTAAACCCAAACGGTCAAATGCATCGCGTTGTACGAGCTGCACGACGGACGTCGGGAAAAACTCGCGAATATCACCGAGCCACCGCGCAACACTAGGGGCTGATGCACCCAGTCCGCCACGTTTTTTCTGCTGAGTTTCAGGGTTATACAAGGCCGAAAGCGCAGCGGACAGACGTTGATCGTCTTTGCTCAGCGTTTGGTTTTGTTCGTCGTCAGCCCCTAGTGCAAGGTGCCAGCGGCGTTTTTGTTCAAGCTGTTGCTTTAATTCATCCACAGTGGATCTCCTTGCAGTAACTTGGTTAGTACCGATAGAGAATGCGGCAATAACTCAAGTTGATGCGGCGTTGCGTCGATCACAGTAGCCGTTGGCGTGCCTTGCAAAGCTGCATCTATTAAGCGACGTCGCTCCATCGCATCGAGCGTTGAGAACACTCGGCGTACCACAGGTAAACATTCAATAAAGGCTTGTGGCTCTAATGACATCAACCAGTCATTGGTCAATTGCCGTAAAGCGTGGTCATACAGCAGTTGTTCACTAGCATTAGCAAAAAAACCGGCAAAAAAGCTTTTGGTTCGCAGTACGGGTAGGGCCGGAGATAGTAGTTTCTGTAACAAGCCTTGAGTCTCGTCGGCCGTTAACCGTTGGTTCTGATACAACAAGCGGCTCGCGATAGCACGTGCGCCTGCATCGCAGCCGTCATCATGCGTAATGTCGACAAGAGCTTTCCACCAGGTATCCAGTACGTGCGACGAGCATTGTGCCAGCTCGAGTTGTCGATGCCCTGCATCAATAGCCTGTTGAAAACGTTCGCTTTCTTCTTCATTGAGATTGCGTACCGCAAAGGGTAAAGCTAACGCTGCTTGCACGACCATTTGTTCAACTAAGTCCGCAAGGTGTGCCAATGTCATCTCTCGCGAGGTGCCATATCGATTGATATCAACCAGTGGCGGCAACGCGAGCAACAATTCAAGACACTCACTGCTGTGCGCCGCACGCTCCGCTAATTTTTGTATGCCAAGAGCAGCAGTATCGGGCAATTGCGCTTCCAGGCTGGTCAACACCAAATCGGCAAGATTTGCCAAGCGTTTTTCTGATTGCAAGCGTTGTGCGGTCAAGGCTGCTGCGGCTTGCGCTATGGTGCTGCCATAAATTTGCTGTTCGACTAGTCTGACAGCAAATTCTGGTTGCCAAAGCAGAGTCCATCGCTCGCGGAAAGTGCCGCGGCTATTGCCTGTGCTGGCGGGTGTGCCCCATGCCACATCCAGCAGCTGCAGTCTGCGCAACAACACTGATTTTGCTAAACCAGCGTCGGAGCGCAAGTCCAGACTTAACTCTACTGGCAAGGCTGATGGTTTTAAGCGAGTTTGTTTTTGCCACTGCTGCAAGTCAGCCAATAGTGGCGCCAGTGGCACATCTTCGGGTACTGCGCCAACAGCATCCCCGAGCAACAACTTGCTTTCAATTTGCTGCCATAACAAAGGGTTACCAAAACACAAACAAGCGATACTGGCATCACGAGCTTCTTCAAAACCAGCGGAAGGGCGGTTGCGCACCATGGCTAAACTTTGGCATAAACGAGTCGCTTCAATGACGGACGCGGTGGAGACTGCAGTGCCTTCGTCGCGAAGGGCATTGGCCACCCGGGTCAACCAATGGATCATGGCATGTTCGTCGTTGCCTTGCTGCCATAAATGCAAGTACCACTGAGGGGCTGTCACACCGGCACCATAACCAGATCCGAAGGCTAAACGTGGTGATGACCAAGGGATCCAAGTGCTCGCAAATTGTTTGGCTGACAGCTTGGCGGGCAATTCGCCAATCAGGGCTTTATCTGCTTTTTTGCTGTGAGTGGTTTGCAGTGCCGGAACATGCCATGCGCCACAGACCACGGCGATCGGGCCTTCGACCTCTTTTTGTGCTTCGGCAATTTGCAAGCGCATATAGGCTTCACGGCGCAGCGTTTCTGCAGTTTCGTTGTCGTGACGAAGAGCGGCCATCGTCGTCGAAATGCTGGCAAACAGGCTTGGATCGTCCATCGAGCCTTGTTCGAGTACTTGGTTCCACCAACTTTCACCATCTTCATAGCCAGCGAGTTGAGCCAACATAGCCATTGGATCTTGACTCGAAGCTGCCGATGCGGCGGCTGCGGTTGCAGGCTCAGTGAGCTCGTGCTGCGTTTCAGCATCGTTTGTTGACTCTGGCGCTTGGGTACTTTTATTGAGCAACCCCGCCAATTGCTGAGCTACAGGAACGTCGATAAAACGCACCGGAATTTGCTGGGATACGGCAAAGCAGATCGCTTGGTATTCAGGTGAAAACTCAGCAAACGGGTAATAGATGCTGGCGCCTTGATTGTCGGTGGCAAAGGCCATCAAAGCCACCGGTAAGCGCATGTCCGGGTGGGCGAGCAGCGGAGCTAACGCGCTAAGATCTGCCGGCCCTTCGATCAGTACCATTGCGGGTTTGAGGTGCTCTAGCGCACTAACCAAGCGCCGGCTAGAGCCTGGTCCATGGTGCCTAATGCCAAAATAATGGATCGAGTTCATAGGCGCCAGTTAGAGTAACTCGTTGATACTGTGGTAATAGTCGGAAAAATCAGCACGCTTTTTCAGCACAGTTTCCAGATACTCTTCGAGCACCAATTTATCTTGCACCGGATCTTTGACGATGGCGCCAAGCAAATTAGCACCAATCGCTTGCGCATTAAGATTGCCCTGATGAAACCACGCGGCTTGGCTCAACCCACCTACCATTACAGCAATCGCCTCTGCAGTTGAAAGGTTGCCTGATGGCACTTTCAGAGCGACCTTACCATCTAATGTACTGCCG
The DNA here is from genome assembly GCA_003482455.1 of Rheinheimera sp. Lineage (GTDB taxonomy): Bacteria > Pseudomonadota > Gammaproteobacteria > Enterobacterales > Alteromonadaceae > Pararheinheimera. The sequence goes on along the minus strand of DMYW01000026.1, from coordinate 171,589 downwards.
GAGCGCAGTTCGCGAAACATTGTGACGACTTTTTTGATTTCTTCTGCAGCATTTTTTGGGTGTGGAATTTGTAAATCACGACTCATTTCACTGACTCGTCGACTAATGATGTCAATTTCTTGATCCATATCGTCAGGCAGAGGCAATACCACTACGTTAAAGCGTCGTTTAAGGGCTGATGAGAGTTCATTGACACCTTTATCGCGGTTGTTGGCTGTCGCGATGATATTGAAGCCGCGGCGTGCGTATATGGCGTCATTTAATTCAGGAACTGGCAGCATTTTTTCCGACAGAACCGTGATCAAGGTATCCTGCACATCCGAGCCCATTCGGGTCAGTTCTTCCAGTCGACATAAGCTGCCATTTTCCATGGCTCGGTACAGCGGCGTTGGCACCAGCGCTTCCCGGCTTGGTCCTTTTGCTAGCAGTTGTGCATAGTTCCATCCATAGCGAATTTGTTGTTCGTCAGTACCCGCTGTGCATTGGATGACTTGGGTACTGACGCCACAAATAGCCGCGGCTAAGTGTTCGGAAACCCACGATTTTGCCGTGCCCGGTACACCAAGCAGCAATAAAGCTCGGTCAGTGGCTAGTGTCGCCACGGCAGTCTCAATGATACGGCGTTGTCCAATATATTTGGGGCTAATGACCACGCCACTTGCAGTGGTTCCCCCCATTAAATAGGTGACAACACTTTGTGGCGAGAGCTGCCAGTTTTCCGGTTTGGCGCCGTGGTCGTCCGCTTTGAGGGCGTCTAATTCCGCTTGATAAATGACCTCGGCAGGTTGGCGTAAAATGTCACTCATCGTGATGTCCTTATGGCAAGTTCAATTGAAAATTTAGGGTGAAAAGCAGCGGCGAATTTGCCACAAGCCCAACGGCACGCAGCTCTTGCTGCAAGAGCTGAGCTGTGTCTTGCGGCAGTACTAGGCCCAACCAGCATAACCAACGAGCAAGTTGAGGTAACACTTGCTCTTTGCTTTCGGCTTGTTGCCACTGCTTGAGGTGTTCATTGAGCTGACGGCTCAGCGGCGAACTTCGCCACTTTATTGGCGTCATAAAAGGCCAAAAATCCGCAGTGAGCTGAGCTACCACCGCGAAGTCTTGATCTGTCTGCACTCGGTTCAACAGCTGCTGTAGTAACTGTAATTGTGCTTGCTCGCTCAACCGAGCAAAAATGGGCGCTAATCCTAAAGAAGCCAGCGAAAGATCGCGCAGTTGGGGCTCTTCCAGTCGTTTGACCAACCCCTGCAGTTGCGGGGGGGTAAGATAGCGCGCCGCATTGCTTAAAAACGCCCGATTGGGGTTATGCAGTTGCGAACCTTGATTGTCCACAAACGACCACTGTTCGATGAGTGTGTCGACATTGATGTCCAGTGCCTTGGCGATCTGCGGCAGTGGGATTTGCTCTAACGCAAGCAACAAATTCTGCGTTTGTACCGAGTTTTTGCCGATCTTGGCGACTATTTTTTTCGATGCTAACAAAAAGCCAAAACGTTCTTGCTGCAACCACGTTGCAAGGTCTTGCAGGCTAGCACTGTCGACTGCAGGCTCTTCAAACGGCAGCCCTAGCTGAGTTAAGTATTGCCGGCAAAGTTGCCGTACTTTTTCTGACCGATCAGCAAGGCCACGGCGCAGCAATGGTTCATCTGTTGCTGATAAACCTGCTTGCAGCACTTCAAGATAGCTCAAGCGCCGATCTGCGTTTTCCTGCTCGATACAAGTGAGCAATAAATCGTGCGTTTGTATCTTTTGTTGCACCCGTAGCTGTTGCAGCAGCGCCAATCGCAATGCGTGCGGAAGTTCTGACCAATTTTCTGTGGTGAGTTCGGTTGTTGTCGCCCCATGCACCAGACTGAACCACGGCAGAAACACGGCAGGCAGCTGGCTGCAATTGGCTTGCGGTAACCAGTCCAGCGGGTGTGGTGTATAGCCGTAGCGCCGCAGTAATTGCAACAGCAAATCATCGGCGTGCGGCAGCGCAGCTAACTCGCGCATGACCATCCGAAACGCTGGACGTAGTCGAGTCGGTATTACAGGCAAAGCCAATTCTGGCAATGCCGGAACAGCGGTGAACGCCGATTGTGGCTTGGCTTGGCTAAATAGTGGCAATTGACTACTAACAGCCAATGCTTGCGATTGCCGTTCATACGGATTGTTTGGATCGGCCTCGCCTGCAAGGAGCGGAGGCAATGACTGACAGGAGGCGCCTGTAAGCCAGCGTTCTTGATAGGCGGCCAGACCTTGGTGCAATGTTTGCCACTGCTGATGTGTATCGGCAGGGTTTAGCATGCGATCACTCCCCATGTTGCGGAAAAGGCGGTTAACAGTTCAGCCTCGCGGCCATTCCAGCGCACGCAGGCGTTACTGAGCGGGCCACCTGCTGCCGCCGGAAAACTGTGTTGGCTGAGCGGCAGTAACCCTGTATTCGTTTTTAGCCAGTATGGACCTGCGGCTTCTTTAAACAGCTGACAGGGGCCGACCAGACCGGTCACGTGCTCAAGCCAAGGGAGTTGCTGCCGAGCGCTGATAAAAGTTTGGCTGATATCGATACCGCAGGCGATGCTTGCACTGTCCAACGGCTCGTCGAGCGGCTGAAAGTCGTCTAAAGTTGCTCGTTGCAGCCAGCGCGATGGATAAAATTGCACCGCTGCTTGCAAGATAGTACCAGCACGCATGCTGCCATGACGTTTGCCAGTCGATGCAGGGTAAAAATCTTGCAATAACACTGCACTGTGTAAGTCCGCGACCGGTTGCGCATCCAGTGGCCACAAATAAGTGCTGTGGCTGATTAAACCATCGCGTCGGTTGGTGATTTGCTCACCTATACATAACCAGCGGCCTTGGCGATGGAATGATTTGAGGTCGTTGTGAGGCGAAGTTGCACGACTTTCCGCGCCGCAAAGCGCTCGTTTCGCGTCTAAATCCAAAGGGTTATTTTGGAACGCTCTGCTAAGTAACAACCAACACCCCAATTCTTGCACTATCAACTCGGGTTGTCGCTCCGTGGGGACGTCTCGCACTACACTTGCTAGCTCGTCTATCCGCGATGCGAGGGTGGTGGCTTTGGCATCCACCATGCGCGAGGCGATGCGGCGAGTGCGCTCTCGCAACTCTTTGTTGAATGCCAGAATGCCGGTTCTTAATTGGTCGTGGATCCATAGATCCAACTCTTGTAAGCCGTCGAGTAATGCTTGTTGTGTCGACAGTGCCGTCTGTGCTGCGCGTTGTTGTTGCTGCGCCTGTTTGCGTTGCAGCGCTTCAGCATCCTCAATAGGCTCTGCTTGGTCTTGGTCAGTGTCCGCGATGTTTTTGCGGTTGATTGTCTCAACGACTTTTGTTGTGTCGCCGGCGGGCCGGCGG
>DMYW01000026.1:167972-168095 GCA_003482455.1 Rheinheimera sp. | reverse complement strand
CGGCGGGCCGGCGGCGGCGCGCTAACCATTCCATGACCCATTCAGTGGGTTCTGCTCGCGCGAAGGATGTGGAGTTTTGGCTGTATAACCACAAGAGGGCAAGCACGTGTTTACACGGGAATT
>DMYW01000026.1:61622-167957 GCA_003482455.1 Rheinheimera sp. | reverse complement strand
TTGTAGCCATGGTCGACCACGTCTGCCATCGTCAGATACGGGTTGGCGCCTGATCCTTTGCATTGCCCCCAGATACTGTGATGTGTATCGCTTTGTCCAAGCATGGGCCAATTGCTGATCGAAAGTAGTTTTTTCGCAGCGCTCAGTGAGCTTTGGTCGGGAGCTAAATCTTCAACGACCTGCAGCGGCAATTCCATAGCCATCTGTGTTTCACTTGTGTCAAAAGTTAACCTGAAGAAAACCAGCTTATCGGAACAATGTAAGAGTACAAGTGCAAATCGACCTGTCCGTAAGTGTTTGCTGTTTTTCTGTGCAGTGGATAGCCTTGGGATCTGCGCGAAATGAAACAAACAGCCGCGATGAACATGGCAAGCCTGCGTGGACAATCCTAGGCTACAGTGAATCTATTAATATCACGAGATTGTGTTATGCAACGACGAACCTTTATCCAATGGTGCACCGCCTGTGCGCTGGCGAGTTTAGTGCCAAGCCGAGTACTTAGCGCGTCAAGCAGTGCCGCGCCAAACGTCGTAAAGATGAATAGCAGCGCCGCCATCGAAGCCGATGATGCAGAACCCAGCGGTTTGCAGGTACTGGTGGTAGGGGCCGGCATCGCCGGGCTTGCCGCGGCGGCGCAGCTGACGCAACAAGGTTATCAAGTGCAGGTACTGGAAGCTCGCTCGCGTGTTGGTGGGCGTTTATGGACGAGCCAGCAGTGGCCCGATTTGCCAGTCGATATGGGCGCCAGTTGGATCCATGGCATCGAAGGCAACCCTATCACAGCATTGGCGGATGCAGCCGGCGCGACGCGTTTGACCACCTATTACGAAAAAAGTGGTTTTTACGCCAAAGGGGAAATAACCGCGGCGCAAGAAGCCGACATTGCAGCTCTGCGCAAGCAAGTCAAGCAGGCGATTGCCGCCTTTCAGCGCCAACAAGAAGCCGCCGAAGATGACGAGACGGCAACCGGCAAGGTTGCCGATCTCAGCGTCCGCCAGGTGATTGAACTGGCCTTTGGGCCGCTGCCGGCATCGAAGCAGCGGCAATTGGATTTTGTATTAAGTGCGGAATATGAGCAGGAATATGGTGCCGATAGCGAATTGCTGTCGGCGCGGTGGTTTGATGCCGCGGAAGAATTTGACGGCGACGACCAACTGTTTGCCAAGGGCTATCAAACCTTGGTCGATTTTATTGCAAAAGGGTTGTCGATCAAAACCAACTGCCTGGTGCAGCAGGTGCGGCAAACGGCGGATGGCGTGACGCTTCATACCAGTCAAGGCGAATTCTCGGCCGATGCGGTGATTGTGACTGTGCCGCTTGGGGTGCTTAAAACCGGTAGTATTGCCTTTGATCCGCCGTTACCGAAAGCTTGCCGCGACGCGATTGCGGCGCTTGATATGGGGCTGTTGAACAAATGTTATTTGCGCTTTGAACAGGCGTTTTGGGATCCCAAACAAGACTGGTTGGAGTTTTTGGGCGAAACTCGCGGTGAATTCTCGGAATGGCTGAGTTTAACGCGGGTCACTGGCAAGCCGGTGCTGCTTGGCTTTAATGCCGCGCGGTCGGCGCACCAGTTAGAAGCGCTCAGTGATAGCGCTATGGTGGAGCGGGCGCTGGCTAATTTGTCGACCATGTTGGCGCGGCCTGTGCCAAAACCCACCTCGTATCAAATCACTCGCTGGGCCAAAGATCCCTTGGCGTTTGGCTCTTACTCCTACACGCCCAAAGGCGCCACTCCCGCGCATCGCGATGATTTAGCCGCGCCAATCGGCGCGTTAGTCTTTGCCGGCGAAGCCTGCAGTCGCGATTATTTTGGCACAGTCCATGGCGCTTATTTGTCGGGTGTCGCGGCGGCTAGTAAGGTGCAAAATATACTAGAGGAGTAAGGTCATTCGAATAGCTCCACTAGGCTCGGACGACTGCCCCCAAGCCTATGTGGCAGCATCGTTTTCAACCCTAGTTCGGGCTCAGCGCTCCTGCAACAGTTACAGCACTTGGCGTTGCCGCACTGCTAATGACTTCAATGTCGACATGGCCGCGTTGCAAACGGCCTAATTGCGCGGCGACTTGCGCATTGCCATAGCTGCGAGCAAAGCTAGCGATGGATTGGTCATTGCATTGCAGTTTGTTCGCCAGCAGCGCCAAACTGACATGGTGTTGCTTGGCGTCATGTTTAAATTGATGCAGCGGCTCGCTAGCGGCGCTGAGGCACAGCTGAGTTTCGACGCGCGAGTCGGCCGCTTGTAGCGGGGCTGAGTTTGCAAGGCTTTGACCACTAACCAACGCCGCAACGACCGTAAGAACCAGAGTCATAGTACGCATAAAAGTGCTCCTTCAATGGTGCCACCATGGCAACCGTCTTTGGATAGTCGTCAGCAATCGCCAAAAAGGCTGTAGCAAAGCGATGTCAGGCTGTAACAGTGTGTGTAAATGGCACCGCGCTGCTTGTGTTTTAAGTGCATGAAATGCCAACAAATGAACACAGTCATTGTGGCACAGCTGTCTGCAACTTGGTTACAAGCTTTGGGCGTGCAGGGCCAGTTGCATGGCGATGCCGCATAAAATCAGCGCGATGCAGCTATCAAACAAGCGCCAGCGCTGGGGTGAGCTGAGCAGGAGTTTTAAGCGTGGCGCGAAACCAGTTAGTGCCCCAAACCACAAACACGAGGCCACGCTAGCCCCCAGCGCAAACAGCGGCGGTGAGGGTTGCACCGCGCCAATGCTGCCCAACAGCACGACTGTGTCTAAATAGACGTGCGGGTTGAGTAAACTAATCGCCAAGGCGGTGGCGAGCGTTTGTTGCCAAGGGGCGCGGCTGACGGATGCTAGCTGCAGGCTTGCCGCGCCAAGATAGGCCCGCCGCGCTGCTTGCCACGCCAGATACAGCAACATGGCCACACCAGCCATGGTCATCAGCGGCAACAGCAGAGGTAAGGCGGCTTGCACGGTCGACGCGCCATAGACACCGAGCACCATCAAGGCGGCGTCACAGCCAATACACCCCAGCGCAATCGCCCAGCGGTTGGCGCCAGCCATACTTTGACTCAGCACCCAAATATTTTGCGCGCCTATCGCCACAATCAAACTCAAGCCTAATAACAGGCCTTGCAGTGCTGATGCCATCGTCTTGCTCCAGATAAAAGGCTTGCGCCAATGACTTGCAGTGTAGAGTCGGCTTTGCTATGAATCTAGCGAATAAAAAGCATGGATAATGAGTAAAAATCATGATGGATTATCGGTTGTTGCATGCACTAGCGACGGTGGTCAGCGAGCAAGGGTTTGATAAAGCGGCGCAGCAGCTGTATTTAACCCAGTCTGCAGTCAGTCGGCGCATTCAGCAGTTGGAACTGCAACTCGGTGCGCCGGTGCTCGAACGCAGTCAGCCGCCGCGCCCAACGCCGCTTGGTGTAAAACTACTGAATCATTGGCAACAGGTGCGCCAGCTTGAAGCGGCGCTTGGCATAGCAGAATCAACCCAGCCACTGACAGTGCGCCTTGCCACCAATGCGGATTCGCTGGCGACTTGGCTTGCCAGCGCGCTCGCTCCCGCTACAGGGCAAGCTTGCGTTGACGATCTGTTGTATGAGTTGGTGGTGGTCGATCAATCGATTGGCTTGCAGCGGATGAAAGCCGGCGAGGTGATGGCCTGTATTTGTGACAGCCCCCAACCGGTAGTGGCGGGGCTGGTGGAACCACTTGGCGCCATGCGTTACCGTTTAGTGGCAAGCCCAACGCTGCTGGCGCGTTATGCCTATCAAGGACTGACGGATTTACCGCAGTTGCCTTGTTTGGTTTATGACAGGGACGACCTGTTACAACACCAATTTTTACAGCAAGTGGCCGGGTTGAAACCACAACGCGTGCATTTGTGCCCCTCGTCGGAAGGCTTTCGCCAAGCCATTCACGCGGGCTTAGGGTTTGGCTTATTACCGGATCAACAACTTGGTGATGCTTTGCGCACGGGCTTGCTGGTGGATTTAACGCCAGAGCATGTTCTCGACACGCCCTTGTATTGGCACTACTGGCAAACGGAAAGCCCAGCGCTGCATGCGCTACGACTTCGGGTAAAAGCTGCGGCGCAGCGCTCTTTGCAGCCACTCGACGAGCTGGGGAAGGATGCCTGATGAAGTCGGCAAACGCGCAAAAACGCCCGCCGCTAGCTTGCTACAGATGTTGCAAAAGTTGAGTTTTGACTCTAACTATTTTGCATTTTGTTAACCTTTTTGCTGGAGCTTGGTTTTTTTTTGCCCTATGTTGGTACTGGTTGTACCTCAGATGAGTTGCAAGTTATCGATAAAAGATGACGTAATGCATCGAACGTGCAGCGAACAGCGTTAATTGCGCTTTTAAAAATATAAGTGGTCAACAGAGCGAGACGCTATGTATGTGCTGTAACAACACATCACGCAGTCAGAGCCAGAGGGACCACGACCAGCAACAGGGATACCTCATGACAACATTCAAACCACGCGCGTGGTCGATGGCCGCGCTGCTTGGCCTATCGGCAATCAGTTCCGCCGCTTATGCCAGCAATTACCCGATCGTGCTTGTGCACGGTTTCCAACCTAGCCAATTACAAAGTCGCCCGGTCGGCACAGCAGTTAGTCAAGCAGGCGCTGCTTATTGGTCCGAATACTGGGGCAGCCGCGCCGCCGCCCGCATCGATTGGCCGTCGCAAGAACGCGTCAAAGAAAAAATCAGTACCGATTACGTCTGGCCTGTGCTCAAGCAGCTGTCACAACAAGGCACCTGCCGCACCGGCTGTGTGTTTGTGACTCATTCCACCGGTGATTTAGTCACTCGGTATATTCTGGAAAACCAAGCAAACTGGCTGCGAAATGCTGGGATGGAGCCGCTTAACATTGTGGCGACTGTTGATTTTGCAGGGGCGGGTGGCGGTTCCGAACTGGCCGACTTGGCACTGAATGTCATCGACGGCAATGCCGGTTGGTTGGTGCAACAAGCGGTCGGTTTATGGCTGGGCACCACGCCAACACGCGGCAACGCCGGTGTGCTGAACGACCTGCAAGTTAACAGCGCGCGCCAGTTGGCCACTACCTTTACAAGCCGTGTGCCAAGGCTGCGGATGGTCGGCGGTGCCAGTGACTATGTTGGCGCGACGTCCCCATTTTTACCCGGCGATGATGACGGCGTCGTTGCACCGCATTCATCGTGTGGCGCCACCACGGCCGGTGATTTCAACAGCTGCGTCGGTAACGTCGCCTTAAGTGGCAAGTTAACATCCGTCAAAGCGCCATCTAGCCGTTATCCGCAGCATTACCCCGTGTTGATGTCGGATAAATACAGCCATGCCAGCGTGCTAAAAAATAGTGTTGCAGGGCGTTTTACCACGGCCACCAGCAGCGTCAGTTATAGCAATGGTGTCAACTGGCAAGTCAAAGCGACGGACAAATATTACGGCTTCCCGTATTACGCCACTTGGCGTTACGTCAACAGCTCCGATACACAATCCATGTCAGCCTTGGTGTTCCAACAACTGCCGTAATGGCATTGCCAAGCAAGTTGCCCTCAGCGCTTTACGGCGCTGGGGGCTGGTATAGCTGCGATGTCATTTTGGTTATGCAACTGCTGAGCTTGGTTTTGTCAGCGCTGTATATTAGCCGCAGTAAGCATTTGGCCCCTGAGTTTGCGGGCTGTTCCCGAGTATCAAGCCAATAAAAATTCCGCGAAGAGAAGTCAAATCGATGCAAAAAAGTCGTGTTGTCACAGTGCTGCTGGTCATCGCACTTGGTGCCTCGCTGGCCTGGTGGTTCGTCGGGCCGCGTCAGTTCGATGCACCGGTGGTGAGCGCTTCAACGCAACCTACCCATGAGGCTCGCCCAAGAAGCGATGCTTTGCCTGTGGTGCATTCTAGCGATGCTGAACCGGCGCCGTTGCCGGTGGACGCATTGCCGCTGCCGGAAGAAGACGATGCGGCGACGCAATATGCCGCTGAGCTGCGTTATCCAAGTTACTCACAGCCGTACCGCCAGCCACTGCATCCGGCCGATGAAACGCAATACACGGCGGTAGCGGTCGAGCAACAAGATGGCAGTCAATGGTCGCTGGCGCTGCAAAAATATCGCTTTTATCAACCTGAAGCTTTGGTGTTTACCTTGTCGTACCCAACGGATTTACCGCTGGCGCAACTCAAACTTGAAGTGCTGTCGCAAGGGCAAGAGCGCCTGTTAGCCCAAACGTCGGTGGCGGCAACAACGGGGACTCAGTTGTGGCAACTCAGTGCTGGTATTGATTGGCCAGAAGAACTGGTACTGCGCGTCAGTTCGGGCAGCGGCCATAGCATCCGCGCGCCTTTTGAATGGGTGCGGCCGGTCGCGACGATCACGCAAGTGCAGCAGGCGTCGGTGCAAGGGGAAGATCTGGAGATCCCGCTGCAACTTAAAACCAGCGAAACAGGCTTGTATCAGATCCAAGGCTTATTAATGGCCAACGGCGCCGTGATCGCACGACTGGTCGAAACCCAAACGCTGCGCCAAGGCTCGGTGCGTGCTGTGCTGAAAGCGCACGGTTCTGTGCTACCGACCACCACTCAAGCATTAACAGTCACGGCGCTGCGGCTACAACGCATGTCGCCAGCGCCAGATGTACCGCCACGGTTTGGCAATAGTGCGATTGCTGAGGCGGGGATTGGTGAGTTTGGCCAATCCGATGTTAGTTTTCAGCCGTATCAACCATCTGCAGAGGAGCAACAACGGCTGCAGTTTTTGCGGGGGCAATGAGCCGCTGCTATCGCGACTTATCAACGATTGCGGTGGTATCCGCATGCAAACTCTTTGGCAAACAGCTGAACTGGATCAAATCTTCGACAGAAAATTGCCGCGCAAGCTTTCGCGGCGCAAATTTGGTGGTAGAATGCTAAATAAGAATACTTCTTATTAATTCTACGAGTGCTACTCCATGACCAGTATGTTGACGCCAGCGATGACCAGCTCTGACAGCCAAGATGCCGCAATGACCTTGTGGGATGCACCAAAGGGCACAGTCGCGTTGATTGCCTCGGTGGATACAGGCCTTGATCCGCAGGTGCAACTTCGCTTGCGCGATATCGGGATCGAGCCAGCGCGCCAGCTGATTTGCTTGCAACGCGGCCCGTTTGGCGGCCCAGTGGTTATTTCGGTGGCCGACACTGTGTACTCGTTAGAACAACCTATCGCTCGCCGCATTCGTATTAGCCCAACTGTGTAATGGACTTTAATGAAACGCATCATTTTGGTGGGGAAACCCAATTCTGGTAAGAGTTTACTGTTTAACCAATTAACCGGTCTGCGCCAGAAAGTGGCGAACTTCCCCGGTGTGACTGTCGAGCTGAAATCCGGCCGGATGGGCCAGTTTGAGCTGATTGACCTGCCAGGCGTGTATTCCCTGCAATCCTTGTCTCGCGATGAAGAAATCGCACTGACGCATATTCGCCAAGCGATGGAAGATGCCGACACGGCGTTGGTGATTTGCACGCTTGATGCCAGCCGCCTGCAAACAAGTCTGGTGCTTGGCCTGCAAATTCAGGCGATGGCCAAGGCGCACGGCAAGCAAGTGGTGTTTGCGCTGAACATGTTTGATGAAATGCAGCGTCACGGCCATGTTATTGATCTCAAAGCGTTTGAACAGGCGCTACAAAGTCCAGTTTATGCAATTTCTGCCCGCACTTTGTACGGCATTGCCGAGTTTAAAGACGCCATTACTGCACTGGCTACGCAAGCGGCGCCGGCGCCAATCCCTGTGGATCAAGATGCCAATCGGCTAAATAACCAAGCGCGCGAGCTGGCCCAGCAATTTGGCATGCAATCGAGCATAGTGCTGAAAAACCAAAACCGTATCGATGGCTTTTTGCTGCATCACCTGAGCGGTAGTCTGGTGTTTTTGGTCATTATGTTTTTGTTATTCCAAAGTATTTTTACCTTTGCGGCGCCCATTATGGACGCGGTGGAAGCGGGGATCGGTGATCTGGCCGCGTGGGTGACTGGCTTAATGGGCGAGGGCATGGCGGCTGACTTTACCCGCGATGCCTTGTTTGGTGGGTTTGGTGCCTTTTTAGTGTTTGTGCCGCAAATCATGGTGTTGACGCTGATTATCGGCTTGCTCGAAGACAGCGGTTATTTAGCGCGCGCCGCACTGATTTGCCACCGCCCGCTGAGCTATTTTGGCTTGTCGGGCCGCAGTTTTGTGCCGTTTTTGTCGGCGCATGCCTGTGCAATTCCAGCCATTATGGCGGCGCGAACCATTGAATCACCAAGGAAGCGTTTGATCACCATGATGACGATCCCGCTGATGTCATGTTCGGCGCGATTGCCTGTGTATGGCTTATTAATTGCGGTGCTGGTGCCAGAACGTAGTTATCTCGGCGGCTTAGTCAACCTGCAAGGCGTGGTGTTTTTTGGTCTGTATATGTTTGGCATTGTCACGGCCTTGGTGGTCAGTTCGATGTTGGCGCAAAGCAAAACCATCGGCGAACAACAGCAAGACATGCCGTTTATTTTAGAGCTGCCAACCTACCGTTTCCCGCACTGGAAACCACTGGTGCGTCGGGTGCTGCAAAGTGGCAAAGCCTTTATTTACCGCGCCGGCCCGGTGATTTTTGCCGTATCCGTCGTGCTATGGGCGCTAGGTTATTTCCCGCAAGGTTCGAACTTAGAACATTCGTATTTGGGCATGATTGGCCATTGGATTGACCCTATTTTCGAGCCGCTGGGCCTGGATTGGCGCTACGGCGTGGCGATTTTGATGTCGTTCTTGGCGCGGGAAGTGTTTGTCGGCGCCTTGGGCACCTTGTTTGGCATTGATGGTGCAGACGAGCATGTCGGCGATTTAGCCACCCAAATTCAGCAAGATGGCCTCGCACTGGGCGCCGGTATCGGTTTGCTGCTGTTCTACGTCATTGCGCTGCAATGTGTGGCTACCGTTGCGACGCTCCGTGCAGAAACTGGCAGCAACCGCTTAGTCACGCTGTTGGTGGTTGGCTACGGCTTATTGGCCTATTTGATTGCGATGGCCTGTGCACAGCTGATTGGTTAACCTGCCAATAGCCACCAAGCGCTTGATTGGTTAACCAACCACAAAACCGCCCCTTTGGGCGGTTTTTCTTTTGTGGGAACAGAGGTGCTTTAGTAAAACCGTGCTCGCTGCTATGGTTAAGCAAACGCGATAGGGGAGTGTTTTGATGCCACAGGCTTTGCGAACCAAGTTTCTAGCCAGTGCCATGCTGCTAGCGGCCTGCGGTGCAGCAGTTGCCGGTTCAGCTGTGACCAGCACCAAACCCATCACAGTGACGGTTGAAACCGACATCTACCACTATGCGCAAACCTTGCTTGGCAACGACGACATCATGACGTTTCATGCCTTTGACCGCGCCTATTGCCAGCGCGATGTGGTTGAATTTATTTTGGTGCAGCGGGCGTTAAAACTGGGCGGGGCAGAACTGAATTTTCGGTTTGCCACCGGCAATTATGACGCGCGCAATGTGCGTTTAGTGGTGGATGGCTTTTTGCTGTTAAGTTTTGACACTGTGTTTTTAAGTCAGGCCAGCCCACTGGCCGATGCTGTGTATATCTCCAGTCCGATGATCCGCAGCAGTGAGTTCGAAGCGGGGATCTTTGTCTCGGCTGAGAATCTCAAAAAATTGCAGGTCAGGCGCGCCGAAGAGTTGCAGCAATTAAGTTTTGTCTCGTCTCGCGACTGGCCACAAGACTGGCAATTGTTGACCGAGCTTAAACCCAAACAACTGGTGCATGAAGGCGATTGGATCTCGATGGCCAAAATGGTCAGCCGCGGGTGGGTGGATGCCATGTTGGTGCCTTTTACCAAAACGCCGCCTTACATGTACCAAGGCAACGGCTATAGCATCTATGCGCTGCCGAATGTCAAAGTCGCAATGCACGACTCTCGGCATTTTATTGTGTCGAAAAAACATCCGTTAGGCGCAGAGGTGTTTGCGGCGCTGCAACGCGGGCTTGCCATCATGCGCCAACGCGGCGACATCGAAACGGCGTATCAGCAGTGTGGCTTTATCAATACCGCGGTGCGTGATTGGACCTTATTAAATCCGCAAGCGCCGGCCGCATCGACGGCAACGCCAATACCAGCCACGGCTAACGAGCCGGCAACTCAGCCTTAGGCGGCGTGGCGCAGTTTGCGGTCGGCGGCGTTTGCGCGATGATCCGCTGTAAATGTCCATCGTCGGGTAGGGTAACAAACCACTGTTGCTGCAATTGTGTGGCATGCTCAGCGCTGCAAGCATACTGCCACTTTAGCCATTGTTGCATGCCCGCTAGTTCTGTTTGTTGCTGGCTTAAGCGTAACAAATGCCCAAGTAGATTCACTTCACCCACCACCCCTTGTCGAATAAAACCTAAACAAAGTTGCAGCGTCAGCGGTAGATAAACGAGGCTGGCGGCGGCAATACCAACCAACAGCCCTTTGCGAAACGGTGTCATGGCGACTCCTTGTTAAAACGTAAAACCCAGCCCATAAAAAAACGCCTTGGTTGGCAGGCCAAGGCGTTGCTCCAAACAGTGGAGTGACAGAACCCAGAACAGGAGGTTCGAACAAGCGCATCACAACCCAAGGCCAGGTTCCTTGGTTTGAGCGGGGCGTTGTCACCCTTGCTCAGCGCTGCTCTGCGCGATTTTTAACAACCGTTTTTTACCGCTGCGGTTCTGGTTTAGAACCGCAGCTCTCTCTTTGCACTGCGCTCTCTTCGAGCCGCAATGACTTAGAACTGCACTGTGTAACGCAGCGTCCAGACGCGGCCTAACCAGTCATGGATGGAGCTGGCGTAACCATTGGTTGGTGACGATGCATATGGCGGTTCTTTGTCGGTCAAGTTACGGATACTCAACTGCACTGTTTGTTTGTCAGTGATGTCGTAGCCGGCGGCGGCGTTGAAGGTCAGCCAAGATTTAACGGTTTCGTTGTCAAATTTGAAGTCACCGTCACCTACCGAGCCGATGTAATGCGCGCCTAAGCTGGCATTCCAGTTGTCCAACGACCATTCCATACCGGCATCGGCAACAAAACGTGGCCGCGCGATTTCGCTGGCACCGCTTAACTTGCCGAGCAAATCTTCCGCTGGGTCATCTTGTGTCAGCTGACGCTCGTACGACAGGGTGCGAGTACCGGCGACGTATGCTTTCCACAGGCCAACCGAGGTATCTAACTTGTAGTCGGCTTTGAAATCGACACCGTCGGTGTCTTGGGCGCCGACGTTAAAGAAGCCCGTGCGCAGGAACACTAAATCGCCGCCAGCATCTTTGACGCAACCGAATTCGCCGTTTAAGTCATCCACATCAGTGACGGTAGGTGAGGTGCCGGCCAAACAAGCTTTTAACGTGGTGTTGGCGTCAACATCGACGATGTCAGTGTGTTTATAACGCCAATAGTCCAACGTCACGTTAAAGTCGTCGTTTAAGTTCCATGACACACCGGCGTTGTAGGCTGTGCTGTGCTCTGCATCTAAGCCTTTGTTACCTAAGGTTTCTTGGTCAAATTCCAGTTCGCCAGTTTGCGCGCCAAACGCACCACACAGGCCGTCAAACGGTTTGCCAGCACCACAGTCGATGTAGTTTGAACCCAGTGATGTACCGGCACCTAACTCCGACAACGACGGCGCGCGGAAGCCGGTGCTCCAGCTGGCGCGTAAAATCAGATCGTCGGTGGCTTTAAAGCGCAGCGACACTTTCGGGTTCACGTCGCCACCAAAGTCACTGTAATGGTCATAGCGCAGCGCGGTGATCGCATCCAGTTGTTCGGTCAGCGGCAAATTAAATTCGGCGTAAGTCGCATATTGCGTGCGATCAGCGGCCGCTTCGGTAGCACCTAACGTAGTGACTAAACCCTGTTGCGCCACCAGCGCTGGGCTGTCGCTGATTTCTTCGCTGCGCCATTCGCCGCCCACTACCGCAGTCACTGCACCGGCTGGCAGTTCAAACACGTTACCTGACAGGTTGAAATCCCACGCTTTGACATCGGATTCACCGGTACGAGTCGCCAGTTCACGCATGCCGGCAATCACGTTTGGATCTGTGTCACGGCCTAAGTTGAACGGGTTGAATTGACCACTGGCTGCTGCCGCTGCTACGCGATCAACATGGTAGTAGCCGCTGACGTGGTTGACTTCATTTTCTGATTTACCAATCGAGGCAGTGGTTTCCCAGCTCCATTCGGCTAATTCACCTCGCAGGCCTGCCAGCAGGCGGTAGCTGCTGCTATCGTATTCTTGGATGCGGCGCTCTGGGTAACGTGAACGAACCCGAATGGTGCCGACGCTGCCGTTTTTGATGTCTTCGTTTTTCACCCATTGCGGCACAGTCGCTAGGCTGCCTGGAATGCGCAAATCAAATGAACCTGCCGAATCGTAAGAGTGCCCTGAGTTCTTTTGATACATGGCTTCGGCGAAGAATTCTTTGTTGCCATCTAAGCGGTAGATATGGTTCACCGTTGCACCGATATTGGTGGTATCTGGCTGGATAGCACGCTCGTTAACATAGTCGTATTGGCAACGTGAGCCGCCGTTACTGGTGGCAGTGCCACACCAAGGCTCGGCGAAATCTTTGCCGTCAATGGTCACGCGAGTGGATGATTTGAATGTGACGTTGATTGGCCGGTCGGCGTTCATCAGCTCGTCGCGGTCAAAATAATCAACCACTACTGTGGTGTTGGATTTTTCGGTGGCAAAGCCGCCCGTGTAGGTAAAGTTGGTCCGACCGAAGTCGCCTTGGGCTGTGTCATCGCCATACATGGCGCTCACTTCTTGGCCCACATAGTCTTTTTTCAGGATAAAGTTGATAACGCCGGCGATGGCGTCAGAACCATACACAGACGCGGCGCCGTCGGTTAACACTTCGATGCGTTCAATCGCCGCCATTGGAATGGCGTTGACGTTGACGAATGAATCAAAACCATTAGAAAACGAGTCGACGGCGACACGGCGACCGTTCACTAGCACCAGTGTCGAGCTTGAGCCAAGGCCACGTAAACTGACGCCCGCCGCACCTGGTGGGGTGCCATCAGAGCCCGCGACGTTGCCGTTTTCAGTGAAAGTCCCTGCGCTGGAGGCTGAAGGCAGGTCACGCAAGAAGCTGGCGACGCTGTCGTAACCTTTGTCGGTTAAGTCCTCGGCGCTGAACACTTGTAGTGGGTTCGCGCCTTCCATGTCGACGCCTTTGAGGCGAGAGCCGGTGACTTGGATTTTTTCGACTTTGCCATCATCCGCTTTGGCTTCATCGGCGGGTTTTGCTTGTTGCGCTTGGCTAGCAAAGGCCAATAACAGTGCGCTACACAGCAGGGATTTTTGCAGCGCTTTTGGCGCGAAGTTGTGCGTATTTTTCTTAGATTTCATAAACATGCCTCTGGATCTCACGTCGCAGTAGCGCCAAAACGCCTGCGATCTGGTTTTTAGGTGTTGAAACGGAAAAATGACGCAAAGGGAACCGTGCACAGACGGATCCGAGTTGACACGCTCGAAGTGGATCAGTTGGTAGAACAAACAGCGGTTGGGAGAAACCGTGTCAGGTACTACAAGCCCTAAACTAGGCGACTGTCGATCCCCTCTGCGTCAGCAGAGGGGGTGGCTAATTGTTAAACCACTCGGACAAGTAGTAAGGGGAATAGCGATAGTTGCTAAGATTGACTGCGCACTTGAGCATGTTCCCCTCCTGTCGTTGAATCTGTTGATAGGTGCTGCCAGCGAATTGACGTTGGCAGCGAGTGCGGCGCGATTTGCCGCTGCCTTTTCAAAATTGCTAATTTAAAAATATCTGTCAAGCGGTTTTTTTAAACAGACAGCTGAGAAAAATTGCTTCGTGTTGCGAGCAGGTAAACACGGCGGCTACGAACGCCCCTACACAGCGGTTTAAGTTCTTGTCCTGTCAATGAATTTGCTGGAGCTGGCAACGCCCAGGTACCTTGCAAAGTTTTTTTGGCCCTCGCAGCCTTGGCAGAAATTATCCAACTTTGCCTTGACAGCATCCGGCAAACTGGATATTTCTGAAAAAAAGCGCCGGATTTTGGCCGGCCCAAACCTCAATTTTTGTCATCTTTATGGTAGCGATATGCTGAAAAATGCTTTTTGTTTAGCGCAATATCACTACTCGTCGTACTACTTGTCGGAGTGGTTTAACGAGTAGACAGCCGCCGTGCTGTTCGTTCGTTAACGACTCTGACCTTGTCGCGGAACCCCCACATCAGGCCTGTCATCGGAGTACAACTCCATGCGAAAAAGCGCCGTTGTTCCTCGCTAGGCTGAGCAATTTTTCGCTAGAGCTATGCCGTCTGCCAAAGTGCAGCACGGCCGAGGATGCTAGACATGCAGTCAAATTCATCATCGCCAAAAGCGATGCAAATGCCTGATGCATTTGTAATTTTGTTTTTCATCATGCTGGGCGCCGCGCTGCTGTCACATTGGGTGCCAGCCGGTTTTTATCAGTTGCAAGCCAATCCAGACCCGACAAGCACCGTCAAACGGGTCGACCCAGCAAGTTTTCAATTGGCCAGTGAACAGCAAGGCGGCGTGCCCTTGTTTGCCGAGCAAGGCGGGGTTGGTTTTTTAAATTATGCCTTCGAAGGCTTGGTCTCCGGCGACAAATATGGCTCGGCGATCGGCGTGGTGGCCTTTATTTTGTTGACCGGCGGCGCCTTTGGCATCTTGATGAAAACCGGCGCCGTTAACAATGGCATTCTGCGATTGATTGAGCGCACGCAGCACAGTCAAAGTTTGTTTATCCCGTTGTTATTTTTGCTGTTTTCTGTCGGTGGTGCCGTGTTTGGTATGGGTGAAGAAGCCATCGCTTTTTGTATCTTGTTATACCCTTTGATGCTGGCACTCGGTTATGACGCCGTCACGACTGTGTTGGTGTCGTATGTCGCCACCCAAATTGGTTTTGCTACGTCCTGGATGAACCCATTTAATGTGGCGATCGCGCAAGGAATTGCGGGCATTCCGCTGCTATCTGGGCAGAACTTTCGGATGGTGATGTGGGCTGTCTTCACCTTGTTTGGCTTGGTATTTACCTTGCGTTACGCCGCAAAAATTAAAGCCACACCTGAGCTTTCGGTGAGCTTTGCTAGTGATCAACTGCAACGTCAGCAACGGACGGAGCAGCTACGAGCCCAATTTGGCCGCGTCGACGTGCTGCTGTTGACGTTATTTGGTTTGGGACTTGGCTGGATCATTTATGGCGTGACGATGCGCCACTATTACATCCCTGAACTGGCCAGTCAGTTCTTCACTATCGGTATTGTGGTGGGGATTGCTGCTGTCCTGTGCAAACGCTTGTCTACCAACGACGTAGCGGACGGTTTTAAACAAGGCGCCGCCGACTTGTTGCCGGCAGCCATGATGGTTGGCATGGCGAAAGGCATGCTGTTGTTGCTCGGCGGCGCCAACCCTGAAACGCCGACTGTGATGAACACGCTGCTGCATTATGCCGCCAGCGCATTTTCCAATTGGTCTGAGTATTTTTCCGCTTGGTTGATGCTGGTGGTGCAGTCGATCATCAACTTTTTTGTCTCGTCGGGTTCAGGCCAAGCCGCGCTGACGATGCCGCTGATCACGCCGTTGTCCGACATGATTGGCGTGTCGCGCCAGACCGCAGTGCTCGCGTTTCAACTCGGTGACGGCTTAACCAACTGCATTATTCCAACGTCGGCGGCTTTGATTGGTTGCTTAGGCGCAGTGCGCTTGGATTGGACTGTCTGGCTGAAATTTGTCTGGCGGCTGCAGCTGTGGCTGTTTGCGATCGCCAGCTGTTTTATGCTCGCCGCAGTCGCCGTGGGTTATCAATAACGCATGGCGACCACCAAGCCGCGCATAGGTGCGCCGATAGCAATCGAACTCAATTGACGCTGGATGCGCCGCAACCAGCAAGGTATGAACAGGACATAGGAACAACACGGCATGATGTTAATTGAACAAGCCGACGTCTTCAGCCCAGAGCCGCGTGGCCGCATGGATGTGCTCGTCGCGGGGGGCGAAATTCTGGCCATAGCGCCGCATCTCGAACTTGGTGGCGCCGGCCTTGCCACCGCGGGACTTTGCCGCATTGATGGCCGCGGCAAATTGTTAGTACCCGGGTTTGTTGACTCTTTGGTGCATTTTATCGGCGGGGGCGGTGAGGCAGGCTTTGCCAGTCGTACACCCGAGATGCAGTTAACCGATGCTACCTTGGGCGGTGTGACCACAGCTGTTGGTGCACTTGGCACTGATTCTACCACGCGTACTTTGAGCAATTTGTTGGCCAAAGCCCATGCGCTCGAAACCGAAGGTATATCGACCTTTTGCCATACCGGCTCGTATCAGGTGCCGTGCAAAACAGTAACTGGGCAAATCACCGACGATATCTTGTTGATCGATAAGATTATTGGCGTGGGTGAAGTAGCCATCAGCGACCATAGATCGTCGCAGCCAACCAGCGATGAACTGCGCAAAGTGGCAGCGCAAGCGCGCGTTGGCGGCATGTTGGCTGGCAAAGGCGGTACTGTCAGTGTGCATGTCGGCAGTGGCGAGTCTTTGTTGCAGCCGCTGTACGACGCAGTCGCCGGCACTGAGTTACAACTCAAGCAGTTTTACCCAACCCATATCAATCGCAATATGCCACTATTTTTGGCTGGTTTGCAGTTTGCGCGTGATGGTGGCGTCATTGATTTTACCACCAGCACCACCGACTACGACTTAGCACACGGTGAAGTCGCTGCCGCGAAAGCGCTGGCATTGGCGCTTGCCGAAGGCATTTCACCGCTGCAGTTGACCATGAGTTCTGATGGCAATGCCAGCTTGCCGATTTTCAGTCCAAGCGGCGAGGTGTTGGGGCTGGAAGTAGGCGAAGTGAAAACCTTGCATCGCTCCTTTGTGCAAGCGGTGCGCGAGTTCGACGTCCCAATTGCTGCTGCACTGACGGCGATCACCGCGTCACCTGCCGCTGTGCTGGGGCTTACCCGCAAAGGTCAGGTGGCTGTTGGTTTTGACGCTGACTTGGTGCTGCTCGATAGTAAGACGCTGGCGGTGGATACTGTCATAGCCAAAGGCAAAGTGTTGGTTGAACAGGGGCAGGCGCGGGTGAAAGGGGTGTTTGAGCGCTAATGGCGTCTCCGTCGGTACCCTGATTGCGCGGCT
Organism: Rheinheimera sp.; assembly: GCA_003482455.1. Classification (GTDB taxonomy): domain Bacteria; phylum Pseudomonadota; class Gammaproteobacteria; order Enterobacterales; family Alteromonadaceae; genus Pararheinheimera. Next base: position 150,835 of record DMYW01000026.1, on the reverse strand, counting down.
TTTTTTGAAAGCACATGGAGTTGAGTCACATGGAATTTTTGAGGGATGGCACGATACCGGCAAATGTATTCATTTATGGAATTTTTTGTCTGGGTATCTCAGTGGTATGTGCCTTATTGGCAAAAGATAAAGGGCGAAACACCCTAATTGCCGCAATCACCGGGCTTGTGCCAGGCCTGAACTATCTGGCCCTCGCGTATTACATCGGCGTTTCAAAAAAGTGATGCCAGCAACAGCCGACAAAAAAACGCGCAACAAAGCGCGTTTTTTTCTGTCCACTTCGGCAACCAAAGCTTAATAGCGATGGCGGAACATCAAACCGACAGTGCGCATATCCTGTTCTAGTCGGGCACCCTGGTCGGCCAATGGGTATAGGTCTTTGTCATCAAAATCGAAGCTGCTTTGGTTGACAAATAGACGCACACTGTTGTGGTTATCGTATTGATATTCGGCATAAACACCCAGCACTGGCGTGCTAATGAGCTGAGTGCTGCTAGTTTCGACCGAGGTGCCAAGCGCTGTGGTGTCGCTGGTTACTTCGTTGACTGTGAGGGTTTTAATTTGATTGAGGCGTTGTTGCCACAGGCTGTAACCCGCACGCGCGCCGACACTAAAACCTGCGTCTGTTTGTGGCGTATGCAGGTCAAGGCCCACAGAAACCCCGATTTGACGGCTGTTAGATTCGAGATGATGTTGTTGCAGCTTGCCATCGCTAAACACCGTAATGACGTCCGTGCGTTCAAATTGATCGGTGCCCAAAACGCTCAGCCCACCGTAGCCGTCGAGCCAGGCGTTGACAGGGTAGCTGCCGCCAAGTTCGACCGCCAACGCATTGGTGTCCCAATCGTCGCGAAGCAGGGGGCCCGATAAAGTGGCGCCAAATTCAGCGCGGCTAAAACTCGTTTTGCCGATGCTTCCTTCAACGGTGGGGCCGGCGGAGGCGGCAGTGGCAGTCAGGGCAACAGCAAGCAGCAGTGGGGTTTTCATGCGAAATCCTTTCGTTGTTTTTTGTCGATGATAACGCACTGCAATAAATCTGTGAATAAATGTTATCAGGGCGCTTTGGTCGGGCTAGGTACCGCCACGCTAGCCCAGCGCAAGGACGCTAAGATCAACAAGCTACCGAGGGCAAACGTCAGCCAATCGACCGTATGCTGCCAAAACACAAAGTTGACGAGCAAACCGGCAGGGATCAATACGTTATTCATCACCGCCAGTTGGTCAGCATTAACTTGGCGCGCGCCAGCATTCCACAGCCAATAACCAAGCCCTGATGCAACTAGCCCAAGCCAGGCCAAAATGCCCAGGTGTAGCGGCGTTTGCGGCAATTTTTGCCAGTTGGCAAACAGTAGGACGGCGGCAAAACAAATCACGCTGGCGCCGACAAAGAACCAACCAAAACTATGCCGCTGCGCCAACGTATCCCCCAGTGGCAAGCGCCGATAAGCCACCTGACCAAAGGCAAAACATAGGTTAGCCCCTTGCAGCAACAACAAGCCAAACCAGAAATGGTCACTGAGGCTTTGATAACGCATCACCAAGGCGCCAAGCACCGCCAACACTGCAGGGCCTAACCAGCGAAAGTGCAAGGTTTTGTACTGCCACAGATGGTCAAGCAGGCTGATATACACAGGCGTTAAGATGGTAAACAGCAGCACTTCAGCCACGCTTAAATACAAAAAGCTGTGATACAGCAACAGATACATCAAGCCCAATTGAATGGCGCCGATCCCGGCCAACTGCGCGGCCAAACGCGGTGGGGTGTTATGGCGTAAAAGTTGTGGCAAAAACAGTAGCAATGCCAGCAGCATGCGGCTGGCGACGGCCAGATAGGGGTCGACCACGCCTGCTAAAAACTCGCCAATCAAACTAAACGAAAAGGCCCAAATCGCCGTGACCAGCCACAACAAATGCATCGATAAATCCGCAGCAATCAGAAAAGGCCGTCAGCTTAAAGCCAACTGACGGCCTCGGCAACCAAGCGTTTGCGGCTTAACTCAGTTTGATGGTTTTCCACGCGAGCAAAGAGCCGTCGCTGTTGCGTGCCGTATTAAACAAAAAGTCACTGTAGTTACTGCCGTACACTGTGTCGCGGCCGCTACCTAACGTGGTGTCTTGATTGCCACGCGCGCTGTAATTGGGGTGGGTGGTGCAGATCTCGGACGTTAAACTATCGGCAAAACAAAACTGCGAAATGACTTGGTCGCTGTTGTTGTTTTTCACCCGAAAATGGATATGGATGGTGCGGCTGGAATACCAACCCGGGAAACAACTTTTGAAATTGACGCGGCCGTTGCTGTCGGTGACTTGGATACCACGGAACCACTTAGATTTGAGCGCATCTGCGTCATTACCGGTACAGAAGCTACCGGCAAAGCGGGCACTGTCGGCACTGCCGCTGGTGTCGCCCGAGTAAATACCTTCGACGTCGCAATGCCACACTTCGACTTCTAAACCAGAGACTGGGTTGCAGTTTTTATCAACCACCCGCAAGCAAAGTTGCATCGGCAAGCCGGTTTGCGACTGCGAAATGTCATCAGTGGTGGTCACCGCAAAATAACAAGGGCCTTCGGTGAGCGCTTTGGTCATGGTTAAGGTGCAACTGCTGCCCAAATCAAACAAGCTATCGGCAGGAAAATTAGCGGTTAAGTACTGGGTGCCGCCACTGGCCCAGCTGGTGCTGCTGCCGCTCGTGCCGCCAGTAGAGCCAGAACCACCGGTTGAACCTGAACCGCTGTCTGAGCTGCTGTCAGTGGTCGACTCTTCAGTGCCGCTGCCGCAGGCCACTAACCCAACCATCGGAATGGATACCATGGCAAGGCCTAATTGTTGAATAAATTTGCGCCGCGAGGCGAAGTCATTGTTTGCTGTAGTCATGGTTTTTGCTCTCTATTACTTGCCAACTGCATTTGACGAGTATGAGGCGAAATAACTGACGAAGTTTCTGGTCTAAACCTAACTTTACCTGCCGCTATAACTACGAAGTGCGCTCAGCAGCGTCAGCACAAGCGCTTGCGCTTTGGCAAAGCGCTGCACGTTTTCCACGGTAACAGGTCGAAGTTAACTGAACTTAACCAAGCGAGCACCTAAGTTTGCAAAAAGGCTGGTAACGATGCCTGCAGCACAAATAACGGCGCGGGTGCAGCTAGCTGTCTTTGAAAAAGGGCTGAGGTTGATAGGGGCGGGCCTTGCCACAGCGCAAAACCCGCAACTTACAACATGCTTACGGCGATGTGGGACTTGCTGCCTTTGCTTGTGCCACCAGAGCACGCACGTCGGCCAGCAGTTGCTGCGCATCAAACACAATGCCGTCTTTGATGGTGTATCGCACGCCTTTGCTGCGAGTTGGCTTATTTTGCTCGTCTAAGTGATAAAAACCGGTGCCGTACAGCACTTTAAAATTGGCTAATGGGTTTTCGGCCACGATCACCATGTCGGCTTTTTTACCGACTACTAAGCTGCCAATTTGTTGCTCCATGCCAAGTGCTTGCGCGCCATTTAACGTAGCGGCTTGAATGACTTCCAACGGGTTAAAGCCGGCTTCGCGCAGCAACTCCAGTTCTTGGATATACCCAAAACCGTAAATCTTGTAGATATAACCAGCGTCCGAACCTGTGGTGACGCGACCGCCATGGTTTTTGAAATCGTTTAAAAACTGCATCCAGATGCGGTAGTTTTCTTTCCACGCCACTTCTTGCTCTGTGGTCCAATCAAACCAAAACGAACCATGCGCGTAGCGATTCGGTTCAAAAAACTTAGCCAGCGACGGCAAGGTGTACTCTTGATGCCACTCAGCAAAGCGCTGCGCTGCTGCATCGCGGGTGGCTTGGTAGATGGTCAGCGTTGGGTTTATGGTGAAATTCAGTTTAATCAGTTCATCGCGCACGGCGTTCCAGCGCTCTGAACCGGGCGCCGCGGCTTGTTGCCACAACAAACCGGCATTGCCAAAGCGGTCTTGTTCGTTTTGATAGTTGTAGTTGGCAGGGTAGTTTTGAATAGTTTGGCCGGTGAACAAAGCTTCTGGCAAGCCGTACCAATGCTCCATCGAGGTGAGGCCCAGCCGGGCTGAATCTAAGGCGTTGGTGCGCATCACATTCAGCTGTGCGTGATGCATCATAGTGCCCAACTGTTGTTTTTTCGCTTCATCAAGGGCGGCGGCGATAATGGTGGGTGTTGCGCCAAAGAACTTAATGCCAGCAGCGCCTTTGGCTTTCACGTCGCGCACCCAAGCGCGTGCTTGTTCGGCGTTAAACACCGGTTTGCTTAAGCCCATACCAAAGCCGACATAAGGCACGATCCGCGGCGCGGCGATGCGGTTTTCATTCGAGGCTTTGGCATGTTTCAACGTCCAGTCGATGCCATTAAAACTACCCGGTTCACGCACTGTGGTAATACCGTGCGCTAGCCACAGTTTGAACACATAATCCGCCGGTACATTTGGCGCAGAACCGGCAATATGGCCATGCATATCGATAAAACCCGGCAGAATGTACATGCCGCTGACGTCCATTTCACGATCCGATGGCCCAGCTTTTGGCCGGCCATCAGGCAGAATGGGCACGCCCGGGTTGCCAACCGCAGTAATTTCGACAATCCGATCGCGTTCAATCACGATATCCACCGGGCCAACCGGCGGCGCACCTTCGCCGCTGATGTATGTACCGCCTCGTAAAATCAAGCGGGTAAATGGGCCTTCGCCACGATCGCGAGGCGCGGCCGAGGCGGTGCGCTCAACATTAACGCTCAAAGCAGCATCTCCTTTGGCAAGAGTTGGCGCTGCGATGAATAATGAAGCTGTGATGGTCGCAATGGCTAAAGATTTCATATGGCTCTGTGAATTCATGGCTCAAATTAGCAGTGTGGCCAATTTTTCGGTGGGCGGTCAGGTGCGTTGAGATTAACTCGCAAGATAGTGCGACCAGACCTTGGCGCAGCAGCTGGGCGGCCGTCGCGGTGGAACCTCCTTAGAGGCACCCATACGCCGATTTGATATCAATCAAATTGCCCGATGATAACTGGGGCAAAAGTAGGCGTAATAGCAACAAACACTGGTAGTTCTGTCGCAGCGCAGTAGAATAGCCGTTTTCGCGCGCCGGCGATGATAGTTCGCTTGCGACGTATAGCTGCAGTTATTGACTGCTAGATTCGAAGATTTTCATGTCATTACAAGAACTTGTTGCAAATTACGGCTACTGGGCTGTGCTGGTTGGCACCTTTTTAGAAGGCGAGACCATCTTAGTGCTCGGTGGCTTGGCTGCCAGCCGTGGTTATTTAGACTTACCCTTGGTGATGCTGGTGGCATTTATCGGGACAGTGCTTGGGGATCAACTTTATTTCTACGTAGGCCGGTTTAACGGTCAAAAAATTCTGGCGAAAAAGCCGCGCTGGCAAGAAAAGTCCGCCCGCGTGTTTGATTTAATGGCGCGCCATGAAGTCAAAATGATCCTCGGTTATCGCTTTTTGTATGGCATCCGCACTGTGACGCCTTTTTTAATTGGCGCCAGTCGCATTCATCCACTGCGTTTTTTAGTGCTGAATTTAATCGGCAGCGCCATCTGGGCTATTGCTGTGGCGTTGCTGGGGTATTTGTTCGGCGAAGCCTTTGAGCTCTTTATGGCCGACGCGAAAAAATATGAAATTGCCTTGTTTGGCATCATCATTTTGGCGGCGCTGGTTTACTGGATTTACCAAAGGCGCAAGAAAAACCCGCCTGGTAGCAGCTGTTGCGGTGATTGATCTGCCAATGCCTTGGCTGGTCCGGGCCGTCAGTTATGCGCTGTTTTTGGCCTTGCCGTGGCTTGTGTTATACGGCTGCGGCACTGGCAGTTGTCAGGCCTATCCGTCCGTTAGCAGTTATCTCAATTTTTATCTGAATGTGTGGCTGTATGCCGCGTTGCATGGCTACTGGCCATTGCTCAGTTACTTGCTGCTGACTGTGCTCAGTACTGAGTGTTGGCTGGCATTGTGGCGACGTTTTGCCCATCTCAAAGTGCGCCACTAGCCGAAAAATTTGCATTTGGATGAACTTTTGATGAAAGATACTGGTCATATCAGTTGCCAGTTACGACTGAGTGACTGTAACACCGCTCAGCAATAGCAGTGGAACATTGCTGGGTGATCGCGACAATACCGCAACAACGGGTCGCATTTTCCAAGGAGAGAACGATATGAAATCAGCCTGGTTAGTCTTATGTACCGCTTTAGTAGTAAGCCCTGTGATGGCCGCCGATTGTGGCGCGTCTTGCGCGGGCTCCAATGCTTCAGCGACTATGTCAGAAGGCGTGGGCTTGGTGGTGTCTGGTGGTTTTGAGTTAGTCGGCGCATCTGGCCAATTTGTGGTCGAGTCGGTTGAAAAAACGGCAGACGGTTTAATCATTGTGGTCAAAGCCTCTGCCAATGCTACTGGCAAAGCGGTCAGCACCACTGTCAAATTATCTGGCAAAGCCATTAAAGGCTTGGCCGTTGCCGCCGGTGAAGTAGTTGAAGTCACCGCGTTAAGTACTGGTTACACCTTGTACTACAGCGGCAAAGCGATTGCGTTCATTCCAACTGAAGCCGGCAAGGCGTTGGTTGAACATGCGAAAGCTAAATAAGCGAGTCCTGTGGCTGAGCAGCGCGTTGGCGCTGCTCATGCAGTGTTATTCACCCGCACTGCTCGCCGGGCAAGGCTGCGACAGCAAACCCATCGAAGCACTGACCGCGCAGCATGCCTTTGAACTGGCGTACAAAACTCAACAAACCCTGCAACAACATAACGTCGAAGTGGCGATGATCGCCCGCGTCGGCCAAGACTTATCGAAATATGGCTTGCGTTACAGTCATTTCGGCTGGGTCAAACGCAACGCTGACGGCCATTACAACATAGTGCACCTGCTCAATGACTGTGGTTCGGACCATTCCGACATCTATGTCGAAGGCTTGGCCAACTTTTTATTGGATGACCTATTCGACTTCGAAGTCTTGTTGGTGATCCCCGATGCAGCGCTGCAGCAAAAGCTGAAAGTAGCCCTCGAAGGGCCGTTGCCACGCCTGATGCACGAAAAAGACTACAGCTTGTTGGCGTACCCCTTTGATACCGAGTATCAAAACTCCAATCAATGGGGCTTAGAGCTACTCGCTGCGGTGCAACTTGGCCAGCCAACCTCCAGTCGTAAGTTGGCGCAAGCCTATCTTGAACAAGCAGGCTTTCGTGGCGACTTCGTCAGTGTTGACCCACTGAAACGTATTGGCGCCAGTATGTTCAAAGCCAATGTGGCCTTTACCGATCACCCTTTGAGTGAACGGCTTAAAGGTAAATATCAGTTTGTGTCGGTTGAATCAGCGGAGCGTTTTTTAAAGCAGTTATCGCCAGACGCGACGCGGCTGGTGTTGCGTGATTCGAAGTAATAACGTTGAGTGATCAACAAAGGCGGCGAGGCCGCCTTTGTTTTTTGGTGCCGAAAGGGCCGGGAGTGACACAAACGGCCGTGACGCCTTGTCACTGCGATTGGCGCTCTTGCAGGCATTAAACTCGGCGCCGGTGCCAGCAAGCAGCTGCGTCTGACTTGCCGCATGCTGTAAATCTGGTTACTTTGACCTAGTTACTGCAGCGACTACTGGGTCGCTCACACAGCAAGGAGAACTGAGATGAATCTATTTCCGCGTTGGTACACGCCCGTCGTGGTGCTGGCGGTGCTTTGGAATGCACTAGGCTGCTTTGCGGTTTTTGCTGATTTAAGTCTAACAGCAGAGCAAGTGGCGCAGCTGAGCCAAGCGATGCAAGATGCCTACAATTCGCGTCCGACCTGGTCGGTGATCGCGAGCGCCGTCGCTGTGCTTGGTGGCTTATTGGGCTCTTTGTTATTGCTGCAAAAAAATCCACGCGCCCCTGTGTTGTTGTGGGCATCGCTGGGCGGCATTGTGCTGCAAGACATCAGTTTTGTGCTGGACGCAAATGCGCGTGCAGTGCTTGATAGCACGGCGCTGGTGATGCAAGGCCTAGTGCTGGTGATTGCTCTGGCACTTCTTAAACTTGGTTATAAAGTCATCGAATGGCGACTGGCCATGCTGCCGCGCTGACAAAATTCGCTACAATCCGCTTTTTTGAGCTTAGGAAATTAAGTGATCCCTGCCGTAGTCAACTTAGTGCGTCAACTGGACGCACTCAAAGCGGTAACCCGCAAAACCAAAAACTTGGTGGATGGCCGCTACGAAAATTCAGCCGAACATAGCTGGCAAATCGCCATGCTGGCCTGGGGGCTAGCGCCGATAGCTCCCAGTGGCGTGGATATCCAACGTGTCATTCAGATGTTATTGCTGCATGATATTGGGGAAATCGACACCGGCGATACGATTGTGTATGCCGAAACCGGCTGGGAAGAGCGCAAAGCGCAAGAAGAAGCCTGTGTGCGGCGCTTGTTTGGCGCATTGCCACAAGGCGAGCAGTTTGTCGCTTTATGGCTGGAGTTTGAAGCCGCCACATCGCCAGATGCAAAGTTCGCCCATGCTGCGGATCGCGCTATGCCAGTGCTACTGAACTTAGCTAATCGCGGACAAAGTTGGGTCGAAAATGGTATCAGCTTTGACCGAGTGGTCGGGCGCATTCGCCAGCCCATTGAGCAAGGCTGCCCAGAGCTGTGGGCATATCTTGAAGCAGAATTAATCGCTGCCCAGCAACAAGGCTGGTTCGGCACGCAATCAACGAAGGAGTTTTAAATGCAGTGGTCGATGGACCCCATTTTGGTCAGTATCGGCGCTTTGTCGATCCATTGGTACGGTGTGTTATTTGCCTGCGGCGTTTGGTTTGGCGCTGAACTGGTCAAAAAACATTTAAGTGAAGACGGTGGGGATGTGGAGTTGGTGGATGCGCTGTTTGCCCCCGTGCTGATTGGCATTATTGTTGGTGCTCGGTTGATGCATTGTTTAGTGTATGAACCGGATGTGTATTTAGCCGATCCCATTCGAATTTTATACGTTTGGCAAGGTGGCTTAGCCAGTCATGGCGGCGGCTTAGGCGCATTGCTGGCGGTGCTGTGGATCGCGAAAAGTCGTAAGTTGTCATTGTTGTATTTAGTTGACCGCTTCGCAGTACCAACGCTGTTTTTTGGCGCGTGTGTGCGTTTTGGCAACTTGATGAACTCGGAGATCATCGGCAATCCAACCGATGTCCCTTGGGGCGTGGTGTTTACCCGGGTCGACATGTTGCCACGCCATCCGGCGCAGTTGTATGAAGCGCTCAGTTACACAGTGCTGGCGCTGGTGCTGTGGAGCCTACGCAAGTCCATGTTGGCCAAACCGGGCCGCTTGTTCGCCGCGTTTTTATTGTCAGTATTCACAGTGCGGTTATTGGTCGAAGGCGTCAAAGTGGAACAAGCCGATTACGTGCCATTGGTGCCGATGACAGTCGGCCAGTTACTGAGTTTGCCCTTTATGGCTGCAGGTGCGTGGCTGTGGTGGCGCTCAGGTAAAGCTGCGGCTACGAAGGCTTGATGCGTGCGCTTGAACTGAAGATCCCACCGGCGCTGTTGTGCCTGCTGTTGATGCTGTTGAGTTATGGTTACGGCAGCTGGCAACAAGCACGCTTGCTGCCGGAACTGTCATGGTTGGCAGTGATCGGTATAGCTGCGCTCGTGCTGGGTGCTGGCTGCTGTGTGGCGGGCGTGCTGAGTTTTCGCCGCGCTCGCACGACCGTCAATCCGCTGGCGCCTGAACGCGCAACGCAACTAGTGATCCGCGGCATCTACCACCTGAGTCGCAATCCGATGTATTTGGGTTTTGCCTTGATGCTATTGGGCACAGGGTTGTTATGGCAGCAGCTCAGTGCTGTTGTTTGGACATTCCTGTTGATGGCGTACCTGCAGCGGTTTCAGATAGTGCCGGAAGAGCGCGCTTTAACGCAGTTGTTTGGTGAGCAATACCTTGCCTATTGCGCCAAAGTGCGGCGCTGGTTGTAACAGAGCCGCAGGCAGTCGCTAAAAGGCGGCAACGCCGGAAGCTGGCTGCACCAGCAGCGGGCGTGGACACGCGCGTGGGCTGCGTTGATGCGCTGTGTTGGTGCAAACGGTGAATCAGTTGTCGGGGTGCTTTGGCGTTTTAATTATTAAATTCAATCGGTTATCTTGTTTTTGCTTGGCTGGCATTCGCTTTGCAATTCGGTTGGGTAGAAAAAACGCTGTCCCTACAGCACAAGTGGCTCACAGAAGCCGGATAAACAACCAAGGTCCACCATGACATCATCTTACCTCGTACCCAACTCGTCATTGGAATTTCGCCTCGACGACGTTTCGGGCTCGGCTATTCAAGCTTTTTTGCTGGAACACTTGGCCGACATGCACCAAGAGTCGCCGCCGGAAAGCGTGCATGCCTTTGATTTTTCGCGACTGCAACAACCCGATATACGGATGTGGACCTTGTGGTCGGCGCAGCAGCTGGTCGGGTGTGGCGCGTGGAAAAAACACCATGCGCAGATGGCCGAATTGAAATCAATGCGCACGGCGAAGCAGATGCGTGGCCAAGGTTTAGGCTCGGTGATCCTGCGTCATCTAATTGACGACGCCAAACAACACGGCATCACAGAACTTTATTTAGAGACCGGCAGCACCGCCTATTTCGCGCCGGCAGTAGCCCTGTATCAGCGGCACGGTTTTGTCGAATGTGGTCCCTTTGCCGACTATACCGACGATCCGTTTAGCCGGTTTTTTGTGTTGTCGCTGGCCTAATGGAAATGGTCGCTTACAAATTGGGTTTAGACGCAGCGCGCTTTTCACGTTAGGTTCTGACTGAAATGATAGGGGTGGTGTTCCACCTTCTGACAACAACAGCAAACACAACCCAGGAGCAAGATGTGCGTTATTCACTCGTAGCGCTGTCCATCGCAGCATTATTGGCCGGTTGCAGCCCAGCCGACAAGAAAACCGAAACTCAAGCCGCCGCAGCCCCCGTTGCCGCGCAAACCGCCCCCGCAGAATCTGAATCACAACGTCTGAACAAATGGTTTGATACCAAATACGAAGAGCAGTTGATGATGAGCCCTATCGGTCTGACCTTCTTAGGCCGGAAAGAGCGCAACGGTGATATCGATGATATGACCGAAGAAGCCGAAGACAAAAACCTAGCGTGGGTTGGCAAAACGGTGGAAGAGTTAAAAGCCAACTTTGATTACAACCAGTTGGACTTGGAAACCAAAACCTCTTACGACCTGTGGATTTACCAATACGAAGAGGCGCTAGAAGCCAGCAAATTCCGTGAAAACGGCTATGTCTTTACCCAAATGAATGGCGTGCATGCGATGCTGCCGCAGATCCTGATCAACTTCCACAAAGTCGAAGAAAAAGCCGACATGGAAGCGTACATCAAGCGGATCGGTGGCATTGCGACAGCGATTGGTCAATTGCAACAACGCGCTGAAAAACAAGCCAAATTGGGCATTCGTCCACCGAAATTTGCCTATGACGGTGTGATCACGCAAGTGAATAACCTGCTGACCGGCGCCCCATTTACCGACAGTGACAAAGATGCGCCACTGTGGGCCGATGCCAAAGCAAAAATCGACGCGCTGAAAAAAGCCGACAAAATTGATGACGCGGCCGTACAGCAACTGACGGAAAGCGCTAAACAAGCGCTGGTCAATCAGTTCAAACCAGCATACAGTCAGCTGTCAGAATACTTAGTCAAAGAGAAACCAAACGCTGCCGACAACGCAACAGGGGTTTCCAGTCAGCCCAATGGTGTGGCGTACTACAACCTGCGTTTGAAGCAATCGACCACCACAGATTTAACCGCTGAACAAATCCATGAATTGGGCTTAAAAGAAGTGGAACGTCTGACCGGTGAAATGAACGCCATCAAAGACAAAGTCGGCTTTAAAGGCGATTTAAAAGCCTTCTTTAAGTTCATCAAAACCGACCCGCAATTCTTCTACCCAGATACAGATGAAGGCCGATTGGCCTATATCAAAGACGCTGACGCTTATATCCGTCAAATCGAACAAAAACTACCGCAGTATTTTGGCATTTTGCCAAAAGCACCGTTGGTGGTGAAACGTGTCGAAGCGTTCCGCGAACAACCAGGTGCTGCGCAGCACTATTTCCCTGGCACGCCTGACGGCAAACGCCCAGGCATTTATTACGCGCATTTGTCTGACATGAAACAAATGCCTAAGAATGAAATGGAAGCTATCGCGTACCACGAAGGTTTGCCGGGCCATCATATGCAAATTTCGATTGCACAAGAGCTAACGGCGGTGCCGAAATTCCGCACCCAAGCTGGTTTTACAGCATATGCGGAAGGTTGGGGCTTGTACTCAGAGTTGCTGTCTAAAGAGATGGGCCAATACGAAAACCCATATTCTGATTTTGGCCGGTTGATCACCGAAATGTGGCGCGCGATTCGTTTAGTGGTCGACACTGGCATGCATGCCAAAGGTTGGACTGAACAACAAGGCGTACAGTTCTTCTTAGACCACTCGCCTGTGGCCGAAGGTGCCGTACGCTCTGAAGTACAACGTTATTTGGTATGGCCTGGTCAAGCCACTGCCTACAAAGTAGGTATGCTGAAAATTTTAGAAATGCGCGCTAAAGCCAAACGCGAGTTGGGCGACCAATTCGACATTCGTGGCTTCCACGACACCATCTTAGGTGGCGGCGCTTTGCCAATGAAAGTATTGGCGCAGCGCGTCGACAACTGGATCGCCAGTGTCAAAGCCAACAAGGTGTAACTGACCTTGATGTGACCAAAGCCGGCATTTGCCGGCTTTTTTATTGGTGCCAATGCAGGCTCTAGTATTGATTTTGTGTGGGCGCAGCTCGACTTCGCTGGGTGTTTGATGCAAGGTAATACGATGAATGGGGAGGGTGACTTCACAGCATGAGCGGGTTGTTGAGCATATTTATCTTAGCGGGCTGGGGTTTGTTGCCGGCGTGGCTGCTGTGGCGCCAAGCGCCATTTGTCGAGGCGGTACCAGTATCCAGTCTGCAACAGGCCTTGTGGCAAACCCTTTGGACCGCACTACTTTGTTGGCAGCTTGATGCTTGGCAATTGGGGCTGGTTGGGTTCGCCATCTTTGTGCTTGTGCTGCAACCCTTGTTGCTGCTGCTTGGTTGGCCGTTGCAGTTGTTCCTCAATCGGGTGCGAACTTGCGATCCACTTCGTGAAAAAATCTAACTAGATGTAAAAACTCGTCCGTAACCGCTTCAGTTTGTATTCATTTTATTCCCATATAAATCATATAGATGCATTGTTTTGTTAGTGGCAACTTAGACACAATTTGCAACAGCCTGAGTGTGACCATACCGCTGACAAACACTGCAATGCATGGCAGCCTGAAATCACTTCATTGAACCAAGGGAATATCATGAAAAAGTTATTGTTAAGCGTTGCGTTATTGACGGCAGCTGGCGCCAGTCAGGCTGCCGGAATGGATTATGATCGGTTTGAACTGCAATGGGATCAATTAGATACCGACAATCAATTTGCCGCAGGTTACGCCGGAGCCACAGCACCGGGTGAAACTTTGGACGCTTTTGGTTTGTTATATGCCAACCGCCTGCGCGACAATTTCTTAGTCGAAGCACGTTATTGGTCGGCCGACGGTGATGGCGTGGTATCTAACCAAGCGTACACTTCAGATATGAAGCAAATCAGTTTTGGTGGCGGCTATATTTATGATGTCACAGAGACGCAAGCCGTTGATTTGCAAGGCCATATCGGCCGGATGCAATACTCGCGCAGTAACCTTGACGAGTATCGCAGTAACTTTATTGGTGCCTCGAGCACTTACCGTGTGAAACTCACGCGTAGCTTTGAATTCAATGCTGGCCTGCGTTATTCGCAATTTAGCGATGAGCGTTTTGCCGACGAGTTAACGGCAAGTGTCGGACTGGATTACCGTTTTGGTAAAGGTATGACCATTGGTGCTAGTTATAACCAACATCAAGACAGTAATTCGACCAGTATCCGTTTACGCATCTTGTTGTAAAACCAAATAAAAAAGCCCCGAAAGGGGCTTTTTTAATGCTCGTCTGACCAAGCTTTTAGGCTTTAAATGCTTCAACCGAACGTTGCAATTCGCTAGCTTGTGATGACACTTCTTCACTGATCTCGGCGTTTTTAGCGCTAGTTTCTGCCGTTTCAATCGACAAATCGCGAATACGCACCACGTTTTTATTCACTTCTTGCGCCACCAAACTTTGCTCTTCGATGGCGGCGGCAATCGTGATAGTCATGTCTTTGATTTCAGTGACATTGCTGGTGATTTCATCCAGTACTTGCATGGCTTCGCCGGCTTGACTGGCGCTTTGCACGCCGTCATCGCGACATTCTTGCATCACCCGAACTATGTCCAAGGTGCGGCTTTGCAAGCCACGGATAATACCTTCAATTTGTTTGGTCGATTCTTGAGTTTTCATCGCCAGCATCCGCACTTCATCGGCAACGACGGCAAAACCACGGCCTTGTTCACCGGCGCGGGCGGCTTCAATGGCGGCGTTCAGTGCCAGCAAGTTGGTTTGATCGGCGATCGTACGGATCACTTCCAGCACCTGACCAATGGTCTGGCTGTCTTTGGCTAGTTCATTGACGGTATCGGTGGCGCGCTCTAAACGAGTCGACAATTGGCGAATTTGCTGCACGGCACTGGCGACTTGTTTTTGACCACGATTGGCGTGCGCGTTGGTGCTTTCGGCCCTGGCCGCTGTGCTTTCGGTATTGCTGGCGATTTCATGAATGGTGCTGCCCATTTCGGTGACAGCGGTAGCGACTAAATCGGTTTCCACTTGTTGTTGCTGCATATCGCGGCTGGTGATAGTGGTAGCTTCGGACAACTCTGCGGTGGCCAGATCCAGCATCGACAAGGCGGTATTCACCGTTTTAATCAAATGCTGCACTTCACTAAGCAAGGTGTTGACGTCATTGCCAAGTGCCGACATTTCATCGTGACCAGACACATCCAAGCGAAAACGGAAATCGCGATCGCGTGTGACGGCATTTAACGTCTGCTGGACTTGCGTCACTGGCACTATGATGGAGCGGCCAATTAAAATGACAAACCCTGTCAGCAGTATCAAAGTCGTCAAGGAGATTGCAATGCCGACGAATTTCACTCGATCGGTTTCACTTTGAATGGCTTCATCCATGTCATGGGCGAGTTGCTCGAGAATACTTTCGGTGGCTTTGATTTCTTCGCGCATGCTGCCCATCAACCCTTGGTCTGGGCTCAAGCCTGATTTTTGTTCAGCGTTGACCAAGGCACGAAAGGTCGCTTGATACTCATCCAAATGCTGTTGCGACGTGGCATCTAATGCCGGGCGCAGTTCACTGACAGTTGTTTCAACTAAGGTTTGGAATTTCACATCCGGCGATAACCGAAAATCTTTTTCGTAACGGCGGATCTGCAGTAGTTGCACCGTGAGCGTGGCATCATTTTTGTCTTTTAAATCATTTTCGATGGCATGAGCGGCTTTGCGCATCGCGCCGATCAAACCTTCTTCGTCAGTTAAACCAATCTCTTTGCGTGTGGCCGCGAGTGCCTGAAAACTTTGCTGGTATTCGTCGACTTGTTGGCGAAAATTGCCAAGCAGACGGCTGTCTAAATCGTTGTCTTGCAGCAGACTGGTGAGCTTGGCAACGTGATCAAGCAGCACTTGTGTGCTTTTTTGGTGTTTATCGACGTACTCGGCGTTGCGGCGCAATAAAAAATCTTTTTCGTGGCGGCGCAGGGTCAGCACATCGGCCTCTAGGGTCGAAGCGAGTTTACTCGCGGTGGCTAGGTCGGTTAAATCCTCAGATTGATCCAGCATGGCCAGCAACATCACCACCATCGCCACGCCCATCGCCACTGTGCTGCTGAGTAGGCGCTGGCGGATACTGAATTTTCGTAATGACTGCATGTCAGGCTCCATTTTTGTGCGGCTGTGCTTATTACCCTATGCGAGTTGTTCTGAAATGCAAGCTTGTTCCTACTCTATAGCCAAGTTATCAGTTGCGGCGGTGACGCAATCCCCGTTTTGTTTGAAAACAAATGCGAGATCAACCAGTTGCATCTAACCCTTCCACAGGTACAGAATGAATTTTTCAAAGCGGAGGACGACATGGATATTGATCTCGTCGTGGTGCGAAATTTTGCGTTGGCGCTGGCGATTGGCGCCTTAGTCGGTATTGAACGCGAAAAGCACAAGACCCAAACCCCAGGCATTAGTTTTGGCGGGGTGCGCACCTTTATATTGCTGGCACAAGTCGGTGCCGTGTCGGCATGGTTAAGTTTACATATCCAATCGCCATGGATATTTGCCGTGGCGCTGCTGACCGTGGGCGCTTTTGTGCTGACCGCGTACCGCTTAGAAAACCAAGGCGAGCTGCGCTCGTTGGGGCTGACCAGTGAAATTAGCGCCTTAACGGTGTTTTTATTAGGCGGCGCCGTGATGTATGGCTACGCCGAGTTGGCGGTGCCGCTGGCGATCCTCACGTCCGCCGTGCTGACGTTCAAACAACCGCTGCACGGCTTAGTGGCCAAGCTGGCGAGTGACGATTGGGTCGCAGGCGTCAAACTGCTGATCGCCACTTTTATCGTCTTGCCGCTGCTGCCAAACCATCCGATTGACCCCTGGCAGGCGCTAAATCCTTATAAATTGTGGCTGTTGGTGATCTTAATTTCTGCATTGTCGTTGGTGGGGTATATCGCAATGCGGGTACTAGGTGCGGTCAAAGGCACCTTAGTGGCCGGCTTGACCGGCGGTTTAGTGTCATCCACTGCGGTGAGTTTAAGTTTTGCTCGTTTAAGCCAAGCCATGACGGGCCAACATGCCACCGGCATCAGTTATGCGCTGGCGGCAGGGATTTTATGGGCCTGGCTGGTGATGTGTGTCCGCGTGTTGTTAATGGCTGGGTTGTTATATCTGCCGATGTTACAAGCGTTGTGGCCAACGGTGGCCGTGATGGCGCTCCTCACACTCGGTTTTGCGCTGTTTTATTCTAAACGTGGTCACAGTGGGGTGGACACCTCGACTTCAGAACCATTGGCCAACCCCTTTAGTTTGTGGGCGGCAGTGCAGTTTGGCTTGGTGTTCGCCGTGGTGTTGTTGGTGGTCAGTTTGACCGAACATTATGCGCCGGCCCAGGGCTTGTATTTGGTATCCACATTGGCTGGGGTGGCCGATGTCGATGCGATCACCTTGTCGATGACCGAACTTGCGCAACAAGACAAAGTGCCGCTTGCAGCGCAAGCCTTGATGCTGGCGCTGATGAGCAATACGGTGGTAAAAACCGCTCTGGTGTGGAGTTTGGCGTCAACCGAGCTGAAACAACGTATGTTACCGGCCGCGACTGTGATATTTTTGGGCAGTTTATCGGCGTGGTTTTTAGTGTAAGCCATTCATTCTATGTATGAAGTGCCTTGTACCGCGTGCGTGTAATGGGTTCTGGTCTGGAGTATTGCGTGAAAAAGTTACCTGCAAAAGCGGCAGCTTGGTTGATGCCGTTGCTGTTGTCGTTGTTGATGAGTGGATTGGTGTCGTTGATCGCGACCTTGCATGCCAACGGTCTGAATATGGACTCGGTGCAGCGCTGGCCGTCCGCTTGGTTGTTTTCGTGGATTGTGGCATTTCCAGTCTTGTTACTGGTACTGCCGGTGGTACGTAAACTGGTGGGTTGGTTAACTGAAGCGCCGGGACAGGCGAAATAAGGAACAAAAATGAGTCGGTGGCGTGTATTGATGTTAGTGGCCATGCTGGGCTGCTTAGTGTGGTCTGGGTTAGCCCCGTTTGACCGCACCACTTGGGTGCTGGAGATTTTCCCTATTGTGCTCGCCGTGCCACTACTGTGGTGGACTCGGCACAGCTTTCCGCTCAGTTCATTATTGTTTGTGCTGGTGATGTTGCATTGCTTGGTGTTGATGCTCGGTGGCGCTTACAGCTATGCCCGCGTGCCGTTTGGCTTTTTCTTGCAAGACTTGTTTGAGTTAAGCCGCAATCCATACGACAAAATCGGTCACTTTTTCCAAGGGCTGGTGCCTGCGCTGGTCTGTCGCGAAATATTGCTGCGCGGCGCTTATGTCAGCGCTCGCAACATGCTGAATTTTTTAACTGTCTGTGTCGTATTGGCCATTAGCGCCACCTATGAGCTGATCGAATGGGCGGCCGCTGTGGCGCTTGGTCAAGGTGCCGATGAGTTTTTAGGCACGCAAGGCGACCCATGGGATACACAATCGGATATGGCGTTGGCCCTGATTGGTGCGCTGAGTTGTTTGCTGCTGCTTAGTCGTTGGCACGATCGCCAATTAGCAGCGATGCAACAACGCGCGGATGTGCAACAAAGCATGTCCGTCACCAGCCCGCTGCTGTAATTGGCTAAGGATTTCCTGTGATTCGTTCGATGAAACTACTGGGCTGGTCAAGCCTTGCCACTGCGGTTAATGCTGCATTCGCAGCGCCGGAGCAACCTACCGCAGCGGCAGCCAGTCATTATCAGCTGGATGTATCGGCGCGGCAGCAACATCGATTGGGCGTGGCGCTGACGCTGCAAGGCAAAGCGGGCGAACCCGTCGCTTTGCAGATGCCAAGTAGCTCGCCTGGGCGTTATGCTCGGCATGATTTTGCCAAAAACCTCTATGCGTTGCAGGCGGTTGACGCCAATGGGCAAGCGCTCACTGTGGTGCGCACCGGCCCGTCGAGTTGGAGTGTCACCCCCACAAGCACAGGCGCCGTCACTGTGTCGTATCAACTGTTTGCCAACTATGCCGATGGCACCTACAGCCAAGTGGACCGACGCCATGCGCATTTAAACATGCCGGCAACCTTGTTGTACGCGCCAGCGCTAGCTAGCCAGCCGATCACGCTTGAGTTTAAGCAATTACCGGCCGATTGGAGCGTGGCGACGCAACTGTCCGCGCGCAACCAGCCGGATCAGTCGGTGCTGTATCACGCGGACAACTTGCAGCTGTTGATGGATAGCCCGATTGAAGCGGCGCCGCTGCAATACGCCAGTTTCACCCAAACCTCCAACGGCGTACCGTATCAAATCCGCGTAGCCTTACATCATCAAGGTAGCGCTGATGATCTCAACGAGTTGCTGCCGAAGATCCAAGGTTTTGTCAAAGAACAACAAGCGATCTTCGGCGAACTGCCGCCGTATGCCGACCAGCGTTACACCTTCTTGGCCGACTATTTGCCCGGCGTGTCAGGCGATGGCATGGAGCACCGCAGCTCCACCGTCGTCACCAATGACGGATCGCTGCAAGAGCTTGATTTTGCACAAGTCGAAACCATGTCGCATGAGTTTTTCCATGCGTGGAACGTTGAGCGCATTCGCCCGCAAAGCCTAGAGCCGTTTGATTTCAGCAAAACCAACATGTCAGATGCCTTATGGTTTGCCGAAGGTTTTACCAATTACTACGGCAAGCTAGCACTCAAGCGCTCTGGGTATTTTGCCGACGAGGCCTATGTCGCACAGCTGACCAAAGCGCTTGATCGCACCTTGCGTGCACCGGGCCGGCAGTGGCGTGGCCCTAAAGCGATGAGCGAACACGCGGTGTTTGTCGATGCGGGGGTGTCAGTTGATAGGAACGACTTTCAAAACAATTATTTAAGTTATTACACCTATGGTGAAGTGATGGCGCTCGTCTGGGACTTAGAACTCCGCAGTCGTTATCACACCAGCCTGGATGCGCTGATGCGCCAGATGTGGCTACAGCATGGCAAACCTGAACGCCCTTACAGCTTGGCTGACATTCAACAAGTGCTGGCCAGTGTCAGTGGCGATAAAACCTTTGCCGAGCACGTGTTTACTGATTGGATAGAGCAACCAGGCTTACCCGATCTGCCGGCGTTGCTGGCGCAATTTGGGTTAAGTCTGAAGCAGCGCCAACTGGACGAGGCGTGGGCAGGGCCTTTGCAAGTCACGCCTGCCGACGGTGGCTTGCAAGTGACCTCTGCGCCTTTGCAGGGCAGTCCATGGTTTATTGCCGGTATTAACCAAGATGCCGTGCTGCTGAAAGTTGGTCGTTACCCGATGAAAGATCAAGCTTCACTCGACAAAGCCATCAGCAAAGCCAAACCGGGTCAGCAACTCAGCGTCAGTTATCGCTGGCATGGCGAGGACTATCAGACCACGTTGCAGCTACAAGGCAACCCTAGTTGGTCGGTGCAGCTGGACGAAAAAGCCAGCAACGCCGCCGTAAAACGTCGTGACGCGTGGTGGCGCTCGCAAGCCCAATAATTGCTCATGCAAAGCCGCGAGCACCCGTTGGGTGCTTGCGCCTTACAAGGAACCCCGTGGTGTTGGTTTTTTCAAAGATCCGCCGATTCTGTCAGCTGCAATGGCTGACGCTGGTTGTGCTACTGGTGTTGGCTGTGGCCGCGACCGCATTGGACCTGTGGCAACTGCAACAACGTTTTGGCATTTTTACCGGTGGCACTTTTTTACAGCCTTATAGCTTTTTAACCTTCAGCAGTCGCGCCAGCCTGATCGGGTTGTTGTGGTGGGTTGAAATCACCGCGCTGGTCATTGCTTATACGGTGATTTTGCTGTGTGTGCGCTTGCAACCGACCCGGCGTACCTTAGCTTGGTTTGTGGTGTGGATTTTATTGTGGCGCGGCGGTTCTAGTTTGGTCGGAGCGCAGATCCAACAGTTTTTTGGGGGAAACCTCGACTGGCAAGTGCTGCAGAATTTAGGCGGTGGCGACGCGTGGGCGGCCATTGCGATGGTTGGGCAAGAAGTGCGCGCGCAATTGGTGCCGTTGCTATTGGCGATTGGTGGCGCAGTGCTGGCGGCCGTTGCCATTCATCGCGGTTTGCGGCGTTTTACCACGCCATTACCCAACTGCCGTGGCTGGTTTGTCGGTTTGGCGCTGTTATTGCTGCTGATGCCTGTGCAGCTGACCGTCACTGCGTCTAAACCTTCTTGGTTTTTTGCTTTGAATAAAACCCAGCCCCAACAATGGTTGGCCGAGTTTTATAATCAATTGACTGATCTTGACCGTGACGGTTACGGCGCCTTTGGGCCGGATGCCGACCGTCATCCGCTGGACAGTGCGCGGTTCCCGGGCGCTATGGATTTGCCAGCCAACGGCATCGATGAAGACGAACTGGCCGGCGATTTACCGGCGCTGCCGCAAAGCTTGGACCCGCTGGCGACGGCCGAGCCTCAACAAAAACCGCATATTTTTTTAGTGGTGCTGGAAAGTGTCCGCGCTGATAGTCTGCACAAAGAGTGGCAAGGTCAAGCCGTGATGCCAAATCTCAAGCAACTAGCCGCCAGCGGCAGTGCTCACCCGCAAGCGTTCAGTCACACCGGTTTTACCACCAGTTCGCTGAAAGCCATGTTTAATCGCAGTTTGAGCCAGCATCCGCCACAAAAAGGCTTGTTGCGCTTACTCAAGCAACAAGGCTATCAACTGAATGTGCTTTCGGCGCAGGCCGAGCAATTTGGCGATGTCGCAACCGCTACCGGCATGACCGAGCTTGCCGACTATTTTTTTGACGCCAGCAAAGCGCCGCAAGACAACATGTCTGCCGACAATAGTCCTGGCGCGATGCACTTAAGTGAAAACCGCTTGTTGGCGCAATTGCAGCAGCGCTTTGCTGAGATCAACTGGCAGCAACCGCAGTTTGTCTATATCAACATTCAAGCGGCGCATTACCCTTATGTGCACCGCGAAACCAAACCGCTGCTGACCAATGATTTTATTGCGCGAAGTGAGATGACTATCGAGCATCGCGATAAGCTACAAGCCAGTTATTACAACGCGGTCGCCAATACCGATTGGCTGATTGGCCAGTTGCAGCAAACCTTGACGCAGTATCAAATCGATGCGCGCAACAGTGTGCAGCTGTACACGTCCGATCATGGCGAGTCCTTGTTTGATGATGGCGTGCTGGGGCATGGTCATCAGTTGTCGGACACACAAACACAAGTGGTGTGGGTCAGTAACCGCGCCTTGCAACAACCCGCGATTATCGGGCACGACCGTGTGGCCGAGGTGTTACTTCACAACGCCTGGCAATTGCCTGATCTGCTACCAGAGCAGCCCGTGCTGCAGGTGATTGGTTTGGTGCGCTTGCCGCAACAAATCGCGCTGGTCGATGGCGCAGGGCGGGTCAGTTATGATTTTCGCAGCAAACTGGTGCGCACGGCGCATGGGGTGCTGCCTTACGCCGAACTCGCTGCCGGTGCGACATCGGCCGAGCAGGCTCGCGTCGACTTGTTGTTTACCCGCTGGGGCTGGTTACGTTATCAGCAATCGACTGTCTATCAGCAAAAGTTACAAAGTGGGCTGGGGGCTGCGTCAGCTCTATAGATGGCGCTGGTCACTGCTGGGCTGCTCTTGAAGCCTGTTTGGGCAGAGAGCGGATTGTTAACACGTGGCTTAAAGCATCGGGGCCACCTGTCATTCCCGCTTAGAAATAGCCGCAGCGACGATGTCGCGGCAGGTGTGATCGACTTAGCGGCGAGTCAGCTTCGCGCGTTTCTGCATGGTTCCGTAACCGGCTGTCGTCAGCTGCAGTTAGCCGCATCACCCACCCAGCCCGCAGTGTCGCAGGCTGGGTGGACAGCGAAGGGATCAAAGTTGAGGCTTAGCGGTTGAGCGGCGCAAACGCGGCTTCGGCGCGGCGCAATTCCACATCCAAGCGGCCAATCTCCAGCGCGTTGCTGGCAATTTGTTGGCGCAGTTCGTCCACGCGATACATCATGGATGCGCGGTTGTTGGCGTTTGGATCTTGGATGATCCGCTGATTCAATTGATAAATCTCGTTATCAAGGCGCGCGTTTTCGCTTTGTAAACGTTGGATAGCGTGTGCGATATCATCAACGACCTTCTTGGCTTGGTACCAACGAAGCCCTTGTTGATAGCCTTGGCGAAATTGCGGTTCTAATTTGCCAGTACAAACCGTGTTGTACTCGGCACCGCTGCGGCCATGCGCTTCGCCGTGGGCAAAGTCGCAATAAAACAACAAGCCTTGTGAATGCCCTTCGGCGTACTTTTTGTAGTCGGGCGTGATACCAAATTCGGCACATTCTTTTTGATAACCGCGAAACGCATCAGTAGGTAGTTGGCCGTTTTGACCATCATTAACGCCGATGCTGTACCAGTCGCCTTGTATACATTCTTCTTTGCTGATGGTGGCGCAACCCACACATACCAGTAATGGCAGCAGTCGTAAAACTCGCATTATTTATTCCTTTGATTCGAACAGCGCGTCCCTTGGCGGGGGGGCATACAGCCTGCGCACTCGTTGGCTTGCATACTAGTGAAGTTCGTCCGGCTTGCCAAGGATTTGCTATACTGGCGTTTTTTTTCGTCGGAGCCTGTATGTCCAATTCAGCCAATGCCGCGTTAGATGTCAAAGCGGCGCAGTTTTTCCAAAGTTTGCAGCAGGCTCTATCGGCACAGACCTTGGTGCGTTTGGTGTTGTCGCGTTATGAAGGCGATGACCGCGACTTGGTGCGTTTTGTCGCGCGCCCGGTCGAACTTAAAGGCCAGTACATGCTGTCGTTTGTCCGCGAAACCACCACCTTTACCACCACACAAAATTACCTGCCAAGCGACGCCGTCGCCTTTGTTGAGCAGCAGCTAACCAATGGTTTTAAGGCGGCCTTGCTCGAAACCACTGACAGCGAATATCAGTTGACCATTAGCAAAAAAGGCAAATGGCTACTGAACCGCACGAAACGCCAAGGTGGGGGAACACCCAGCCAACCAGCGGCGCATAACCGCGAAAAACAACGTTTTGTCGAGCAAAGTCGGCCTTATCTGCAAGCGCTTGGCGTGACCGACGTCCAAGGCAACGTTATTCCGGCCATGCAGCGCAAGTGGAAGCAAATCAATAAATTTATTGAGATTTTAGCCAAGGCGATCCGTGAAACTGGCCTGGCGGAGCGCAGCCAGGTGCATGTCGCTGACTTTGGCTCTGGCAAAGCTTATTTAACCTTTGCCGTGTTTGATTATTTAACCCAGCTTGGCTTAGACGCCAAAGTCACAGGTGTTGAGCTGCGCCAGCCGTTGGTGGATTTATGCAACGACACGGCTAAGCGGCTTGGCCTGTCTGGCCTTGATTTTGAACAAGGCGATGTACAGCATTTTAAAGCACGCGGCATCAATGTAATGATTGCGCTGCATGCCTGTGATATCGCCACTGACTATGCCATCCATATGGGCATTCAAACCGGCGCTGAAATCATTATGTGCTCGCCTTGTTGCCACAAAGAACTGCGCCCGCAACTGCAAAGCCCAGCCGTGCTGGCGCCGCTGCTCAAGCATGGCATTCACCAAGGCCAAGAAGCAGAGATGCTAACCGATGGCATGCGCGCCTTACTGCTGGAAGCCAGCGGTTATGACACGCAAGTGTTTGAATTTATCTCGCTAGAACACACCAGCAAAAACAAAATGATCTTGGCGCAAAAACGGCAGCAACCCCGTGATAGCAGTGCAATTTGGCAACAAATCGCCGCGTTGAAACTGTTTTACGGCATTCGCGCCCAGACGCTAGAAACCTTGCTCAAAGGCGGCAGTGTACCGACCAGCTGTGACAGCGAAGGCTGTTAAACTAGAGTTTTAAATTCGTATTAAAATCAATTAGCTAGATCTGAGCATGGCGGAAAGGTCAGTCTCGGATCTGCGCAGTCAACAGCGCGCGGTTCACCTTGTACAGTGACCCTTGCCTGGCCAGCCCTGCGTAGCCAACTATGTGTAGCCAACTATGTGTAGCCAGCAATGTGGAGTCGACAATGCACCATCAACAACGTGGTGCAAACATGCCCGCTCAGAACGACGCCGAAGGGGAGAATTCAGTGACAACACCTTTTTTTGTGGAATTTAAAGTCCGTGATTACGAATGCGACATGCAAGGCATCGTCAATAACGGGGTGTATTTCAATTATTTAGAACATGCACGGCATGAGTTTTTGTTATCGCGTGGTGTCGATTTTGCGGCGCTAGCCCGCGATAAAATCAACTTGGTGGTGGTGCGCAGCGAAATGGATTACAAAGCCCCCTTGGTCAGCGGCGATTCCTTTGTGGTGACAGTAGCCTTTGAAGCCGTGTCCAAAGTGCGCTTTGGTTTTCGCCAGCAAGTGATCCGCAGCCGCGACCAAAAAGTCATGCTCGATGGCTTCGTGGTGGGCACCTCGGTCAACGAGCGCGGCCGGCCTTTTGTACCTGAAGTGTTAAGTCTGTTGGCGGATTAACCTGATGGCAACGGCCGCCACCACGCTCGCTTGCCAGCCTAGTTTGCATAGGCTGGCGGCTTACGTCTGGCGACAAGCATGGCGTGCATTCAAATTGCTGCTGCTCTGGGGCTGTGCCGCTTGGTGGGCAAGTGGGGTACTGTTCGCACAAACGCTGCCGGCAGCGACGCCAGTGCCCGTAGCGAAGCCTTTGCCTGCAGCGAAACCAGTAAAGGCAGTGCGCGTGTGCGTGCAAGCCATCGATTATTATCCGCATTATGATTTTTCCAACGCGCTGGCGCGCGGTTTTGCACCTGAGCTATTAACGCGGTTTTTTCAGCAAGCCGACATGCCATTTCAATGGGTAGCGCTGCCGATTAAACGGGGTTATCGCAGCGGCGAATGTGATTTGGTGTATCCGGACAGTCCGAATTGGCACGCGCATGAAGGCCAGGACGCACGTGTGTACAGCCAGCCATTAACGACTATTATCGGCAGCACTTTAGTGCGTGCCGGTGACAGCCAGCGTAGTTTGGCCTCGATCGACAGCATTGCGGTGCCACGAGGTTTTACTCCAGATCATCTATTAAAACTGCAGCAAGCGAATCGATTTAAACTCGTGGAAACACCCGATGCGGCTGCGGCCTTGCAAATGCTGCTTAAACATCGTGTTGATGCGGTGGATGTCGAATGGCATGTCGCGCGCCACTTGTTGCGTCAGTTACAGCAAGCAGATGCCGCTGAACAAGGGCTGCATTTACCGACAGTTCGCGTTGGCTTTATGGTGTCGACGACACAGCGGCCTGAATTAATTAGCCAATTAAACCAGTTTTTACAACGAGATAGCGTTTGGGTAAAAGCGCTAACCAAACGCTACCAGCTGACGGCGGTAGATTCGGCAAAAAGTCCGCGTTAAGCGCCCCTACCGCCGAAAGTTGGCGTAAAAAAGGCCGCGGTGGCGGCCTGATACAAGTTTACAATCTCACAGCAAGAGACAAGGTTAACGCAAGTGTTAGCGCCTCAGCGTCCGTCGATTAAACGGCCTAAACCGCCCAGCACCGAGCCTTCACCTTGGCTAGAGCCACCCATTGATGGCGCGTGCTCGATGATCCGATCGGCCAAACGACTAAACGGCATACTTTGGATCCAGACTTTACCATGGCCGCGCACCGTGGCTAAAAACAAACCTTCGCCGCCAAAAAACGCCGATTTTAAGCTTGGCGCCATCTCGATGTCGTAATCGATATCGCCGGCCATTGCCACTAAACAACCGGTATCGAGGCGCAAGGTTTCGCCGTTGAGTTCGCGTTCAATCACAGTGCCGCCGGCGTGCACAAACGCCAAGCCATCGCCGGTTAAGCGCTCTAAAATAAAACCTTCGCCACCAAAAAAGCCGGCGCCGAGTTTGCGGTTAAAGGCGATGTCGACTTTGGTGCCAAGCGCGGCGCATAAAAACGCATCTTTTTGTACGATGATTTGGCCGCCTAATTGCGATAAATCCATCGGAATAATGCAGCCTGGGTAAGGCGCGGCGAAGGTGACGCGGCTTTTGCGGCTGCCTTGGTTGGTGAAGTGGGTCATAAACAAGGATTCACCGGTCAGCACGCGTTTGCCAGCGCTGAGTAACTTGCCAAACAAACCGCGGTCCGGCTCCGAGCCATCACCCATTTTGGTTTCAAAACGAATGTCTTGTTCCATGTAGTTCATGGCGCCGGCTTCGGCGATGACGGTTTCACTTGGATCTAATTCAATTTCAACCATTTGCATGCTAGTGCCAATGATTTTGTAATCAATTTCATGACTGCGCATAAAAGCTCCGTGTCGAGGTTTATCAAAAGAGTGGCCACACGGCCTGAGGTGATGGGCTCAGTATGCACCAAAGGGCAAGGGCAGATGCAAGTCTGTCATAAGGCAGATGTGCCGTGGAATTGTTTCTGAATGTAAAGCGGCAGTGGCAACAAAGGCCTGCTGATTCGCTATCACCCGTGCTCACGTGTTAACCGTTAAAACCACTCGGGCGATAAAAATGGGATCAGCGCTAGCAATAATGCTTGATGGTAGACACTGCTGCGACTGAGTTTGTGTTGGGTTAACAGGCCAATGGCACCGCCTGCTTGTTTGATGTTTTGCGTGCCAAACAAGGCGTCCATCACATCACCGAGTTCTTGGCCTTGCTCGAGCTGCTGCACCACAGCATCTGGCAACATCAAGCTGGCAGATCGGGCTTGGCCAGTTTTCTTGCCGTCGCTCACCAGCATCCAAGCAAACGTCATGCCTTGGTCTAG
Source organism: Rheinheimera sp. (assembly GCA_003482455.1). GTDB lineage: Bacteria > Pseudomonadota > Gammaproteobacteria > Enterobacterales > Alteromonadaceae > Pararheinheimera. Next base: position 123,418 of record DMYW01000026.1, on the reverse strand, counting down.
TCCGGCTTCGATCGCCACATAAAAGTCCGCCTGCTGGCGTTGTTGTAAGTCGGCTAAGCGATTGCGGGCGCCTTGCAAGGTTTCGCTCGAACTCATCGGCTGCGCCGCCACGCCTGATTCAGTAGCAAAGCCGTCTACCTGAACATCCATGCCGGTAAAGGCTTCGGCAAACGCGGCGCGCACCGCGTTAATTTTTGCTGGATTGGCTGATGCAACGGCAACAATGGGCATACGGAACTCCGTGATGGTTAAAAAATCGGCTGCTTAGCAGCTTGGTTGCTAATGGGCCGAGCCAACCGCTGCTGCCGGCATTGTAACCTGCATCGGCACGCGCGCCAGCTTGGTTGGTCGGATTTCTTGCAGCAACTGAAGTGTGTTTACATGGATGTAACATTCATTCGCAACCATGCATATACGCTAATCGGCGTAACCGAGGCAACACGATGGACCACGAACAACATTTTCCGCTGACTGATTACCAAGCGCCGACTGAGGCTGAATTACAACAACGCGCCAACTCGCACCTCGCGCTGATGCAGCAGCGCCACACCATTCGTAGTTTTTCTGACCGGCCAGTGCCGCGCGAAATCATCCAGCAGCTGATTCAGATCGCGGCCAGTGCGCCAAGTGGCGCTAATCATCAACCTTGGCATTTTGTAGCCATTAGTGACCCACGGATTAAAAAACGCATTCGTGAAGAGGCCGAATTGCAAGAAGCCGGCTTTTACAATGGTCGCGCTGGGGACGAATGGCTGGATGCGCTCAAGCCACTTGGCACCAACGCGCAAAAACCTTATCTAGAAACAGCGCCTTGGCTGATTGTGATCTTCTCGCAAAAACGCGGCGGCCTACAGAACAACGACACCGACACGAACTACTATGTGCATGAATCGGTTGGCATCGCCACCGGCTTTTTAATCCAAGCCTGTCACCAAGTCGGTCTAGTCAGCCTGACCCACACGCCAAAACCTATGAGTTTTTTAAGCAAAATTTGTGACCGCGACAATGATAACGACCGGCCTTACATGCTGCTGGTGGTGGGGTACCCAGCCGAAGATGCGACTGTGCCGGCACATGCGTTAAAGAAAAAGCCATTCGAACAAATTTGCACTGTGCTCGAGTAAAGCCAATAGGCGAGAAATAAACTGCAGCAAGTGGCCAACTCAGCGCTTATTTTCTGCGGCAACATGAGTGCAGCGGCGTTGTCGGGTATCCGCAACCTACGCCTGTTGCACATAGGTTTTTCTGTGTGGCTTGAGCAGACATCGCAGCGGTTGCTGGCTCTGTCGTCGCGATGGCGAATAAGGCAGGCTGCAGCAATTATGGCTTGCCAGAGTTTGGTAACGTGCAGTGTCTTTAATGATTAGCTGCGCTTGCAGTAGCTTGGCCTGTTGCAGTAATGTAAAAAACTACTGCATCTTTGCTTTACCTCTGGTGCGGCCATTTAACCAAACAAGGATCGTGACATGCGCGTCACCAATGACTGTTTTTTTCTGTTACAACGTCTGACGTTAGCCGGTTTGCTTGCCGCGCACGGCTGGACCCGTTGGTTAAACGGTGGCGTACCGCTGTTTGGTGGCTATTTAGATGCCACGCTTGGGTTGCCTGAAGGTATGGGAACCTGGCTAGCAGGGGCCATCACGGCTATTGAAATCATCGGCACTGTGCTGTGGGCGCTTGGCAAGTATTTGCTGCCACTTAGCCTTGTGTTTAGCGGCATTTACCTCACGGGTATTGTGCTCGTGCATGCGCCAGAAGGTTGGTTTGTGGTGGGAGCTGGGCGTAACGGTTGTGAATATTCGGTGCTACTGATTGTGTTGTTATTGACGCACGGCCTGCGCGCCCATGCCCAGCGACGGCAGCTGCTAGTACGGTAAAAAGCTTCCAGTGCAAGGCGATTGTTAGTGCGCTAAAACATACCAGCCAACGGCAGTGACTGAATCGTTTGACAGAAGTAAAAAAAATGCCAGTCAGTGACTGGCATTTTCTATTGCGTTTTGCACGACAAACCTTAGTCCGCTAAACCTGTGTAAATTTCTTGCACGTCGTCATCGTTTTCGATGGCTTCTAAGAAGCTTTCTACTTCCGCACGTTGCTCGTCAGTTAAGGTGGACATGCTGACTGGGTTGTTTGGTTTGTAGATTAATTTGGCGGCAGACACGGTAAAACCATACTCTGGTAGGGCTTTGGCTACCGCGTCTAAATCTGTCAGCTCGGTGTAGAAAATAAAATCGCCATCTTCACCTGCTTCAAAATCTTGTGCACCGGCTTCGATTGCGGCCATTTCCACATCGGCGTCTGCAGTGGCAGGTGATGCGTCAATTTGACCTAAGCGTTTGAAATCCCACGACACTGAACCTGAAGAACCCAGTTGGCCTTTACGGAACAACACGCGCACGCTTTGCGCTGAACGGTTTTTGTTGTCGGTCAAACATTCCACAATCACCGGCACTTGGTGCGGGGCAAAACCTTCATAGACAATGTATTCGTAGTTAACTGGACCATCGAGTAAACCGGCGCCTTTTTTGATGGCACGTTCTAACGTGTCTTTTGGCATTGACGCTTTACGCGCTGCTTCGACCGCCATCCGCAGTTTGGAGTTCATCGATGGGTCGGCACCGTTACGCGCAGCGACCATCACTTCTTTGGCCAGCTTGGTGAAGAGTTTACCTTTGGCGGCCGCAGTGTCGGCCTTGTGTTTGGATTTCCATTGAGCGCCCATGGCTTCGCTCCTCGTTAGTAAGAAAATAAAGACGCGGTAGTCTAGCCAATGGCATTTGGCATGGCAACATGCTTGAGCGCTTGCGCTGATCCGGCGCAAAGTTTTCCAGCAACGAATGGTGCAGCTGTCTGGCTACTGCGGCCGCTTGCACCGGCCGGCAGCGCCACTTACTGCCGGTTGTTAGTGCAGTCACTATCGAGGTCAAGGTATTGCTGCGTGATGTCGCTGTGTAACGCTATAAATTCACATGAAAAATTCGCCAATCTGGCGGCGGTTCGCGGCAAAAAGCCGCGCTGAAGCCGGCCAAAGCTGTGGTACACTCGACAACGATGTGAATTCGTATTCTTTTTGGGGAACTATATGAAAGCGATGTGGTTAATGGCAGTGCTGCTGGGCTCTGCTGTAACGGTGGCAACTGTATCACCGGTTCAGGCGCAACAAGCAACCGCAGCGGTGCAGGCGACGGATGATCTCGAAGCCAGCATGAAAGAATTGTCATTCCAATTAAAACAGGCCATGCAAGCCACAGAAGCGACCAAAGCAGCTGGGCATATCAGCAAAATGCAAGCGGAGCTTTCGGCCATTCAAGCCTATAAATTCTCGTCTGACAAACAAACAGAGTTTCAAGAAGGCTTGACCAAGGTCGCCAATCAATTAACCACAGTGCAAAGTTTGTTAGCTGACAACAAATTGGCGGAAGCAAAAACGGCCATGCAACAAGTCGATATGCTGAAAAAGGAATATCACAAAAAACGTAGCCCATCGATTTGGGAACTGTTTTTTGGTCCCAGCGACGAAGAGTAAGCGTCATGCGGATCTTGCTGGTCGAAGATGATCAAGCGTTGTCCGCAGGCTTAGTGCAAGCCTTGACTGCGCAAGGATTTGTCGTCAACGCCTTAGCCAGTGGCAAACAAGCGATCACCGCCGTGCGCAGCGGTGATTGCGATACTGTGGTGCTCGATTTAGGCTTACCGGATATGGACGGTCTGGACGTGCTCAAGCAAATTCGCCTGAAACACACCCAATTGCCTGTACTGATTTTAACCGCCCGTGACGGCTTGGATGAACGTTGCAAAGGCCTTGATTTAGGCGCCGATGATTATCTAGTCAAACCTTTTGCTTTGCCTGAATTGTTTGCTCGCTTGCGGGTGATCGAACGTCGTTTGGGCACCGCAGGTAGCCACCTGATCACCCTAGGTGATGTGGTGCTCGACAGTGCGGCGCATCAAGTGTTGGTGGCGGGCGAAGCGATAAGTTTGGCGCGGCGCGAGTACAACGTGTTGAAACTCTTAATGGAATCCGCAGGCCGCATCAAAACTCGCGAACAATTGGAAGCTAGTTTGTATGCGTGGGGCGAAGAAGTTGCCAGCAATGCCCTTGAAGTGCATGTGTCGAACTTACGTAAAAAACTGCCGAAAGATTTTATCAAAACCATCCGTGGGGTGGGGTATAGCGTGAGTGCGACATGAGGTCGATCCGCTCCTACTTGGTCACAGTGCTGATCGCCCTGTTAACGCTGACCAGTTTTCTGGCGGCGCTGCAAGGCTACCGCCACAGCAGTGAACAAGCGGGGCGGATGTTTGACGAAGACTTGCAAGTCTTGGCGGCTAGCTTGCTAGATTTGTATCAAGAAGCGCCGAGCGCAGCGCCTGCCTTGTTACCTAGCGACGTGTATCAAAGCGGGCTCAATGCCGTGCAGGTGTTTCGGCATGGTCAGCTGATTTATCGCAATCACAGTGCGCCGGCACGTCCAATCGACGTGGCGAGCGGCTTTAGTGAACAGAATTTTTTAGGTCAGCGTTGGCGCACCTATCGGATCGAAGATGCAGCATCAGGTCTTACTGTGATCAGTGCGCAGCCACTGCATGGCCGGCAAAACCTTGCGGACGAAGTGGTGTTGGCATCCATCTACCCTGTGGTTTTAAGCTTGCCGCTGCAGGTCTTGTTGATTTGGTGGGTGGTCAGTCGTGGCTTGCAGCCACTACGTCGGCTCGCCGAGCAACTTTCCGCCAAAAAAGCGGATGACTTATCGCCGCTGACATTAGATGAAGCCACAGCTGCCACAAACCTGCAGCAAACGGGGACTGTGCCACGGGAGCTTGTACCTGTCCTGCATACAACGAACCACTTATTCGCTCGGCTGCGATTGGCGTTTGAGCGCGAAAAACGCTTTGCCGCCGATGTTGCGCATGAACTAAGAACGCCTTTGTCTGTGCTGCAAGTGCAGTTATTTAATGCCGAGCAGCGCTGGCTGGAAGCTAAATTACCGGTTGATGAGCTCAGTGCATTAAAAGGTGGGGTTGAGCGGATGAGTCACTTGATTGAACAAATTCTGCTGCTCAATCGGACCAACCCTGAACAGTTCCACGCGCGTTTACAAACGCTCGACCTAGCCGAAGTCTGCCGCACGCAGATCGTCGAGCTGTATCCTAAATTTGAACAAAAACAGCAAGATATATCACTTATAGGCGATGATTCCATCATGTTGATGGGCGACGCCTTTGCTTTGCCTTTATTAGTGCGAAACTTACTTGGCAATGCTAATAAATACACGCCGGAGGGCGGCGCCATTCAACTGCAGCTCTCGCAAATAGGCAACGACTCAGTGCAGCTGACGGTTGCAGATTCAGGCCCAGGCATTGCCGCAGACGAATATGACAAAGTGTTCCAGCGGTTTTACCGCGTCGGTGGTGATCGGCAGAGCGAAACAGGCAGTGGTTTGGGCTTAGCAATTTGCCAAGAAATAGCCCGTTTGCATCAGGGACAATTGCAACTTGGTCGCTCGGTGCTTGGTGGATTGCAGGTAACTGTAGCCCTGCCGCTGCAGCAGAGCGTCACCTTTAGCCAAGTCGACCTGACCGCAGTGCCGTATGGCTCGCCTGCAGCCCAACAGTCACGGGAGGTGTGATGCTGCAGCGGCTCATAACTCCACACCCACGTCTGCGTAGCATAAACCGATTATTGTGGGCGTTATGGCTATTCGCCACGCCATGTATGGCAGAGCTGCGGCAGTTTGATTTAACCCTACAACATCATTTATTCAGCCCGTCGACTTTGTATATCCCTGCCGGTGAAAAGGTGCGGATACGGCTGATTAATTTGGATGACAGTCCTGAAGAGTTCGAAAGCTTTGCCTTAAATCGCGAAAAAGTCGTGCTTGGCCAAAGTGAAGCCGTGGTGTTTATCGGTCCGGTCAAACCTGGCGAATATGCATTTTCTGGTGAGTACAACCCTGATACGGCGCGAGGCATGATTGTTGCGCTGCCGCCTGAGCAGTTTGCACAAAAGCAGGCGGCAATAACGCCTGCCTCGAGCGAGGTGAAGACAGCTACACCGCCTGATCCGCTGACTAGCGAGGTGTCTGATGCTGATTAACGCCGTGGTGTTATGGCTACGTGAAACCTTGCCGTTATTGCTGCTGCTCAGTGTGTTGCTGGCGGTGTGGCCGGCACAGCAGCGTAAAATTGTCAGTGTCGGCATTGGTGGTGGAGCCTTGTTGGTGCTGTTGATGTCGACGCAACTTCGTGTGATCAGTGCATGGTTTGACGGCCAAGGATTAGAGATCATCTACAGTTTGTTGTACGTCTGTTGCGCCTTGTTGCTGGCACTGGCCGTCTATTGGCGCTCTGATGCGCAGCGCTTGTCCGTTGCAATGCCGCAGGCTACGCACCATCCATTACAACGTAGCGCCATGATGAGCGCACTGGCGCTGCTGTGTTTGTGCGGAATTCATGGGCACAATTTGATGTTGTATTTGTGGGTGTATCCTCATGCGCAAGCCGAACATACGAATTTATGGCTAGGTTCGGCTCTAGGTGCGGGCATCGGTGGCAGCGTGGCTGTGTTGCTCTATGTGGCCGCTTTGGAAGGGGCGCGCTGGTGGCGCTATTGGCCTTGGGTGTTGTTATCGATGCTAGCGGCACGGCAATGTGCCGCTGCGGTGGCAATTTGGCTGCAAACTGGCTGGTTAGATGCCCATGAGGTGTTGTGGGATAGCAGTGCGTGGATCGATGAAAAATCGGAATACGGCAATTTTTTGAATGCGCTAATGGGGTACGAAGCAACCCCAGATCCAACCTTGGTCGCCGTGCAAATAAGTAGTTTTGTGGCAATGCTGTGGTGTTGCCGCCAGTTGGAGATCCGATCATGAAATGGCAGCAACGAGCCAACGTCGTGCAGTGGAACCACGCAGGGACACGAGTCGCTCGGCATGGCGCAATTGCACAGTGGTTCAAACCTCGATTGGTGGCAGGCTGCCTGCTTGCCTATATGGCTGGCGCTACCGTGCAAGCGAGTGAAGGTCCCGCAGATCGCAGTGTCGTTGATAAGGTCTACCATCCGTATGTGCAAGCGTATGAACAAGAAGTGGAGTATCGCTACGCTTATTTTCGCCAACCGGGCCATATCGATAACAACAGCATGACGCAACGTTTGGGCTACGGACGGGCCATTGCGCCAAACATGGCGTTGGAAGGTTATGTGCATGCACAGCGCGACATGTACGACGATTATCATATTCGCGGCTACGAACTTGAACTGCGCTACATGCTGACCGAACAAGGCCAGTACAGTGCGGATTGGGGCATGTTGTTTGAACTGGAGCGCACCAATCACCTTGAGAACTACGAGTTAAAAACTGGTCTGTTGATGGAAAAAGAATTCACCGACACCAGCCTTACTCTCAACGCAATGGCAGTGGTGCAGTGGGGCGGTGCGGTCAAAGAGGAAATCAAAGGGCAGTTTCGCGCGCAATATCGGTACCGTTGGTTGCCGCAAGTGCAACCAGCGTTGGAATACTACAGTGGCGAGCACTATCAAGCCCTTGGACCAAGCCTGATGGGCGTGCAAAAGTTTGGCCAAATGAAGATGCTGAAATGGGAGCTGGCGATGATTTTTGGGGTAGACCAAGACACTGTCGACCGCACCGTGCGTTTCGCCTTGGAATACGAATTTTAAACTTGTCGAATGCCGAAGCGCTTTGTAAGGTAGGCGCATTTTAAGTTCAAGCGCGCTGTAGGCTGACAAGGCTTGGCGCATTCCCGCATGGATTGCGAGTTATTGCCATCACATGGTGTTGACAGTTTGTAGTCAGACCGTTTTGTTTTGAGGTTTTGAAGTATATGACGATCGGAAATTCCCCTCGTTCCCGTTTGGCATTTGCCGGCCCTTATCAGGTGCTGTTGCAGATGGTATTGTTAGCGCTAGTGCTGCTAAGTATCAGCCGCATTGGTTTGATGGCGTGGCAGTGGGACCGGGTTGAACCCGCAGGTTCTGTGCCTTGGATGTTGTTGCAGGGCGTGCGTGCCGATTTGATCCTACTGGGATTGTTGCTGACTATCCCCATCTTGACGGCACCACTGTTTGCCATCGGCCGATTCGCCGGCTTTTGGCGCACATTTAGTTTAGTTTGGGCCGCTGTGGCGCTGACCTTGGTGATTTTTATTGAGTTGTCGACGCCGTCCTTTATCGCCCAATACGATATCCGGCCGAATCGCTTGTATATCGAATACCTGAAATATCCCAAAGAAGTGTTTGCGACTTTGTGGAATGGGTTCCGCGTGCCATTGCTGGTTGGCAGTGGCGTGACTCTGCTGTTGGTGTGGGGCGCAGTGCGCTTGTTAAAACGCACGGCTGCCGAGCAGTCGAGTTGGTCGAATAAAAAACTGTGGTTGAGTTGGCCCTTGGTGGTGTTTCTGGTGTTTGCTTGCGTGCGCTCCACTACTGATCACCGTCCAGCGAACCCGGCATTGTTTGCGATCACTCCTGACGCACTCGTTAATTCGCTGATTATTAACTCTGGTTATTCTGTGATTTACGCGGCTTATAGCATGAAGCACGAAGCGCGCTCGACCGAGATGTACGGCAAGATCAGTAACGAAGACACGTTAAAATTGGGGTTAGATTGGCCTTGGCTACGCGGTTATCAATTCAGTTCAAGCGACATGCCGACCTTGCATCAACAAGTGGCCAGCGTGAAACGGGACAAGCCACTGAATATTGTGATAGTGCTGCAGGAAAGCTTAGGCGCGACCTTTGTGCAATCACTCGGTGGCGTGCCGGTCACGCCAGAGCTAGAAAAGCTCAAAGCGCACGGTATTTGGTTTGATCAACTGTATGCCACCGGCACTCGTTCAGTGCGTGGCATTGAAGCCGTCACGGCCAGCTTTGCGCCGACGCCGGCACAAAGTGTGGTGAAGCTGTCCAATGCGCAAAATAATTTCACCACCATAGCCAGTGAGCTAAAACAAGCCGGTTACCATACCCAGTTTATTTATGGTGGAGAGGCACATTTTGACAATATGCGCGCGTTTTTTACCGGCAATGGCGTCAGTCAAATTGTTGATATTAATCAGATTAAAAAACCTAAGTTTGTCGGCAGCTGGGGCGCCAGTGACGAAGATTTATTCGACACCGCCCATCAGCAACTGCTGGAATTGCATCAAGCGGGCAAACCGTTTTTCAGCCTGATTTTTACTTCCAGTAACCACGAACCCTTTGAGTTCCCGGATGGCCGTATCGAGTTGCATGAACAACCGAAACAAACCGTCAATAATGCCGTGAAGTACGCTGATTGGGCGATGGGCCAGTTTTTCGCCAAGGCGATGCAAAGCCCTTATTGGCAGGATACGTTGTTTTTGGTGGTCGCAGACCATGACAACCGCGTGTACGGCACTAACTTGATCCCAGTGGAAAAATTCCGCATTCCGGGGCTGATTTTAGGTGCTGATGTGCAGCCGCAGCAGTGGGACGTGCTGGCGAGTCAAATTGACTTGGCACCGACTTTATTGTCGATGGCCGGGGTCGATACGTGTCACCCGATGATTGGCCGCGATTTAACCGTAAACCGCGACGTGCCTGGACGCGCGTTAATTCAATTTGATAACTATTTTGCCTTGATGCAAAACGATGCGGTAAACCCTGCACTGAAGCAACTGACCATCTTAAAACCGGATGGCTCGGCGGCGCATGCTAGTTACGAGCAAGCGACCAAAACCCTGACGCTGGCGAGCAGCGAAGTTTCAGCACAAGAAAAACAACGGGCTTTGGCGCAAGTGGCGCTGCCGAGTTATTTGTATCGTGAAGGCAAATACCGCGCGGATGCCAGTTGTACACCGGCAGTCGAGGCGAACTAAGCGGTACGCATAAACCACGGCAAACGACACGCTGTAAAAGCCCCGCTCAGGGGCTTTTTTATGCCATAGTACCGGTGCAGTAGCACCTTCAGGCAGCTGCGCAAAAGTTGGCAAGGTGTTGGAGATTCGGATGAGTGCATATTTGATGCTGCTTGCATGTGTGATTGTCGGTGGACTGGGTGTTGTGCATGGTTATCTGACATTTTTTAGTCATGTATTTGCCCCCCGAGATGTTGAACTTGCACAAGCCATGCTGCGGGTGTCGCCACGTATCAGTTCGGCTACAACTATGTGGCGCGCCGGCCAAGGCTTTCATGCCAGTCACAGTTTAGGCGCCTTGTTGTTTGCACTCATCTATGGCTATTTGAGCCTGCAGCAACCGGCGTTGTTGTTTGCTTCTGTGGCGTTGCAGTTGATTGGCGCTGTGTATCTGCTGTGTTTAGCGCTGCTGGCGTTTCGTTATTGGTTCAAAGTACCGCAACGTGGGGTTGTGCTGGCCACGGTTTGTTACCTGTTGGCCTGTTGGCTGGCGTGAGATTGACACAGCAAGTTGCGGCAGTTAATTCACGCAGTTGCTTTGGGTAGCTACCGCCGTCAAATACGCTTGGTTAGTGGTAGTTCATCGGGGAAAACAGCCAATCTACCGGTATTTTTAGTCCGTTGACCGAGAGTTTCAGGCTGGCATACTGGAAATTTTTCTTTTCTCCCCATATAGATACTACAGGTCGATAGTAAAACTATCGGCGATATGGTTGCCTGCGGGCAGCTTGGTCGCATGAAGGCGACGACACGGAGAACAGCAGGCATGACAGAGTTTCTAAAAAAAGAATCGGCAGGCGGTATTATCTTGATGGCGGCAGCGCTTTTAGCGATCGTGCTGGCCAACTCACCGGCATATGGCATGTATCAGGGCTTTTTGCAGCTACCGGTGGCCGTGCAAATTGGCAGTTTTTCTATCGCTAAACCGTTGTTGTTGTGGATTAACGACGGCTTGATGGCAGTGTTCTTCTTTTTAGTGGGTTTAGAACTGAAACGAGAACTGCTGGCCGGCGAATTGGCCGATCCACGCAACGTGTTATTACCCGCCGTCGGCGCTGTAGGTGGCATGGCGGCTCCGGCTTTGGTGTATTTGTGGATTAACCAAGGCGATCCTTCCGCGCAAAGTGGCTGGGCAATTCCGGCGGCCACTGACATTGCGTTTGCGCTAGGCATTTTGAGTTTATTGGGTAGTCGTGTTCCGGTTGCACTAAAAGTGTTTTTAACGTCATTGGCGATTTTTGACGATTTAGGCGCTATCGTGATCATCGCCTTGTTCTATACCTCTAAGCTGTCCATGTTGGCATTAGTGGTGGCGGCAATTTGTATAGCCTTGCTCACTCTGCTCAACAAAAAGGGCGTGATGACCAAGAGTCCATATATGTTGGTTGGCCTTATTATGTGGGTGGCACTATTGAAGTCAGGTGTGCACGCCACGCTGGCAGGCGTCATTCTAGCCTTGTTTATTCCGATAAAAGGCCAAATGGTCAATGATGAGGGCATCCGTCGTGATGTGTCACCACTGCGGGAGTTAGAACATGATTTGCATCATGTGGTGGCTTTCTTTGTGTTACCGGTGTTTGCTTTTGCTAATGCAGGCCTGAATCTCACTGGCGTGACCATTGAGCAAGCCTTACATGGGGTGCCGCTGGGCATTGCTGCGGGTTTGTTTGTCGGCAAACAAGTCGGTATTTTTGCCTTATGTGCGTTGACCATCAAACTGGGGCTTGCACGGCTGCCAAACGGCATGGATTGGCGCAGTTTGTATGCGACGGCTGTGCTTTGTGGTGTCGGTTTTACGATGAGTCTATTTATTGGCTCACTGGCCTTTGAACAGACAGGAGTCGATCGGCTGTTTGATGAACGCTTGGGAATTATTGCCGGTTCGTTGGTCTCAGGCGTTATGGGCTATTTGTTACTGAAATGGTGGTTACCCAAGCAGCCAACTGAGCATTCAAGCTCGTCACATTAACAAAGAAGGCCAACATTGTTGGCCTTTTTATCTGGTAATTACTTACAGCTTAAAGCTAAAGCCGACGCCGATCGCACTTGCAGAAAAGCCCAGATCTGAACCGAAATCGGCAGTTGGTTTTTTGATGTATTCCACGGTCAACGCAGTTTTGCTATTTAAATTAAACGCATAACCAACGCCATACGCTAAACCCACTTCGCTGAAATGGTCGGCGCCTTTGAATGGAGTATTTAATAGTTTGGCGTTGTACACTGTTTGGTCAACGCCTGCCACCGCATAGACACTGCCGATGTTACCTGTTGGGTACTCCGCTTTTGCCAAAACAGCGGCGCTGCGGTTGATACCGAATTCAATTTGCGTGAATTCAACGCTTTCAGTGACCATCTGTTCAGTTACCCCCAAACCTAAACGGCCTTCTACTGACAAATTGTCATTAAAGCGATAAGCAGCGCCAAACTCTAAGCTGTTGATATCAAGATCTAACGGGCCTTTGCTCAGCGTATGGGCTTTAGCACCAGCAACAACAGACCATGGGCTTGAGCTATCAGCAGCCATGGTTTGCTGTGCTGCCGCTAGCGCAAACGCGGCGATCAATAATTTAGTTTTCATACAAGGTTCCATCTCAAAAAAACGCCCTGAAACAGCAGGCGAGTTTGGTTGTTATTCGGAGTGTGATTGTCTGCCGAGCAGACTAGAATCAATGTAATCAAATGGTTATAAATATGTCAAATAATGGTGTGCTAAAGTAGATTTGTATCATATATCGCCGTCGTTAGCTGACGTGATTGCCACAGCGCAGCGATAGTCACATCAACGTCTTCGGCGGTTTGGGTTTAGTTCGAATGCCTGCGAGCTCTAATTCTGCAAGATGAAATAAATTAGTCAGGGCGATTGGCGGCGGTGGCTGCTGAAACATTTCAATAAATGCCAATTTCGCTTGTTCGCTGATCCGATAGAAGGCTTGGTCATATGCCGAATAGCCATCGTAACTGAGCGGCTCGGTCAATGCGGCTAAGTTTTCTTGCTTCAAAGCCCGCATGAAGTAATTCAGCAAAAATTCGTATTGTTTAACATCTAAGAATTCGCGGCAGTCCATGTAACCTCCAACGCACTTCGCTTGCTACAGGATGGTCGGGCAGTTGACTAACGCCATGTTACGCCAACCATCTCGATTTGGGTCATCCTTTAGGTTCCACAAAAGGTGCAATAAGGCGCTGCTTCAGGGATCGCCATATAGTCAGGCGCATCGACAAATGGTGTTTTTGCTGCCGCAATAAATTGTTGAAACGGGGCTAAATCTCCGGCCAGAGCACTGGCTAAAATTGCTTCAACCGTTTGATTTCTGGGGATAAACGCTGGGTTTTTTGCTCGAAGCGCCTGTGCATCCACTTGGCACAGTACCTGCCAACGTGCAAGCCATGCCGCTAGCGGTTCGTGTTGACAGCTCAGTTGCAGCAGCACATCTGGCTGGCCATCGCGCGCTTCGGCGAGGCGGCGGAAAAATGCGGTAAAATCGAGCTGTAACTCAGCCATCAACTGTAAGGTTTCATCGATAAATAGCCGCTGCGCTACGTCATGATCCGCGTTTGGCGGTGCGGCATCTGTTGCGCGAAGCCCCAGTTTTTCGGCAAAGCCTTGATAAAATGCCTGCTGGTAGTCAGTTACAAATTGATTGAGTACGTCGGTAGCAAGTGCAATCGCCTGTGTTTCGTCGGCGTGAATGTGCGCCAGCATGGCTTCGGCAAGGCGCGCGAGGTTCCACTGGGCGATCGGCGGCTGATTGCGATAAGCGTAACGGCCTGAAGTGTCAATCGAACTGAACTTAGTGGCAGGGGCGTAGTTGTCCATAAAAGCACAAGGGCCGTAGTCGATGGTTTCACCGGACAAACTCATGTTGTCGGTATTCATCACGCCATGAATAAAACCCAGTTGCATCCACTTGGCGACAAGCTGGGCTTGTGCCTTCGCGACACAGCGCAGCAGGGCAAGTGCTAGGTTTTCCTCGGCCAGCGCCTGCGGATAATGCCGAGCTAACGTGTAACTAATCAGCGTCTTGACGTCGTCAGGCGTGCCGGCCATCGAGGCATATTGCATAGTGCCAATACGCAAGTGAGAGCGCGCCACGCGCGTCAGCACAGCACCTGGCAGCGCTGTATCACGAAAAACCAATTCACCTGTGCTAACTGCTGCCAAGGCGCGGCTGGTTGGCACACCCACGGCATGCATCCATTCGCTGATCAAGTATTCGCGCAGCACTGGGCCCAGCGCGGCACGACCGTCACCGCGGCGCGAAAACGGCGTGGGCCCAGAGCCTTTTAATTGGATGTCATACCGCAATCCATCAAGCCCAGTCACTTCAGCCAGGAGCAAGGCCCGACCATCACCGAGCCGCGGATTTAACTGGCCAAACTGATGGCCACTGTACGCCAGCGCCATCGGCTGACACCAAGGCGCTAACTGATTGCCGGCGTACAAAGCTAAACCCTGCGCGGTTTGTTGCCACGGCGCAGGGATTTGCAGCAGCGTGGCTAAGTCCTGATTAAACGCCAACCAGTTTGCATGTTTGACCGGTGTTGGCGTCAGTACCTGATACATCAACGGTGGCAGTTGCAGGTAGCTATTGTCGGCAACAGGAAGCGTGTGTGACATAAACATCTCTGGATTATTTAGGTTGTGGCTGCTTGGATTATCGCAGCACGGGTTCATGCGACTCTGGTCCATGCGACTGGATCGGGCTGGCATGAGGAGCATACGGCTCGTCTTTGAGTTTTACCTTGGGCAACCGGACACCGATCTTAGAATCTACTCAGTGCATTAGTTACGGCGCTGCTACACAGTTCGATCTGTCGATGATGCAGCGCAATGACCCCCAGATAAAACAAAACAGCGACCGAGGTCGCTGCTTGATGACTCACCTGATGCCGCTGCCAGCTAGGCGGCGGTTAGTGCTGATGGCCGCAATCATCGTCACATTCGTGGTCGTGCTCATCGTCAAAATCATCATCACCGTCTTGGTGTTGCATCACGCCCCAACCATCGTTATAGCCAGCAAATTTTTTCGCGAATTTGTCCAGTTCAACTTCTTTGGCTGTAATGGCCGCGTGCTCAGGCACCATCTGCAGCGCGACAATTAATTCCCATTGATTCAGATCGTTAAGATTTAGTTCGACTTCGCCATCTAATTCGCTTGCCACCAGTGCTGCTAGCGCTTGTTCGGCTTTGGCTTGGTCTGGAAACACCAAATAAAAATCTAACGACATAGATTGGGTGATGTCGACACCTGCATCGACCAAGGCTTGCAGCATATCGCCGTTGCCATCATCTGGAAATTGGCTCATTTAGGACTCCGGTAAGGATGAGGGCAGTCGCCTCGCTAGAAAGGATTGATTTTAGCAAGAATTTTGCCGGTGCGGCTATGGGTAATTTATCCAAGGCTGGATTGTTGAAATTGCTGCACTTCATCACCGAGTGACGTGACGTAGGTTTGTAGCTCTGGATAAAACTGTAAAAAGCTTTGTTCAAGTTCATCATCGAGCTGCATCAATTCATCGATGATGCCCGCAAATTCATTGTGAAAACGAATGCGACTGGCGATCCGATCCAGCACTTTGCCAATACTGGCTTGGTGGCTGTATTGGTTAAACCAATCGTGGCTAATTAACAATCGCAAGGTGTGCTCCATCGCATCTGGCATTGGATAGTCGCAGCTAAATAGTTGTTTTAATTGTTGATAAGTCGTTTGGAACTGTTCGGGCGCTGCGGTGGTGTAAAAATGTGACCAATGCCGGATCAACAAATGATCGTCATATACATCCAGTGCAACGGGCGCAAAACGACGGCGCTGCTTGCTAAAGCGCGGGATAAATTGCCGTCGATGCGCGTGGCGATCGGTAAATTTATCGATCAGTCGATGGCGTTGCACCGCAGCCTGCACCGCTAAAGGGTAAAGTGTTAGGTCAATGCCTTGGCAAAAATCGCCAAGTAAAGCGCCAAACTGCGAGTTTGGGGTTGGCTGGGCCAGTTGCAAATGGGCCAAAAAATTCATCGCACATTTCCGCAGTTTTTCAACATTTTGCAGCGGTATTGTTGCGCGTGACTGTGCAACAGCTGTTCTAGTTGGGCGCGAAACGGTGACTGAGCGCCAATTACCACATGGGTCGGAATTTCTTGCAAAGTTTTACGTCTTAACTTGTTGACCGGTTCAACTGACGGCATCGACTGCGCGGCGAGGTACGCTTTGAACGGGCCATCGTAGGTAATGAGATGTTCGGTGCGGCCTTTCAAAAACATTTCGATGGCCGAGACTGCATCGGGCAAATCCACTGGCCGCAAGCCGGCATTACTAAGTTGTTGCCGTTCGCCTTGGTAATCAAACCCCCTGATCATGGCAATGCTACCATCATGCACAGAATTAGCGCGCCGCGAGTGACTGTAGACCACCAGCTGCAACATCATATACGGCGGTTCGGCAAATACGGGCGGATGGGCGACGTCCACCAATGCTTTGGTGCTTTTGATGTTGATACTAAAATCGATGTCGTTCTGGTCAAGCAGCAAATACATGCGTGCTGGCGTGACACAAACAGGTTCCAGTGTCAGTTCTGCTTGTTGCAACAAGTTGCGCAGGTACTCAAAGCCGGTACCGCCGCAACTGCTGCCGTCTTTACTGACGACAAAATCCGGTGGAAAGTTGTGAATGCCAATCCGCACAGCGCGAGGCGGGGCCATTGATGCAGCGCTGAGTGTCTCGGAGCGATAGCTGTCGGTGGCAAAAGTCGGCATAGCATGCGCCAGCGCCAACAGCAGCAAGCAGGCTAATAACGGGGATTTTGCGCAAAACACTTGGTTGCGCGGACTTGGCCGCAGTGTCTGTTGTCTATTTAGCAACCACCCCATGTTTCCTACCTAACAGCACCAAAGACTCGTGCTGGATTTTTTAACGACGTTGGTAACGGTAAATTTTAATGTGTGAACTGGTGTGCGCCTGTTGCTTTAAGGCGCGGTTTTCGCGGCACTGTCAGTCGACTGTTGGCTGTGATGCCAAGCTTGCGCCATGCCACAGCCGACAATACAAGCCACACCCGCTAGCTGCAGCATACTTAAGGTTTCACTAAATAGACAATAGCCAAGCAAGATCACAGTGACAGGTTCGACATAGGCAAGTGTCCCAAACACCCGTGTCGGCAGCTGATTGAGTGCTGTTATCGCCAAATAAATCGCCAAAAAGCCAGGCACTAAACCGGCAGCAATCGCATAAGGCAGCTGGCTTAATGTCGGTAGTGGCCAAGTTGGCAAAAACGGTACGACACAACAAGCACCGACCAGCAATTGGTAGAAAGTGCGTTGCAATTCATGGCCACCGCGACTGTGGCGATTGAGTAATAAAAAACCGCTGTAGGTGAATAGACTCAGCAGTCCAAACAAAAAACCAAGCCATTGCTCGCCATTGAATTGGTCGATTTTAAATTCTTGCAACATGGCAAAGCCGAAAAACGAGCCAGCCACCAAGCACAAGGACCAGGCATCGAGTCGTTCATGCAGATAAAAATGCGCAATGATGGCGCTTAGTGGCGGCGCCAAATACACCAATAGAATAGCGTTCGCTAGGCTAAGGGTTTGAATAGCTTGCAAAAACGCCAACATAAAGCAGGCCAGCATCACGCCATTAAATAAGGTGTGCCGGTCTGGCGCTATTTTTAGTTGCCATAATTGGCGACGACTGCTGACAAATAATGCCAAACACAGCGCACCGATAAATAAGCGATAAAAGGTCAACTCGGCGGCGGCAAGTCCGCTTAAACGCGAAATCACACCACTTTGGGCCATCGCGACAGCGGCACCAATCGCCGCCAAATACGCACGAATCATAGGAAATCTCAAGGGTTAACATGCGAAGAACAGGTAGCAACAGTCCAGTCGTTGCTACCCGGTCGTGGCGGATTTAATCAGTGCTGGCGACAGGCCGTACTTCTGCGGCGTAAATCACTGCTTGGTTCAGCGGCCCCGTTTTGCCACCTTTGCCGCCTGTGTACAAGGTAAAGTGCTGCAAATAGCTCATGTTAAAACCATCCACAATGCTAATACTGCAAGTTTCACCGGCTTTGGCATTGAAGTAGGCGTTTGAAGACCAGCCAGCTTCCGTCGCGGTCGCTAAATGTGGCATCACAATCGCGGCGCGCTGCATGCCAGATTGTGGGCAATTGGCCAATACCTGTTTTACCACAGCGGTGATGCCGGTATTGATCGGACCGTTATCAATAAAATACTGCAGTCGTAGTGCTTGGTTGCCATCGGCTTTGGCGGTCATTTGCAGCGTCAGCTGTTGCTCCGGCAAACCCCAGTTTTTGTACACGGGCAAGTCTAAATAGTGGGTTACTTCTTGATCGTTGGCTGTGAGACCTTCGCCGGCAATAAAACGTTCGCTGTCGCCCGGAGTACAAAGGGTGCGGCTTGGTAACGAGGTCAACTTAGTGTCTTTGTAGGTTTGCGTCAGGCTATAACATTGGCTGTATGGGCCTTTGCTCGATTTGTCGAGGTAGCTGCTGGCGCGTTTGGTATTGATCGGTTTGCCGTTTCGATACAGTTGGAACTGCACATCCGTTTCGCCCTGATTGTTAAACGTCAATTCGGCATAACCTTTGTCCGTGATGTTTAACGTTAACTCAGGTTCTTTGGGAGCGAAGATTTGCCGCTGCTCTGCCGCAGTAAATCCACTGGCTTTGTTCAGTTTAAACGGCTTGCTGGTGATTGGCGGTGCGCTATCCACCGGGGTTAATTGCAGCACTAAATCCAGTCGGTCGGTTTCTACATCGGCCAACGCGATATCCAACTGGTGGGTTTTGCTGAGTGTGATTGGTTTTTCATTCAGCGTCGCTTGGCTTAGCCGATAGACCTGGCGAGGATTGCCGCTGTTAGGAATGTCCAACCGCACATTTAACTGCAAGCCGTTGTAGGTCAGATTGGTGAGTTCGGCTGTGGCACCAAGGTTAACATTGCGTGCCAACTTGACGGGCACATATGGATCAATCAACAAGTGGTCACCACGTTGTTGAATGCCAAACAATTGCTGGATCACAAAATCCAAATAAGCCGCCACCGACCATAATTGGCGTTCTGAGTTAATCACCGGGCCGGACAAAGCACCATCTTCGACATGCACGGCACCGGTCAACCATTCCATGTTTTCCATATTTGAGGTGTGAATACCCGCCGCGAGATACAAAGATTCGGCCAGTTTGGTATACACATCGGCTTGGTCTTGTTGTTTCGCCGCACGCATGGTGTAGGCGGTGACAAAAGGCCAGCTGGCGCGGTTATGGTAAATCGGAATTTGTTGCTGCTGAGGAAACACCACTGGGGCGCTAAAGTTACTCAGTGGATAATTTTGTAATATTTGCGCGGCTTGTGGTGGCGTTGCTACCTGGTGGGTGATCGCCAGTGCTAAACCCAATAAATCATACTGTTGCATGGGGACTGGGTTTTGTCGCTCACCAACAACACTGGCATATAAGCCTTGTTCGGGCAGCCAAAAATGGTCATTAATGGCTTGTTTGAGTGCTTGCGCCCAGTCTGCAAATTGTTGTGCTTTGTCTGGCTCTTGTGTTTTAGCGGCGGAAGCGGCGCGTTGCAGCGCGACATAATGCAAGACGTTGGTGGATAAGGCGTAGGATTCGCCGAGAAACACAGTATCGTTAGCTGTCCAGCGCGGGTAGGTCTGTTCGCGCCAATCCAAGAAGGAGGTTTCGCCTTTATACAGGCCCATAACGGGGTCAAAGATGTATTGGCGGTCTTGCATGATGGTATTGCGAGTGATGCTATACCATTGATTTAACCAAACTTGTTTGGCGTCATCGCTGTTTCCGGCTGCATCTTGAGCTTGTAAGCCGCTGGCGGCCAAGGACCAGACGATTCGATCGGAACTGATGGGCCAGCTGCCACCTGAGCCTGTGTCCTGTAAGGCGACTTCAGTGTCAGAAACACCTTGCGCAATCAGTTCAGGCCGTACTTTGGAGGTTTTAAACTGCAACGAGCGCTGAGCTCGTTGTGGATCTAAGGCGCCTAACCCGAGATCGACGCTGTAGGACAAATCCCGCGTCCAGACATAATGCCATTTGGCTCCGGTTTCAAAACAAGGACAAGGCACGGCTTGTTGATCATTAAAACCCCAGTCGGTGATTTCGTTGACACTATTGTCTCGCCGTTCTTGTTGCGCCAGTGCATACAAGCCGTCAAACCAAACACTTTTGGTTTGCAGCTGTGGCATGTCCGGCGTGAGTTCGAGTGATTTAATGCTGCCATCAGCAGCTTTAAAGCGGTAGACACGCAGCTGCACTTGACCGTCGTCAGTGCTGGTGGTTTTGGCTTCGGCATCAATAGTGCCATTGGCGCTGATAAATTGCTGCTGTTGAGTCAAGGTTTTAGTCGCTTGCACCGGACAGGCTGCGGCGATCGCGATGGCTAGCAAACTGAAAGAAAAAGGCGTGGTGGAGAATTTCATCAAGGCGCTCCAGAGGACAAATCAAAAAGGCAAAAGTAACTAGCGGTAGTTAACCGCAAATCTGCCAGATTTTCCACGATTTATCGCAAGGAACCTGCTGAATACGGTTGGTTAGAAGGTTAGCCCCAACAATATTTGTTGTCGCTCTGGTTCCGTTAGTAAACCGGCGAGCAAGGTGCGACGGCGATATTTTCGTGGGCCGGGTTCCATCGACAATAAACTACTGATGGCTTGCGCTTGGTGCTGCCATTGACTGAGCGCGCAATACCAAAATAGATACTCACCATGGCGAATACGGCCATGCAGCTTTCGTTGCTCTAACTTGTCCAAAAACTCTGGTACTAGGCTTGGTTGTTGCTGCAGCTTTTCCAGCATTTTTTGATGCAGCGCCAAAATTTGCAGGTCACGGCGCCACTGAGAATCATGGCGGCTTTGCAGTAGCGGTGCGGTGGCGGCTAGGTCGACTGCGGCAGGTGGTGTGACCATGATGCTTTCGTCTGTTGTCGGCGCGTGCGCTGCACCTTGGTCGTTTGGGCAAATCTGCACCTGCTGCTGTTCAGCGATAGCTCCAGGATGTTCAGGGGCATCAGTTGGGGTCGTTGCACTCGTCGTCAGCGTTTGGCGCTGTACTGTCAGTGGCGCTTGCGCTGTCAGCAAAGTAGACGGCGTAGCCTTGTCACGGCGTCGTTGCTGTGCTTGTTTTCGGGCCAGATAGGCATCGAAGCGGTCAAATTTATCAGGCATTCAAGTTCGTCGTTTGGTTCGTTGTAGCTGTCTTGTTTTGGCATTTCGATGGCTTGCCACGGCAGTGACATGCTAGACCACGTCAGGCTCGTCAGTGGCCTTGTTTGTTGGTCGAGATTTGTCGTTAAAACTTGGTCTTTTTAGCTTTGTCGGTTGAGCTTGGTTTGTCGAGCTTGGCTTACGACAGCAGACTCTAGCCGCGCCGTTGTTTACCTGTGGCCGCATTTGGCTCCTTTGTCCAAAAAGTCGCTAGATACAACATGTTGTTGGCGGCGCAGCTGCATGCATTAGTGAAAATTACGACTTGGCGCGGCAAATTCAGGCAAGAACCTGTCCAAACTCTCCAACCGACCGGCGATCACATGGGTGACATTCTGTTCATGCTGAATAATGCCATGAACCTTTAATAAACGCGCCGTTAAAAATGCTTGCCGTTGGGCTAACGCCGTTGCTTGCCAGACCACCAAATTAATACTGCCATAACCATCATCTAGCGTCATAAAGGTCACTCCCGATGCAGTGCCAGGGCTTTGCCGTGTCCGCACTAAACCTGCAACTTGCACCACAGATTGGCTCGGGCGTTGCTGCAATTGGTGCGACCAACTGACGCCTTTTAATTGCTGCCGAGCTTCCAGTAAACGGATTGGATGTTGGGTCAGACTCAGGCCTAAAGCGTGAAAATCTTCCACCAAAGTTACGTCAGCACTCGGGGCTTGGATCAACTCAGGCACGCTGTGCATCGGTTCTTCTTGGAAGAGCGGCAACTGCGCGACTTGATCCAACAAGGCCCAGCGGCTTTGAAAGCGATGCCCCGCCACGGATAATAAGGCGTCGGCGCTGGCCAACGCATTGAGCTGGTCTTGCCGCAAACCCACGCGTAACAATTGCTGCAGATGCGCAAATCCAGTGGGTGGGCGCTGCTCGATACAGTGCAGAAGTTGTTGTTTATCGCCGCCTTTGACCAGACGCAACCCCAAGCGCAGCGCGCGGCCTTGCGGCGTATGTTCGATGTGATGGTCATAGCCTGAAGCATTGATACACACAGGCAATATCGTCAGCCCATGACGTTTGCCATCGTCGACCAACTGACTTGCGCTATAAAACCCCATCGGCAGGCTGTTAAGCAGAGACGTTAGAAATTCCAAAGGGTAATAGTGCTTGAGCCAAGCGGAAGCATACGCTAACAGTGCAAAACTGGCGGAATGCGATTCCGGGAAACCGTATTCGCCAAACCCACACATTTGATGAAACAATTGTTCTGCAAATTCAAGGCTATAACCACGTTGTTGCATGCCATCCAGCAAACGAGGTTTGAACTGATACAACTTGCCGTTTTTCTTCCAACTGGCCATGGCACGACGCAGTTGATCGGCTTCGCCGCCACTAAAACCGGCGGCAACCATCGCCAGCTTAATCACTTGTTCTTGGAAAATGGGCACGCCCAAGGTTCGGCCCAATACGGCTTCGATGTCGGCCGAAGGATAGTGGATAGCTTCTTGGCCACTGCGCCTGCGTAGATACGGATGCACCATATCGCCTTGGATCGGACCTGGCCTTACGATGGCAATTTCGATCACCAAGTCGTAATAACACGCAGGTTTTAACCGCGGCAGCATGCTCATTTGTGCACGTGATTCGATTTGAAAGACCCCAACGGTATCGGCTTGCTGGATTTGCGCATACACAGCGGGGTCATCACCGAGGCGACTGATCTCGGCAAGGCTAAGTTGGCGTTGGTGTTCTGCGGCAACACAATGCAAGGTTTTGCGCAGTGCCGTTAGCATGCCAAGCGCTAAAATGTCCACTTTGAGCAAGCCCAGGGTTTCTAAATCGTCCTTATCCCATTGGATCACTGTGCGATCGGCCATGCTGGCATTTTCCACCGGCACCAATTCATACAGCGGGCCGGCCGCGATGACAAAGCCGCCAACGTGTTGGGACAAATGTCGCGGAAAGCCGCGCACTTGTTCAACCAACTGGATGAGTTGTTGGCTTAAATGTGCTTGCAGATCTAAGCCGAATTCGCTGAGTTGTTCAAACCATGGCCGCTGTGGGTCGCGGCGATGCAATTGTTTGTTCCAATGATCCAGCACCACCTGCGGAAAACCGAGGGCTTTGCCGACATCGCGTAAGGCGCTGCGTCGTCGATAACAAATCACGGTGGCGGCAAGCGCCGCGCGTTGCCGTCCGTATTTTTGATAAATGTATTGGATCACTTCTTCGCGACGTTCATGTTCAAAATCGACGTCGATATCAGGCGGCTCAGCACGCTCGCGCGAGATAAATCGCTCAAATAAGACATTGATTTGCCGAGGATCGACAGCCGTGATGCCTAAGCAATAACAGACCACGGAATTAGCCGCAGAGCCGCGCCCTTGGTAGAGGATCTGCTGACTGGCGGCAAACTGGACTATATCGGCGATCGTCAAAAAGAAGTAGGGGTAGTCTAGTTCTTCGATCAAGGTCAATTCATGGGCAATTTGTGCTTGCACCTTTGCAGGGATCTGCCCGTCAAACCGTCGCTGCGCGCCTTGCCAGGTCAAGGTTTGTAAATGCTGCATCGCGGTTTGTCCTGCAGGGACTAGCTCGGCAGGGTATTCATACCGCAGGCTGCCGAGGTCAAATTGGCATCGCTCACTGAGGTTGACACTCTGTTGCAGCAGCTGTGCGTCATACAATTGCTGGAGTTTGGATAAGGGGCGCAAACAGCGTTCACTGTTGCGTTGCGCCTGTTCACCTAGCTGTTGCACCGTGCAACCTAAACGGATCGCCGTGATGGTATCAAGCAAAGCATGCTGTGAGCTGTGATGCATTAACACGGCGCCTACCGCGACTGCCGGCAGTTGGAATGCTTCCATCAGTTGTTGTTCATAAGCGCGCTGATGGGCATCGTCATAATGCAATAAGCGCCTGACGCCAAGTGATAGACGTGCGCCAAAGTACTTTTGCAGCAGTTGTAGATAACGTCGGTCAGGTTGGGGTTGGTATGACGGTAACCAAATGGCCAAGCAATGCTGGCTGCGTTTTAAGTCCCACAATTCCAGCTGATAACTGCCTTTCGCGGCTCGTCGGCGACAGTTGGTGATGATCCGACACAACTCGGCATAGGCCGCACGAGTCGGGCAGATCAACAGCAATTCTAAATGTTGGCCAAGCCGAAAATAGCTGCCAACAATCAGCTTGATCGGCAGTTGCTGTTCTTTTAAATGCCGGTAAGCACGCACGACGCCGGCAACAGAGCATTCATCGGTGATGGCCAGTGCTTGGTAACCGAGTTGGCTAGCCTGTTCGATCAGCTGCTCAGGTGATGAGGCGCCGGTTAGAAAACTAAAGTTACTTTGGCAATAAAGTTCGGCGTAGCGCATCAGGCAAAACCACCATGGCTAAAGTATTGACCTTTGGCGTCTTTAAAACACCAGAGCCACTGCCAACTTGGACTTTGCGCCAGAAAATAATCGCGTGGTTCGACATGACCATGCCACCAAGGACTGTAGAGGCGTTCGATACTCCCCATTTTGCGGCAGCCCAGCGGCAAGGGTTGCGGTGTTGTATGTAAAAACAAGGGCCGACAGGTCCAACGGGCGGGCAGTACACTGCTTGTGATGTCAACCGGGGCTGTTGGTGTCTGGTTCTGTATACTGGGTTGCCATTCCAGCGCAGCCCAGTTGAACTGGGTCTGCAGGTCAAGCTCAATATGGTGGCCAAGCCGAGCCTGCGGTTGCTTGATCGCGTCGCTGCCTAATCGGGCTTGCAATAGCGCCAATAACTGCCCGCTGGTCTGCGCGGCACTTGCGGTTTTGTGTTCTTGCCATAACACCAAGGTCTGTTGCCGCCTAGCTTGTAATTGCAGCGCTTGTAGTCGGATCCGTCGAACCCCTGCAGGCAGCACTAAGGATTCGAGTTTTTGACTGACTAATTTAAACCATGCTTGTTGTAGATATTCACCCGCCGCGGCATGGATCTGCAAAGTGACATCGGCATGTTCTTGCAGTTGCAACTGCAGATCTAAACGATGCGCTTGCCATTGGCGTTTTCGCAAAAAGCTTTCTAATTGCTGTAGGAGTGTGGTCAGTGGCCTGATTAAGTGTGTCCACAAGGTTGGCTGCCAAACAAACTCCAGCTGTACGTCAAACTTTTCACTGGGCAAAAACGGGCTAAGACCAGCGGCCCCTGTATGCTGCAATTGCTGCAGAAAATGCAGCAGCTCTTGTCCGAAGCGTCGGGTTAGCTCTGCAGGCGGCAGCGCTAGCAGTTCATGCAAGTGCGAAATCCCCAATCGCTGGAGCTGTTCCACCCATTTGGCGGCTAAGGGCGTCTTGGTCAAGGCAATACGCAGTGTGGCCAACGAATGTTGCGGTAGCGCACAAAAGGGCATTAGCGAATGGACGACGCCGTGGTTACGTGCGGTAGAAGCAGGCTTGCCGGTGGGCTGTGTTGCCTTGGCCTTTGCTGGCGTCGGGTCCGTGGCTTGCTGGATTTGCACCGGCTGTTGTGCCAGTTGTGCTTGCAACCAAGTTGTCGCCAACCCTGCATCACATCGCAGGTTCAGTGGGGCTAGGACTCGTTGGATCGCCTCTAAGCAGCCGGTTAACCCGTGATGCAATTGCAACATGGGATCTAGCCGTAATAGCAATGTGTGTTTAGGGCCAAGGTATAGATCGGCACAGACACTGTGCAGTGCTTCAGCCAGTTGCAGGCAGAGTTGTTGCGAATGTGCGGCTTGATAGGGCAACACTTGGAGATCGGCAACCAAAGCACAACACAACGCCAGCGACATGCCGCGGTGGACTCCAGCGGCAGCGGCAAGGCGATCCATTTCTACCACTTGCATGGTTTTTTCATCCAACAAGACCACAGGAAGACGATGCTTCACGCGAGTAGGCCCAGCGTCTATTGGGAATTCCTGCTGTGGGTCGGCTAGATAAGCGCGTTGAGGTTCATGTAGCTGTTGCAATGGCGTTACGACCTGCGTGGCATACGTGGTTGCATCAGGTTGGTGTGGACATGCGGGCTGCTCAAGCGACAGCTCGCCTGCAACATACTGGGCATAATCGAGTTGTAAGCAAGGCCAATGCAGCGACAACCAAAGTGGCTTCATAGTCCACTCGCTTGATGCCAAGTACCGGTTTGCGTTAACACCGGTGATAGCGGTAATGCAGGGTAAAGTTGTTGCCATGACAAGAAACAACTACTGCCACTGCGTGCACCTTTGAGTTTTTTAACATGGATCTGCAAGCCTTCGGCCCTTGGTTGTAGCTCCAAGGACAGGCTCAAAGGGAGTGGCAAATAATGTGGCCGCGGTTGGCTAAACAACATCAAGGGGGTTTGGCCATGACTGGCGGCTAGTTGCAATTTTTTGGTTTGACTGATGTTCAACGGCTCGTGTGACCACAAGAACACAGCGGCAGCTCGGCCACTTTGCAAGCATTGTTCGGTGGCCCACAGTGCATCGGCTGCATTTTTGGTATCCACTTGCAAGCAATAAGGCCGGATCGATTCGGGGAGCGCCGCACCATACAGCGGCGAGGGGGGATTGATCCAAAATCGAAGGCCTTGTTGTTGGATCAGCCAAGGCCAAAATAAGCGGTTCTCACCACAAAAAGCGGGGCTGATCACTTCGATCACATCGTGGGCAGGCCAGCCACCTAATAACACGTCATCTAATGCGGTATAGCCCGTGGCTTGACGCAAAAACGGCTGCTGCTGGTCAAAATTCCAGACGAGGCCTTGTTGTTTGAGCTGTTCAAGATCCATAACGATCCTCATATACTGTACATATATACAGTATATTCAGCTTCATCTTAGGATCAAGTCTGTGCGACAAAGATCTACGGATCTTTTTTGGTGTGGGGGAATTTACAAGGTCACTTGAATGGATTGGTGCATTGGCCGCCGAGATAAGGAGCAATACTGTGTGTGTCAACACAGAAGTAGCCAACACAAGTGCTTGCAACCAGCAGGCAGAGGCTTTGTATAAAGAGGTCGCCAGTGGCTAGCACAAGCGGCTACCCACTGGCGATAATGACACTTCAACAGTCATAGGTTCGAACCATCGAAGCCTAACAAGGCAGATAAAACCTGCATTTACGGCAAGTCAAACCACAGTGCTTGCACATCCGCACTGGCGTGCAGCTGCAGCAATTGTTCTTGACTGATGGCAACGCCATCCCCAGGCAACAGCTGCACTTGTTGCTCGGCACCTTGGATCTGCAATTGGCCTTGGACTAGATGCACATAGACATAACGATTGTTGCCGATAGCATGTTCAAGCTGCTGATCTTTTTGCAGTTTAAGTTGCCACAAGGCTGCATCTTGCCGCAGTTCCAAACTACCTTCCTGGCCATCAGGTGATGCGATCAACGTCAACGGACTAGTCGACTCAAAACGCTTTTGCTGATAACGCGGCGCTTGTCCTTGCACATTCGGTTCAATCCAAATTTGCAAGAAACGCAGTGGTTTAGTTGCACTTGGGTTGAATTCGCTGTGATAGATGCCACTGCCTGCACTCATAAGCTGAAACTCGCCCGCCGGTAAGGTTTCACTATGGCCCGCAGAATCTTTATGGGCGATCTCACCTTCGAGCACCAAGCTGATGATTTCCATATCACGGTGACCATGGGTATCAAAACCAGCGGCTGGCGCGACCCAGTCGTCATTGATCACACGTAACGAGCGGAACCCCATAAATGCTGGGTCGTAATAGCGGCCAAACGAAAACGTATGACGGCTTTTTAACCAACCAAAATCTGCAGCGCCACGTGCTTCAGCGGCTCGACGTTGTAACATGATGCTTCTCCAAGCCGGGCTAAGCCCGGCATTTATTAATCACTTCACCCGTGCTGGTGACTCAATTTAATTGGTTAACTTGGTCTATGTGGTTAACTTTATTTGGTTAACTTTATTTAGTTAATTTGGTGGCAATCAGCTGGTCCAGTGACCATTTGCCGCCACCAGTTCCGAGCAAGGCCAGACTGATAGCCAGCAAGGACAAGGCAAATTCGTACCCATTATTAGCCATAAACAAGCCATTGACCCAGTGCACACTAAACATGGCCACCAGCATGGTAAATGCCAATACCAGCGCGGCAGGGCGTACCAGCAAGCCTACTAACAAGGCTAAGCCGCCAAAGAACTCGGCGCTACCAGCGAGCAGTGCCAGCAAATAGCCAGGGGTTAAGCCAATACTTTCCATCCAACCAGCAGTACCTTCCAAACCGTAACCCCCAAAAGCGCCAAACAACTTTTGCGCACCATGAGCGCTAAAAATTAAGGCGGCGGGCAAACGTAGCGCCAGCGTCGCCAAGGCAATCTCGGTTGATTCGTTAGTTTTTACAATATTTTTGATGAACTGTTTCATGAAGTGCTCCTGTAGGTTTGATTATGTCGCGTTTGGCGATGTGTGTACTTTAGAGGTAATGCGACTGGCGAAAAAGCGGAACCTTTTGTAGTATTTGTTCAAAATATTTGAATAATGGTTTTTTATGCCACAACCCGTCTTATCATTGGATGCATTACGAGCCTTGGATGCGATTGCCCGCAAAGGGAGTTTTGCAGCGGCCGCAGAAGCGCTGTACAAGGTGCCATCGGCGCTGAGCTATACCATCGCCAAGTTAGAACAAGATTTAGGTGTGCAGTTATTTGACCGCTCACGCCAGCGCGCGCAATTGACTTCCGCCGGTTTGTTATTGCTTGAACAGGGGCGGGAACTGCTGCAAGCCAGTCAGCGTTTAGAAGAACAAGTTCGGCAACTCGATAGTGGTTGGGAGCAGCGCTTGCGCATTGTCGTCGATACCATCATGCCGTGGGCACCTTTGTGGCAACTCAGCGCTGATTTTACTGCGTTGGAGCGTTTTACTCGGTTGCAATTCTCCGAGCAAGTGATGGCGGGAACTTGGGAAGCCTTATTACGGGATCGCTGCGATATGGCGCTTGGTTTGGCCGGGGAAGGCGTGAACGCCCAGGTTGAATTGCACTTGCTGGGGTATGCTGAATTTGCGTTTGCGGTCCCGCCAACTCATCCACTGGCACAACGTGTCGCCACAACGCCGGACGAGCCAGTCCGGCGGGAAGAGCTGTTAGCCTTCACAGCTGTGGTAGTGGCTGACTCAGCCGCAGAGATGCCCGGGCGTGATTCTGGCTTGTTTGCCGCAGGTCACGTGTTACAAGTGCCGACCATGCAAGCAAAAATTGCCGCTCAATTAGCCGGCATTGGTGTTGGATTTTTACCTGTACATCTGATCCAACAAGAGCTGTTGACCCAACAATTGGTGGTGTTAACGACCGAGATCCCACGTGCACCTGTACCTTTGTATTTAGGTTGGCGCAAAGACGTGGTCACAGGGCAAGCTTGCCGTTGGTGGCGTGAACACTTGTTAAATCTACCATGGCAACAGCTGCTCACACCAGGTGAACTCAAGGCACATGTATGAAAAAAGAATTGGGTAGCCACCAAGGCTATATCTTTGATTTAGATGGAACTTTAGTCGATTCAAAGCTGGATTTTTCCGCGTTGTGTCGACAGTTAGGCTGGCCACCAGGCACGCTTATTTTGGAACATTTGGCGACGCTTCCCCAAGCGGAGCAACAGCATGCCAACGCAGTGATCCATCAGTTTGAATTGGCGGGCGCCTTGCAAGCCACCTTAATGCCTGGGGTAACAGACATGCTGGCAGAGTTTGCTGAATTGGGCTTACCAACGGCAATTTTAACGCGCAACAGCAAAGCGGTAACGGAATTGACCTTGCAGCGCTTTGAGTTGCCGTTTGATGTGGTGTTGACCCGTGATGACGCGCCGGCCAAACCAGATCCGACAGGACTTTGGCGAATTGCTGAACATTGGCGAATTGCGCCAGCTGAATTACTCTTTATTGGGGATTACCTGTTTGATTTAGAAACTGCAAAAGCCGCCGGTATGCCGTCTTGCTTGTATTTGGATGGTACGAATCAGCATTTTTCGACACAGGCGGATTATCAAATCGGCCACTTTGTGCAGTTGCAACAGGCATGTCGGCAGTGGTTCCGTGGTTAAAACCGGAACTGCGTCAAGACTTTAGGGATATTTGTTGCTAAAATAACTTCTTTGCGCCGCAGCATGGTGCTCACATGCTGCCGCTAGCATGACTCTAACGTCGGCAGGATATAGGTAACGCGTGTCTGTAGCTAAAATAAGTCCATCCCAAATAAAGGTCGGTTATTTTATCCAGTTGCCCCTGAACTGGATGAAGCATCCATTTTTGACCAACAAATTCAAAATTGAGAGCGCTGAACAAATAGCGATCATTCAGACCTTAGAAGTTGAATTTGTCTATTTTTTTCCAGATAAAAGCAGCGTTGAACCCAACCAAGCCGAGGTTGATAGCGAAGCCTTAGCAAAACAAGCGCAAGAGCTGAAGTTTCAGTTAGAACGCGAGAAAAATCAGCGGATTGAGCAAGCCAAAGAACAGCGTCGGCAGCTGCAACGCACTGAAAAGGCCTTTGAGCAATCGATGGTGCAAGTGCGTAATGTGATGTCGAAAATTGCTAGCCGGCCACTGCAAGCTG
Organism: Rheinheimera sp.; assembly: GCA_003482455.1. GTDB lineage: Bacteria > Pseudomonadota > Gammaproteobacteria > Enterobacterales > Alteromonadaceae > Pararheinheimera. The sequence goes on along the minus strand of DMYW01000026.1, from coordinate 92,774 downwards.
TTGATGAAGCTCAGCAACTGATAGGCAATATCGCAGATACCATCATCCAAGCAGATGCTTTAGTATTACATCTGATTTCTCAAGCGGGTAAAGAGCAAGAAAGTATTTATTATCATGTGCTTAACGTTTCGGTGTTATCCATGATGTTGGCCAAAAACTTGGGGCTGCCTGAAGATAAAATCAAATTGGTTGGAGTCGGCGCGTTATTCCATGATATTGGCAAATTGAAGATCCCAACCCAGATCTTGCGCAAAACCGAACCTTTGACAGCTCCTGAAGCCAACCTACTGAAAATGCACACTAAATATGGTGTCGAGTTGCTCAAACTGACCCAAGCATTCCCGGAAGTGGCCTGGCCTATCATTGAACAACATCACGAATGGCTAGACGGTACGGGTTATCCGCTTGGCTTAAAAGAAGACAAGATCAATGAATTAGCCCGGATTGTCGCCTGCGTGAACGAATTTGATAATTTGTGTCATCCGATAGATATCAGCAAAGCTCGTTCGCCGCACCATGCCATGTCGCACATGTTCAAAACCATGAAAGGCAAACTAGGCGCCAATGAGATGGGGCAGCTGATCAAAATGATGGGCGTGTACCCACCAGGCACTGTGGTACAACTTAATGATGATCGGATTGGTTTAGTGATGTCGGTGAACAGCGACCAGCTGCTGTACCCCAATGTGTTGTTGTATGACCCGCAAATTCCGCGCCTCGAAGCGCCAGTCGTGGCGTTGCAAGAAGGCAAGTTGTCGATTGTCAAAGTCCTCAAACCATCAGCACTGCCGCCGCAAGTGTATGAGTACTTAAACCCTCGCGCGCAAGTCAGTTATTTTATTCAAAACGACAGCAGCAAAGGTTAGTTGTGCTAGTTGCCAATCTATTGTTGCTGCTCACCGCAGCCATTTGGGGCATGGGATTTGTCGCCCAGCGCCTCGGTATGGAGTTTTTAGGCCCATTTGGTTTTAACGGCGTGCGCTTTTTGATTGGTGCGGCGTCGATGTTGCCGCTGATTTGGTGGGCGGCACGGCGTGAGCCGCTGCATGGGCTTGCCCACTGGTCTTGGTTAAAACAGGGCATCCCGGTTGGACTGCTGTTGTTTGCAGGTGCCAGTTTGCAACAAGTCGGCATGGTGTATACCACAGCCGCCAAAGCCGGTTTTATCACAGGGCTTTACATCATATTGGTGCCCGTGTTGGGCCTGTTATTACGCCATCCGACGTCCATGGGAACATGGCTTGGCGGCGCTCTCGCCGTGTGGGGTTTGTATTTTTTAAGTATTGGTGATGATTTTGCAGTGAACTTCGGCGATCTGCTGAATTTTATCGGTGCATTTGTCTGGGCTGCGCATTTATTGTGGATTGACCATGCCGCCAAACGAGTTTCGGCCGTGTTGCTGGCGGCGGTGCAATTTACCGTCTGTGGGCTTTTGTCCTTGGCAGTTGCATGGCAGTTTGAAACAGTGAGCTGGCAAGCGATCTATCTAACGACAGGACCATTGTTGTACGCAGGTGTAGTATCGGTCGGCGTGGCTTATACGCTACAAATCATGGCGCAAAAACGCGCACACCCAGCACATGCGGCGATTATTTTAAGCCTCGAAGCCGTGTTTGCCGCTGTTGGCGGTGTGTTGATATTAAGTGAGCCGCTGGGGCCTCGCGCCGCGTTAGGCTGTGCACTGATGCTGGCGGGCATGTTAATTTCGCAGTTGCCGCTGCGCTGGTTATGGAAATCCCGCGACGAGCGCCGAGAATAGCCGCCCCCCATTTGACGTTGAGGCGCCGCACAAACGCTAATTTCACGTCATAACGACTTTGCTCGCAGTAACGGCACCAGGAGTTGGCAGCACTGGCATACAGTCACTGCATCAGTCCTGTAAGCCAAACAACAGTTCTGCCAGTTGTGGTCGCCAGAAATGTTCCGCTGGTACTTTGTTGCCGCGCAGCTGGATCCCTTCAGCCATCAGCAGCGCGCGCTGCTCTTGCGCTTCTGCTGAACCTGCAGGAAAGGCAATCTGCCCTGAACTTCGTACCACGCGATACCAAGGCAATTCGACGGGACTTTGTCGCAAGGCTTTGGATACCAATCGACTGCGCCCAGGCAAGCCCGCCAAATCAGCGATCTGGCCGTAACTTGCCACCTGCGCGTATGGGATTTGTTGTACCGTGCGCCAGATCCTTTGATAAGATTGCACGCCTACCTCTTTACACACGAATTTGATTTGAGAATGACTGAGCATACCAAAAAGTTATTGGAAAAACCGGAACCACCCGAGAGCAACGAATGTTGTGGTAGCGGCTCTTGCTGCCCTTGTGTGTGGGATTATTATCGCGACCAAATGAAGTTATGGCGAGCGCAACAAGCGGAACTAGCAGCCGCCAATAGCACCGACGCGCCTGCTGCGGGCACTGATGCACCTAGCACCTCGTAAGCGCAGCAAATAGCGGGGCATGCGCTAAGACTCGCGCTTGCGGCGGATTTGCTACAGTCGTTGTTTTTCGCCTTGCTAGCGCAACTCCAATAGTCGTCTGCGGACGCCAGACTTGCGTTGAATTGTCTTAGCATGGCATCGCATTATGTGGGCTATTTAGCGCGCACAACTATCCACCTAGGCGCTGGCGCCCAGCCATCATCGTGATATAGTAACGGGCTTTGTGGCCTAGCCGCTTCTAATAACGACAATAACCGCGGGACTCGTATGACGAACTCGAACACCCTCCTGGCCAACCAGAAACAATGGTTTGGCCATCCAGTTGGACTTTATGTCTGCTTTTTTACCGAAATGTGGGAACGCTTTGCTTTTTATGGCTTAAAAGCTCTGCTGTTTTTATATCTGACCAAACACCACGCTTTTACCGATCGCGATGGCTATTTGCTGCTTGGTACCTATGCCGGTCTGGCCTATGCCTTGCCCGTCGTGGGCGGATTGCTGGCGGATAAATATTTAGGTATGCGTAAAGCCGTCAGTTTTGGTGGCTTTTTAATGGCGCTTGGTATGTTGGGCATGGCGTACAAAGGCCACGCCGCGACCCCAGACGCTGGTGCCGATGCTTTTGCCGTACAAGTGATGTATGCCAGCCTCGCACTAGTCGCGGTGGGCGTCGGCTTCTTAAAACCGAATATTTCGACCATTGTTGGCCGCCTGTACAGTGACACAGATCCACGCCGCGACTCGGCGTTTACGCTGTTTTACATGGGCATCAACATGGGGGCGTTTGTCTCTAGCTTGTTTGTGGGCTGGGTCGGTGAAGCGTACGGTTGGGAATATGGTTTTGGTTCGGCCGGTATTGGTTTATTAATTGGTTTGGCGGTGTTTATGCTGAACCAACAGCATTTTGTCGGCCAAGCAGAACCAGCAAACCCAGCGTTGCTGACTGAAAAAGTAGCGGGGATCACCCGCGAAAAACTGATCTATGTGCTGGCCTTAGTTGGCGTGGTTGTCGTGCAACAAATTCTGCAAACTCGTTTTGACTTCAGTGCGTTAGCTAGCTTACTTGGCATGCATGAAGGCGCAGAGATCACCGCCACTGAAGTAGTCGCCATTGCCATGACAGCGGCTTTGTTAATCTGGTGGTTCAAGTTTATCTTTATCGAATGCAGCAAAATTGAACGCGCCAATATGATTGTGTTGATGGTGCTGATCGCCATTTCTGCGGTGTTCTGGGGCTTGTACGAACAAACCTATGGCACTTGGCTGGCTTATTCCGACCGCGTCATGAACAGCTATACCTTTGATTTCTTGGCGTTTACCTTTACACCAAATGCCGCGCAATTAACCTCGATTGGTGCCTTGTTTATCTTTGCGTTGGCGATCCCGTTTGCGTGGCTGTGGCCGGTGCTCGATCGCAAGGGCTGGAACCCGTCTGCGCCGGCTAAATTCGGTTTTGGTTTGTTGTTTGCCGGTTTAGCGCATTTTATTTTGCAATACGCCGCATTAAACCCATTGGAAAATGGCTTGGCGGGCTTTTGGACTTTCGTACTGGCCTATTTAGTGCTGGAAATTGGCGAAATGGTGTTATCACCCATTGGCTTGTCCGCCGTCACTAGCTTGTCAGTTGCACGTGTAGTCAGCTTGATGATGGGCGTGTGGTTCCTGGCATCGGCTTTTGGTGAAATGATTGCCGGCCGTTTTGGTACCCTAGCTTCAATGCCTGCTGGCACCCCTGTGCCGGACGCATTGGCCATTTATGCCGATGTATTTGCAACTTTAGGCTGGGTTGGCGTCGGTTCTGGTGTGCTGATGTTCGTGTTAACGCCTGTGCTGAATCGGCACATCAAACAAGCACAAGCAGCTCAATAGCACGGTTGATAGCGAATAAAAAAAGCCCCGCGACATGCGGGGCTTTTGTTTTGGTTGAGTCTGGTTCTGGGCACATGGTTGCTCAAGGTTGAGTAACTAGCTGTACTTTGGGCAAATGGGCTGAGTTGCAGGCTCTGGTAAAGAATTTAAAACCTGATGCTTCTTTCGGATCAGGGTTGATGATTAACACTTCATAGTCATTCAGTGGCACCAAATGTTCAGCACCACTGAGTTGACATTGTGAGCGGCTCATTGATTCCACGTTGTACAAAAAGCCCGCCACAATCCGATCAATCCAGGGCAGGTTAGGGGTGGCTAGTACTTGCAATGGATTTTCGACAGTGCCGGTAAACAGTTCGATCGATTGTTTCTTTTGCGCTGCAGGCGTGTTGGCAGCAGCGTTATCTGAGGCATCTTCCACTTTCACTGCGGGAGCCGCCAATTTAGTTTCAATCTGGATAGGTTTATCTTGGCCACCACCGACGAGATTGATATCGGTGCCGGCGATATTGCCAGCGACCAGATAACCAGAGATGGCTATCGCTAAGTAGGTAATAGTCACAGGTAGCAACAATACTCGGATCAGCATAAACAACACCGGATGGGCCTCATCCGATAAATGATGACTACGCACGCCAAACGGCCTTAAGAATAACATCAGCATGCCTTTGGCGGCATGGAACGCGGTGTAGAGAATTAGCACTACACAGGCCAGCGCAAAGCACCACAAAGGAGCCAGTAGAAACAAATTCATATGGACACTATGCGGAATTAAATCAGGTTTGATGCCGACGAGTGTGTTCACTTGGCTTTGTGCTAGCGCATAGCAGTAGTTGGCGAGTATCAAATAAATCGCTACTAAAAAAGTTTTGCCGGCAAGGCGGTGCCATAAATGTTCAAACACATTCCAAATATCTAACGTCAAGGCACCTATCGCTGTAAGCCCCAACAGACCGAGTAAACTATTGAATTGAAATGCCGTAAAGAGGTTTAAAAGGGCCAGTACACAGGACATCGCATACAGCTTTTGCGCAGAATTCAGTAAAGGCCAGCGTGATTTGAGGCGTTCCCATCGGCTTGGATGTCCCGAGGCTGGTAAGGCGGTGGTTTCTGTCATTATTCATTCCTTCGAAGCAATAAGTCATAGTGCCACTTTGACCAAAAATTTGACAGAGCTCAAGGCCTTACCTATAGCTTTGGCTATGATCAGGCCTTTTTGGAGCCGGCATGAAGCCCATTATTCTCCTATCTACTTGTTTTTGTTGCCATCTGGCTTACGCCACAGCAACCACACCTGCTGAAGAACATGCATTTTCCAGTCAATTCAATGTGCTGCTGGATATGACCAAAGCTGGAGGCGATACGCTGGAGCGAGGTTCTGCCGTACGCGCACTTAGCACCTTGGAAGCCCAATATCAGTCAGGCGATGACTGGTTAGTGTTTGGAAATCTGAAGGCGTTTCGTGGCCAAAATGGCGAAGAGATCTCAGAAAACATTCAAGGCATTTCCAATATCGATGCCGAACCTTTTAGCAAAATTTACGAAGTGTATGTGCAGTACCAAGTGACTGCCGATACAAGGCTAAAGTGTGGTCAAGTCGATGCCAATTTGGAGTTTGCCTTTGTGCCAGTCGCCGGCAGTTTTATCTCGCCACCGCTTGGCATCACACCTACAGCTATTGCTTTACCAACCTATTATGATCCAGCCATGTCCTGCAGTGCGTTTTACGAACCTGAACGCGGTTTTCAATGGATGGGCGGCGTGTTTGCCGGCCGTAACCACCGTAACTTTGCCGAGCAATTTGTGGTGGCGGAAGGACGTTACGTCACCGAAAAATCGCAGTTGTCGTACGGTTATTGGACACATAACGGCGATTGGCAAACAATGACCGATGAAAACCAAACCACAGCGATTGATGGCTGGTATTTGAACTATCAGCGGCAAATCACCGACTCTTTGACCTACTTTATGGTGCTATCGCGGCTCAATGACGCGGTCGACACCATTGAAGAACATCGCATGGTCGGTATCGTGCAAGAGCTACCATGGCAAGGCCAGCAATGGGGATTGATGGTCAGCCAAGCGGCGATCCGCCATGCCTCGGATGAATGGTTGATTGAAAGTTATTGGCAATATCCTGTCACCGAGCAAATTTTTGTGCAGCCGGTCATTCAATACATCAAGCATGCCGGTACTGAGCTGGATTCTACGTATTTATTCACTTTGCGCGCGTCGCTGACGTTTTAAGCGTTGCGACTAATCCCCTATCAGATCTGTCTGACGGCAGTCCAGCTGGCTTGAGTTAAGCCAGCTGCTTGTTTACTCTCTTGGCTTTCCCAATGAAAACAACAAGGTTTTTATGAATTCTCTGCGTATGTCTCGTTGCGCGGCCCTGGTCGCGACCTTGCTGCTTGGTGCTGTCAGCACGTCAAGCTCGGCTGATGAAGGTCAATGGCAACCCTACCAAATGGCGCAATTGCAAAACCAGCTCACCGCCAAGGGCATTCAAATTCCAGCCAACCAGTTGGCCGATTTAAATGCTTACCCGATGAACGCCATTGTCAGTTTAGGTTATTGCTCCGCCTCTTTTGTGTCGCCCAATGGCTTGGTTATCACCAACCATCACTGTGGTTATGGTGCAATCCAGCAAAACTCCACGGCTGAGCGCAACTTGATTGAGCAAGGATTCTTAGCTAAATCCATGGCTGAAGAGTTACCAGCAGGTGCCAACGAGCGTTTATATGTGACCGAGCTGGTGCAAGATGTCACCGCCGAAGTGACGGGGAAGCTAGCGCCAACGCTGACCGATTTGCAGCGGTTCGATGCGGTTGAAGCCAACCGCAAGCAACTGATCCAAACTTGTGAAACGGACGCGAATTACCGCTGTAACGTCGTAGCGTTTCACCATGGTTTACAGTTCTTCTTAATCAAACAGTTGATGATCCAAGACGTGCGTTTGGTGTATGCGCCACCTGAGTCGATTGGTAACTTTGGCGGTGATATTGACAACTACGAGTACCCACGCCACACCGGTGATTACACCTTCTTGCGTGGTTATGTTGGCAAAGATGGCAAACCTGCGCCGTACTCCGTGGATAACGTGCCTTATCAGCCGAAAAGCTTTCTGCGGGTGAATGCCAATGGTGTAAAAGCAGGCGATCCTATTTTACTTGCCGGCTACCCTGGGCAAACCAGTCGTTATCGCTTAGCCGAAGAAATCGCCTTTGCCGCTAACTGGCAATATCCAGCCAGCGTAAAAACCTATGCGCAGATGATCAACACCATTGACAGACTAGGCGCGCAAAACGCTGATTTCAAAGTGAAATATGCCTCCGTGGTCAAAGGCTATAACAACCGGATGAAAAAGCTCAACGGCTTATTAGACGGTTTTAAAGTGACGGATATTCACGCCATTAAACAGCAGCAACAACAAGCGCTGGCAAAATGGATTGGCAGTGGCAAAGACAAAGCCCAATACAAAAAGGTACTGGCAGAGCTCGCCAAAGTGGTTGCGGCGGAGCAGGCCTACCTGCAACAAACCTGGTATTTTGAAAACGCCAAACGCAGTGATTTGTTAAAGGCGGCGATGGATGCGTATCGCTTTGCGCGAGAGCAACAAAAGCCGGATGAGCAGCGCGAAATTGGCTTCCAGCAACGTGACTTAAAAATGCTGCAGGGCAAAATGAAGCGTTTGGACACCTCGTTTGCGCCAGAAGTTGATGTCGCTTTGTGGTCAGAACAGCTGGCTGAATATTTGGCGCAAGACAGCAAGCTGCAAGTATCAGAGCTTAACCAAGCCTTGGGTTTAAAACCCGGTATGTCTTCGACGCAAATTGCCGAACTATTAACAGCTTGGTACAGCAAAACTGGCTTGTTAACCGCTGAAGGCCGTCTGGCGTGGCTGGACAAAACCCCAGAAGATTTTGCGAAAAGTGAAGACCCCTTTATTCAACTAGCGGTGAAATTGTTCGATAAAAACATCGCGTTAGAACAACAGCAAAAAACCATCCAAGGGCAATTGTTGAAAGTTCGCCCCGCCTATATGCAAGCCATCATAGCTTACAACCAAAGCAAAGGGTTGCCGGTTTACCCGGATGCCAACTCGACACTGCGGGTCACTTATGGTTCAGTCGATGGTTACCCTGCAGCCGATGGCATGTTTAAAACGCCGTTTACGTCGGTGCGTGGCTTGATCGCAAAACGACAAGACAAAGCGCCGTTTCAAGTGCCACAAGCGTTAGTCGATGCCTATCAAGCGAAAAAATATGACGGTTACTTCTATAAAGATTTGTCGGGTGACAAGCCTTGTACCGTCTGTCCAAAAAGTACGCTTGCCGAGTTTAACTCGGTGCCGGTGAACTTTTTATCCAGCGCCGATACCACTGGCGGTAACTCAGGTTCAGCTGTGATGAATGCCAATGGTGAACTGGTCGGGTTGAACTTCGACTCTACGTACGAGTCCATCACCAAAGATTGGTATTTCAACCCCGAGATCACTCGCGCGGTGCATGTGGATATCCGGTATGTGTTGTGGTTGATGCAAGATGTTGATCATGCAGATAATTTACTGCAAGAAATGACGCTAGTTCGATAACAAGAGCTAACAAGACAAACCACCCCGCGGGGTGGTTTGTTGTTTTGAGGTTTACAACACAGTAAAAAGACTTGGATTGAGCAAGGACAAAATGGCCATGCCCTCGAGGACAGCAAAATCCATGGCCTCTTGCAGTTGTTCTTCGGTCAAACCTGCCTGTGCTACCAATTGCATGTCCAACAGGTTTTTCAGTGGATAGCGTTCTTTGTTAATCAATGAGATGGCACAACATGCGGCGATGTGGATCACCAAGTTCACCCGAATACCTTGGCTCAATTCAGGTTGATGCAGATGTAACAAAGGTGATACTAAGCGTTGTGGCAGCTGCCAACAACGCAATAACTCGGCACTGCAATCGGCGTAGGTAAAACCTAACACTTGTTGTTGTAATTGCCATGGATGCTGATCGCTAAGCCCCAGCTGGCATTTGCGCGCCGCATCAGGATTAACTTCAATCATCACCAACTCACCGAGGTTGTGCAGTAGTCCCGTTAAATAAACAGGATCTTTGGGGTTTAGATTGGCTTTCAGGCCCAAATATTTTGCCAGCAAGGCGCAATAAATGCTTTGCTCCCAAAAACGTTCCAACTGAATCACTTTCGGGTCGATGGTCGCAAATGCTTCTGCGGCACCATAAGCCACCACTAGGTTATACACCTGATTTTCACCCAACAGTAGCACGGCTTTTTCGACGGAATCGACTTGTTGTGGGAAGCTGTACAAAGCGCTATTCGCTAGTTTTAACAAGCGTGATGACAACACAGGGTCGAATTGGATCAACTCAGCGATTTCATCCATATCGCTGACATGATTGTCGATAATTTCTTTAATTTTGAGGCAGGTTTCAGGTAACACAAATACGTCACTGACCTGACGAGCACATTCCGCAGCGTTCACAGTGTATCTCCGTTAGGTGGCATAGCTTCTTTAGTGTTGTCGTTTTGCTCTGATTTACAAGCAAATTTTCGAGATTTTCCCCATGGTTCGTCTATTTGATTCTGTGCGCAATTGTCATGGCCTTGTCATGTTGACTTTGTAGGCTCAAAGCCAATTTTTTGACAAGGACCATTCTTATGCGTACTCAATCGTGGATGTTGGCGGCGGTGTTAGGTTTAACACTGAGTGCTTGTAATTTAGAAGGGCAAGATGGCGCACCAGGCGCAACTGGCGCAACGGGAGCTACCGGCGCGACTGGCGCCACCGGCAGTGCCGGCGCAAATGCGCCAGTCGGCATGACACTGCAACCGATCGCGCGGTTTGTTACCGGCACCTATGGTGCTGGCGCGGCGGAAATTGCTCAATATGACGCTGTGCGTAAACAAATTTACGTGGTGAACGGTGCTGCTAACCGTGTTGAGATCTTGGATATCAGCCAGGTCAAAAACCAAGCGCTGAATGATCCCATCACCGCAAATACGTTAACCAGCTTGCCGCTGGCGATCCCGACGTCGGTGCAAGTACAGTCTGCTGAAAATACGACTGAAACTATCAACTTAGGCTTTGCCAATTCAATTAGCATCAAAGGCGATTTGCTGGCCATTGCTGTTGAAGCAAGCGTCAAAACCCAACCTGGCGTGGTGCTATTTTATAAGTTTGGCACAGCCGCACCGCAGTTTGTCCGAGCTGTGAAAGTGGGTTCTTTGCCTGATATGGTGACGTTCACTCCAGCTGGTGACAAAGTGCTGGTGGCCAACGAAGGCGAACCTGCGCCTGATTACAGTGTGGATCCGGTTGGTGCTATTAGTGTGATCAGTGTTGCGGCAGGGGAACCGGCTCAGCAAGCGCAAACCATTGGTTTTGCAAGCTTTGATAGTCAGCAAGCCAGTTTAGCCAGCAAAGGCGTAAAATTTGCGGCGCCGCAGGGCACTACTGTTAGCCAAGACTTAGAACCTGAATACATTACCGTCAGTAATGATGGCAAAACCGCATGGGTGAGTCTGCAAGAAAATAACGCACTCGCCAAAGTAGACTTAACCAGCGCGACAGTCACTGCTATTCAAGGGTTGGGCTTTAAAGATCACAGCCTAAGTCGCAATAGTCTTGATGTCAGCAACAAAGACGGCGTGTTGTTGCAAACTGTACCAGGCCTTCGTGGCATGTATCAGCCAGACACTATTGCTAATTTTACTTGGCAAGGCGCGAACTTTGTGGTGACGGCTAACGAAGGCGACGCACGTGATTGGCCTGGGTATTCTGAACAAAAACGGGTGGCCAGCGTTACCCGCTCAGTCGATCTACAAGCAGCACAAGCATCAATGTATAACAAAGACGGTTTAGGGCGGTTAAACGTCAGCACAGCGCTTGGACAAGATGCCAATGGCGCCGCGCAGCAGCTGTATGCCTTCGGCGCTCGCTCTTTTAGTATTTGGGACAGCAACGGCATGCAAGTATTTGATTCTGGTAATGATTTAGAGCGCATTGCGGCCAGTATCCACGGCACTAAATTCAATTCAAATCATGTAACGATGGAAGGGGATAACCGCTCCGATGACAAAGGCCCTGAACCTGAGGCATTAACACTCGGTACCATTGGTAATCGACTGTACGCCTTTATCGGTGCAGAGCGGATGAGCAGCATTTATGTCTATGACATCACCAATCCATTCCAACCTGTGTTTGTTGACTACAGCATCAACCGCAACCTGGATGCTATATATAGCATCAACGATGACACACTGCCTGCGACTGTCACCGGGGATGTGCAACAAGCCGGAGACTTAGGCCCTGAATCCTTGGTGTTTATCAGCGCAGCGCAAAGTCCTGTTGGACAGCCCTTGCTAGTCAGTGCCAATGAAGTCTCAGGTACTGTCACTGTGTACTCGTTAACTGAAAAGCGCTAAGCGGTGAAAAAAGGAACATCGGCGCCGCTGATGTTCCTGCTTTAGCCAAAATTCTGCGGTAGTAAGTTGAATTTCAGATTTCGACTTTTCGATTGATTGTCTATACTGCGAAAACTAGCTCTGTTAGCGAATTGTAGTTCTAACAGAAAATCCCCCTTTTAATCAGGGACTTTGGGCAGAAGGACACCGTGGCAAAACGCAGGCTCATCGCTCTATGCGCATTCGTAATGATCCCTTGGGTGTTGGCGGAACCGCCAAACGTGCAACCCGAGGTCATTGCGCACAGCAGTGTTCCAGTCAAACAGCTCACGCCCGCTCAATTACGCAGCATCTTTATGATGCGTCAAGTGAAATGGCCTGATGGCCTGCCTATACGTGTGTATGTCTTACCTTCCAATACGTCGATCCATATGGTGTTTGTGGAACAGAAACTGCAGTTGTTTCCATATCAATTGGATCGGGTTTGGCAGAAATTAACTTATTCGGGGACAGGAACGCCCCCAATCGAAGTTGCTGACCTCGCCACCATGATTGAACTTGTGCAATCGACACCAGGGGCTATTGGGTATGCTGAAATGAAGGAATTACCGAGTGCGCTGCAGATTATTCAAATTAAGCCATAGCCTGCTGTTTGCGGGGCTTATGTTGTCGCACGCTGCTAATGCTGAGGATTGGCAGTGGCACGGCTTTATCTCGCAAGGCTTGATGCAAAGTGAACGCAGTAATTTTGTCAACGACACGGGCAAATTATCGACTGAATTGACCGAAGTTGGCATCAATACCAGCTATCAGCTGGCAAGTGATTGGCGTTTTGCCGGGCAATTGATGTATCTCGACGGCGGCAATCGCTATAAAGACGGTTGGCGCGTCGATTATTTGTTTTTAAACCGCACTTTGGTGAATGATTTAGATTGGCAGCTTGATTTGTATTTGGGACGCTTTAAAAACGTGCATTGGTTGTATTCCAGCACCCGTGATGTCCCCGTCACTAGGCCAATGATCGTGTTACCCCAAACCGTTTATTTTGATGCGTTTCGCGATATTGCGGTAGGTTCTGACGGCGCGTTACTAAAATCGACCAATAACACACGCTTTGGTGAAATCGAAGTCAATTGGAGTTATGGTTCTACGCCTGTCACCAAAGAAATGGCACAACGGGTGGTTGCAACGAGTGTCCAAGGCGCGACCGAACAAGACTTCGTCCATCAATTTTCAGTGTATTTCCGCCCCCAAGCCAGCCAAAGCCAATGGGGCATCAGTCTGCTTGATTCGGATTTTAACTATAAAAAAGCCGCCGTAGATTATTGGTTCGACGGTGATTTTACTGTGCAACGGGTGATGGCGAACTGGCGTTATTCCGCGCAGTGGTGGGAGCTCAGCAGCGAAATTATGCAAGAGCGGGTAGTAGTCCATGGGTTTTATGCCCCAGTGTTCGACCGCACCGTGTTTGCTCAAGGGGTGTTTGTTCTTGGCAGTATTGAGCTGACCCCAGACACTAAGCTTTATTTAAGCCACGACTACTATGTAGGTAACAAAGATGATCGTCGCGGCAGTTTGTTGCCTATCCAATCAGGCGGCATGATCAAAAGTTATTTTGGCTTTCAAAACGACACAGGGATTGGCCTTAGTCAAAACTTGGCGGAAAAGCTGCAGATAAAATTGGAATACCATTATTCCGATGGTACGGGCCGTTTAGGACCCAATGTAGTCCCAGATTTAGCGGTGAACCAGTCGCGCTATCATGATTTGTGGGCAGTCCAGCTACTTTATTGGTTCTGATGCATGCGGCCATTTGTTAGTCTTCCATGGAAAATCTTGATTTTAACCATCAGCGCTTTGCTGGTGATGTCCGTGACATTAACCAGCTTTGCATGGCTGAAAATGGAACAAGATTTTCGCATGCAGCAAGAAAAACAATTGTCATTGCGCCAACAGCAATTTGAACATTTGAACCAGCTGCTCGAAAATCAGCTGCGCAGTTGGTTAGAGTCGTTTAGTGAAATGGCCGACATTCGTAACCAACCGAATTTTCAGGGTTTTGCCGGCGCTTTAGCCGAACATTTTGACACTATTTCGCTACATCTAAATGTCGAAAACTTATGGTTATTTGACCGCAAAGGTAATTTGCTTCAAGCCTCTTCACCAGCAGTACCTGGCCGTATTCGTCAAACCGTGTCGCAAGTCCTCACCGAGCTCCAACCATTTAGTGAAATTGTCTGCCAAGACCAATGCGTGAAAGTGGTGATGCTGCCAGTCCAGAATCAAAGCGGAGAGGTCGCGGTCGTTGCGATGACGACGACCTTGTTGGATATGTTGTCTTCGCTCAAACAAGGTGTCGGTTCGGAAGTTGCGATCGTTCGAATTGATGGTGACTTACAAAAATCGGCGCGTGAGCTGCGCTTAATGTCGCTGTCCAATGCCAACACCATGGCGAGTGTGTTTGCCGGCATCCCAGTCGATGCAACTGTTAGCCAAGCGATTGAACGCGGTTTACCGATCCGCCAAGGCGATCAGCATTACCTAATTAGCTTTTTACCGCTGGTCAGTTCTGGTCACGGCTATTATTTGGCCTTGGTCGATGACATTAGTGGGTTCGCGCGAGCCAAGCAAAAGTACCAGCAACAGATGGTGTTATTTGCGCTCAGCAGTTTTTTAATTATCGCGGCAGTTATTTATTTCAGCACCTTACGCTTGAGTCACCGTTTGCTGAAAATGGCTCGTCATCTGCCGTTATTAGCGCAGCGACAATTTGCCGAGTTTCGTGAAAAAGCGCGCAGTGAACCTTTGTTGCTCAGTGATGAACTCGATGTTCTAGGTCGATCGGCAGAGCAGTTATCGGTTGAATTAGAGCAACTGCACGCAACCATCGAGCAAAACACCCGTGAGCTTGAAAACATCGCGATGTACGATTTGCTAACAGGGTTGCCGAATCGCAATATGCTGCAATTCAATCTGAAAAAGGCCCTGCAAGCGCTCTATACCAGTCCAGGCCAAGTTGCCGTGTTGTTTCTCGACTTAGACGACTTTAAGAAAATCAACGATACCCAGGGTCATGCCGCAGGTGATCAATTACTGATTGAAGCGGCTACACGGATCCGCCGCAGTATTAGACCTGTCGATTTGGCGTGTCGTTTTGGCGGTGATGAGTTTGTGGTCGTGATCACTGAGGTTCATCCTGTTGACATCGCAGTGAAGCTCGCCGAACAAATATTGACGGAATTTCAGCAGCCTATCGAATTGAATCATCAGTTATTTTATGTTTCGGCCAGTATTGGGATGTCGATAGCTTCAAGTCCAGAGACCCAAGCCGATGATCTGATCCGGCAAGCCGATATCGCCATGTACGATGCGAAGGAGCGGGGCCGAGGCTTATTCACCGGCTATGACC
The DNA here is from genome assembly GCA_003482455.1 of Rheinheimera sp. Lineage (GTDB taxonomy): Bacteria > Pseudomonadota > Gammaproteobacteria > Enterobacterales > Alteromonadaceae > Pararheinheimera. The sequence continues at coordinate 77,649 of DMYW01000026.1, read as the reverse complement.
AACAAATGTTCCAGCGCTTGGCCAATCGACTGCAGTTGGAAAGCGAACTTAAAGATGCGATCAAATTGCATCAGTTTGATTTGGTGTTTCAGCCGCAAATTGAGTTAGCCAGCGGACGTTTATCTGGTTTCGAGGCGTTATTGCGTTGGCATCATCCAACCAGAGGCGTTGTTGGTCCGGATGAATTTATTGGCGTCTTGGAAAACTCTTCCCAAATGGTGGAAGTCGGTTATTGGATGTTCCGGCGTTGTTTTGAACAAGTGTCAGAGTTGGTGCGACGCGGCTATCGCCACATCAAGTTATCCATCAACCTGTCGGCAGGGCAGTTCCTTGATCCGAATTTGCCGGTAGTGCTGGCGGGGTTAGTCGATGAGTTTAGTTTGCCTGGCAATCACTTTGAGTTAGAACTGACCGAACGTACCTTGGTCAAAAATATCGAGCAGACCCTAACCATGATGCGGCAGCTTAAAGCGCTCGGTTTCTATTTTTCCATCGATGATTTTGGCACTGGCTATTCGTCTTTGAGTTATCTAAAACAAATGCCAGTCGATGTGATCAAAATCGATAAGTCGTTTGTTTTTGGTATGTTAGAAAACGATGCTGATTATCAAATCATTATCTCGACCATTGCGATGGTGCAAAAACTTGAGCTGGTTGTGGTGGCTGAAGGGGTCGAAAATCGGGCGCAATTGCAGGTGCTAAAACAACACAAATGCGATTTTGGCCAAGGCTATTATTTTGCGCGTCCACTCAATGACCAGCAACTTGATGAATTCTTGCAAAACAAGGTCCCCGACGGCTTTCTGACGTTGGTATAGACTATGAGGGCATCACCAGGTCATCATCGTGAGTGTTGCTAGGCATTGCTGTTGATTCTGTACTTGCACTCATCCGGTCGTAGGTTTCGACGCGATTACGCCCATGATATTTGGCCAAGTACAAGGCTTGGTCAGCTTGGCGCAGCATATCCGCCGCTTGGTAACCTGCATTTAGATGGTGGCTTACCCCAAAACTCGCCGTCATCTGTAACTGCGGTGCTATATCACTGCAATCCAGTTGCTCAATGGCATCTCGGCAAATTTCCGCCATCATCAGCACTTTGTCTGGCTGGCAGTCCGGTAAGGCAATGGCAAATTCTTCGCCGCCAATTCGACCAAAAATGTCGCCGCTGCGGATAAAGTGATTGCAGATGTTGACGGCAGCTTGCAGCGCTTTGTCACCGGCTTCATGTCCATATTGGTCATTAATTTGCTTGAAATGATCGAGGTCAAAAACAATCAAACCAATCGAGGCGTTTTGCTGTTTACAGCGTTTAAGGGCTCGATTGAATTGCTGTTCGAAATGGAAGCGGTTGCTAATTGACGTCAGGCTGTCATTTTCCGCCGCGATTTTATAAAAGCGATGTCGACGCAGTAAACGCATTAACCATACGATTAGTACTAAAACCAACGAGCTGGCGGCAATGAGCAATACGCGGTTGCGCCAGGCTTGTTCTTCGCTTAACAAATTTTGTAAGTCAGCGGTTCGGATTTGCTCTTGCATCAAACTGAGCTGCTGATCTTTTTTCAGCATTTCGACTTTTGCCAGCTGATAGGCTAACAGTTTTAGAGATTTATCATCGCGTAACGCTTGCTCTGCATTGCTGTATTCTTGATGCATGCTAAAGGCTTTTTTGTAATCGCCTTGTTGTGCCGCTAATTCTGCCGCGAGTTTGTAGCCAGCGACGGCTGGGGTACTTTGTGGGGCATGTTTGGCATTTTCGAGCAATTGCTGCAAGCTCAATTCGGCTTCAGCGATGCGGCCAGTTTGAAATTCCGCGGTGGCTTTTAATTGGAAGAATTCTACGCTCAAACGTGGGTAGGCGGCTTGTTCAATCAATGCCGCCAGTTGATTGGCCTGTTGCAACATCTGTTCTGGATTTTGCTGTTGTAAATGGCCGTAAAGCACTTGCAGCCCGGCAAAACCAGTAAATAGCGGCTGATTGGCGTCCTGACAAAGGGTCAATATTTTATCAGCCGTCGCTTGATTAATTTGCATCCCCGATAGCCGCTGGTTTTGCAAGCGCAGAATTTGGCCGATACATTGACTGCGGGGCGTGACGCTGATTTGGTCCAGCATATCCAGATAAGACAAGCTTTGGTCAAACAAACCTGCTTCAGAATAGATATTTGCAGCAGCCAGCAGGCCTTCGGTACGGATCGCCGGATTAGGAATTTGATCCAACCAATTCAGCGCCTGTGCCAACACAGTAAAGGTTTCAACAAATTGGCGACGCATAATTTGCGTTTGCGCTAGGGTAATGGCGGCACGAAAGCGCAACTCTAGCTGAGTATGGCCATCCACCAAGCGCTGTAACACGCTAATGGCCTGTTCGTGTTTCCCTTCAAGGTTATCGCGAAACGCAACCAAGAAATCCAGATAATCAGCATCTGCCTGCGACATTTCTTGTCGGGCTTGCTGCAGACGTTGCAGTATGTCATTGAATTGCTGGCGATCAGAGGTTCGAACATTATCTGCCGCTTGTAGTTGTTCCGTTGTGCTTTGTTGCGACCAGACAACCGGACTCAACAAAGCCAGTGAACAGCATAAAAAGACAGCAGATAATTTCATTGTTCAGTGCTTAGTGGCGAACTTTTGACTCAGGTTCTTCTTCGCTTTCATCCGGCTCTTCAGGTACATCGGGAGCGATAATCATAAAACAGCCACCTTTGTGCAGTTGCACCGAGCCCAGCAGTTGTTCAAGTTCTTGTTGTTGCATCGCCGCGATTTGTTCGGCAGGTAAAGCCGCCGCTTGAGCTAGGTTATCAAGCCACTGTTGTTGTTCGTGTTCGAGGACAGGGCTTTGGGCCATAGTGACCAGCATGCTAATGACGTTCGACATAATCCTTGACTCCATTGGATGGGATGAAAAAAGGTCGTAGCGGCCTGCGTCATATACTGCTTTTTTGCAGATGCCAATTTACCCAGACTATCTGTAAATACTTCTTTTGTAAAATGAAAGCTGCTAGTTTAGCCTGATGTACACCAAGGGAAGATAGCGATGCAAGTCCAAGGACAGCTGGTCGTCGTGGGCACCGGAATTATGTTGGGGGCACACCTGACACCACGTTGCCAAGCGTTTATTGCCGATGCAGATGTGGTTTTTGCGGCGGTGACCGATGCGCTGACCGAACAATGGTTACGCTCGCTAAATCCATCACTGGAATCTTTCGCGCCTTTGTATCAGCAAGGCAAACCTCGCAGCCAAACTTACCAGCAAATGGTTGATCAATTGCTAGCACAGGTGCGGCTTGGCAAAAAAGTTGTCGCGGCTTTTTATGGGCATCCTGGTGTATTCGCGCAAGTCGCGGAGATGGCCATACGAGCAGCGCGAGAAGAAGGCTATGTCGCTCAGATGGAACCTGGGATCAGCGCCGCAGATTGTTTACACGCCGACTTGCAGATAGACCCAGCTAAGGTGGGCTGTTGTTATATGGAAGCAAGCCAATTGCTGTTTTATCGGCGGACGATTGATGTGACAGCGTATTTGGTATTGTGGCAAGTGGCGTTGGCGGGCGACATCACGCTAAGCCAGTTACAAAGCCAATCGGCATTGATCCAAGTGTTGGTGGAACATTTACAGCAATGGTACCCCGCTGACCATCCGGTTGTTGTCTATGAAGCGGCAAGTTTGCCGTTTTTGAACGTTCGTCGAGACACCATGGCCCTGTCCGAACTTGTGCATGCGACATTGAATTTAAAAAGTACCTTAGTGATACCACCAGCACAACCTTTGCAACCCAATCAGGCGATGATGGCCCGCCTCAAGCAGCTACAGTCTCAATGATCCAACTTCGCCCGATATCAACAGCTGATGCGCCGTTGTTGCAGCAGCTGTATGCCGATGCAAAGCAGACGCAGTTTATCCAAGGCGCTGCGACACTTGACCCATCACACCTGCTGAGTCGGATGCTCAAGGTTACGCAACAACCCCAACCCCGTTATACCTATTGGGTGGCTATCGATCCGCTGACGCAGCAGCCATTTGGACTGCTTTCTGCGACCGCCATTGATTGGCACTCATCGCAGGCTGAACTTGGTATTATGTTGCTGCCACAGCAGCAAGCGCGCGGAGTGGCGAAACAGGCTTTTTTGTTATGGATGGATACCTTAATGGCCATGGGCATTCATCATTTTTACAGCCAAATGCACCCAGACAATCACGCCGCCAAACGGTTGGTTCGGCAATGCGGCATGACGCCTTGCGCGGCAATAAACACCGCACATCCAGGCTTTTATTGGGTTGAACTGAAACGCGTTATCCCGTGAAAAGCAAAAGGCCAGCATCTCTGCTGGCCTTATACTTATTTTGCGCTACACATCGAGCTGTCTTTATTGACGTATGGCTGCAGTATTTGCGCCATGCCTTTGAGCACCTGCAGTGGCAGCGCCGAGGTGAAACTAAAGTCATCCGCGCCTTTGCCTGGGACAAATGCGGTTAGGGTACCAAAATAATTGTCACCAAGATAAAACACGAAGGTTGCTGTGCGGCTGGTCGCGGTCGATGCGACTTTTTTGCCGCGCACCACTTGTGTTGCTATGCGGTTATCACCTGTACCCGTTTTTCCGCCGATCAGCAGTGGCGTGCCATCTTTGTGGTTAAAGCTGCCGTTTAAGCGACGAGCAGTACCGTCAGCAACGACCAAGCCAAGCGCTTTTTTCAGTGCTCGAGCTACTTCAGGGCGCATTACTCGCTCACCAGGGCTGGCGTTAAAGAGCAGTGATGTATCGTATGGGGTATTGGATGCAAAATGCAGGCTATCGATGCGGATTGTCGGCAGGCGCACACCATCGTTTTGGATGATCCCAATAAGTTCTGCCAGTGCCGCTGGACGGTCACCAGAGCTACCCAACGCAGTACCCAGAGACGGCACCAAGTGGTCAAACGGATAGCCCAACCGTTGCCAGCGCTGATGAATTTCGGTGAAGGCTTCCACTTCCAGCATGATGCGAATACGGGCATCGCGGGCGCTACGATTGCTGGTTTTAAACAACCAACGATATACCTGTTGACGCTGCTCGGCGCTGGCGGCGACTGCGTCTTTAAAGCCAGCGTCTGGATGCGAGTTCATATAACTGAGCACCCACAGTTCCAGTGGGTGGACGCCTGCGATGTAACCTTGATCGGGTAAACTAAATTTACCAGGACCGTACTTGTTGTACATATCCTGCATCTTGGCTTGGGTTAGTTCGGTTTCATCCGGCAACTTTTCCTGCAAGAACTTGGCAAAGCTGGCGTAGTCCGCATCCGGCAGCAAATAACGATGCACTGCGGCGATGCGATCCGGTGTTTGTTTTAAACCGTCAAACATCGAATCGAGGCGTTCTTCCAGCGTCTTCTTCTGGTACTTGCGCCAGAAACGATGCATAAATTCGCTGCCTTCTTTGTCGACAAACTTGCGCAAATATTCTTCACGTTTTTTATCTTTGTCATTAAGAAGCAGCAGCGACGAACTGCCGGTGGTTTGATAACTGCTTGAATAAGCAACGATATCGCGCATCAAACGCACAAACGGCAAGTTATGCGAGTTTTGTAATGATTGGCGCACGGTCGGCACTTTGCCGTCTTCATCTTTGTTGAAGTTGTTAAACACTTGCAAGCCACCGCCGGTGAAAAAACGCTCGCCTGGCGAGGCGGAATAGGTGCGATCTAACGCCGCTTCCAGCATGGCCGGCAAACTGCGATCTTGTGCTGAGACCAAATAATTGGCGGCCCAACGAGTGATGTGATCATTAGGCGCGATCTCCATCGTCATTAAGGTATCTGGTAATTCATCGACCAAACTTGTGTGCAATTCGGCGACGATTTCCAAATAGGTTGACAGCACGCGCAGCTTAGCAGTTGAACCTAGCTCAAGTTTTGAATGTTCGTTTAAGTCAAACGGTTGGTCGGTACTGTCCGTTTGGACCCGCACACGGTTGCCGTCGGCGGTTTTTTCAAACAGGGTAAAAGTATACAAGACGTCATCGGTGCCTTGTGGCGATAACAGACGTTCACCAATCAAACCGTATTTGGCCGCGGTCTCTGGGTTAGCCAAGCTTTTTAAATAGGCGCTGACTTTTTGCTGTAAGTCTTTGTGCAGCGTGCTGTGAGCGTTTAAGTCCAAGCGGTCTAAATCATACAGCGATTGATCCAACAAGTTTGCTAGTCGTAAACGAGCGGCGTTAATGCCTTTGCGACTGTCTTGTTCAACTTTTGCTTTGTCCGATTCAGGCGCTTTGAATTGCAGCCGTTGCGCCAATGCGTCATCGCGCAAAGTGGCGTCGATCACACCGGCACGGCCAAGTAGGCGAATATGGCTGTCGGTTAGCTGTTCTAGGTCGTCATGGCCTTGCAATAGGTAATATGACGGACGGCGCTGCGCGATCATCAACGATAAAATTTGGCGGAAATATGCCGCCCGCTCGGCGCGAGTGGATTCTTCAACCGGGGCACTGAGCAGCTGATTGGCTCGGCGAAAATCAGTGCCAAACCAGGCCTGTAGACCATCACCTATGCCATGAACTTCGCCATGACCTGGTGCCGATGAAAGCGGTACCGTATTGAGGTAATCCTGCAGAATGCGTGTACGCATGCCTTTGGTGTTAGTACCGTGTTGGTACACCCGCACAGTGCCAGAGACGATTTGCACCGCTTTGTCGCGAAAGCTTTGGGTTAATCCCATCGGGGAGTGACGAAACTTCTCGATTTGGGTGGCGAGTGTCGAGCCACCGGCACTTTGCCCCCCGACCGATAACACTTTCCCAACTTGACTGAGCGCCGCCATCACAAAACGTGGCCAATCCATCACTGGGTTGGCTGTGGCAGGAATTTTTAATAGGTTACGGTTTTCGATAAACAGCAGGCTGTGTGCAACCACCAATGGGATTTCTTGAGGTTTGGTGTACACGCGTTGCGGATAGTTAAAATCAAAAATCGTTTCGTTGCGACAGTCGGCTAAATACAGTCCTGATTGCACTTTCTCGCGATAAGGTGGGAAAAAGCCCTGCAATGTATAGTTCTGCAACGCTGGTGAAAATTCGGCTTGGCTGATGATATTAAATCCACGCTCTTGCAAGCGCGGCAGCAACAGCGGCAGTTTGGTGTAGCCGTGGCGTTCATCAAATGGGCCTGATTCAGGATACACAATCCGTTGCGCTGGGCCTTGTTGTAGCTGATACGTCAGGGTTTTGGCGTATTCGGCAATCGGTTTACTGCTGTAATAGGCGGTATGCATTTCAAAGGCGGTTAGCACGCCAGCCGCCGCCAACAATTGCAACAACAGCACCGGAATTAAACTGCGGCGCGGACCTTTAGCCTCTACAGGCGTGTGATCAGGCTTGCTCGATGGCGCGCGGCGTTCATCTCGCACGTTGTCGAATTTCAGATGTTCCAGCGATTCAGTGTCAGACAAGGGGGAATTCCGTGTAAAAAGCCACAAGGTTTTGTTGGATTTTATCCTGAAGTTTTACGGCTTTGCAGCTTAAATTTGTCAAGGCGCCGGAGTTGCCGCCAGCGCTTTAACGAGGGCCTAGCTATCAGTGGTGGTGATGACCACCAACGCCGTGGGCGTGGCCGTGTTCGATTTCTTCAGCTGTTGCTGCGCGAACATCCATCACTTCCAACGCAAACGTCAATGTTTTGCCAGCCAGTGGGTGATTTACGTCAACTTCAGCTTTAAACATGCCAACTTTGACGATTTTGACTTGGCGCGGGCCGTGGTCGGTGTCAACCACAGCTGTCATGCCCGGAGCCCATTTTTTGGCGCCTTTTAAGTGTTTAACTTGAATGCTTTGAATGGCGTTTTCGTCGCGCTCACCGTAGGCATCTTTTGGCTCTAACACCAATTCAAACGCAGCGCCAGCTTCTTTGCCTTCTAATGCCGTTTCAATGGCTGGCAGCATTTGCTGGTGACCATGCAAATACAGCAGCGGGTCACTTTGTTTCGACGATTCGATTTGCGCGCCGTTGGTTTCTGACAAGGTGTAGTGCAATTGCACCACGGTATCTTTAGTAATTTGCATGGGGTTGTTCCTGAGCACAAAAAAAGACGGCAGTATAACTGCCGTCGCGCTTTTCGTCATCTGTGTGTCAGCGTTGACGCCGAGCTTTGGTATTAATGATGCCCATGATGATGGTGGTGGTGATGATGTTCATGGCGCCGTTCACGACGACGCTCGTACCGGCGGTCGTAATCACGGCCATACGATTCACGAACTTCGATAAACCGCACGGGTTGACCACAGGCCCCATATTGACCACACCAACGATGCCAATGCCGTTGATGTTCAATCGGCGCATAAATCACCACAGGTTCGACATAGACTTGTTGTGTATACACGGGCGTCCCAATGACCAGCTGACCATATGCATTGGAGCCAAGCGGCGCGCTCAAACGTACTTCGACGGGCGCGGCGTGGGCTGGTGTTGCCGCAACCAAAGTACCGACAGTGATCATTAAGATGGCAAACAGTTTCATGGTTTCCTCCATTGGGTACGCTTTGTACCCTTGCAGAAAAAATGGCATGCCGAGACTGAATCTTTGGTGAATTCACAATTCAGCAATAGCGATGCCTGCAAACAATTAATGGAGCACTCGCTTTCGCTCAACCTTTGGCAAACCCGTGCCGCTCAGACAAGAGTGAAATTAAAAGATGGTATAAAAATCAGAGGGATAAATTCCAAAGTTGTGGGTCGAGCTGAAAATAATCCCGCAATAGCAAATACAGACTTGGCGAATCCTGTTGTAACTCTGCCGGTTTTTCGAAAAAACATTCTACAGCGACTGCAAAAAATTCTGCGGCATTGGTGCTGGCATAGGAATCTAACAACCGAGGCTTGTGTGCTGCTAAGTCAGCACAATAATTGGCATATAGTGTTGGCATCTGCTGCGCCCAACGTTGCTGCAGTGCGAGAGTTGGTTGAGGTGGTGCGCCGTTGGCCTGGCCGGATAGTTGGTCAAGTTGGTGAGCGAACTCGTGAAACACCAGATTTTGTCCGTCATAAGGCGCTGCGGCGCCCGCTTGGGTATGGCGCCAGGACAAAATCACTTGGCCTTGCGTCCAAGATTCACCGAGGCGGACTTCACTGCGCTCGGTGACCACGCCTGATGCGCCTACATGTTTAGTCGGCACCACAAAAGCATCTGGATACACCAGAATTTGCCGCAATTCTGGGTAATGGCTTTCTGGTTGATTGATGCTTAATAGACAAGCTTGCGCGGCAATTAGTAGCTGTACTTGCGGTGTCACCACAAAGCCATCACAGCCGATGAACTCTTTGTCGGCTAAAAACTTTTGAATACTTTTATGCAGGCGTAATTGCACATCCGATGGCAGTTTGCGATACAAGGGCCAATGCTGTCGCAGCCACTGGCGCTGCACGCGTGGAAACGCTTCGGCGCTGGCAAGGCGCATCTGTCGGCGACGCCACCACGCTGGTGCCAACAGCGCACCCAGACTTAACGACGCCAACAATAAAATGAGTAACACGGGTAAATCCAAGTCTTTCCCCTTCAAATCTGCCGATAAACTCGGGTAGCATGCCAACAACATTGGCGCGAAGTGATTGGATTTCAAGCGCATCTAGCAGAGGTATCTATGGCAATTTTCGAATTACAACAACAGCTGTCGCTGGGGCATTCTATTTTGGCGCAGCTGCGTGACCCGGACATTCAACAAGATCGATTGCGTTTTCGCACCAACTTGCAGCGCCTTGGCCAGCTGTTGGCTTATGAAATGTCCAAGTCACTAACATATGTGCAGTTCCCACTGGGCACTTCACTTGGCGTCGCCGAAGCCGCCGACTTAGAACAACAACCACTGTTGATTTGTGTGATGCGGGCCGGCTTACCCTTTTATCAAGGCGTGCAAGATATGTTCGACTTGGCGGATAGCGGTTTTATTGGCGCGTACCGTGCCAGTGAACAAGCCGGCATCGCCCAAGATATTTTCTTAGGCTACAGTGCCGCGCCAAGTGTGGTTGGGCGCGATTTAGTGCTGATCGATCCGATGCTGGCCACCGGCTCGTCGCTGCTTAAAGTGTGGAACTTATTAAAAGCCCAAGGCCCAGTGCGCAGTTTGCATATCGTTTCAGCGATTGCCGCGCCTGAAGGCGTGGCGTATTTGCAGCAGCATTTGGATGTTCCGGCGCATTTTTGGCTGGGCGCCATCGACAGTCATCTGAATGAACATGCCTACATTGTGCCGGGTCTAGGTGACGCCGGCGATTTATGTTTTGGTGGCAAAGCGTAAAGCTGGCCGCTGGCAGGTCACTTTGGCACACCGCTACTGCGGTGTGCGAGTTTTCCGGTGCAGCCGTGCCAGCAACAACGCCACCACGCCAATTACCAGCGGCACGCTGAGGCACTGCGCAACTTTAAGCGGCAGCCAAGGTAGAAAACTACTCAGCGAGACCAGCAGTTTGTCCAACAACTGCACGGCGTAATAACTGATCGCCACCACCGACACTCGTTCGACCGTGCGTTGCAACGCCAGCTGTTGCCGTGCTCGTTGCTCCATCGATGCCAAAAGATTGGTGTTTTGCCGCTCTAACTGCACATTGATCCGGGTGCGCAGCAATTCGGTGGAGCGACCTAAACGTTCCAGCAAGCTGCGTTGCCTGCTTTGTAGCGATTGTGCCGTGCGAAAAGCGGGCGTCAGCCGCCGCTCGGAAAAATCTTGCAACGACATCAAGCCATCGATGGACTGTTCCCGCAGGCTTTTCAGCCGATCTAATGTCAGCTGGTAGTAGGCGCTGCTGGCTTCTAGCCGAGCACTGCTTGCTGCCGTCAGACGCTCACTTTGCGCCGTCAGCTGACACAATTCGCGCAGTAGCTTTTCGTCACTGTCTTGCTGCTGTTCGATGCGTTCTGTGATGTGCAACAACTGCTGCTCCAGCGCTTGTAGCTCATGCAAGGTATGGCGCGTCAGCGGCCAGCCAAGCAAACTCAATTTGCGATAATTGCCAAGGTCAAACAGTTGCTGCACCAAGCGTGCGCGGGCACTGGCTGTTAAGCCATAATCCCACAATAACACGCGACCGCCGCCTTCTGGGTGCTTGCGAAAGTCGGTCCAAATTCGCGCTTTGTTGCCAGCGAGCAAGCTCGAAATACAATGTGCTTTGGCAAATTGGCCGTCGGGTTCTTGTTCAAACCGTGGCGCGTCGACGAGCTGCAACTGCACGACGCGAAATAGTTGCCCCGGTAAGCGGTCAAAAAAATCAGCACTGGGGAGTAGCTGTTCTATCGGTCCAAAACCGGCGTTATTGCCTGGTTCAACAAAACTGTAGGTCGAAAACTCGGTGTGTTTTTCCCAGCGTAGCCAAAGATTGGGCCATTGCAGTTCTAGGTCGGTATCTGACTCGCTGAGCAACTTGCCTTGGCTTGCCGCGAGTTGTTGCAGCTGGGCTAGTTCATCGGCTCGGCTGTGGCTGTTAAGCGTCAGCATAAAATGCCCAATCCGGCAGGGGCAGGGCAGCGGTGGGAAAAAGCGTTGTTGTAGCTCTTTTTCTAACACATCGCGTTGTGGATGATTACGTAGCATGTCAGCCTCCAAGGACTTGTGCCAGCGGCTTCGGCTGGCGAGCGTTGGCCATCGGTTCGCCAATTCCTTCACTCTGTAGCTGACAGGCAAACTTCATACCCTAAGTGAAAAACTATATAAATCAGCAGGATAAAAGGAAAAGTGGTGGACCAGAGCTCAGTTCGCGCACAAAACCGGTGCAATTGGCGTGAAATTGTGCACCGACAGCGCGGCAATTTTGTTACAGTGCTGTGTATATAAGATGTTGCGAAAGCAATGCGTAGCACAGCAAGCATCCAGCAGAGATGCCAACGGAGAGAGTTGTGGAGATCCCAGTCGAGCTCATTTTAATTGTCCTAAGTCCAATCTTTTTTCTCTGTATCGCGCTGGAGTGGTATCAAACTGAGCGCAGACAAACACCGATTTATGCCTGGCGCGACAGCCTATGTAATTTGCTGTTAGCGGCGATGCATCAACTTGGTGATGGCATTGCTTTGTTACTGTTGATGCCATTTTTTCTGTATCTCAATACGCTCGCGCCGTGGCAGATTGAAACCAATGGCTGGACGCTGGCGGCGTTATTTCTACTGCAAGACTTTTGTTACTACTGGTTCCATCGGGCCTCACACCGCGTACGTTGGTTGTGGGCGTCGCATGTGGCCCATCACAGCTCGCGTTTAATGAATTTCAGCACCGCCTTTCGGCAAAGCCTGACCTATCCGTTGTCGGGCATGTGGGTGTTTTGGACGCCGCTGATGCTGCTTGGTTTTGACGCCAAACTGGTGATTGCGGTAGTGGCGATCAACTTGGCCTTTCAGTTTTTTGTGCACACGCGCTGGGGCAAACATTGGGGCTTTTTGGGCTACTTCATCAACACCCCAGCGTGGCACCGCGTGCATCATGCCTGCAATGCACGTTATATCGACAAAAACTTCGCTGGCGTGTTGGTAATTTGGGACCGCATGTTCGGTACCTTTGAACCAGAAGATGAAGCAGAACCATGCCGCTACGGCATCACCGACGACTTCGAATCGACCAATCCACTGACCGTCACGTTTTATGAATGGCAACGCATTTTTCGGCATGTCAGACTAGCGGATTCATTTTCTGGTAAATGGCGGGCCTTGTTTGGACCGCCAAAAGCTAAGTTAGATCAAGAGGATTTGCCGTAAATGATCAATTGGGGCTTGATGACCTTTTTTATCCCGACCTTTGCGTTTGTGTCATTAACACCTGGCCTTTGTATGACGCTGTCGATGACGCTGGGCATTAGCCTAGGTGTCAAACGCACCTTGTGGATGATGTGGGGGGAATTGGCCGGCGTGGCGTTGGTGGCCACGTCAGCGGTGCTTGGCGTGGCGGCGTTGCTGCTGCAAATGCCGATGCTATTAAAGGTGTTCCAATTCGCCGGTGCCGCTTATTTGCTTTGGGTTGGCGTGCAGATGTGGCAATCCAAAGGCAAACTCGCCATCCCAGAACCTGGGCAAGAACGTGAAATTTCGCGGCGAGCATTGTGCTGGCAGGGCTTTTTAACGGCTGTATCTAACCCGAAAGGCTGGGCATTTCATATGGCGTTGTTACCGCCTTTTATCGACAAAACTCTGCCATTTTGGCCGCAGCTGCTGATTTTGCTTAGTATTCTGTTGTTGATTGAATTTGCTTCCTTGTTGCTGTATGCCGCGGGCGGTAAGGTGTTGCGAGCCACCTTGATGCAAGAAGGCAAAGTACGCTTGATGAACCGTGTCGCCGGCAGCTTGATGCTGGGGGTTGCGGTGTGGTTAGCACTTTCCTAAGTTCAGGGAGGCGTTAATCAATTCGCCAAGTAAGAAGCAAACTTCCCACTTGTTCTTGATGATCAACGGGCCAGCGTGGCCACTGGGCTCGATTGGGCTGGTGGCTGCGTAGCTCAGTAAATTCCAGCGCTAGCTGCCAATGTTCACTTAGGCGATAAGCCAGATTGGCTGTCCAACTGCGAGCATGGCCTGAGTTGTCATCTAGTTTGTTGTTATCTTCATCTTCTTGCGTTGCACTGTCATAACGCCAGCTCAGTTGCCAATCATCAAGGTTATAACTAACTAGCGCAAACCAAGCTTGATAATCCATATATACGGCGTCGTCACCCATTATGGTATCGCCACGCAGCCACTGAGCGACCACGCGAACCTGCTCGGTCACTTGCTGCTGCATAGCCACATGATCAAATTTGGTGTGCCATGCGTACTGCCCTTGTGCAAAAACAGTGGGGTCTGCTTTGTTGTCATAACGATAAAAGCGGATTTCGGTGCTGTCGTTGTACAGCAGATGCAAGCCAGTGTAATAGCCGGTTTTGCCATCCAGTTCGCGAAACGGTTCAACCCAATTGGGTTGCATGGTCAGTGGCGGTTGTTGCAGTGATGGATACTCTGCGAAATCAATACGTTCATGTAAACCTGTTTGAAGATTGTGGATAGCAAAGCCACGCCAACTGATGATGGTGCCAAGCGGATCATTGCCGCGTGCCAGTGCGCCGACCCATTGCAGCGTGAGTGGCGCATGGCCTACGTTAAATTTGCGGCTGATGCTCGTTTCTATCGCGTTGGCGCGCAGTTCTTCGGCAAACCAGCTGTTGATCAACGAAAAATTGCTGGTGTAAGGCGATGTCCACGCCAAATCGGTGTTTTCCAATGACAACGCCGGATAGAACCAACCGGCGCGTAGTTTCAAGCGGTAGTCTCCGAAAGGTAAAGGCTGCCAGCTGAACCAAGCTTCGGTGACCTCCGTACCTGTTTCACTAGCGTGGTGATATTCGCCATTCAGATGTGCTGTGATGGTATCGGTTAGATCGGCCGACAGAGCCAACGACTGCGGCGACAACGCCAGCTTACTTGAACGTAGCGCTAGCTGGCCTGCGCCTCGTTCAAACCATGGGCGAATGCCGCCGTGACTGGCTTCGTTATTGGAAAGTATGAAAGAGCCTCGACCTTGTAAGCGGATCCGTTCTGTGATGTCTTCGGCGCGTGCTGCTTGGCTTACCAGCAGGGCAAGCAAAGTCAGCAAAAAAGGATTGGCTCGCATGGTTGCAAACTTCCGGTTCGTCTTTGCTATGACGATAGTGCAAATATAAACAGAATGGGGACAGAAATGTGATTTAGTTTGGGGAATGTTTGCAGATACGGTAGTCTTTTGCCAAGAGTGAGCTAGGTGATTTGAGGAGAAAGCGCATGCGCATTAGTCGAACACCACGGTGGATATGGCAATTGGCAATTGGTTGCGCAGTGTTGATTGGCCCGCACGCGCTCGCCACAACAAGCATGCAAGTTGTTGATCAACAAGGTAAACCGCTTGCTGATGCAGTGGTTGAATTGATTGGTAGTGCTGCCGATTCATCACAAGCACCCAAAGGAACCATGACCCAACAAGGTTTGATGTTTGTTCCATTCGTGTTAGCGGTGCAAGCAGGAACCGCCGTTGAATTTCCCAATCTGGATAAAACGCGTCACCACGTGTATTCGTTTTCTGAAGCTAAAGTGTTTGAACTAAAGCTGTACGCGGGAAAACCAGAAAAACCTGTGCTGTTTGATAAACCTGGGATCGTGGTGTTGGGCTGCAATATCCATGATCACATGCAAGCCTTTGTATATGTAGGAACTAGTCCCTATCTGGCCGTGAGTGATGAGCAAGGTCAAGTAACCTTTGCCAAGGCGCCAGCGGGAACTGTCAAAGTTCGAGTGTGGCATCCTTGGCAGCAAGCGACTCTGCCAGAGCAACAACTGGAACTGCAAGACAAAATGGCGGCACTGGTATTACCCATTACTGCTCAAGAAAAGCCAAAACCGCCGAAACGTGGGTTTGGCCAATCGTATTGATCGAAAATTGTTTGATGCCTAAGAGGAGATTTGAAGATGGCAACTGTTACTTTACGTGGGAATCCAATTCATACCGTCGGCGAGTTACCGGCGGTTGGCAGCAAAGCGCCAGATTTTTTGTTAACGGGCGCAGGTTTATCTGACGTAAAACTGAGTGATTTTGCTGGGAGTCGTTTGGTATTGAACATTTTCCCAAGTGTTGACACACCAACCTGTGCAACATCTGTTCGTACTTTCAACAAAGCATTGTCGTCATTGGACAATACCAAAGTGCTGTGCATTTCTGCGGATCTGCCTTTCGCTCAAGCTCGTTTTTGCGGCGCAGAAGGTTTAGATGCAGTGGTAAACGGTTCTACTTTCCGCAGCAGCTTTGGGGCTGATTACGGTGTGACCTTTAGCGATGGTCCGCTGCGTGGCTTGCTGTCACGCGCTGTGGTCGTGATTGGTGCAGATGGCACTGTATTGCACACTGAACAAGTTGCAGAAACTGCCGACGAGCCTTCGTACGAAGCGGCACTGGCCGTGCTAGCTTAAGTTAGTTCATAAAAAAACAACCGGCTTCGGCCTAATGCCAGTCAGTTAAGCTGATTGGCATTCTTTTTTGTGTCAATGGACCTTCAAAGGCGAGCGGTGGCAACAAA
>DMYW01000026.1:0-61390 GCA_003482455.1 Rheinheimera sp. | reverse complement strand
GTGTCTGCGGTTTTGTTACCGCTGCCGCTTTCGCAAAACTAGCTAAGTGTTTGCATTAAAAACGCTTAACTGACTGGCATTACCGGCTTCGGCCGGTTTTTTTTGCCTAAAAACTGTTGTTGTGTACAAGTGTATTCCAAATAAAAGTACAGATGTTCGCTGTTTATTGGTCTGAGGTCTGCGCAGTTTATAAAATAAAAACCTATAAAAACATATACATAAAATGCTGGTGTGTTTTATTTGTGGAAACGCAATTCATTTCGGTGTACAAATGTGCGCTGAAAGTGAGGTGTGTATGTTGCAGCAATTAGATCCAATAGCGTCCCCGACTGACTCGATAAGTCACCAAAGATCACCAGAGCAAAGTGTGGTGCAGCGCCTGTGGCGTGCGTGCTGTAAAACGGTGTTTGTTCAATCGTCTTTTCGCTCGTTTATCGAGCCGTTGGTCCGCCTGATAAGCCCCGGTTATTTGGCTGGTTTTCAGCGCGCCAAAGTATTGATGGTGCAGCCCATCGCATCGGGCTATTTACTGAGATTAAAACCGCACGGTGGTTTGACGATGCTGCCAGGCCAACACGTGCAACTGCGCATCGAGCAGGCAGGGCGCTTTGTTGATCGTTTTTTTACAATTGCATCGTCGCAACAACAGCTGCAGCAAGCAGGCATCATTGAACTGGCGATCCGTCAAAAGCCACAAGGTCAAATTAGCGAGTGGTTAAAGGGGGGGATCACACCTGGCGCTGATGTATGGCTTGGCGACGTGGCCGGACAGTTTCAATTGCACCAGGAGAGACCCGCATGGATGATTGCTGCGGGCAGTGGCATCACGCCATTTCGTTCTATGCTGCAGTCACTGAGCCGACTGACCCAACCTGTGCATCTGATCTACTTAGTCAAACAAGCAGACCAGGCATGGTTTGCTGACGAATGGACCGAACTTTGCCGGAAATTTCCATTGCTGACCGTCGATATTTGGGCAACACAACAACGTAGTCGGCCTGACCTTGAGCAAATCGCGCAGCAAGTTGCGGCGATGCATGCAGATTTGTACGTCTGTGGTCCGAATGCATTGCGGCAACAATTGACGCAAGCGCTCGCTGCATTGCCGCACTGGCAAGGCAAGCTGTTTAGCGAAACTTTTGGTGGCAGCAGTTCAGGTGACAGTCAAACCGTCGAATTTATTAGTCGCGCTGGCCAAAACTTGCAGGCGAGCGGGCAGGGCAGCTTATTGCAACTAGCCGAACAACAAGGGATAGCCGCCAAATTTGGCTGCCGTCGCGGCGTTTGTATGCAATGCGTGTGTCAAAAACAGCATGGCCAAGTGCGTAATCAATTGACTGGGGAGCTGTCGAGTTTTGGCCCGGAACTGGTGCAATTGTGTGTAAGTGAGGCGGTGACGCCGGTAACGATTCAACTGTCGGTATAACGATTTTATGTCTGAACAATTTCAAATTATGCGGCCGTTGCCGCAAGACCAAGCCAACAAATTAGCTGAAAAGTTAGATGCATTATTGCGTACAGAACGTGCCAGTTTAGGCGCGGAAGATGCCCGTTATTTACAACGACTGGTGCTGGTGCAGCGTTTACTGACCATCAGTGGTCGTGTGCTCATCGCTGCATGTTTTTTTTCGTTGTGGTGTTTAGTGCCCGGTATTTTGCTATTGGCGCTGGGTAAAATTATCGACAATATGGAAATTGGTCACAATGTGCTGCACGGCCAATATGACTTTATCCGGCATCCCTATTTAAATTCTGAGACATTTGAATGGGATATCGCCTGTGATGCCAAGTCATGGCAGCGCACGCACAACTTTGAACATCATACCTACACCAACATCATTGGTATGGACCGCGACTACGGTTATGGTTTATTACGCTTGAGTGATGATTACCGTTGGCGTTTACAAAACAGCTGGCAGCTCCTGACGTATGTGGCGCTGTCGACGCTGTTTCAGTGGGGGGTGGCGTATCACGAGTTGGCGGCACAACGGGTATTTTTCGGTCGAAAGAAAGCCGACCGGCACAGTCAAGTGTCTGATGCTGAACTTAAAAAAGCATTTTTTGGCAAGGCGACTCGACAACTGCTCAAAGATTATTTGGTGTTCCCATTGTTGTGTTTTCCAGTCTTTGGTTATGTGCTGTTGGCGAATTTTTGCGCCAATATTTTGCGTAACTGGTGGACGTCAACGGTGATTTTTTGTGGCCATTTCACGGCGGAGGCGCAGGTGTTCTATCCAGAAGATTGCCAAAACGAAAGCCGTGGCCAATGGTATTACCGACAAATTTTGGGATCTTCGAACTTTCGCGGTGGCGTTTGGTTGCATGTGTTGACTGGGCATTTGAGTTGTCAGATCGAACATCATTTGTTCCCTGATCTACCAGCTTGGCGTTATCGTCGTCTGGCGCCACAAGTGCAGGCAATCGCCAACGAATTTGGTATCGCGTACAACACCGGATCCTTTGCCGGTCAATATTGGACAGTGCTAAAGCGCATTGTTAAAAATTCGTGGCCAACGCGTAAGAGAGTTGTGCAGTCTTAACGATTATCTTCAGTAAAAACAGCGCCTTATTAAAGGCGCTTTTTGTTTTCGGCCAACCTTCAGGTTGCAGCAGCCTGCAGCTTCGGGTATGTAAAAGACCTCGCGTCCGATAAAACTCAACTATGCTTGCTTCGGATCTCCCACAGAAACCGGAGTTTATTATGCGTGCATTAAGCTTTGTGTTTGGTTTATGCCTCGGATTGCTGCTCACAGGATGCAGTCCACAACCCGTAAACACCCCAGACAATCAATCACCAGCCAGTTCTAGTACTCCAGCTGCAGGCGCTGCGGCGCCCGTCACAACAAGCCAACCAACTGCTTCGGCGCCAGATGTGTGCAAGTTAACGCTGGGGTATGAAGCCTGGGAACCCTATCAATACACTGGGTTGGATCAAAAAGCCGCTGGCTTGGATATTGAATTAATCAGTGCTGTGGCAAAAAACATGGGCTGTCAGATCGTCACAAAACAAGGTGCTTGGATGGACCTAGTCCAACAGTTGCGTGATGGCAAAATCGATATGGTGGCCGGTGCGTCACGTACCGCCGCCCGTGAACAGTTTGCATTGTTTTCTGCCCCATACCGTCAAGAACAATTTCAGTTGTTTGTGCTGACGAGCAAGTCTGCATCCATGCCAGAAAGTACCCTAAGTGAATTTATCGACAAAGGGCATAAAATTGGCATTATCAGTGAATATTTCTATGGCGATGAATTTGGTGCTTTGTACCAAGAACCCGCCAAAAAAGCGGCTTTTGTTGAGGCATCGCTTGGTGAGCTCAATATTGCGCGCTTGCTTGACGGCGATATCGACGGCATGTTGGAAGACAGCTTCGTCGCGCGCTCTATGCTGCGACGCAAAGGCCTGTCGGATCAAATTGGTCACCAAGGCATAGCGCTGCAAAGTAATGACGTCTATGTGATGTTTTCCAAAGTGTCAGTGCCAGAATCGCGGGTGCTGCAGTTTAACCAAGCACTGAAAAACATCCGTAACAGCGGCGAATACATGTTGATTGTCGATAAATATCAGCAATAAGCCTGATACTTTACACGTGCTAAGCAAACTGACGTTGTAACAGTGCTCGTGTAAAACTCGTTTTAAGGTAAAAGCCACGAGGCAGTGCTTGCACCGTGGCTCCATCTTCGTTGAGTGCGTCGGTCAGAGCTAGGCTATTGGCGCCTTTGGGTCTCAGTTGTAATGCCACGCCATGCTGACCTTTAATCTGTGACAACTGTCCAAGGCGGAGCAGTTCCATCAGTTCTTCCCAATCTTGTTGAAGAGTCGCCAACTCCGCAGGACTGGGTCGCCACAAAAA
Source organism: Rheinheimera sp. (assembly GCA_003482455.1). Taxonomy (GTDB): domain Bacteria; phylum Pseudomonadota; class Gammaproteobacteria; order Enterobacterales; family Alteromonadaceae; genus Pararheinheimera. Next base: position 57,539 of record DMYW01000026.1, on the reverse strand, counting down.
CGCTTGGCCAATAGTGCGTTGTGCCAGTGGAATGTCGCGACTGGCCAATACCGGCACCCATAATACGCGGCTAAGTTTTCGATACACCCAACTGTCTTCAAACCGTTCCAGTGCAAAGCCGCTCATCGGGGCTACACATACATAGGTGCTTTCCAATGGCGCACCTTGTGCGTCGATCGGAATTGTTTTGAGTTCAATACCCAAATGCGGGAAATCAGGTTCTGCTTTGGAGCCTGCGGATGCGCCTAGCGCAAGTTCCAAGAGTTGGCCGACCGTCCCTTTGTCGCGCTTTAAATCCTTTGGCAGAGCAACGGCTAATTCAGCCGCCAATTCTTCTAATGTAAAACCTGCAATGCGGCGACAGCGGTTTAATAATTCTTCAGCACTTTCAGGTGGATGCATAAGTGGTTCTCATCAGTGATCAGCATAAATTACGGTTTTTTTTGGCTGTAGGCTACCCCTTGTGCTAACTGTTGAAATATTGCGCAAAGCAAGTTATGCACAGTCTGAGTCCGGTTTTTACAGGGTGTTTTTGAGTGCAAGTCATTGATATAAATAAATAAAGTTTGTGGTTGGTGCTCGTGAAATATCGAACAGATAAAGTTATTCATGGATAAAAACAGAGATATGCACAGATTTTTGCACATGTCCTGTGAAAAAGTTCACAGAGCATGTGGCTAATAATTGCTCTCTGTGGATAACTTATGAATATCTTGCCATAAATTCCGTTTGCCGCGGCGCAGACTTTATGAAAGAATCCAGTTATCGCTGTTTTTACAGACCCGAGGTTTGTGTGATCGATGCCGAAGGCTTTCGAGCCAACGTCGGTATAGTGATTTGTAACCACCAAGGACAGGTGTTTTGGGCACGCAGATACGGACAACACTCTTGGCAATATCCACAAGGTGGCATTGATGATGGCGAAACGCCTGAACAAGCCATGTATCGTGAACTGAATGAAGAAGTGGGCCTAAGCCCTAACGATGTGGAAATTGTGGCAACCACCAAACATTGGTTGCGTTATAAGCTACCGAAACGACTGATCCGCCGCGATTCAAACCCGCTGTGTATTGGTCAGAAGCAAAAATGGTTTTTGCTGCGGCTGACTTGTAAAGATGAAGACGTTAATCTGCTAAAAACTACACATCCAGAGTTTGATGACTGGCGCTGGGTCAGTTATTGGTATCCCGTTCGACAAGTCGTGTCTTTTAAGCGCGAAGTCTATCGGAAAGTGATGAAAGAGTTTGCCCCGATTGCTTTACCGTTCGTCAAAAAGGATGTCCGTAAGAAGTAACTGAGCAGCCCAAACTAGGGCTGCGAAATCCGTCTGGGAGGCTTATGCTCGGCCAACTGCGTCGCATTGTCCAAGACGTAGCGCAAGAACCGTCGCTGGATCACGCGCTGCAGGGCTTGGTTAGCAACGTTAAACGTGCACTGAACACTGAATGTTGTTCAGTGTATTTGGCCGACTACGATCAACAGCATTTTATGTTGATGGCGACCGACGGCTTAAACCCCGAAGCGATCGGCAAAGTGTCGATTGGTTTCTCAGAAGGCTTGATTGGTTGGGTCGGTCAACGTGAAGAGCCGATCAACCTAGCCCAAGCCCATTTACATCCCCGTTTTAAAGTCACACCTGAAGTTTCTGAAGATTGTTTCTCGGCCTTCTTGGGCTGCCCAATCATCCACCATCGTAAGGTGCTTGGCGTGTTGTCGATCCAGCAATCGGCGTCGCGGGTGTTTAACGAAGACGAAGAATCGTTTTTAGTTACGTTGGGCGTGCAATTAGCATCCGTGTTGGTCAATGCGGAGATGCGCAAAGTCTCCGATCATCAAAACGCCACGGCCGTATCGAACCGGCAGATGCAGGGGCTTATTGGCTCGCCGGGTATCGCCATTGGTGAAGCCTTTGTGCTGCAACCCGCCTCTGATTTTGACGCGATTTCACTCAAACGCACCGACGATCCAGACTCGGAGTTGTTGCGGTTTTACCATGCGGTAAAAGTGACCAAAGCGGAGTTTAATCGCTTAGCAGAGCGGATGAATGGACATTTACCGGAAGACGCGCTGGCGATCTTCGATGTGTATCACCAACTGTTGGACGCAGCGTCGCTCGGTCATGAAATCGAGGCGCAAATTCGCGAAGGTTGGTGCGCCAAAAGTGCGTTAAAACGGGTGGTTGAGCGGTTTGCGCGTCAATTCGATGATATGGATGATCCGTATCTGCGTGAGCGCGGCACCGACATTCGCGATTTAGGGCAACGTGTACTGAACCACTTGTTGGAAAACGAACAACGGCATTACAAACTGCCGGAACAAGTGGTGTTGGTGGCTGAAAATGTCACTGCGACTATGCTCGCTGAGATCCCACGCCAGCAGCTAGTCGCGATTGTCTCGCTCAATGGCTCCGTGAACTCGCACGCCGCCATTATGGCGCGTGCTTTGGGCATCCCGGCGATTATGGGCGTGCGCGAGTTGCCATTGATGCAATGGCAAGGGCAACGACTGATTGTTGATGGCTATCAGGGCAACATCTTGTTGTCACCGGCCGATGCCATTTGCGCTGAATACCGCAACTTAATGAGCAAAGATGCTGAGCTCAATAAACGTTACCAAGCAGAACTGCATTTGCCGGCGCAAAGTAGTTGTGGCGTGGACTTCAGCCTGATGGTCAACGCAGGGCTTGCGACAGATCTGGAAACGTCACAAGCCGATTCTTGCAATGGTGTAGGTCTGTATCGCACCGAATTTCCATTTATCATGCGCACGCGTTTTCCGTCCGAGTTAGAGCAAGTCGAGCTGTACCAAAAGTTTTTGGCGGGCTACCCCGGTAAACCTGTCGTGATGCGCACGCTGGACGTTGGTGGCGATAAACCCTTGCCTTATTTCCCGATCAACGAAGAAAACCCATTTTTAGGCTGGCGTGGTATTCGTTTGACGCTGGATCATCCAGAGATTTTCCTGGTACAGATCCGCGCTATGTTAAAAGCCAACATTGGCTATAACAATTTGCACATTTTATTGCCGATGATTTCGGACCTTAGCGAAGTGGATGAATCGCTGCGTCTTATTCGCCAAGCCTGGTTTGAAGTAGACGATGAGTTCAACGGCGAAGGCATAGTCACCAAACCCAAAGTGGGGGTGATGATTGAAGTGCCATCCATTATGTATCAGCTGCCAGAATTGGCGCGTAAAGTCGATTTCTGTTCCGTGGGGACCAACGATTTAACCCAGTATTTGTTGGCGGTTGACCGTAACAACCCGCGCGTGGGTAACTTGTACGACGCTTTACATCCGTCAGTACTGCGAGCGCTGAACATGTTGGGGCAACAAGCGCAAGGCCTGCAGCTGCCGATGAGTATTTGTGGCGAGCTCGGTGGTGAGCCGCTTGGCGTGTTGATTTTAGCGGCGATGGGTTTTAACTCCTTTAGTATGAACCCCAGTAACTTGGCCAAAGTGAAATGGCTGCTACGTCGCGTGGATGTCGGTGAACTCAAGCAGTTATTGCCGGAAATTCTGGCCTGTGTATCGCCCAAGCAAGTGCGCTTGCAGGTGCAACGCTTCTTAGATCAAAAGCAGTTACTGAATCAACTACGCGCCTAGTCGCATTCCTTTAGCGTACCTCCGAGTCGCATTTGCACAAGGTGCTAGCCCGCTGCCGGCTTTGTATGCAGCATGAATTCTCAGCCGCGTCGTTGTGACGTGGCTTAAAAACTTAAGGGCAATTCCATGCAACAGTATCATGATTTGATGCGCCATGTTTTAGCGCACGGTCATCGGAAAACCGACCGCACCGGCACCGGCACGCTATCGGTGTTTGGTTATCAAATGCGGTTTAACTTGGCGGATGGTTTTCCGCTGGTCACCACCAAAAAACTACACCTCAAGTCGATCGTGCATGAACTCTTGTGGTTCTTAAAAGGTGAAACCAACATTGCTTATTTGAAAGCCAATGGCGTGTCGATTTGGGATGAATGGGCAACGGAGGACGGCGAATTAGGCCCGGTCTACGGTGCGCAGTGGCGCAGCTGGCAGGCGCCAAATGGCCAAGTGATCGACCAAATTCAGCAGTTGCTCGACGACATTCGTCGCACACCGGATTCACGCCGCTTAATTGTCAGCGCTTGGAACCCGGCAGTGCTGCCAGACACGCGCAAATCGCCGCGTGACAATGCCGCCGATGGCAAACAAGCCTTACCACCGTGCCATACCATGTTCCAGTTCTATGTCGCCGACGGCAAATTGTCATGCCAATTGTATCAGCGCAGCGGTGACATCTTTTTAGGTGTGCCCTTTAACATTGCCAGTTATGCCTTGCTGACTTTGATGGTTGCACAAGTCTGTGACTTGCAGCCAGGCGAGTTTATTCACACCTTAGGCGATGCGCACTTGTATTTAAACCATTTAGAGCAAGTGGAAACCCAACTGAGCCGCACGCCTTATGCGTTGCCAACGATGAAACTAAACCCTGCAGTCAAAGACTTATTTGCTTTTACCTTTGACGATTTCAGTTTGGAAGGCTACCAAAGCCACCCGCACATTAAAGCGCCAGTTGCTATCTAATATGTTGAAAGTTAAGCTTAAATCATGATTCTTTGTAAAAATCCGGCAGTTGCCGGATTTTTTTTCCAACCGCTTTAAACCTAACGTAACCAAGATGCGACTTACCATTTAACGACAACATAACAGCAAGGAAAAATGCGTGGAAACGATCGAACTGCAAGGTTTTATCGAGCGCGCCCAACGGGGCGAGCAATCCGCATTTTTTCATATTTACCAACAGTTTAAAGGTAAAGTGTTTGCCATTTGTTATCGTTTGCTCAGCGACAGACAACAAGCCGAAGATGCCTGCCAAGAAGCATTTGTCAGGGTTTGGCAGCAAATGCCGCTGTTTCGCGGTGACAGCTTATTTTCGACGTGGTTGCATACTATTGCCACTCGCACCGCGGTGGATTATTGGCGCAAACTCAAAATGGCGCGGATGTGTGACGATGACAGCGAGCTGGAATTGTGGGCGAGTGAGCCACCACCAGTCGACCAACGTGATTTAGAAAACTTGATTGCTCGGTTACCCGAGCAGGCGCGCGCTGTGTTTGTATTGTTTGCATTGGAAGGGCACTCGCACCAAGACATTGCCGAGTTGCTTGGCATCGCCGAGGGCAGCAGTAAGGCGCAGTATCACAGAGCGCGCCAGTTATTAAGGAGTTGGCTAGATGACAACTGAACAACAACTTGATGCACTGATTGCATCGCTGCCAAAGCAGCTTGAACCGGCGACGGATGGCTGGGACGCACTCGCGGCAAGACTTGCCGAGACACCCCAGGCGAAGGTCGAGCCGATGCCGCCTAGCGAGCAAACCCAAACTACCGTTGCGCCGGCTTGGATGCAACGACCAGCGGCAAATCAGCCGCGTTATGGCTTAGCGGCCGCAGTGGCAGCGGGTTTTGCGCTGGTGACGCTTTGGCTGCTCAAACCTGCACCAGTCTCTGAATCGCAGGTCGCACAGCAGCTCGAGTCAACAACAGTCACTACGCAGCCACACACTCAGAGTCGCGACGTGGTGCAACAGCTACGGTTGCAACGTGAAAAATTAATGGCGCAAGTCGGCGGCGCGCAGCTCAAACAGCTGCAGCAAGTGCCACAAGGCTTTGAGAATTGGCAGCAACAGTTGGCGATTTGGCAACAAGCCAGTAGTCAGCTTGAGCAGGCGTTACAACAACAGCCGGCGAACCGGCGATTGCTTCGACAATATCAGCAATTACAGCAACAACAGCTTAAATACATGCACAAGCTGACTGAGCTCAGTCAGGCTTATAGTTAAGGAGAGTGTAATGAAAGGTTTAAATCAACAGTTCAATCGCATCATGTTGGCGATGGTGGTGTTAGTGGCGGCGCCGACATTTGCTGGTACTGGCAAAGCGGTTAGTGAAAGCAAAGCGGTTTCTGCCAATGAACGTATTGAACTTGAAGTGATGCGCGGCGAAGTCGAGATCAAAGTCGGCAGCGGTAATCAATTCAAAATAAACGGAACTTTGGATGAAGAAGCCGAAGGCTACGAGTTTAAATCCTCCGGCGGCGTCACGCGTTTTGTGGTGAAAATGCCACGCCGCTTATTCAACAATGGCTACAACGAAGACGACAACAAAGGCTCGAAGCTGGTTGTCGAAGTGCCGCAAAGCGCAGTGCTGAATTTTGAAGGTGTCTCAACCAACGTCAATGCCAGTGGTGTTAAAGGCGGGGCGGACATCACTACAGTCAACGGCACCATTAACGCCAGTCAGTTAGCGGGCAATGTATCGCTGCAAACGGTCAACGGCAATATCGCCAGCAACGACTTGCAAGGCCATTTGAAACTTAGCACCGTCAACGGCGAGATCAAAGATCAAAGCAAAGCGGCTTCGTTGGAAATGGAATCGGTCAATGGTGAACTGCACAGTGTCTCGACCGCCAAAGAAGTGGAAGTATCAACCGTTAACGGTGAAGTTGATTTGTCGTTAAATGGCAGCGAACGAGTGGAATTTAGCACAGTAAATGGGCAAATCGATATCAAACTGGCAGGTTCAAAAGCGCCGCGGATCTCCGGCAGCAGCGTCAGTGGTTCGTTGACTTTAACCATGCCGGACATTGAATCGGCGCGGATCAGCATCGAAGCCAGTGCCGGCGGCGATATCGACAATAAACTGACGCAAGATAAAGTTGTCGATGCCAAATATGGCCCGATGAGCAGTTTAGATACCACGTTAGGCGGCGGTGACGGTCGGATTGAAATTGAAACAGTGTCTGGCGAAGTGGTGCTTAAACGCAAATAATGTGCCTGCGCATGATCTAAACAAAAAGGCCTGAAGTTCAGGCCTTTTTCGTCTCTAGTGCACCGATTAGAAGCGGTAGTTCACTTGCGCACCGACAATCACGGCGCTGTTTTTGTAGTCCACATTTAAGCTTGAACGGTACAGCGCTACTTCTTGCACATTGTATTCGCGTTCGCTGACGTGAATTTGATCCATCCACATGTAACCTGCGGCGATATCCAGATGCCAGTTTTGCGCTAGATCTGCGCCATAACCCAGCGTCCACCACAGACGGTCGTTGGTCGGGACCCGCGCGGTACGGTGGGCTGAGGCGATCGGGCTTTCATCATACGCGATGCCGGATTTAATCGTATCACCGTTTGCCAGAGTCCAAGTCAACCCCAGTGCGGCCGAGTAGCTGTCTTGCCAATGCTCAGGGATAAAGCCGATGTAGCCTGGGCTATTGAGGTTGCTAGCCGCTTGAGTCGAGCGAGAAATAGTTGGGGTATCGGCGCGGCTGACAATATCAATGGAGCGGAAGCTGTGCCAACCAGTCCAAGCTAAGCTAGCTTGCCATGACAGAGCTTTGCTCACTTGTTGATCCAGACTTAGGGTCAAACTCGCGGGCGTAGTTAAATCCAGCGTGGAGGCTTCGACTAACTGGCTGTTCACCGCCAGTTTGCCCGTGCTCTTGTCGATCGCTGGTAACGTAGGGGACACCACCAGGTAATTCGGTGAGCCAGCAACGTTTGAACCTGTGATAGGTGTGTTAGTGATCACGGAGTCACCGGTCAGGTGATATGCGGTTTCGCTGTGATAGACAGCCGCCAATCGCAGGCCATCAATCGGCTCGCCATAGACGCCTATGCTATAACTTGGCGCATAATCATCGCCTTGCACTTCATAGTGGCTGTTGCAATAAGCCGCTTGATAAACATTGGCACCAAACATGGCGTTGATGTTGGTTCCAAGTTCACAAAGACCGCTGTGATCTTTGTATTTGGATAAAGTGCCGTCGACACGATTTAGCGCTACACCTAAACCAACAGACCAGTGGTCATTTAGCTCATAACCGACCGAGCCTTGTAACGCGACTACTTGAATGGCGGTTTCGTCGGCAAAATACCGGCCCGCCCAGTCATTCTGATAGTCGGATGACAAACCAAAAGGCGCGTAGATACCACCACCTAGTGTCACCTTGTCATTGAGTTGTGTGCTGACAAACAAAAAAGGTACTGGGGCATTCAAACTATTTGTGCCTTCGCTACGACCAACCACTGACTGGCCATTGGCGCTGGTGGCTGTGGCGTTTTGGTAGTCGCTTTCGACGTGGATCAAGGTAAGGCCACTGGCGATTTGTGTACCCGGCAGGGCGGTCAGTGCGGCCGGGTTGGAATAGACCAAGCTGGCATCGGTGATCTGAGCGCCACGACCGGCGTAGGCATTTCCCATAGCACTGACGGATTGTTCGTAAAGTTTAAAGCCTTCGGCGTGGCTGTTGGCGCTTAGCAACAATGCGCAAGCTAAGGCGATTGGAGTTTTTTTCATTATTGAACCCTGTGACGGTAGTGGTCTGACCATAAGGCCAAAAACGCCGCGCAGTATAGGCGCTCTAAAATTTAGAGTACAGACTCCAGAACTGAAAAATTTGACCACTTAACGCAGCTTTACTTTGGCTAATTTGGCGAAATTTTAGTGAAAAACACAAATTACCGATGAAATGTTTTGACACACTAATCTACAGATAAACACATCTATCTGTTTGATATTAATGAAGTATTCAACTTGAAATTGCAGCTGGCACAGCAACTGCAAAAGGGCAGCATAGCCCCAAAACTTTGGCAAAGGACAACATCATGAATCGCAAGACTTTTTCTCTCACTCTAGTCGCCGCCGCCGTACTGAGTTCCACACTGTTCCTCACAGGTTGCGGTGCCGCCGCTACTACCGAAGAGGCAGTGAAGAAAGAAGAAACTGTCGTGACTATCCCCGTCGAAGCTGCCAAAGCCACGCGCGGCGAAATCAGCAGCACTTACCGTACGACCACCACACTGGAAGCCAAAGCGGATGCTGAAGTGAACAGCAAAGCCACCGGCATAGTGCAAACTTTGTTGGTCGAAGAAGGTGACCAAGTGCAAGCCGGTCAAGTGCTGGCTACCTTGGATACCGAGCGGCAACAACTGGCGCTGGCTAAAGGCAAAGCTGACTTAGGCCAGCTGAAAAGCGAGTTAGAGCGAGTAGAAAAAATGTTTGCTCGTAAATTGGTGTCTGCCGATGTCTACGACAAACTGAAATGGCAAGTAGAATCGCTGGAAGCCTCGGTGAAAATGCAAGAACTAGCTTTGCGCGATACAAAAATTGTCGCGCCTATTTCTGGTGTGATCGCCCGTCGGTACGCGAAAGTCGGCCAGTTGATCACCGAGTTTTCATCAAAAGCGCTGTTTCATGTGGTGTCACAAAACTATTTAGAAGCCGTGATCAACTTGCCAGAAAGCCAATTGGTGCGTGCGAAAGTCGGTCAAACTGCGTTTTTGAGTTTTGCCGGCATGCCAAGTATCCAGGCCAAAATCATCCGGATTTCACCGGTGGTGGATGCCACTACCGGCACAGCCCGCGTGACGATTGGCGTACAAAATGATGATTTGCAACTCAAAGCCGGCATGTTCGCCCAAGTTGATTTGCAATATGACGCCAAAGCGGATGCTTTGTTAGTACCTAAACGCGCCGTGCTGGCGATGGACAATAGCAGCAGCGTGTTTGTGGTCAAAGATGGCAAAGTGGTGCGCCAAACGGTCAAAACCGGCTATGAAAGCGATTCGTCTGTCGAAATTCTTGCCGGCATCAACGAAGGTGAACAAGTGGTCACCGCCGGCCAAGCCAGTCTGAAAGATAACAGTGTCGTCACTGTGGTGACCCAAGGTTAATCCCTCCGCGGCGGGGGCATCCCCGCCCAGTTCAACGCAAAAAATAATAGGAACATGCTATGAAACTGGTTCATACCGCGGTGGCCAGACCGGTCACTATGTGGATGTTTGCGCTCGGTATCGTGTTGTTTGGTTTGGTCTCGATGGCGCGTTTGGCGGTCAATTTATTGCCTGACTTGTCGTATCCTACCTTGACGGTCCGCACCGAATACACAGGTGCTGCGCCGGCGGAAGTCGAGCAGTTGGTCAGCAAGCCAATAGAAGAAGCGGTCGGTATTGTCAAAGGTGTACGCCGTGTCGAATCGGTGTCGCGTGCAGGCCGTTCGGATGTGGTGCTAGAGTTTGACTGGGGCACCAACATGGAAATGGCTGGTTTGGACGTCCGCGAAAAACTTGACGTGCTGCTGCTGCCATTGGATATCAAAAAACCACTGCTGCTGCGTTTTAACCCTAATTTAGACCCGATCGTGCGCTTGGCCTTAAGTCGAACGGATGCGCCTAACGGCCTGAGCAACGCGCAGCAAGTGCAGCTGCGTACTTTTGCGGATGAAGAGCTGCGCCGTAAGCTAGAAGCAATGCCCGGTGTGGCCGCTGTAAAACCCGATGGTGGCTTAAACCAAGAGATCCAAATTCAAGTCGACAATGAAAAGCTGGCGCAATTAAAACTGGATATCGCCACTGTCAATCAGCGATTGCTGGAGCAAAACTTGAATCAAGCCGGCGGTCGTTTAGAGACAGCATCGCATGATTATTTAGTCCGCACGATCAACCAATTCACGAATCTAGATGAAATTCGCAATTTGTATATTGCTACAGTCAACGGCAGCCACGTGCGCTTAGCGGACGTAGCAACCGTGCGCGATGGTTTTTCTGATCGGCAAAGCATTACTTATGTCGATGGTAAACAAGCCATTGAAATAGCCATTTATAAAGAAGGTGATGCCAACACAGTCCAAGTGGCGCGGGCTCTGACAGCTCGCCTTGATGACATCAAAAAGAACCTGCCTGCAGGTTATGAATTGTCGTTGGTGTATGACCAATCGACTTTTATTGCCGATGCAATTGATGAAGTGAAATCATCCGCCTGGCAAGGTGGCTTGTTGGCCATGCTGGTGATTTATCTGTTCCTGCGCAATGTCTGGTCGACAGTGATTATCTCGATTTCAATCCCGCTGTCAGTTGTTGCAACTTTTAACTTGATGTATTCGCAAGAAATCACGCTGAATATCATGAGCTTAGGTGGTATTGCATTGGCTATTGGTATGTTGGTCGATAACGCCATCGTGGTGCTGGAAAACATTTCCCGCTACAAAGAACAAGGCCTGTCGGCAGTTGATGCAGCGAAAAAAGGTGCCAGCGAAGTGTCGATGGCGATCACTGCATCAACCCTGACCACAGTCGCAGTGTTCTTCCCGCTGGTGTTTGTTGAAGGCGTCGCCGGCCAGTTGTTCCGCGACCAAGCTTTGACTGTGACGTACGCTTTGTTAGCTTCTTTATTGGTGGCACTAACGTTGATCCCGGCGATGGCGTCATGGCAGGGGAGCTTTACACCGACCAATCAACAAGTTAGTGACGTTGCTCGATTTGTGCCGAGCAAACCCTGGCATTACTTGTTGATGCCAGTGGTGTGGATATGGCGCTTACTTGCCATGATATTTGTTGGGTTATTGACAGTGTTGTTTAGTCTTTGGACCTTGATTGGCGTCGCATGCCGCACAGTCAGCAAGCCTATTTTGGCGGTCACTCATGCACTGTTGGGTACTTTGGAGCTGTGGTATCGCGCCTTGTTAGTCAAAGTGTTGCGTGCACGCGCCCAAACCATGGCAATCGTACTGATCGGCACAGGCCTTTGTTATGCACTGGTGCCAAAACTTGGCTTTGATTTAATTCCGGCGATGAGCCAAGGCGAGTTTTATGTCGAAGTGCAATTGCCGATGGGCACCTCGATTGAACGTACAGACGCTGTGCTGTTAAAACTAGCTGACGCAGCGAAAACTCAAGCCGCTGTCGCGCGCACTTATGCTCAGGCCGGTACGGGTCAGCAAATGACTGTGGATCCGAACGTCGGTGGCAGTCACTGGGGCCGGTTAAATGTGGTGTTAAAATCAGGCACGGACAAAGCGACCGAGCAACAAGTGATGGATGCGATGCGCCAAGCTGTGGCGGCCATTCCAGATTTAACGGCAAAGATTGATACGCCCGCTTTGTTTAGCTTTAGTACACCGCTAGAAATTGAAATAGCCGGCCATGATTTAGCGGCACTGAAAAAAGCCTCAGACCAACTGATCACGGCGATGGAGCAAAACGACCGGTTTACTGACGTGAAATCCAGCTTGCGCCAAGGTCAACCAGAAATCACCTTACATTTTGACCACTTACGCCTGGCACAACTGGGACTTACGGCTTCGGATGTCGCCAAACGCGTCGCGAATTATGTCGGTGGCGAAGTAGCAGGCCAGTTCAGTGTACAAGATCGCAAAGTCGACATTCGGGTACGCTTGGCCGAGGAGTTCCGCAGTTCTGAACAAGATTTGGCCCAAGTGATTGTTAATCCAGGTGCCGCATCGCCAGTGCCGTTATCGGCGGTAGCGCGTATTGAACGTGAAATTGGCCCAAGTGAGATCACGCGCATTGGCCAGCAACGGGTGGCTGTGATTAGTGCCAACTTAAATTATGGTGACATTGAACAAGCGTCTGTGGCGGCAAAACAGCTGCTCAGTGCTCAGCAATGGCCCTTTGGCGTGACAGCTAATTTAGTTGGACAAAGCGAAGAGTTGGAGCGCTCGTACAACAGCTTAATTGCCGCGCTGTTGTTGGCAGTCTTCTTGGTCTACTTGGTCATGGCCTCGCAGTTTGAAAACTTGCTGCAGCCGCTGCTGATTTTATTCACAGTGCCATTGGCCGGCGCCGGCGCTGTGCTGGGGTTGTACCTGACCGACACTCGTATTTCCGTCATCGTGTTTATCGGCTTGATTATGCTGGCGGGTATCGTGGTGAACAACGCCATCGTGTTGATTGACCGGATCAACCAACTGCGTGCCGAAGGCATGCCACTAAATGAGGCTGTCGTTACCTCGGGCACCACACGGTTGCGCCCGGTGCTGATGACCACATTGACCACAGTGCTTGGCTTGATCCCAATGATTTTGGCCGGCGATGGCGCCGAACTGCGAGCGCCGATGGCGATCACAGTGATTTGGGGTTTGTCGTTCTCAACCTTGTTGACCTTGGTGTTTATTCCGGTGATTTATCATCTAAGTGCAGCCCGCAAGGAGGCTCGTCATGGAGCATAAACCGCTGGCGCTGACGCGCTTTGGCTTAAGCCGCCCAGTCACCTTGTGCATGATGTTTTTATCGCTGTTTGTGTTTGGTTTGCTGGCCAGTCGGATGCTGCCGCTGGAAAAATTCCCGGGGATTGATATCCCAGAAATTTATATCAATGTGCCGTATCCAAACGCCAGTCCCGCCGAAGTAGAGCGCTTAATCACTCGGCCGATTGAAGAGGCGCTGTCGACCGTTTCCGGCGTGAAAAACATTCGCTCCTTTTCGAAAGAAGACTCGGCGGAAATCGGCTTGGAGTTTAACTGGGACGACAATCTAAACTCAAAAAGCATTGAAGTTCGTGAGCGCTTAGATGGTATTCGCCATCAACTGCCCAAAGACGTCGAGCGGGTGTTGGTGTTTCAATTTAATACCAACGATCAGCCGATTTTCCAAGTGCGGATCTCCAGCGAACGCGACTTGTCGATGTCGTATGACCTGTTAGATCGGGTATTCAAACGCCAATTGGAACGCGTACCAGGCGTGTCGAAAGTCGAGTTGTATGGTGTAGATAAACGCCAAGTGTCGATCCGCTTGTTACCCGAGCGATTGCGCGCTTTGCAATTAGACCCTGCACAGCTGCTGCAAACCTTGCAAAAACAGAACTTTGCCATGACAGCCGGCGAGCTACGAAACCAAGATGAAGCGATTCTGGTCAAGCCGGTTGGCGAGCTGACAACGCTTGATGAAGTCAAACGTTTGCCGATCAGTGCAGGCTTGCAGTTGGGTGATATTGCTGAAATCAAATTGGAACTGCCCAAACTCACCGAAGGTCGCCGCTTGGATCAAAAACGCGCCATCGGCATGAATGTGTTTAAAGAATCCAACGCCAATTTAGTGGATGTGTCATCAGCAGCGCTTAAAGTTGTTGATAACGCGGGCAAAGATCCAGAACTCAACGGCATTAACGTTTATGTGATGGACGACACGGCAAAAGGTGTGACTGAATCTTTGTCGAATTTGCTCAGTTCAGGCCTGCTGGGCGCCGTGCTGTCGATGGCGGTGTTGTTCTTGTTTTTGCGCCATATGCCAACCACTATGTTGGTGGTGTTTTCGGTACCTGTGTCGATCGCTATTACCTTGGGCTTAATGTATTTCCTCGATTACAGCCTCAATGTGCTGTCGATGATGGGCTTGATGCTAGCCGTCGGTATGCTGGTCGATAACTCAGTGGTGGTAGTGGAAAGTATTTTCCGCGAACGTGCCAAAGGCGGCGATATTCGTGCAGCGACCGAGCGTGGCGTGTATCGCGTCAGTCTTGCCGTTGTTGCCGGCACAGCAACGACAGCGATTGTGTTTCTGCCAAATATTATCGGCGCTAAAGTCGATGTGACGGTGTTTCTGGAGCATGTGGCGATTGCGATCACCATCGCACTCACCGTTTCACTAGTACTGGCACTGAGTTTAATCCCGCTGTTGTCGCTGAAAATCAAAAATATCGGCAGCACGGACGATGCCAAAGTATCCAAGTTAGACCAACACTACGGCCGCACCTTGCGCTGGACTTTAGACCATCCAAAAACAGCCACAGCCATTGCCTTTGCTACCTTGTTTAGCATCGCCATTCCAATGCAGTTTATTTCGGGGGGGGATGACAACCAAGGCGACAGTCAGCGGCTGTTTTTAAATTACAACATTCAAACCAATTATCCGATGGCGGAAGTTGAGCAAGAAGTGGCGCGGATGGAAAGCTACTTGTTTGCCAATCAGCAAAAATTTCACATCAAATCGATTTACAGCTATTACCAATCTGGTTTTGCCGTGTCGACCTTGATGATGCAAGACGACTTGCCGGTGCCGATCAATGACATCAAAGAGGCCATCCGCAAAGACATGCCGGCGATGGTGCGCTCAAAGCCGCAGTTTGGCTGGGGCGACGCGGGCGGCGGCTTGCAGGTGCATTTGCTGGGTAACTCCACCGAAAAACTGATGCAGTTATCCGAAGAAGTAGTGCCGATGCTGGCGCGTGTGCCTGGGCTTGAAGACGTGCGCTCGGAAGTGCAAGGCGGGCAAAAAGAGCTACAAATTCGTTTAAAACCCGACTTGATGCAACAACAAGGCATTAATGCCCGCGAAGTAGCGCAAGCGGTGACGATGGCGCTGCGCGGCAGTAACTTACGTACGCTACGCAGTGTCGAACAAGGCGAAATGCAACTTCGCGTTCTGTTTGATGAAAAAGTGAGTCATTCGCAACAAGAGTTGTCGGCAATTCCGGTCAAACAAATCGGCAATGAGGTGGTGCGGCTGTCGCAAATTGCCGAATTGGTTGTCAGCGACCGTTTGGGCGAGATCCGGCGTTTAAACCGGCAAACCGGCCTGGTTATCGGCATGAACCTTGGCAAAGATGTGACGATGGACGATGCGCGCAAGTCGATTGAAAACACTATGAATGCGCTGCAACTCCCAGCCGGTTATCGCTGGTCATTCGAAGGCAGCTTCCAATACCAAGACGAAGCGCAAGGCATTATGGTGACTAATATGCTGCTGGCCGTTGCGATGATTTATTTGGTGATGGCCGCGCTGTTTGAATCTATGTTGCTTCCCAGCGCTGTTATTGGTTCTTTGTTGTTCTCGCTGGTCGGCGTGTTTTGGACCTTCTTATTTACCGGCACCACCATGGGCATTATGGGGATGATCGGCATGCTGGTGCTGATGGGCATAGTCGTCAACAACGGCATCGTATTGGTTGACCGGATCAATCAACTGCGGCAAGAGCAACCCGACGCAGAGCTCAAAGGCTTGATTGTCGAGGCTTGTGAAGTGCGGTTGCGCCCGATTTTGATGACAGTGTCGACGACGATTTTAGGTTTGATGCCGCTGGCCTTTGGCGATGCCAACATCGGTGGGGATGGCCCTAGTTACGCGCCGATGGCGATCGCCATTTTGGGCGGCTTGAGCTTCTCGACGCTGACCAGCTTGTTATTGGTGCCGCTGACCTACATTGGTTTGGTGAATTTGCTGGCAAAAACGGGCACTACCGCAGCGCGAGTGCGTGTACAGACGCAGCAATGGCTGCAGAAAATCAAGGTGCCAGTATGAAAGCCGCCATGCTGGCGCTGGCGATGCTGGCCGTTGGTGTGCCAGCCCTAGCGGACACCCGAGTATTTGATGCGGTGTTGCAATCGCAACAAGACAATGTACTGCCGCAAGCAGAGCAGCAACGCTGGCAGCATCAAGTTCGCCAGCGCGAGCAAGCTTTTGCCCAGACCATGGCAGACAGAGACTTTGTGGCGTTTAGCCGGTTTATCGATGATGCCGCGATCTTTTTCGACCCGCAGCCGATCGTCGGCAAAGCGGCCGTTACCGAAGCGTGGCGCAGTTTTTTTGAAAGCAAAACCGCGCCGTTTTCCTGGCGAGCTGAGCAAGTGGTGGTGACGCAAGATGGTGCGCTGGCGCACAGTTCAGGCCCGGTGTTTGATGCCCAAGGCCAGCAAATAGCGACCTTTAATTCCGTATGGCGCCGGCAAGCCGACGGCGGCTGGAAAGTGGTGTTGGACAAGGGCTGTCGCACGGCTGTACGTTAATCCTGCCGGCAGTTATTGCGTTGCTGGTACCGCGCTGGGCCAATTTGGCTCGTATGCACCGCGCCAAGCTGCGCGACAGGCTTGGTGCTAGAGCTCTCAGCCCAAAACTTTTGCTTGCGATGGCAAATACGCTTTGGGTAGAATGCGCGTTCCTGACTTGGGGGAGTAGTCGCTCTGGGCCTTCCAGAGGTAAACGTCAACAGACTTGTGCCACAGCACATGGCGTTTATGAAGCAGACGAGACCTGAGACAGCTAGATGGCCCAAAGCGGGAGCCGTCCGGTTGTCTTTGGCTAATCCCGCTGAGTATCTATGATGGAAGCTTTATTCTCTTCATTTTCTGCCGTCGCCCTCGCTGAGATCGGTGACAAAACCCAGTTGTTGTCATTGTTCCTTGCTGCGCGGTTTCGCTCACGTTTTGCCATTATCGCCGGCATTTTAGTGGCGACCTTGCTTAACCACGCGGCATCGGCATGGCTTGGTGCTTGGGTGGCGCAGTTTATTCCGGCGGGCTGGCATGCTTGGTTATTGGGCGGCTCTTTTATTGTGGTGGCACTTTGGTTACTGGTGCCGGATAAAGACGACAGTGAAGAAAACAATCTCCTGAAATACGGCGCTTTTGTCGCCAGTACTGTGCTGTTTTTTGTCGCCGAAATTGGCGATAAAACCCAAATTGCCACGGTTATTTTAGCTGCTACCTACAGTGCCACGTGGCTCGTAATTATTGGAACCACGCTTGGCATGCTCGCCGCCAACGTGCCTGTGGTGTACTTCGGTGCTTGGTTGATGGAACGTATCCCATTGGATTGGGCGCGCCGCGCTGCCTGCGCGGTGTTTTTTGTGCTGGGTGTGTTGACGATTGTGCTCGGCGCGCGTTGATGGTGCTTACCTATATGTATAGTTTGGGCGGTGGTTTCACTGCCCTTTTGCTCGACGGAACAAATCGAATTGCAGTTCTGTTTGGGCGGCTGACGCGGTGGCTCTCGGTGCTTGTGATACCACCCCAGTTAAACAGTTATTAAGTCAAATCGGCCAAGCTACACGCGGGCCACGATCTGAGCCACTGCTTGGCCACGACCGGGTCGGTTATGACTTAGGGTCCACATCATGGTTTAACAATCGATATAACACATCGACTTGAGCTTCAATACGCTGATTTTGTCGATGTAATAGCCCACCGATCCCGGATGCCACAAGCAACACCAAGAATAGACTAGGCTGGTGCAGCAGCTCCGGAGATAAATAAATCAAGCAGGTGACGGCTAAAAACAAACCGGTGAAACTTAGGTAAACACTCTTTGCGCTTGGACGGAGTTTTTCGAATTCCGCGAGGATCGCTTGGCGCTGTTGCATGCGCTCAAATAACGCATTGGCGTCGACTTTATCACTGTTCAAAATATGGTCCTTGTTGAGTATCGATGCTCGCAGAGGCAGGTTCAGCGCGCGTGTTTGCTTGAACACTTGCGCCATCTGGATGCGTGCTAAACAAAGCAAAAGCATCTAGCGCAAGAGTATGGGCTTATGACGTGAAGCACCCACCAATGCCATCACATAGAAAACCCATGGGCTAAGCCTGGCTTCTTTTTCTATTGTTTTATTTACTATTTAGCAACACTAGCGGAAAACATCATCCATCTCAAGAACTTGCTCATCTGCGCTGGTTGGTGCGTCAAACCATGCGCGGCGCAATTCACCCATCGCGCGTTATTTGTGATGTCACCGAGCCGGGACAGGTGTTTGACGTTGCTGCATGATTGTCGGGCTTTGCAACATGGGACTGTCCGTGATCTGCCACGCTGTGTGCAGTGCTTGGCGTGTCTATCTTGCGCTGCAACTTACGCTTGATAGAAAAACTCCCGCAGGAGCTTTTATTGAATCAGCAACATGCCAGCGCTGGTTAAGTCAAGGCGTTAAACAAGGCGCGGCGATCAGTTGGCGTTTGGAGGTTTCGCGGTCAAACACTAAACTGCCGCGACATGCGCCTTGGCTAAAGTTGACGCGGTTGATTTGCTGTTGCAAGGCGCTGCGCAGTACGTCGTTTTGCACTTCGATGCCGCCAAGTGGCGGTGGAGCGCTGAGTTCTTGATAGATCTCAATGGTTTGCGGAGTTAGGCGAATGCCGACCCACTCAAGTGCCAGCTTTTTTCCGTGTGCCCGTAGCACAAAATGCTGTTCAATGTAATCGCGTAGCAAAGCTTCATGCTGTGGGTGTTCCAAATTAATCGCCAATTGCGTTTGTTCCATCAATAGCGCCGTCAGATCATGTGCCGTGTAGCTGTGCACAATCTCCAGGTGCTGCGAGCGTGGATTGACGTCCACACTGACCAGTCCCTCAAAAAACGTATGCGCCGACGCTGTGCTGGCGGCAAGTAGGCTGGCCAGCGCGCCTGCGGGCAACAAGGTGCGTATAGTGCGCACCTTTTGCAGGGTAGCCAAGAGCCTATTGGCGCCTGCGACGAGGCGCTTGACCAAGTTATTCGTCATCTTTACCCGATTTGAGTTTTTCGCTGTAATCCTTCATCAGGTTGGGTTCTTTGCGCTCACGTTTGAACAGCTCTAAGCGGGTTGGCTGTACTTTGCGTGGCCAGCTGTTGTTGTTCAGATCAATGTCGGCTGTTTCCCAGTGTGGGTCGACTTCGACTGAGCGCAGCGCTCGGTCGACAAAGATTAACTTACTAACTTGTTTGCTGTTTTGCCGCCAAATCTCGGCCGGAATGCGCAGCTCTTCAGTGCTGCCATTGTCATAGGTGAGCTGCAGAATAATCGGCATCACTAAACCACCGACGTTGCTGAAATCTAACTGATACGCCAGCTTTTTACTCTTGAGCAGGTCTTTTTGCCAGTCTTCTAAGTCTTTGACATTCGAAGCCGCTTTATTTTTATCCGCATTGGTGGCGGTGAATTTGTCGTGCTCGTTGTAGAAGTCTTTCAGCTCTGGGTGCTCGTCGACCCGTGTCGTTTGGCCTTTATTGCGCTGCTCGGTCAGTGACACTGGTTCTTGCTGTTCTTGCGCTTTGTCCCAGGCCTTTTCCAAGGCAGGGTCTTTGCTGTCGATATGCAGTTGCGACACTTTATCGAGGCTGATATCGACCGGATCTGTGCCGTAGAACCAGCCGCGCCAGAACCAATCGAGGTCAACGCCTGAGGCGTCTTCCATCGTGCGGAAGAAATCGGCTGGGGTGGGGCGTTTGAAGGCCCAGCGTTCGGCGTAGGTTTTAAACGCAAAATCAAACAGTTCGCGGCCCATAATGGTTTCACGCAAAATGTTCAGGGCGGTTGCCGGTTTGCCATAGGCGTTATTACCAAATTGCAGCACCGATTCCGAGTTGGTCATGATCGGGTTTTGATGCTCGCTTTTCATGTACTCGACGATGTTACGCGGATCGCCGCGGCGTGACGGGTATTTTTCTTCCCAGCTTTGTTCTGCCAAGAACTGCACGAAAGTATTGAGGCCTTCGTCCATCCAGGTCCATTGCCGTTCATCCGAGTTGATAATCATCGGGTAATAGTTATGGCCAACTTCGTGGATGATCACCGAGACTAAGCCGTATTTGGTGCCTGCCGAATAGGTTTTGACGCCAGTCTTTTTGTCTTTTTCTGGACGACCGCCGTTAAAGGCAATCATCGGATACTCCATACCACCCACTGGGCCGTTGACCGAAATCGCCACAGGGTAGGGGTATTCAATCGAATATTTATTATAGTTTTCAATGGTATGCACTACAGCTTGTGTACTGTATTGCTCCCACAGCGGGTTACCTTCTTTTGGGTAGAACGACATGGCCAGTACGTCTTTGTTGCCGCTTTTCACGCGCTGCGCATCCCAAATAAACTTGCGGCTGGATGCAAAGGCAAAGTCACGCACGTTCTCGGCTTTAAAACGCCACGTTTTGGTATCACGGGTATCGTCTTTTTCGTTAGCAATTGCTTCTTGTTCGGTGACAATCAACACAGGTTTGTCAGAGGTAGCTGCTTTTTCTAAGCGTTGGCGCTGCTCGCTAGTAAGCACTTGTTCGGCGTTTTGCAGCACCCCGGTCGAAGCGACAATATGGTCAGCAGGCACGGTAATTTCTACTTCGTAGTTACCAAACTCCAACGTGAATTCGCCGCTACCCAAAAATTGTTTGTTTTGCCAGCCGTACACGTCGTAATACGCCGCCATGCGGGGGAACCACTGCGCCACTTCATACAAGGTGTTTTTGTCTTCTTTGAAATACTCGTAACCGGCGCGGCCACCCAGTACTTTTTGCTCGTGAATTTTGTAGTTCCAGCCGATGTTAAAGTCGACGGTTTCGCCCGGCAGCAGCGGCTTTGGCAGGTCAATGCGCATCATGGTGCCGTTGATGGTGTGCTTGAGTGTGTTGCCGTTTTGGCTGACCTCGGTGATTTGATAGCCGCCATTCCACACCGGGCTTTGCATTTTGGTGCGAAACTCGTCAAACGTGACTTTGCCATCGTTATCAAAAGTGCTGGTGAGCACTGCTGCGGAATTTTTCTGATAGATGTTTTGATCAAGCTGCAGCCATAAGTACGTCAGTGCATCCGGTGAATTATTTTTATAGTGGATAGACGCGCTGGCGGTTAATAGATGATTCTTTTCATCCAATGCCACTTTAATTTTATAGTCGGCTTGTTGTTGCCAGTATTGATGTCCTGGCGCGCCGGAGGCGGTGCGGTAGGTGTTGGGCGTCGGTAAAATTTCTTCGAGCTGGCGAAATTTATCATCAAAAGCAGCCGCCGCCATGGCTGCAGTGCTGCTGATGGCCAGCACTGCGCTGGCCAGCAAAGTTCTGTTAAACAGTGACATACGAGTTCCCCAAGCGCCAAATGGCAAAACCACCATCCTAGCCAAGCGCAAGAACCGTGGCCAATACCCCTGCGACCAATAGGGACGTTTCTACGTCTATCGCCGCGATGGGGCGCAGATCTTGGCTAAAAAGGCCGGATTTTGTCGCATTGGCGGGGAAAATCATCGCCTCAACCTTAATAGTTGAGTATAATAGTCGGCTATTTTTTGTGAATTTAGACAGCGTGGCAGTCCGTTGGTGAAGCGTTGTCGGTGAGGCATTGTTATGGCAGAAATCAGCAGTCGCAAATCAGCGCCGGTGGCGCGGATGAAGGCAGATCGGGACTTATTTTCATACCCAAAATATTGGGCACATGAATTCACCCCGGCGCCGTTTTTGCCCATGTCAAAGGCCGAAATGAAAAAACTCGGCTGGGATAGCTGCGATATCATTTTAGTGGTCGGCGATGCGTATGTGGACCATCCAAGTTTTGGGATGGCGGTGGTGGGGCGGATGCTCGAAGCGCAAGGCTTTCGAGTCGGTATCATCGCGCAGCCCGATTGGAACAGCAAAGACGACTTTATGCGCCTTGGTAAACCGAACCTGTTTTTCGGCGTTTCTGCCGGTAACATGGATTCGATGATCAACCGCTACACCGCTGATAAAAAACTGCGCCACGACGATGCCTACACGCCCAATAACGAAGGTGGCAAACGCCCCGACCGGGCGGTGATTGTCTATTCACAACGCGTCAAAGAAGCCTACAAAGATGTGCCGGTGATCATTGGCGGCATTGAAGCGAGCCTGCGCCGTATTGCGCATTATGACTACTGGCAAGAAAAAGTCCGCCGCAGCATTTTGTTTGATGCCAAAGCCGACTTGTTGATTTACGGCAACGCCGAGCGGCCGCTGGCCGAAGTGGCGTATCGCTTGTCGCAAGGCGAAAGCATTGAATCAATGCAAGATATTCGTGGCACGGCGGTGCTGCGCAAAGAGCCGCTGCCGGGCTGGCGTGGTGTTGATTCCACCGCCATTGATAAAGTCGGAAAAATCGACCCTATTCCAAACCCATACGGCGCCGATGATGTCGGCTGCGGTACTTTTTCTGAATTCGCTCAGCAAGGCATTGATTTATCAAAGCCAGCGGAGGTTGAAGCCAAGCCTGTGATGGTGCAAGCGCCGCGGCAAAAACCGTGGGAGCAAACCTACGTCAAGCTGCCTGCGTTTGAGCAAGTTAGCGTCAACAAACCGCTGTACGCACATGCATCGCGAATTTTGCACCAAGAAACCAACCCAGGCTGCGCCCGTGCCTTGTTCCAGCGTCATGGCGATCGTTATGTCTGGATCAACCCACCGGCGTATCCGCTGGAAACCGAAGAAATGGACGCGGTGTTTGGCTTGCCGTATCAGCGCATTCCGCATCCGAGTTACGGCAAGGCCAAAATCCCGGCGTATGACATGATCAAAACATCGGTCAACATTATGCGTGGCTGTTTTGGTGGTTGTTCGTTTTGTTCTATTACCGAGCATGAAGGCCGCATCATTCAAAGCCGCTCGCAAGCCTCGATTTTGCGCGAAATCGAAGAAATTCGCGACAAGGTTCCAGGCTTTACTGGCGTGATCTCGGACTTAGGTGGCCCGACGGCCAACATGTACAAACTGCGTTGTAAAAACCCGAAAGCTGAGCAAACCTGCCGCCGGCCGTCGTGCGTCTATCCCACCATTTGTGAGCACATGGATACCGACCAAACGCCGACCGTCGAGCTGTATCGCAAAGCGCGCAAAATCAGCGGCGTGAAAAAGATTTTAATCGCCTCGGGCGTGCGCTACGACCTCGCGGTGGAAGACCCGAACTACGTGCGTGAGCTAGTGCAGCACCATGTCGGTGGTTATTTAAAAATCGCCCCAGAACATACCGAAGAAGGCCCATTGTCGAAGATGATGAAGCCGGGCATGGGCGCGTACGACAAATTCAAAGCCATGTTCGACAAATACAGCCGCGAAGCGGGCAAGGAGCAATACCTGATCCCGTATTTTATTTCGGCGCATCCAGGCACGTCCGACATGGATATGATCAACTTGGCGCTGTGGCTAAAAGAACGTGATTTCCGCTTAGACCAAGTGCAAAACTTCTACCCAAGCCCGATGGCCAACGCGACGACCATGTATTACACCGAATTAAATTCGCTGAAGAATTTAAAAGGCAATACTGACTCGATCGTGGTGCCTAAAGGCGAGCGGCAACGTCGTTTACACAAAGCCTTGTTGCGCTACCACGACCCAGCGGGCTGGCCGATGATCCGTGAAGCGCTGCGTAAAATGGGCTTAGAGCGGCTAATTGGGAAAAGCAAAGGCTGCTTGGTGCCTGAAGAAAGCCGTGACGAGCAAAAGCAAAAGCCCAAAGCGGGCGGTCAAATTGCTGTGACCAAACACACAGGTATGAACCCAATTAAAGAAGCGCTGATTAAGAAACAGCAGCAAGTGAAACGCTCATCGGGCCAAGCGTCGTACCAAAAACGCAAAGGCAGCTAAGCGCTGCCAGACTAGGCGATGCTGCCGACAAGTGGTAGCATTGCCGCCTTGTTATAAGAACTACAGGTCAGTTGATGATCGCCATTGAATCCATTCCATTAAAATATCGTGCAGCAGTAGCTGGCGCACTGGCGTATCTGCTGTGGCCCTGGGCCAATCCGGCAAGTTGGCAGTACCAACAACTGTGGCTTGATGAAGCGCAAACGGCACCTGCGGTCAAAGCGCTGACGCGTTTTCATAAAAAATACGGTGATGACGCCATGCCGGTGTTAAACGCCCAATTAGAACTCAACCGCAGCCGCGCGATTGAAGACCGACTGACCGCCAAATACGCGCAGTTCTCGGATCAAAGCCGCGACGATGGTTGGGCTGAAGCCACTGAGTTTGTGATTCAGTATGTGGTTGAAAATACTTTGAAAAACAAAATCACCTTGCTGGATTCTGAGTGCCGCAACACTATGTGTCGGATTGAAGTTGCCACACCAGAAGGCCTCACCAAAGCGTTGAATAAGCAGATCACAGTACTAGCCGGAACTTTGAAAGCTAACGAATTGGAATTCAACAATTTAATCGAGCGCAAAAAGTCGGTGCTGATTGAATTTAAATCTGACAAACGGATGAAATTTGGTTTTATCGAAGAACGTATCGCGCGGCCAGCGGCACGCAAAGAATGGACAGACACGGTGAACACATGGCTCAATCAGCAAAAGAAATAATCGGCTACGCGGTTGGCGCTTATTTGAGCATGGCGCTGCTCAATGGCCTTATTGGCTTGGCCTTGCCACTGCCGGCGGACATTAAAGCAGCGCCTGCGCTAGAGAAAACCTTAAAACAACAAGACGTTAGTTTAGATGAGTGGCAAAAAGCGGCGGAACGCGTTGAAGAAAAACGCAAGCTGGCGTTAAGTTAACTCACCTCAGACCTTGCCAACAACGCCTGCTTGCAGGCGTTTTTATTTCTTACCCCCATTTCACAGACGTCATAGCCAACGAGCCCATCGTCAGTTCATTATTAAACAGCTTGATAGCATCGCTTGGGCTACGCGCTCCTAACAAGCAAAACAGCGGCAATAGATGATCGGGGTGTGGCACCGCCAAGGCCGCATCGTGGCCTTGCGATTGATAGTTCAGCAGCGCTTCGTCGTCCCCGATTTGCAGAGCTTGGCGGCAGAACTGCAAAAAACGCTCGGCCCACGCTGCGCTTGGGCCGTTGCTCCAATCCAATAGTCGTAAGTTGTGTACCAAGTTGCCTGATGCAACCAACAACACACCTTCATCGCGCAGTGGCTTGAGCCGCTCGCCTAGTTCATAGTGCCACTTGGGCGACATCCGGCTATTGATTGACAACTGCACCACGGGGATATCCGCGTTTGGGTGGGTGTGTATCAACACAGACCAAGCGCCGTGATCTAGTCCCCAGCGTTCAGTCAGCTCTGCTCCGGTAAGTTCTGCGATCCGCGTGGCTAGCGCAGGTGAACCCGGTGCCGGGTACTGAGTGGCATGTAACTTAGGTGGGAAACCACCAAAATCATGAATAGTTGGCGGTTGCATGTTCGCAGTGACTTGTAGCGTTGACGTATCCCAGTGCGCCGAAATCATCAGAATCGCCTTAGCCTTGACGCCTTGTACTGCGTCCCGCCAGCCTTGGGTGAAACTATTCTGTTCTATGGCATTCATCGGGCTGCCGTGGCCGAAAAAAATCAGTGGAAGTGCGCTCATGTAAATCCCTCGGTTTTTGCCTAGCCTAAGGTAAGTAGATTCGAATGAATAGCGCTAAATTTGACAGGATTTATTCAAAAAAATCGAATTATTGTGGCGGCAGTGCTGGCTTCCATGTGTTGGCAATACCGTGAGCTAGCTAGTTCGCAGGCTGCGTGTTGTTGTGACAGCAAAAGAAAAAGGCCGCCTTGCGGCGGCCCAATTGATATAGCAAAACGGTGGCGCTTTACATCTTCTCGAAGTAAAACTTCTGCCGTTTCCGCTGAATGCCATTAAGTTCATTCATGCTCGCCGCGTCAAACAAAGCGCCGTTGACCATGGTGTATTGCACTTTATCAGTATCGCGAATGTTGGCCAGCGGGTCACCGTCAATCACAATCAAATCAGCGAGTTTGCCGACGCTAACGGAACCGAGTTGCGCGTCCAACCCAAAGGTTTTGGCGGGGTTGATTGTCGCGGTTTTCAGCGCTTGCAACGGCGACATGCCGCCTTGCGCCATCATCCAAATTTCCCAATGTGCACCTAAACTTTCGCGTTGACCATGGGCGCCAATGTTGACCAGCACGCCTTTATCACTTAGCTCTTTGGCCGCTTTGGCGATGTTAAAGTGGTTGTAGTGGTTATCAGGTACGGTAGGGCGGCGCATACTGCGTGGGCCTAAGATATCCATCGGCACATATTTGCTCAGGCGCGGGTGTTTCCACACTTCGGTTTTGTCGTACCAATAGTTTTCTCCCCAGACACCCCCGTAGGCGACAATCAAGGTCGGCGTGTACGAGGTACCACTGGCTTGCCACAGTTGCTTCACGTCATCGTACAGTTTGGCTGCCGGCAAGGAGTGCTCCAGCGTGGTGTGGCCATCCACGGCCATCGTTAAGTTATGCTGCAGTAACGAGCCCCCTTCGGGCACAACCATCATATTGAGCTCGCGCGCGGCTTCGATGATCTGCTGGCGTTGGTTACGCCGCGGCTGGTTGTAACTCTTAACGCTAAAAGCCCCGACTTTTTTCAGCCGCTCTAAGTGAAACTTGGCGTCGTCTAAGCTATCGACGTGTGAGGTATAACCTGCACCATAAGCACCGTACAAAATGGTGCCGGTGGAGAAAATACGCGGCCCGACAATAGCGCCGGTTTTTTGCAGTTCACTGGCGGCAAACACTTCGCGTGTATCGTTGGACGGATCGTGAATGCTGGTTACGCCCAGCGCCAGCGACGCGTAATCAACATAGTTTTGTTGCGGGATAATTTGGTTTTCACCTTGGCTGCCGTGGGCATGCGCATCGAACAAACCTGGCATCAAGGTTTTACCTTTGATATCAATAACTTTGGCGTTAGATGGCACCTGCACCTCGCCTCGGCTACCGACGGCTTGGATTTTGTTGCCGGTGACGATAACCACGCCATCCTCGATGACTTTATCGCCGTCCATCGTGATAATTTTGCCGCCGACAAACGCCACCGTGCCGTCAGGAATATAAGGTTTGGCTTTAAAACCAATGGCTTGGCCATCTTTGATATTGAATTCTTTGCTGCTACCGACGGCGAAGGCTTCGCTGATATCGGCATGGTACAGCTCGGGGCCTAGGTTCCAATACAAATGCCGGCTGTCATTGGCCCAACTGACGTTTTCACCAGCGCGCACAGACAATTGTTTGACAGGGAACTGGTCATCTTGGCCACTTAAATCAATGGTCGCGCCACGTTCGACAAAGGGCGTGATATAGACCTTAAAGCGATCGACAAACGCGACGAATTTATTGTCCGGCGAAACGCGCAGTTCAGTGCCAAATTTCGCGCTGTACAAGGTGCGCGTCTCATGGGTGGTTAAATCAATCGATAGCAGGCTAGGTTGCTCACCAAAATCTTGTGCAAACACTCGGTCGTTACTACTGCCAAAATGCGCGGCGTAGCCGGTGCGGCTGACCAATTCAGGTTCACCGCCTTTGACGCTGACTTTATAAATACCGGTATTTAAGCTGTAGCGTCTATCGAGCAGCGCACCGGCGCCGCCTTTACGAAACACCACGGTTTTGCCATCTGGGCTAAAGGTCGGTTCTAAGTATTTGCCCGGCGTTTGCACCAGATCGCGTGTTTTGCCTGATTTTAAATCAAGAATTTTAATGCGGCCTTGTTGTTGGTCGTGCCAGGTGCTGTATACCAGATAGCGGCCGTCGCGCGAATACTGTGGGTAGAGTTCAAAATTGCTGTCATCGTCGGTGAGCCGAGTCGGCGTGCCGCCTTGGCTTGCGACTTGATAGAGCTTGCCAAGCGCTGAGTAGACTACTTGGTTACCATCTGGCGAGGTCTGCACAAAGCGCAGCATTTTGACATCGACATCGGTGGGGTTGATGTCTTGCTGAATGCGCACCGCCGTTTGAATTTGTTTATCAACCTTAATGCTAAACGGAATGTCGCGTACTTGCTGGTTGCTGACGGTCAGTTCGTTAATTTTGCCACCGGCCCAAAACAGCAATTTTTTGTTATCGGGCGACCAGGTCATGCGTGGGTATACGCCATGAATGGCCCAGGTTTCTTGCATGTCACGGTCGAGGTTGTTGTAAACGGCTATTTCTTCACCCGTGGTTAAGTCGTAGATAAACAAGGTACTTTGGAAATCTTGCCGGCGGATAAAGGCTAAATATTTGCCATCTGGTGATGGTGTTGGGCGAATAGCACCGCCGGCGCCATCAAGCAACACGTCAATATTGCCGGTTTCGCGCTCAAAGCGTTTGATCACATAAATGCCTTGTTCGGAGTCTTTGCTGTAGTGAAAGGTTTTGCCCGGCGTGTCGTCTTGTGAAAAATAGACGTATTTGCCATCTGGAGAAAACGCCGGTTCGCCTAAGTCTTTTTCATCGTTGGCTTTGGCGGTTAACATCACGCCGCTGCCGCCGGTTTTGTGGTACATCCAGACTTCACCTGCGCCTAATGAACGCGTATTGGTGAAGTGTTTCCGAGCAACGATAAACTCGCCGTCAGGGCTCCACGCTGGGCTATTTAACAAACGGAAGGTTTCATTGGTCACCGCATGTGGGTTCGAACCGTCGGCGTTCATTAACCAAATGTTGTCGCCACCACCTTCGTCCGACGTGTAAGCAATGTACTTGCCATCGGGGCTGAAGGTTGGTTGCATTTGCCAGCCGATGTCGCTAGTTAAACGTTTGGGCGTGCCGCCACTAATGGGCATGGTGTACAGATCACCGAGCAAATCAAACACAATGGTTTTGCCATCCGGGCTGATGTCGAGGTTCATCCAAGTGCCAGTTTCGGTGTTGATTTGCACCGTTTTAAACTGACCTTGGGGTTTATTGACTTCCCAGCTGGGCTTACTGGCGTCATCTGCCGCCCATGCCATAGAGCTTGCAAAGAGCAAGGATAAGCTAAGTGATAATGGGTGGCGGCGAAAACCTGCTGCATTCGACATGATGTTCCTTGGGCATTTGTAGTTATTCGGTTTACCATGCCACAAGTTTTGCGGGATTGGCAGGGTGCAACTAATGCACCTGCGATTGTTTGCTCTGTGCGTACGACCAACGTGTGTACGAACCCGCTGTGGTGTCGAGAGTTTTGGAGTGATTGATGAGTGACGCATCGCCATGTATTGCCTGTTGTAAGCTAAATTCTGCGAAGGTTTGTACCGGCTGTTATCGTCACATCACGGAAATTGTCGGCTGGAACCGCTTGTCTGAACCCGAACAAGCGCAGGTCCGTTTGTTGTGCCTGCAACGAAAACCAGACGTCGACGCCGGCCCACCAGGTGATATACCCATTACCCAAGCCGAATGGCAAGCGGGTAAAGCCTTGCTTTTAAAGCAAAAATTGAGCAATCAACCGCAATAAAACCTTGCTTAACTTGTCGATCTGGCTGCGGCGCTATTACACTCCATAGATAGTTGTGTGGAGGTGTGGGTTGTTAGAAGCGGTCTGGATTGGTTTTGCCTTTGGTCTTGGCATGCTGGTGCGTAGCGTCGGTTTGCCGCCTTTGATCGGCTATTTAGCCGCTGGCTTTTTAATTTCAGCCAGTAGCGAGCCCATGCAATTGCCGCGCGGCGAACATATCATTGAACACATTGCACATATCGGTGTGCTGCTGTTGTTGTTCACGGTAGGTCTCAAATTGAACCTGCGCAGTCTGCTGAAAACTGAAGTGCTTGGTGGTGCGTTTTCCCACTTTGCCTTGTGTAGCCTGCTGTATTTTGGCGTGATTTACACGCTCTTTGTACCCAATTGGTATCAAGCTCTGTTGCTCGCCGAAGCGCTAGCGTTTTCAAGCACAGTGCTGGCGGCCAAAGTATTGGAAGGCAAACGCGAGATGCGCGCATTTCATGGCCGCGTCGCTATCGGTATTCTGATTGTGCAAGACTTGATAGCCATGCTGGTGATGAGTCTTGCCAATGGCACGACGCCATCGCCGTGGGCCTTGTTGGTGTTTTTGTTGCCGCTGCTACGACCTTTGTTATACCGGATGCTGGATCACAGTGGTCACGACGAACTGTTGATTTTGTTTGGTGTGTTGCTTGCCGTGGTAGCCGGTGGTTCGGGCTTTGCCGCCGTTGGCCTCAGTTCGGAACTTGGGGCTTTGGTATTTGGCGCTTTGTTAGCGTCGCACAATCGAGCCGGCGAGTTAGCCAAGTCCTTGTGGAGTATCAAAGAATTTTTCTTGGTCGGTTTCTTTTTGCAAATAGGCTTGGGCGGTTTGCCGGATCTGCAAGCTTGGTTGTTTGCGGCCGTGATGATTGCGTTGTTGCCGCTCAAAGGTTTGTTGTTTTTCTTGTTGTTGGTCTATTTCAAATTACGGGCCCGTAGCGCGTACCTATCGAGTTTATCGCTGGCCAACTACAGCGAATTCGGTTTGATTGTCGCAAGTGTGGTGTTGCCGAATTATCTGATCCCGCTCGCTTTGACAGTCGCCTTGTCCTTTTTGGTCTCGGCGCCACTGAACCGTTTAGCGCATCCACTTTACGATAAGTTAGCCGCGCGACTGGAACCACTGGAGCGTCATACCCGTCATCCCGATGAAATGCCGGTATCGCTCGGTGATGCGCGGGTGCTGATCATGGGGATGGGCCGCACCGGCACTGCCGCGTATAAATATCTGGAGCACAAAGTGCATTTGATTGCCCTAGATTCTGACCCAGCCAAAGTGCGACAACACCAAGAAAGCGGCAATAACGTGTTTTTTGCCGACGCCGAAGACCACGTATTGTGGCAAGGTTTAGATCTGTCGAAAATTGAAGCTGTGCTGCTTTGTATGAGTGATTTGGAGGCCAAGCTAATCGCGGCGAAAAAACTGCGTGCGTCCGGTTTTAAAGGTCTGGTGGTGTCGCACAGCATGCATGCCGACGAAGCGCGGCAAATCAAAGAAGCTGGCGCCGATCATACCTATTTGACCATGTCTGAAGCAGGCCTTGGTATCGCCGAGCGGGTGCGGCAGCACATCGGGTAGCTGAGTTCGCATGTGCGCAGCCATTAACTGCTGCGCTGGAGGTTGCGAGAAGGATCTGGGTACCCAGTCAAACGCCGTCGCGGGTGAGGGCAACAGGGTTGCGAATCACAGCGCCTAAATCAGCTGCGATTCGTTTCTAAAAACTGCTTAATTTCCGCTTTAGCATGCAGAATGTGGGCGGTCAGTTCTGCGCACGCGGCAGGCACATCACGCATTTTACACAGCTCAAGTAACCGCAAATGTTCGCTACTGGCTTTTTGAATGCCGCCAACCATCTGCAAATGCATCCGAATATAACGGTCGGCGTTTTTATTCAAATTGCTAATCATTTCCAGCGTTTGCGGACGATCAGCTTTGTACAAGCATGTATGAAATGCTGTATTTAATTCAGGCCAACGCTCGGCATGATCCGGGCTTTGTAGCGCCGCGTCGAGCTGCGCCAAGGTTTGCTCGGCGCGGACAAAATCGTCATCTGTCAGTAATGGGATCGAACGAGCCAATAAATCACTTTCTAAAATCGCCCGCAGCTCAAACAATTCATCGATCAGGTTTGGACTAATCTCAGTTGCAGTCGCGCCTTTGTGCGGTTCAAATTTCACTAACCCTTCAGCTTCAAGTTGCAGCAGTGCTTCACGGATCGGAATTCGGCTGACTTGCAGCTGCTCTGCCAGCGCCGCTTGGCGCAATGGCTCACCTGCTTTGATCTCACCAGAGAGGATCCGCGCCCGAATTTCTTCCACGACGACTTGGGTTCGAGTTTTATAAACGATAGGCATAACGATTCTGTAATAAAAACAAGGACAGTCAGTTTACTGACTGCATAGAAAAAGACCAGCCTTTGCTGGTCATTTCCGGTAGAAAGTCGTGCTCGGGTTACGACGAGTTCTTCAGCGTAGGCTGTACTTGTAGAGCCAAGGCCAGTCGCTGTGCATCAGCTAAGCTGGCTGCTTGGATGCACAAAGGCCGCACAAAACGCCGCATAGCCGCAAGGCCGACCGCACTGTGCTGGGGATTGGTCGACGCTGGAAATGGCCCGCCATGCATCATGTAAGGATGCACCAACACACCGGTGGGGAGCTGGTTGTACAACAAACGCCCGCATAACTCGGCAAGCCGCTCTAGCCATGGCGCATCGTCGGTCAGCTCGCCATGCAGGCTTACCGCCAGTTGCCCTTCTAATTGTGCAAATAGCTGCACCAATTCCGAGGTCTGCTGGTAGCGAATGATTTGCGCGCATGGTCCAAAGATCTCCTGTTGCCACCAGGCATCGGTGCTTGCCAGCACAGTAGCAGCCTCTGCAGACCAGAGTCGCCCACAGGCTCGGTTGGCGGCCGCGTGTCCTTGCGCGATCAATAGACTTTGCGCTGAGCGTTGCATCGATAATGATTCGTACCGAGCCAAGTAGCTTGGGCCAAGCAAGGTGGCTCCGGCAAAATTGTCGATGCGCTCGACTAATTCGGCGACCAGCGCGTCACCCGCCGCACCGGCCGGGATCAGCCATAAACCGGGCTTGGTGCACAGTTGCCCGCCAGAACCTGTGATGGCTTGAAACGCGCTGTCAGCCAATCCTTGCCGCTGCGTTTGGCTAAGTGTCGTTAGTACCACTTGTGGGTTAACGGCGCCGAGTTCACCAAAGCAGGGGATAGGGATCGGCCGCTGTTGGCACGTCTGTGCCAAGGCGAGTCCTGCGGTCTTTGAACCGGTAAAGGACACGGCTGCAATGGCGGGATGGCCTGCAACGGCATGACTAAAACTGGGATCCGAGGACTGCAGCAGCTGGACTAAAGCCACTGGAATGGCTAGCCGCTGCATCGCGCGTTCAATCGCCAGCATGGTGAGTGCGCTGCCGCCAGGGTGTGCTGGATGGGCTTTGACGATCACCGGGCACCCCGCTGCTAGGGCTGCTGCGGTATCGCCACCGGCGACCGAAAACGCCAGTGGAAAATTGCTGGCGGCAAAGACTGCCACCGGACCGAGCGGCCAGTCGAGTTGCCACAGCGCCGGTGTCGAGTCGGTGGCTGCAACGTGGCGCGAGGTGGGGGTGGCGATACTCGCGGCAAATGCGCGCAGTTGCCCAGTGGTTCGCTGCAATTCCGCTTGCAGACGCGCCAGCGCTAAGCCGGTTTCAAGTTGCAGGCGGGCTAGCAAATGCGGGCAGTCACTGAGCTCGTCGGCGATGGCGTTTAGTAGATCTGCTCGCAATTGGCCAGATTGCTGGCTGTACCAACGAGCAGCATCACGCGCGGCATGACCGGCAAGCGCAAGTTCAGCGAGCGATGCTTGATAAAAAAAGGGGGGCAGCGGCTGGGCCGTTTCGGCATGAAATGCCGTAAAGCCATCGGTGTCGTGGCTGTCGATGGGACACTGCCATTGCTTTGCCACAAACTGCCCTTGTGGGATGGTCGGTGTGATAAAGGGCTTAGTCATCATTTCACCACAAAACCAAAGGCATACGGGTCACTGTCATCGACGGTGATTTGATTGGCGCCATAGACATGCGCCCAACCTTCAATACCCGGGATAATCGCTGGGCGAGCGGCGACTTCGCAGCAGGCTTCAATGGTGCCGACAAACTGGCTACCGATAAAACTTTCGTGCACAAAACGATCGCCTTGCTTTAACAAGCCCTTGGTATACAGCTGGGCCATGCGCGCCGACGTACCTGTGCCACAAGGCGAGCGATCGATAGCTTTGTCGCCATAAAACACCGCGTTCGCAGCGGAGGAATCCTGGTGTTTCGGTTGACCCGTCCACAACAAATGACTTAACCCACGCACATTGGGGTCCAGCGGATGCACACAATCAATCACTTGTTGGGCTGCAGCACGCACTTGTGGGCTTAACCGCAACAATTCGCTGGCACTGTGGTGTTCGATGCCGCGAAAATCGCCTTGCGGCTCAATGATGCCGTAAAAATTGCCGCCGTAGGCGATATCCATCACCAGCTCGCCAACCCCAGGCACCTGAAAACGCACCTTTTCTGCGTACAAAAAGCTCGGCACATTGCGAATTTTCACCGACAGAATTTTGTTGCCTTGTTGCTGGTAACTGACTTGCAGCTGCCCAGCAGGGACATCAATCACCAGCTGGCCCGGAGTTTTGGGTTGCACCAACCCAGCTTCTAAAGCAGCAGTGACAGTGCCGATAGTACCGTGACCACACATTGGCAAGCATCCCGATGTTTCGATAAACAAGATACTGCAATCGGCGTTGCTGGAGCACGGTGGGTACAAAAACGCGCCGGACATCATGTCATGGCCGCGCGGCTCGAACATTAAGGCTTGGCGGATCCAGTCAAAGCGCTGGATAAAATCCAGTCGCTTTTCGCCCATCGTATCCCCGCGCAGCTGCGGATGACCGCTGGTGACTAAACGCACCGGATTGCCGCAGGTGTGCGCATCGATGCAAAAAAAGGTGCCTAATCGCATAACTGACTCCCTAAGTTACAGCCACTTGGACAGGTCTGGCCGCGAGGCAACTGCCGTTTCCAGTAGACTTTGTACGCGTTGGCGTTCATCGCCAGAAAGCGGCAACCGTGGCGCGCGCACCGTTTCGCTGCCGCGTCCCATCAGCATTTCGGCAAACTTAATGCACTGGACTAACGTTGGGATGGTGTCAAGGCGCAATAGAGGCAAGAACCAACGCCACAACTCGCGGGCTTCATGGTAACGACCTTGCGAAGCGAGGGTGTAAATGGCCACCGACTCTTTCGGGAACACGTTGGTTAAACCCGAGATCCAGCCCGTGGCACCGAGCATCAGGCTTTCTAGTGCTATGTCATCCACGCCAGAAAACACCGTAAAGCGATGGTCAAAGCGGCTGTACAGCTCACTGATGCGTCGCGTGTCTTCGGTGGATTCTTTGACGGCAACAATATTCGGGATCTGCGCCAGTTGCGCCATCGAATCCAAGCTGATGTCCACGTGATACGACACCGGATTGTTGTAGACCATGATCGGCAAGCCGGTACTGCGCGCGACGGCGCTAAGGTGGGCAATTGCTTCATGCTGTTGTGATTTATACACCATGCCTGGCAGCACCATCAGACCATCGATGCCGATAGTTTCGCAGGCTTTGGCATAGTCGCATGCCGCTTGCGTGGTGGTTTCGGCAACGCCCGACAGCAGCGGCACGCGTCCTGCGACCACTTCGTGTGCGGCGGCCACCAGTTGGCGTTTTTCGGTGGCGCTTAAACTCATATTTTCACCGACTGTGCCCGCGACAATGATGCCGTGCACTCCTTCGTGGATCAGGCGGTCGAGCATCTGTTGCGTGGCTGGCAAGTCCAGCGATTGGTCGGCATGAAATTGCGTGGTGACGGCCGGAAAGACGCCGCGCCATAGCTTAGTTTGTAGTGGGTTCACATGAAACTCCTGTGTCGTTTGGTAGGGTGGTTGCTTTTTATCCTAGACTGAATGTAGATTGTATACAATATGCATTTATCGAGAATTTTTTGTCTAGGAGATGTTTTATGAGATCAGCAAACCCGTCTCAGTCACTTGCAAGCGACCTGCCTTTGACACAGTTTGAGCGAGGTTCTGTGGCGGTGATCGGCGCAGGAATTATTGGCCTTACCACTGCACTCAACCTGCAACAACAAGGTTTTCGGGTGACTCTGATTGACGCCGAAGGGGTTGCCGCTGGCGCATCATTTGGCAACGCAGGGCATATCGCGACTGAACAAGTCTTTCCATTGGCAAGTAGCGGACTACTTCGGCAGCTACCTAAATTACTGCGGCAAGGCACGCTGGCGCTGCGTTGGTCTGCGTTATGGAGTGAACGCCGGTTTTTCTGGCTGTTTTTAACCTCGATGCGCCCAAACAGATGGCTGCAAAGTCATCGCGTGCTGCGGCAACTGTGCGCGCAAGCAATGCCTGCGTGGCAACGGCTGCTGCAGCACTATCAGCTCAGTGACTTACTAAAGACGCATGGCAATTTGTTGGTGTTTGAAGGTCCAGACGCCGAAAAACATGCCGCCGAGCAGCAACAAAGCTATGCAGCGGCAGGCGTGGCTTGCCGAGTGCTGTCGCAGCAACAAACCGCGGCCATGTGCCCAGGCTTGTCTTCTATCGTGCGATGCAGTTTGTATTTTGAGCAAACGGGACATTGCATTTCACCTGGCCTGTTGTGCCAGCGGCTAGCACAGGCATTTAGTGACGCCGGTGGTACTATCCAGCTTGACCGCGTCACCGCCTTGCTCTCAGCTGATGGAGTGGCTGTGACGCTATCTAGCGGTGCCGCAGCGCGATATCGCCATGTCGTGGTTTGCACCGGTGCCGCTAGCAATCAATTGCTAAGTCCGCTCGGTATCAAGTTGCCGCTCACCGCAGAGCGCGGCTATCACTTGCATGTGCGGTTGTCCGAGCAACCGCAGCTGGCCGTGGCGTCGTTTGACCGAAAGATGATCCTCACCCCAATGGTTGATGGATTGCGTATCTGTGGCTTGGTGGAGTTTGCTGGCGTGGGTGCTCAGCCTGATTGGCGACATCTGCAAGGTTTACAAACCCATGCAAAGGCGTTGTGGCCGGCTTTGGCCCAGCAAACAGGGCAGTGCAGCACGCAGTGGAGTGGAGAGCGGCCAACGATCGCCGATTCACTGCCGGTGGTCGGCGACAGCGGCGTTGCAGGCATCTGGCTGAATCTGGGGCACCAACATTTAGGTTTAACCTTTGCGGCCTACAGCGCTGAGCTGTTGCTTGGCGCTATGTTAGGTAACTCTGCTGTTAACTTGATGCCGGCATTGAGTTGCCAGCGCTTCAAGTAGTCGTCCATTTTCTTTACAGTCACTGGCCAATGGTGAGTTGCAGTAGGCAAGACATAGTGGCCAGCGCTAGTGGCTATTGGGATTGTTGCTGCCTAAATTTTAGCCTGGTACTGGCATGGTATTTGCTTTGTAGCCATCCAGTCAAAGATGTCAACGTATTGACGGATAACAAAAATATTACGTGGGCGGGGTAGCTCAACATGCAAAGCAGATTGATGGTTTGGATTATTTTGATCCTTTTTGGCGTTGCCGCACTTTGGCGGATGGCCAGTCAACCGGATTTTCAATTGTTTGGAACTTTAGTGTCCAAAGTCGAAACATCAGAAAAAGTCATCGCATTAACCTTTGATGACGGTCCTACACCCGGTAAAACAGAACAAATCCTGTCGATTTTGGCGATGCAACAAGTGCCGGCGACCTTCTTTTTGATCGGGAAAGAAGTGGAAGCTCACCCAGAGTTGGTGGATAAAATTCTGAAAGCCGGCCATCAAGTTGGCAATCACAGCTATTCCCACCAACGGATGATTTTTAAAACCCCAACCTTTATTGCTGGCGAAGTGGAAAAAACCGATGCGCTGCTGCGGATGCTCGGTGTGACCGGCGATATCTATTTCCGCCCACCGTATGGCAAAAAGTTGCTGATGTTGCCGTGGTATCTACAAGAAAACCAACGAGTTGCGGTTACTTGGTCGGTAGCCCCCGAAGATTATCCGCAAGTCAGTAGCTCGGTGAACGAGTTGGTGAAATACACGGTCGACAACTCCAGCGCCGGCAATATTATTTTGCTGCACGTGATGTATGACAGTCGCGAAAAAACCATGCAGGCAGTGCCGGAAATCATTAAACAGCTCAAAGCCAAGGGCTATCGTTTTGTCACCGTATCTGAGCTAATTGAACTTGGTAAGCAGCACACGGCGATGCAAAAATTGTCTGACTACCCAGTGTCGATGGTTCAACATTAAAAGTACCGTAAAAGGTACCGCCTCAATCCAAAGTGCCAACGTCAGCGGTCGTCGCCGCTGGCGCTCCAGCTAAAAAGGCGTCGATACAAGCTTTAAGCCCGCGACTCACCATCTCAATAGCCATCCATGGTTCTGCCTTGCCAACCACCTGCATCGGTGCATAAGGGATATGGATAAACCCTGCGGCGGTTGCGGTTTTTTCGGTATCGATAAAATGCATCAGCTTATAAAACAAGGCATTACAGACAAAAGTACCGGCGCTGTAGGACACAGTGGTCGGAACCTTCGCTTGCTGACAGGCAGTCAGCAGAGTCCCTAGTGGCAATGAGCTAAAATAGGCCGTCGGCGCGTCAGCGATGACCGCTTGATCGAGTGGTTGTTGCCCAGCGTTATCTGCAATTCGTGCATGCACATAATTAATGGCTACTTTTTCAAGGCAAAATGCAGCGCGTCCGCCGGCTTGGCCAATACAAATGACCAAATCCGCAGGGGTTGTGCGAAGCAGTTGCTCTAACGGCGTAAAGCAATCCGCAAATGTCACTGGCAGTTCTAGTGT
The DNA here is from genome assembly GCA_003482455.1 of Rheinheimera sp. Lineage (GTDB taxonomy): Bacteria > Pseudomonadota > Gammaproteobacteria > Enterobacterales > Alteromonadaceae > Pararheinheimera. The sequence continues at coordinate 19,217 of DMYW01000026.1, read as the reverse complement.
ACTGATCCGCACCTGTGGCGTTGGTTGATAGGTTGCTTGAAAGGCTTGGATCGCTAACCACGACGGATTGACCTCTTCACCACCAAACGGCGCAAAACCTGTTAAAACAATATGTTTCATGGCTTTTCCTTAAAACGCCAACTGATACATCAACAGCATGTTGATGAATAGTAGTGGCAGTGCAGTGCCAAGTTGTGCGCGGATCACCGCGTGCTGGTCACGCAGGCCAAGTAACAGCGCCGGCACTAAGTTGAAGTTCGCAGCCATTGGTGTCATCAGGGTGCCACAGTACCCACAAAACATGCCAATCGCTGCGACAACTGCTGGATTTGCCTGATGAACGCCCATCAGAATAGGAATACCGATGCCGGCGGTGATCACCGGAAACGCTGCAAACGCATTGCCCATAATGACGGTAAAAAGCGCCATAGCGCTGCAATACAGCACAACAGCAATGAGTGGCGAGTCGAGTAGTGGCAGCTGACTGACTAATTCAGCAATGCCTTTGCCGACGCCTGATTGATTAAACAACAATCCCAGCACAGCCAGCAGTTGCGGCAAGATCACGGCAAAACCCATGGCTTCTAGTAGCCGTTGTTGTTCTCGTACGCCTTGCACCGGAGACTCTTTGGTCAGCAGCAAAGTCCACCCAAAAGCAATTGCACAGGCCAATCCTAAACAGACCAAGGTTGCGCTGCTTGGGTCAATCACAGCGGCAAGCTCAGGAATTTGACTGACCAACACGGCGCCTAGCAGGGTCACCACCGGCAACAATAACGCGGGGCCAAACAGCCAGCGCCCGCTATTCGATGCGGTCAATTCCACAGCAGGCTCGACTGGACGTTTCAGTCGACCTGTACCTGCCACTAGCGCCATTAGCAAGACAAAAGCACCGATAAGCGCTGGCGGGAGCCAATCTCCTATTAGAAAGATCAGCCCGTATAAAGCCCAAAAGGTGCTGGAGCTCCAGCGCGACGGGTGCTGTCGGTCTGCGGCGATAAGCCACGCCACCACCAGCAGTATCAATCCCAGAACCGGGTATAAACTTGTACTGGAAATCATCGGCGGCTCCGCGTCAATTGTCGGTCGAACCGATACAGCCGCACGCTGTGCAGTACAAACGCTGCAAAAGCGGTTGGTAAGCCCCAGAGTGCAATGTGCAATGGGTCGACGGCTATGCCGGACTCAACTAACACAGTGTGCATCAGCACCACGGCGCCAAACGCCACAAACACGTCTTCGCCAAAAAACAATCCGACGTTATCTGTCGCCGCCGCCAGAGCCTTGACTCGCTCGCGTTGCGCTTCAGTCAGTTTGGTTTGCTGCTCGGCGAGCGCTTCGGCCATAGGTGCAATCAGTGGCCGGACCATTTGTGGATGACCGCCTAAGCTAGTCAACCCCAGCGCAGCGGAGAGTTCACGCACCGCCAAATAGGTGATGAGCAAGCGACCAACCGTAGCAGACTTAATCCTTGTGATCAGCTGCTGTGCTTGTTGTTTCAGTCCATGCCGCTCTAACAAACCTATGATTGCCAGCGGTAAAAACAAAATCAGTGGCAATGAGCGAGTCTTCAAAAAAGCGGTACCAATGGCCGCTAATAATTCGATGGGACTCAGCAGCGCACTGAGTCCAGTAGTGATAAGGGCTGCAAACACTACGATGACCGGATTAAAACGCAAGACAAAGCCAATGACTACGACGGCAATGCCCAAAAACGGCCAATAATTCATGCGCTTGCTCCGGCGATACAAAAGCCTTGGCGCAGCAATAACTGGCGGATTAGTCGCGCTTGCGCTACCGCATGTGGGTTGTCGCCATGTAAACAAATCGATTCAACGGCAATGGCTAACTCGGCTGCATTGGCGCGAATAGGTAGACTACGAGCAAGTTGTAGCGCTTGCATCAGGGTCTCGGAAGGTGCGAGCAACGCGCCTTGTTGCTGGCGCGGTGTTAAACGGCCGTTGCTTAAATAGCGGCGATCCGCAAAACCTTCTTTAATCACCGTCAGTCCTCTTTGCATCGCCGTTTCAAATAATGCGCCATACGGCATAGTCATGATGGCGCAGGTCGGCATGGCGGATTGCAACACCGCCAGATATTGCTGCGCCAGTATTTGGTCATCCATTAAATCGTTATACAAAGCCCCGTGTGCTTTGACGTAACTGACCTTTGCCCCTAGTTCTTGCGCAAAACCATTAAATTCAAGCAGTTGCTGAGTCAAACTTTGCGCTAAGGCTGTATCTGATAGGGCAGGCCGAATACGTCCAAAGTTCGCTCGATCTGGGTACGACGGATGCGCGCCGATCCGCACACCAAATTGCTGACAGTAACTAATCGTTTGCCGAGTGAGTTCGGCAGAACCCGCATGCACACCACAGCTAATGTTGGCACTCGACAACAGCGGGATCAGCTCCGCGTCACTGGCAAAACCTTCGCCGACATCCGCATTTAAATCAATTCTCATAACAAACAACTGCAACATTTCGTTGATTTTCGTTCACCTTAACTGGGCGCCTCTGTCCTGTAAAGCTGGCTAGAGGCTGGCAAAGTCGTTACATTGTGTCGTTTGTTTCAGTTGTCGCGACAGGACCTTTAGAAAATGACCAGCTCCAGCGTGAATATCAGCTTCAGGCTTGCCGAAAAATCCGATTTAGTGAAATTGCACGCGCTGGAGCTTGATGCTTTTGGTGAACCGGCATATCCGATCTTTTTGTTTCGCCAAGCCATCGATTTGTGGCCACAACTGCTTTGGGTTGCCAGCGACGGCGCTGAGTTGCTAGCGTATGTGCTGCTTGCGCCTGCAGCGGCAAATCCTCACGAATTAAGTTTGATGTCGTTTGGTATTGCCAGCCAAGCGCAGGGGCAGGGGTTGGGGAAACGCTTGCTCGCCCATATACAGACCGAGTTGTTGCGATACGACCCGCAATTGCAGCAGGTTTGGTTGACGGTTAAACCCAGTCATACAGCTGCTGTGCGTTTGTACCAAAATGCTGGGTTTGTCGAGACTGCCCGCGAGTCCGATTATTATGGCCCGGACACTGACAGATTGGTTTTGACCTGGCATTGTCAGCAGGTAAAAAAGTCGTAAAAACAAGGCGCTAAGCCGCATGAATACTGGGGGTTGAACAAAGGCTCGACGAGCAGAAAAACCCTCGCTATAATGCCGCGTCCTATTTTTCATTAAACAGTTTGGGAATAAAAACAATACCCCAAACTTTGCTTAGCAGGCGTATCGCTACGCCCGATTTTGATTTTGAGGTAACAAAATGCAAGTTTCAGTAGAAACCACTCAGGGTTTAGAGCGTCGCGTCAGCATCACAGTTCCTGCTGCTGCCATTTCTGCCGAAGTAGAAAAAGAGCTGCGTGAACTGGCTAAAACCCGTCGTATCAACGGTTTCCGTCCAGGTAAAGCACCAGTTGCAGTCATCAAAAAAATGTACGGTTGGTCAGTACTGCAAGATGTTGCTTCTCGTCAAATGCAAAACCATTTCTACCAAGCTGTGGTTGGCAATAAGCTGAACCTGGCTGGTGCTCCAACATTCGCTCCAGGCCAACTGGCTGAAGGTCAAGACTTAGCGTTCACTGCAACGTTTGAAGTGTACCCAGAAGTAGCGTTAACAGGCGTTGAAAACGTTGAAGTTTCAAAACCAGTGGTAGAAATCACAGAAGACGATCTGGCAAACATGCTGGAAACTCTGCGCAAGCAACACGCCACTTGGGCTGCTAAAGCCGATGCTGCTGCTTCAGGCGACCGCGTGGTGATGGACTTTGTTGGTTCAGTAGACGGTGAAGAATTCGAAGGTGGCAAAGCCACTGGTTTTAATCTGGAATTAGGCCAAGGCCGCATGATCCCAGGTTTCGAAGAAGGCATCATCGGCAAAAAAGCTGGCGAGCAATTCACCATCGACGTGACTTTCCCAGCTGAATACCATGCAGAAAACCTGAAAGGCAAAGCGGCACAATTCGCCATCACACTGCAATCAGTGGAAGGTCAAGTGCTGCCAGAAGTGAACGAAGAGTTCGTTAAACTGTTCGGTTTAGCTGAAAACACTGTAGACGCTCTGAAAGCTGAAGTTCGCAAAAACATGGAACGCGAACTGAACCAAGCCATCAAAGCGAAAGTGAAAGAGCAAGTGATCAAAGGCCTGTTGGCTAACCACGAATTAGAAGTACCACAAGCGCTGGTAGATAGCGAAGTGGACGTATTACGTCGTCAAGCTCTGCAACGATTCGGTCAAAACTTAGACGCGAAAAACCTGCCAGAGTTACCAGCGGCACTGTTCACTGAACAAGCGAAAGACCGCGTTAAAGTCGGCCTTTTGCTGGGTGAAGTGATCAAATCAAACAGCCTGCAAGTAGATGATGCTCGCGTACAAGCACTGATCGAAACCATCGCTTCTGCTTACGAAGATCCAGCTGAAGTTGTGGCTTACTACAACAGCAACAAAGAGTTGCTGCAAGGTATGCGCAACGTTGCTTTAGAAGAACAAGCTATCGACGCAGTTCTGGCGAAAGCCAAAGTGACTGAGCAAGCGGCGAAGTTCGACGAAATTATGAACCCAGGCAAAGCCAACTAACATTGACTTTCCGCGGTTCGACAGTTTTAATGGCCTGAGCATCAAGTTCAGGCCATTTTCTTTTGGGCCGCAGCATTTTTCAGGAAGACAATTGATGGTAATTGAGCGGAATATGAACGAACTCGTCAACGCGTTAGTCCCAATCGTGATTGAACAAACTTCAAAAGGCGAACGCTCTTTTGATATTTATTCTCGTTTACTCAAAGAACGAGTGATTTTCTTAACCGGCCAGGTGGAAGACCACATGGCGAACCTGATCGTGGCGCAGTTGCTGTTCCTCGAGTCAGAAAACCCAGAAAAAGATATCTACATCTATATCAATTCACCAGGCGGCTCAGTAACTGCCGGTTTGGCGATTTATGACACTATGCGTTATATCAAATGTGATATCGCTACTGTGTGTGTCGGACAAGCAGCCAGCATGGGCGCGTTCTTATTGTCCGGCGGCACTAAAGGCAAACGTTATGTGCTGCCAAACGCACGCGTGATGATCCACCAACCATTGGGTGGTTTCCAAGGTCAGGCGACGGATTTTGAAATCCATGCCAAAGAAATCCTGTCTATCAAAGAGAAGTTAAATCGCTTGATGGCGGAGCATTCAGGCAAAACCTATGAAGAAGTGGTGCGCGATACTGAACGCGATAACTTCTTAAGTGCGCAACAAGCCTTGGATTACGGTTTAGTCGACCATATCTTGACTAAACGCGAAGCGAAGTAATGAATAAACCGGCCTTGGACGAGGCTGGTGAATAAATGAGGTATCTCCATGTCTGATCACCGCACTGACGGCGATAAGAGCAACAAGCTGTTGTATTGCTCTTTCTGTGGTAAGTCACAGCATGAAGTGCGTAAGTTGATCGCAGGGCCGCAGGTGTATATCTGTGATGAATGCGTTGACCTATGCAATGACATTATTCGGGAAGAAATTAAGGATATTTCTCCGAAACGCGATGGTAGTAAATTACCAACGCCGAAAGAAATTCGCACTCACTTAGACGACTATGTCATTGGCCAAGAGCACGCGAAAAAAGTGTTGGCAGTGGCGGTATACAACCACTACAAACGCCTGCGCAATGTGGGTCAAAAAGGTGACGTGGAGCTGGGTAAAAGTAACATCCTGCTGATTGGCCCAACGGGTAGCGGTAAAACACTGTTAGCAGAGACGTTAGCACGTCTGCTTGATGTGCCGTTTACGATGGCGGATGCAACCACGTTAACTGAAGCCGGTTATGTCGGTGAAGACGTTGAAAACATCATCCAAAAGCTGCTGCAAAAATGCGATTACGATGTGGAAAAAGCCCAACGTGGTATCGTCTACATCGATGAAATTGATAAGATTTCTCGTAAGTCGGAAAACCCTTCCATCACACGTGACGTGTCGGGTGAAGGCGTGCAGCAAGCGCTGTTGAAGCTGATCGAAGGGACTGTAGCGGCTGTGCCACCACAAGGTGGTCGTAAGCATCCACAACAAGAGTTCTTGCAGGTTGACACCTCTAAAATCCTGTTTATCTGTGGTGGCGCATTTGCGGGGCTGGATAAGATCATCGAACAACGCAGCGCAAAAGGCTCAAGCATCGGCTTTGGCGCTGAAGTGAAAAGCAAAGAATCGAGCCGCAGCTTGACGGAAAGTTTCCGCGATGTTGAGCCAGAAGACTTGGTTAAGTTCGGTTTGATCCCTGAGTTCATCGGTCGTCTGCCGGTAGTCGCAACGCTGACTGAATTGGATTTAGCGGCACTGATCCAAATTTTGACCTCGCCAAAAAACGCCTTGATCAAACAATTCGGCGCGCTGTTCCAAATGGAAGGTGTTGAGCTTGAATTCCGTGAAGATGCGCTAACTGCGATTGCGCAGCGGGCGATGGATCGGAAAACCGGTGCCCGTGGCTTGCGTTCAATTGTAGAAGGTGTGCTGCTTGATACCATGTACGAGTTGCCATCGATGCAAGACGTCGCCAAAGTGGTGGTGGATGAAAGCGTGATCAAAGGTGATTCCAAACCGATTTTGATGTATCAAAGCACCGATAAAGCGGTGTCTGAGTAAGTTCAAAGGCCCTGCGGGGCCTTTGTTGTTTCAAGGGAAAGCCATGTTGCAAGGTCAGTGCTTGTGTCAAGCTGTTACATTCAGCATTCACGAACCACCGGTGCGGGTCAGTCACTGTCACTGCCGGATCTGTCAACGCCAGCACGGGGCGGCGTTTGCGACTTACCTAAGCGTACCGTATGCGTCACTGCAGTTGACGGAGATAGCGGCGCTGCGCTGGTATCGGTCATCCCCAGACGTGCTGCGTGGTTTTTGCCAGCACTGTGGCTCAAGTTTGTTTTGGCATCATCAACACGAGCCAGACAACCTGATTGCAGTCGCAGTAGCGGCACTGGATAACCCTCCAGTCTTTGGTGAGATCCGCCATTTATGTGTCGATGAACGTGCGCCTTGGTGCCCGTGTGTTGAACCAAACTCTGTGTAAGTTCGTTTAAACAAACAAGAGTTTTTTTTAATGTGGCGTTGAGTTCTGACTTTGCAGCCCCATATACTCCAGTAATCCTGCCTGCATGCAATACTCGAGAGACGATTAATGACAGAGAATTCAGTCGAACGTTTGCATATGCCCGTGTTGGCATTGCGCGACGTCGTAGTCTATCCCCATATGGTCATCCCGCTGTTTGTTGGACGCGCTAAGTCCATCAAATGCCTAGACGCGGCGATGGATAAAGACAAACAAATATTTCTAGTAGCGCAAAAAGATGCCGCGCTCGATGACCCAAGTGAAGACGACCTTTTTAAAGTCGGTACTATCGCGACCATTTTACAGTTGTTAAAACTGCCAGATGGCACCGTCAAAGTGCTGGTGGAGGGTGGTCGCCGCGCCAAACTCGCTGGTTTCACCGACACTGAAAACACCTTTATGGCGTATGTTGATGTGATCAAATCGCCTGAACTGGAAGGCCGCGAAGAGGAAGTGTTTTTACGTTCAGCCGTCAATCAATTTGAAGGCTACATCAAACTCAACAAAAAGATCCCACCAGAGGTGCTGACTGCACTGTCTGGCATTGACGATGCTGCGCGCTTGGCTGACACCATGGCTGCGCATATGTCGCTGAAAGTCGAAGACAAGCAAAAGGTGTTAGAAATCATCGATGTCAAAGAGCGCTTAGAGTTCCTGATGGCGATGATGGAAAGCGAAATCGACATTTTGCAAGTTGAACGCCGCATTCGCAGTCGCGTCAAAAAGCAGATGGAAAAAAGCCAGCGCGAGTATTATTTGAATGAGCAAATGAAAGCCATTCAAAAAGAACTCGGCGACCTCGATGACGCGCCGGATGAATTTGAAACCATCAATCGCAAGATCGATGCGGCGCAGATGCCAGCAGATGCAAAAACCAAAGCGACCGCTGAGCTGCAAAAACTGAAAATGATGTCACCCATGTCAGCGGAAGCGACCGTGGTGCGCTCCTACATTGATTGGCTGACGCAAGTGCCTTGGAAAGCTCGCTCTAAGGTCAAAAAGAATTTGGCTCATGCTGAAGAAATTTTGGATGCCGATCACTATGGCCTTGAAAAGGTTAAAGAACGGATCCTTGAATATCTTGCCGTACAGCAACGCGTCAACAAGTTAAAAGGGCCTATTTTGTGCTTAGTTGGGCCTCCAGGCGTCGGTAAAACTTCGCTCGGTCAGTCTGTTGCTAAAGCGACAGGTCGCAAATACGTGCGCATGGCTTTGGGCGGCGTGCGTGACGAAGCTGAAATTCGTGGTCACCGTCGGACTTACATCGGTTCTATGCCGGGTAAAATTATTCAAAAGATGGCCAAAGTCGGCGTTCGTAACCCGCTGTTTTTGTTAGATGAAATCGACAAAATGGCATCGGATTTCCGTGGTGACCCAGCCGCCGCTTTGTTAGAGGTCTTAGATCCTGAACAAAACTCGGCGTTTAGCGATCACTACCTTGAAGTCGATTACGACTTATCGGATGTGATGTTCTTTGCCACCAGTAACAGCCTGAATATTCCTGCCGCATTATTGGACCGGATGGAAGTGATTCGCTTATCGGGTTACACCGAGGACGAGAAACTCAATATCGCCAAACAGCATTTGGTTGGTAAACAGATGGAACGCAACGGCCTTCGTAAAGGCGAGCTGACCATCGATGATAGCGCTATTGTTGGCATTATTCGTTATTACACTCGCGAAGCTGGTGTGCGTAGTCTTGAACGTGAAATCTCAAAACTGTGTCGTAAAGCTGTCAAAGAGATTTTGCTCGGCAAATCGGGCAAGTCAGTCACCATTACAGATAAAAATCTCGAAGATTATCTGGGCGTGCATCGTTTTGACTACGGTAAAGCGGAAGACAGCAACCGAGTGGGTCAAGTGACTGGCCTTGCCTGGACCGAAGTGGGTGGTGACTTGCTGACCATTGAAGCCGCGGCCGTCGTTGGCAAAGGCAAGCTTACCTATACAGGTTCGCTGGGCGATGTGATGAAAGAATCCATCCAAGCGGCCATGACAGTCGTGCGCAGCCGCACTGAGCAACTGCGCATCAATGCAGACTTCTACGAGCAGCGTGATATTCACATTCACGTGCCTGAAGGTGCTACACCAAAAGATGGTCCAAGTGCCGGTATTGCGATGGTGACGGCGTTGGTATCAAGTCTTACAGGCAATCCTGTGCGTGCTGATGTGGCGATGACTGGTGAAATCACCTTGCGCGGTGAAGTGTTGCCAATTGGTGGCTTAAAAGAGAAGCTACTGGCAGCACATCGCGGTGGCATCAAACGAGTGCTGATCCCACATGACAACGTACGTGATTTAAAAGATATTCCAGAGAACGTGAAAAAGGATCTGGAAATTCGAGCTGTGAAATGGATTGACGAGGTGTTGGAACTGGCTTTACAAGAGCCGCCAACCGGTATGTCTGTGATCACAGAGGAAAAAAAGAACAGCAAAGCCAAAAAAAGCCAAAAAAATCCAGTTTAGGGGCTTTTCAATTGCGCCGACTGTGCTAATTTAGGGGCAGTTTCGGCGCAAGCCTTGTTTGACAAGGCTTAGCGCGGAGCGACAATTTTCAAGGACCCTTGGAAATTGGCTTGCAAGCGATTACATCGCTTGATATAACAAAGGCCGATGCCAAGCATTCAATCTTAATCTGGTTGTAGAAAATAATAACAATTGAAGGGGATGATATTGTGAACAAGTCTCAACTTATCGACAAAATCGCTGCAGGTGCAGACATTTCTAAAGCGGCAGCGGGTCGTGCTCTTGACGCGTTCATCGAAGCCGTTGGCCAAGCATTAAAAGAAGGTGATTCAGTTGCGTTGGTTGGTTTTGGTACTTTTGCAGTTCGCGAACGCGCTGCTCGTACTGGCCGTAACCCACAAACTGGTGATGCAATCCCAATCGCAGCTGCGAAAATCCCTTCTTTCAAGCCAGGCAAAGCTTTAAAAGACAGCGTTAACTAAGAGCGTTTGTCCGGCGCGCCGGGTGAGATGTTCAGGCTCGGGTAGAGCTGTGCAGTGTAAGTTAGTCAAACCTGATAAAACATTGTTACTGCTCGTCAAAGCTTCTAGAAAAAAGGCGCATCTGATAAGATGCGCTTTTTTTTTAAGCCAGCCGATGTAGTGCCAGCCATGGCAGTGAAAGAGAATTATCAAGCATGTTAGATAAAATCAGAGAAGGGTCGCAGGGCGCCATCGCCAAAGGTATCCTCGGCTTCGTAGTGTTGACGTTTGCAATTTCAGGCGTTAGCAGTTATTTCAGCAGCAGCGCGAGTGATTCAGTAGCCGTGGTAAACGGTGAGAAGATCACGCGAAACAAGTTCGAACAGCAGTTCCAAAACGCACGTAACCGTATGCAACAGCAATACGGTGAGATGTTTGATGCGTTGTCTGCCGACAAAAATTACATGAACAACTTGCGTTTGCAGGTTGTAAACAGTCTCGTTGATGAGACCTTGTTTGCACAGCACGCCAAAGAGTTAAAGATGGCGATCAGTGAACAAGCCATCAAAGATTACATTGTCAAAATGCCGCAGTTTCAAACAGACGGCAAGTTTGACCAAACTCTGTATGAATCTGTGTTGCGTCAAAATAATTTAACGGCTGACCAACTGGCAGAGATGCTGCGCAGTGACATGCAAAAGAATCAGTACTTGTTGGGCATGTCGTTGTCTGAATTCGCATTACCTGGCGAAATGGCGACGTTAATTACCCTGCAGCAGCAAACGCGTGATTTTGATTATGTCACGATTAAAGCGGCTGATTTTGCGGCGAAGGTCGATAAGTCTGAACAGAAGCTGCAAGATTACTACCAGATCAACCAAACCAAGTATGAGACGCCAGAGCAAATTGCGCTGCAGTATGTTGAGCTAAAAGGCGCTGATTTAGCCGCGGGCATTGTGGTTTCTGACGATGATGCCAAAAGCTATTACGACGCAAACACTGCGCGTTACAAGACAGAAGAAGGTCGTCGCGTTTCGCATATCTTGTTAGAGTCAGCCGAAGAAAACCCTGAAGTTAAAGCCAAAGCAGAAGCCTTGTTGGCTCAGCTTAATCAAGGCGCTGACTTCGCCGAGCTCGCAAAGACGAATTCCGCCGATACATTTTCTGCGGAAAACGGTGGTGACTTAGAATTTGTCGCGCCAGGCAAATTTGAACCAGAGTTTGAAAAAGCCGCTTATGAACTTGCCAAAGTAGGTGATGTGTCTGGCGTGGTTAAAACATCGTTTGGTTACCATATCATCAAGTTAACTGAACTAGTGGCGCCACAACAAAAGCCATTTGAAGCAGCAAAAGATGAAATCATCGCGACATTGAAGTCTGAAAAAGCACACGAGAAGTTCATCGACCTGCAGCAAAAACTTGGTGAAGTGTCGTTTGAAGTGGCTGACAGCTTAGATGATGCAGCGAAAGCAGTGGGCGCAACAGTGAAGACAACTGGTTTGTTTGCTCGCAACAACGCGCCTGCTGAAGTGAATCAACCAAAGCTGCTGGATGTTGTATTCAACGAAGGTTTTGTTGATAGCACAACAAATAGCGAAGTGATTGATTTAGGTGACAATCATGTGGTTGTCGCTCGTATCGCTGAGCACAAAAAGGCGCAAGTTCGTCCATTTGCCGATGTTAAAACTGACGTAGAAGTGGCTTATGTCGCAGAACAAAGCGCGGTATTGGCTGAAGCGGCAGCGAATGCAATGCAGACTGAAGTTCAAGCGGGCAAGTCGCTGCAAGAATTGGCTGCAGCTGCTGGTTATTCGGTTCAACAGCAAAAAGCCCAAGCGCGTTTTAGCGGTGAATTGGATGCGAACATTCGGACGAAAGTATTTGAAATGCCACATCCGACGGATAAACCGAGCGTGGCAATTGCACGCCAAACTACCGGTGACAGTGCGGTGATTGCTCTACAAAAAGTAACACCAGTGCCACCAGCTAAAGAAGCTTCTGACGAAGAGCTGTACGCGTTAGCGCAACAACTCGGTCAAGTTCGTTATCAAGCTATTGTGAAGTCACTGCGTGATCAAGCGAAAATCGAAATGATGCCAATGACGGAAACACCAACCGAATAAGCATTGTTGATGAAAGAAAGCCCGCAGTTGCGGGCTTTTTTTTTGCTTGCAGCATCGAAATGGCTAACTGGGTGAGCTTGCCAACAGCTTTTTGGTGTAATCGTGTTCTGGAGCTTTAAAAACCTGCTGCGTCGGTGCGTAGTCCAATGCTCGCCCTTGGTACATGACCATGGTTTGATCTGCCATATGCCGAACTAACCGAAGCTGGTTGGTAATAAGGATGTAAGATAAGCCTGTACTTTGTTGCAGTTCTAACAGCAAGTTGACGATTTGTGCGCGTAACGAGGGGTCAAGCGCGGTCAACGCTTCGTCTAATATCAATACTTTTGGATCAAGGATCAAAGCTCGAGCCAAGGCAACTCGTTGCAATTGTCCCCCAGAAAACATGTGTGGGTAATAGTTAGCGTGTTCGGGCAGCAAGCCAAGCAACAATAATGTCTCAGCGATTTTTTGCTGCCGCTGTTCATTGTCCATCGTGGTCGAATAGCGCAACACGGCATGCAAAATATCAGCGATTTTCTGATTTGGATTCAAGCTGCGAGCTGCTTCTTGGAAGATGTAACGGATGCGGCGGTTGGTCGCGTTGTGATCGCAACAATCGATTTTAAGGCCATCAAATTGGATCTCACCACTGTCCGGCCGTTCGATCCCGACCAATATCTTTGCAACAGTACTTTTTCCCGAACCGGTTTCACCTAACAGCGCCAAGGTCTCTCCGGCTTTGAGATGAAAACTGATGTCCTTAAGCGCTTCAATTTTCTTGTGACTAAACAAACCGGTCGACTTTTGGTAGGTTTTGAACAGGTTTTTGACGTCTAGCAGGTTATTCATCGTCACTCCTATTCAGCGGGAAGTGGCAACTAAAATAGTGATTTTGTTGCTTTTCGAGTTGCGGTGTACGGACGCACTCGCGCCGAGCATTGGGGCAGCGCGGCCCAAGGCGACAACCGATCGGCAAATGTTGCAGAGTTGGGATTGACCCAGGCAGCGCATACAGTTGTTGTTTAAACGCCAAATCGGGTTGGAATTCCGGTACACTTTTTATCAGTGCGTCTGTATAGGGGTGACGTGGTCGTTTCAAAAGTGTGGCGGTTTCACCAGCTTCCACCAACTGACCGCAATACAAGACACTAATTGTATCGGTGATTCTGGCGACAGTTTCCAGCTCGTGGCTAATTAGCAAAATCGACATGCCTTTCAGTTGATTCAAACTGGCAAGTAACCGAAATAACTGGGCTTGAGTGGTTGATTCCAGAGCTGTGGTCGGTTCATCGGCGATTAACAGCTTTGGGTCTTTGGCGATGGCCATGGCAATTGAGATTTTTTGGCAGATACCTTCGGATAGCTGATAAGGGTAGCTATTCCAAACGGTTAGATGGTCTTTGATCCCTACTTTATGCAGCAGCGCCTTGGCCCGAGCTTTACGGAAGTAACCGCGTTGCCACCAACTGACACCTTGTATGACATGGTCTGGAATTGACTCCATAATTTGCTCGCCGACCGGAGCTGTTGGATCCATGCTACGGCTGGGCTCTTGATAAATCATGGCGACATCACGGCTGATGATGCGGCGTTGCTCTTCGTAGGGCAACCGTAACAAATCTTGGCCGTTCCAACTAAAGCGGTCGGCTTTTACATGCCATCGATTGTTTAATACGCCCATAATTGCTTTTGCAATCAGGCTTTTACCAGAACCAGATTCGCCCACTAAGCCGCGAACTTCACCTTCCCGGATCAACAAGTTAACCCGATCGACCGCACAAATCAGACCTTCGGGTGTAGCAAGTTCCAGCGATAAATTGCGAATATCTAACAACTGCATTAGTTTTCCCGCCGTTTTTGCATAGCAACACGCAAGCCATCACCGACTAAGTTAATCGATAGCACTGTGACAAAGATCAGAAAGCCGGGCAGGGCAACACACCAAGGCGCTAAATAGATCGAATCCAAGGCATCCGCTACCATAGTGCCCCATTCAGGCGTAGGCGCTTGTGCACCAAGGCCTAAAAAGCCCATCGCCGCAATATCTAAAATTGCCGTCGAAAAAGCCATGGTAAACAACAAGGTTATCGATTCCCATAAATTGGGGAGAACCACGGATCGCAAGATTTGCCAGTCATTTGCACCATCTAACCGATAAGCCAGCACATAGTCTTGCTTGAGTTGTTTAGATATCGCATCACGTGTGCCATGGACAAAATGCGGCAACAACGCAAACGTTACCGCCCACACCGTATTGACTAAGCCGGGGCCTAATACTGCGACAATGACAATCGCTAGAAGTAATGAAGGGATTGTTAGCGCCAAATCTAATAAGTGATTAAAAATACTGGATTTTACGCCAGAGCTCATCCCTGCTAGGGCGCCGAGCACCAATCCCAACAACATCGCCAACAAGGTCGTCAGCAAGGCCATACCAAAGGTATAACTGGCACCTAGCATCAGTCGTGAAAGTTGGTCTCTTCCTAAGTCATCAGTGCCAAGTGGATACGTCACTAAACCATTGTTTTGCCAAGACGGTGGCATAAGCAATAGTTCAGAATTTTGTAAGTAGGGCGAGTGTGGCGTTAACACAGGCGCCAGAATCGCGATGACAAACACCACACTGAGAGTGATTAGCGCAGCAACAGAAAAGTGTTGATTGACGAAATGCTTCCACAGCAGGGTAAGTGGTCGTCGGTTGTTTTCCTCGTAATACAGGCGAAGTTTTTTCACGTTCATGCGTCTTTCCTCGCCAATGGATTGAGCAGGGTATGCAGGATTTCTGTGAACATATTTACCGCAACAACAACACTTGATATCACCAAAACGCCAGCCTGAATCGCTGTGAAGTTACGTTGGTAAATACTGCTGATTAGCCATTGCCCAATACCGGGCCATGAGAAAATAACCTCGGTCATCATCGCCAAGGTGATTAACGTACTAAATTGCAAACCAACTTGATGGGTGACTGGTAAAAGTGCGTTACGCAAACCATGGTGATAGAGCACTTGCGAGCGACTAAGTCCTTTAGCGCGCGCTGTTTTTACATAATTCTGCGCGAGCACTTCCAGCATCGAGTCGCGCACAAAACGGATCATTACGGTTGTTGGGTAAGTCGCTAAGATTAGTGTCGGCAAGGCTAAATGCCGAATGGCATCGCGCAGCGCTTCAGTTTGGTAAGGAACTGGAGCTAACAAAATATCCAGCAACATAAATCCAGTCACTTGTGGGATCTCATACAACACACTTAAACGACCTGACGTAGGTAACAAACCCCAATGCAGCGAAAACAGCATGATGAGCAACAAAGCCCACCAAAAGACGGGTAGCGAATAGCCAATGCTAGATAGAGTGGAGACAGTGCGCTCAAACCATGATTCGTGTTTGATTGCAGCCAACAGACCCAGCGGGATACCAATTACTAGCGAAACCAATAAGGCGTAGGCTGCTAACTCAAGCGTTGCAGGTAATACAGTTTGTACTTCACCGATCACCGGCTGCTGCGTTGCAAATGACAAGCCCCAGTTACCAGCCACCAGCCGCTGCACATACAAAATGTATTGCTGAACGACGGATTGTTCCAAGCCCATCGAAGCGGCAAGTGTTTGGCGTTGCGCATCGTCAATTTGCTGGATCCCAGAAAAATTTGTCAGCAAATCGCCCGGGTAGAAGTAATTCAAACTGAAAGTAAAACAAGTCGCGGCAACAAACACAAATGACAAAAGAAATAAACGACGTAACAAATACCGGATAATCATGGTCGTTTCTCCGCCCGCGCGAAGTTGATACCGCCATAAGGATTGGTTTCTATGCCTTCGATATTTTGCCCATGCACTAAAAAGCGTTTTGAGTGAGCAATTGGCAGCAATGGCATTTGTTCAATCAAATATTGTTGGGCAGCTAAATAGAAACTGCGTCTTTGTTCCATTTGGGTAGTTAATACTGCGTTGCTAATAAACTGGTCAAAGGTGGGATCACACCAATTGGCTCGGTTACTGCCGCTTTGCGCTGCAGCACAACTAAACAGGGGACGAAAGAAGTTGTCTGGGTCGGCATTATCGGCAGACCATCCGATCAGGACTGAGTCATGCTCGAAGTCTTTTAGCTTGCGGCGAAAGGTGTTCCATTCATAAGAGATGATCCGAGCTCGGATACCCACTTGGGCTAAATCTGCTTGAATGAGTTCTGCCATTTTTTGCGCATTAGGGTTGTAATTCCGCTGCACCGGCATAGCCCAAATATCCATGCTAAAGCCTTTTGGATAGCCAGCCGCCGCGAGCAGTTCTTTGGCTGTTTCTGGATCATAGGCTGGCGCTTGCACCTTGTCGTTGTACGCCCAAGAGTTTGGCGGTAAAACGGATTGTGCAGCCACAGCTTGGCCAAAATACACAGCTTGCAGAATGTTTTGACGATTGATTGCATGCGCTAACGCGCGGCGGACACGGCTGTCATTAAACGGCGGTTTTTGCGTATTAAAGGCCCAATATCCAACGTTCATCGCGGTTTGTTCATCAATATGAAAATCTGTGCTGTGTGACAGCATGGATAACTCGGCCATGCGTGGAATTGGCGCTACATCACATTCATGAGTTAACAACTTGGCTAGCCGCTTGGTGTTATCCGGGACTATGTCGATCACCAATTGCTGAGGTTTTACAGCTTTGCGCCAATAATCTTCATGTTGGTAGTAACGAATCAACACATCTTTTTGGTATTCACGAAACTTAAATGGCCCCGTGCCGACAGGCAATTCATCAAGTTTGGGCTCTTGTTTCTGCTGCTGTAACTGCTGAGCATACTCGGCGGACAGGATCGCAGAAAAATCGGTAGCGAGCGTGGACAAGAAACTGCTATCAGGCTGATTAAGCACGAATTCCACATGCTCAGGATCGACTGCTGTGACTTTCGCAACCAAGCTTTGCCAACCGACACTGGCAAAATAGGGGTATTCAGTTGCAACAAAATGAAATGGATTGGACTTATCAAGCACCCGATTGAACGTAAACTCTACGTCTGTTGCGTTTAAAAACCGGCTAGGTTTGAAATAGCTGGTGTGATGAAAAGCCACACTGTTGCGCAGGGTAAACCTGTAGGTCAAGCCATCGTCCGAGACAGTCCATTGACTAGCTAATGACGGCACTAAACGACCAGATGCCGGGTCGATATCAATTAATCTGTCATACAGATGCTGACTAATCGCATCGATCGTGGTGCCAGATGTAACTAATTGCGGGTTAAATACTTCGGGAGATCCTTCCGCGCAATAGACGATCCCGTCGACCGTTGTTGAACTCAGTTCTGGGGGATTGCAGCCTGCGAGCAACCCAGCTAATGCGATGCTGGTCGCGCCTAAAAGCCAATTTTTCATTGTTGACTGTCTAAGAGTTTGTATTTTTTCATATATCCACGCAGCTGATGATACGTGAGATTAAGGGCATCTGCAGTTTTTTTCTGGTTAAACTGGCAAGCAGCCAGCGCATCCTTGATCATCTGAATTTCAAATTGTTCCGATAATTGGGTGAAGTCACAAGGGAACTGCGGAGAAACCGGTGTTTGTGCTGTGACCTGTGATATCGGTGTAGCTGTTGGTACAAAGCTGGGTTCTGCGTTCACACTCACAGGCACCACAGATGCCACTCGGTCGTGCGTGCGAACTCTCGCTTTAGGTCTGTAAGGCGATTCGAATGGGTCAAACAAAATGTCATGAACCGGCACATATGGATTATTCGTGCGATAGACACTGCGTTCAACCACGTTTTTTAATTCACGCACGTTACCTGGCCAGTCATAATCAAGTAAGGCTCGCTTGGCTTTTTCTGAGAAGCCGCTAAACAGCTCAAAGTTCAGCTCACGCGCCATGTTGATCGCGAAGTGTTCCGCTAACATCAGGATGTCTTCACGGCGTTCACGCATCGGTGGCAGTGTGATCACGTCAAAGGCTAGGCGATCGAGCAAATCGGCCCGGAACTCGCCGCGTTCGGCCATGCCCGGTAAGTCCTCGTTGGTGGCACAAATCAGCCGTACATCGACTTTGATGGGGCGAGAGCCACCAACCCTTTCAAATTCGCCGTATTCAATGACCCGCAGCAACTTCTCTTGCACCAAGCCTGGAGTGTTGGCTAACTCATCCAGAAATAAGGTACCGAAGTTTGCGCGCTCAAATCTCCCTTCATGTCGCTTGCTCGCGCCGGTAAATGCACCGGCTTCATGGCCAAACAGCTCACTTTCTAAAAGGTTTTCATTGAGAGAGGCACAGTTGAGGGTTAAATAGTTTTGGTCCCAGCGTTGGGATAAGAAATGCAGACGCGCGGCAATGAGTTCTTTACCTGTGCCGCGCTCACCAATGATCAGCACAGGTTTGTTCAGGGGGGCGATCTGCGACACTTGATCCAAAACGTTCAAAAAACTGTTAGATTGACCGACTAAGTTGTCCTGTTGAAACGCTCTTGCCATTCCGATTGCCACTTATTGGTTAATTTTGCTAATAGTTAGTGTATTTAAAAAAATGCTTCTTAGCTAGCAAACCTGGAATTTAAATTAAATTAATATAAATCAATAGCTTAAAATATTTTTTGAAGTTGGCATCGATTCTGAATAGTAAATCTCGAACCAACTGACAATTTGAGGTAACAATCATGGGTATCTTTTCTCGCTTCTCAGACATCATCAACTCAAACATCAACGCTTTATTAGATAAAGCGGAAGATCCTGAAAAAATGGTCCGCTTGATCATCCAAGAAATGGAAGACACCTTAGTGGAAGTGCGCTCAACTTCCGCCAAAACGATTGCAGAGAAAAAAGAGCTGCAACGCGTGGTGAGCCGTCTGCAAGACGAAGTCAACGAGTGGCAAGGCAAAGCCGAATTGGCTCTTAGCAAAGAGCGCGAAGATTTAGCACGTTCAGCGTTAATTGAGCGTCAAAAAGCGTCCGACCAGGCACAAGC
This sequence comes from Rheinheimera sp., assembly GCA_003482455.1. Classification (GTDB taxonomy): domain Bacteria; phylum Pseudomonadota; class Gammaproteobacteria; order Enterobacterales; family Alteromonadaceae; genus Pararheinheimera. The sequence continues at coordinate 161 of DMYW01000026.1, read as the reverse complement.
CGTCGCAAAAGATATGGAAGTGTTAGACCAACATATCGCGAAGTTGCAAGACGAAACAGCGCAGCTGCAAGAAAAGTTAGCAGATGCGAAAAACCGCCAAAAAGCGATTCTGATGCGTCAAAAAACTGTGGCTTCTCGTCTTGAAGTGAAGAAAACACTGG
>DMYW01000058.1 GCA_003482455.1 Rheinheimera sp. | reverse complement strand
CCTTCACCGATATCCGGCAGAATAAAATCTTTTTTCATTACCGGCTCCGCTTAGAAGTTCACTGCAGCTTTAATAGCTTCGAACGTTTTTAAATGGTCGGCCACGTATTCTTTTTCCAGCGCCAGTGGGTATGGGGTGTCCAAACCACAGACACGTTGAATTGGGCTTTCCAAATGTAAGAAACAACGTTCTTGAATAGTCGCAGCAATTTCACCAGCAAAACCACCGGTTAAAGGCGCTTCGTGGTTAATCACTAAACGGCCGGTTTTCTTCACAGACTCCGCCACTGTGTCAACGTCCCATGGCAATATGCTGCGCAGGTCAATCAGTTCACAAGAAATACCAGCGGCTTCGGCCATTTCAACGGCCTTTTCACAAATTTCCATTTGTGCGCCCCACGCCAGCACTGTGACTTGGTTGCCAGGTTTGACGATTTCGGCCTTGCCGATTTCGATTTCGTAATACTCTTCAGGCACTTCGCCGACTGATGCGCGATACAGTTTTTTCGGTTCAAAGAAAATCACTGGATCTGGGCAAGCAATCGACGCCAGCAATAATCCTTTGGCTTGATGTGGGTTGCGAGGCACCACGATTTTAAGACCCGGCGTATGGGCAAAATAGGCTTCTGGCGATTGGCTATGGTAATGCGCACCCGCAATACCGCCACCGTATGGCGTGCGGAACACCAAGCCGCCGACGTTGAATTCGTTGCCTGAGCGGTAACGGAATTTGGCCGCTTCGTTAACGATTTGGTCAAACGCTGGGAAGATGTAATCGGCGAATTGAATTTCGGCTACCGGCTTCATGCCTTGCGCGGCCATACCGTTGGCAAAACCGGCGATGCCTTGCTCGACTAGCGGTGTGTTAAAGCAGCGATCTTTCCCGTATTTTTCTTGCAGTTTGGACGTGGCGCGAAACACACCACCAAAAAAGCCAACGTCTTCACCAAAACACACCACGCGCTCGTCTTGCGCCATTGCGATGTCCAGGGCGTTGTTGATGGCTTGTAATAAGTTCATCTTGGCCATGCTTAGATTCTCCCTGAGGTAATTGGATACGCATCCGGATATTTACGGATGTGTTCTTTCAGTGCTTCGTATTGACGCTGAAGCTCAGGGATTGGCTCGGCGTATACATCGTTAAACAGCTCTTCCAACGCAGGTTTTTGGATTTTTTCGGCAACTTTTAATGCATCCAGAATTTCTTGGCGCAGTGCATCCAACGATGCTTTGTCGGCGTCTTCATCCAACCAGCCCTTGGCAACCAAATAAGCGCGGAAACGGGCGATCGGGTCAACCTTACGCCATTTCTCTTCTTCTTCTTTGGAGCGATAACCAGTTGGGTCGTCTGACGAGCTGTGTGCACCTAAGCGGTAGGCCATAGATTCGATCAGCACTGGCTCGTTGGTTGCTAAAGCATAGTCACGCGCCATTTTGGTCGCTTGATACACGGCCAGAATATCGGCGCCATCGACACGAATGGACTTCATGCCATAACCCACACCACGACACGCGATACCATCACCTTTGAACTGCTCATTGGCTGGCGTAGAGATGGCGTAACCATTGTTGCGGCAGAAAAACAGCACCGGTGCTTTGTGCACAGCCGCCATGTTCAAGCCGGCGTGGAAGTCACCTTCAGACGCAGCACCTTCACCAAAATAACAAATGGTGACGTTTTTCAAGCCACGCAGTTTTTGCGCGTAGGCATAACCAGCCGCTTGCGGAATTTGCGTCGCTAGCGGGCTAGAAATGGTCATGTAATGGATATCTTTCGAACCGTAATGCACTGGCATTTGACGGCCTTTACCTAAGTCTTTTTCGTTGGAAAACAGTTGGTTCATAAACTGTTCTAACGTAAAACCACGGTAGCGCAATGCTCCTTGTTCGCGGTATTGCGCCATGATCATGTCAGCATCGTCCAGTGCCGCTGCCGAGCCGATCGTCGCCGCTTCTTCACCTAAACATTGCATATAAAAGCTGATACGACCTTGGCGCTGCGCGGCAAGCATCCGCTCGTCCAACACGCGAATAAAGGTCATAGTGTTGTACATTTTCAGCGCCAGTTCTTTGCTCAATTCAGGTGCTGTTGCACCTTCATAAATGGTGCCGTCGTCATTGAGGATACGGAGGGTTGGGATTTGTAGCGCATGGCCGCTGGTGAATTCAGCGGTATGCACAGTCGAAATCGTGGCGTTATTCGGGTTGGTCATAGATCTCTCGTTTGCATTGCGCGGACCTGGACCTTGGTTGTTTGCCCGGTCACGCAGATGTTGAACCAGACTAGCTTGGCAGCGCCGCTGCCAAGCTAGCTTCTCCCCTGGATCTCACCTGTGCTTGCATTTTTAAGTTTACGTGTACGTCAAGTCACAAGTGGATTGCTGTGTAAATCTGGAATCCAGCGCCGCAACTTTACCTTTACGTAAACTGTATTGCAACGCGTAAACCGTCTAAAACACTAGCACACAGCCGGTTTTTCCGTGAATTTTTCCACGCCTTCGCATAAGTTTTCCTTATCCGAATAACTCAACAAAGAGATATCTACTGAAATTACAATGGCTGACTTCTAGCAAAATAAACAAAAAGCTGCAGGGCAACAGCAGCTTTTTGGTCGTTCATGTGATGGCTTTTGTTGATGTCGAGGCGGCGTTATGGCGCTGTTTGACCGCGGATATCTGTCGGTTTGACCAACAGCATAGCGCGTTGACCCAGCGCTACGTTGGCGTTGGGGAAAATAATCGCTTCGCCCACTTCATCCACGGTGATTTGTGCTCCACCATCTTCAGCAAGCACAGTACCCAATGGAAATTGCGTAAAGTTTTCAATGTCATTGGCAAAACATAACTTAAATTGCTCGGTCTGTTTGTTAATCGAGCGACTTACGACAAAGAAATGAAACGCGATCTCAGCAAACGGCGCTAAGTCCAATCCCACTCCTGACAGCAGCTTACGCAACATAGTGTCACACTCGGCAAAACGCGACATGTCGTTTTGACCAAAAGGTCGGACTTTGCCAAGTTCTAGCGTAAAACCATGCGCTTTAGCCGTTTGCGCGGCGAAGTAACTAAAGGTTGAAGCGGGCGTTTGCATCAATAAAAAGGTGTTCACGCCACAGGCGGCTAAAAACCGCAACTGTGCTTCAGACCATGGCTCGCCATGCAAAAACGGATAGACTGCGAATTTCTCATGCACAGATCCACGAATAGCCGTGTGTAAGTCATATAAAGCGCGATGGCGCCCCTCTTCAACCGACTGATAAAACCGCAGCACCGCTTGTTCTAATAGCGCGGCCCGGCTGCGTTCCCACGATGGCGTGAAGTCACCTTTGCTGTGATGGCCAGAAAACAGTCGGTTCAAGTTATCGACTAATTCCCGCTTGGCGGCATTGATGGCGGGTGGATTGCCAATGAGCACCAGCAACCGACAGGTCAATGGCAAGACGCCAGTTAAAATGTCTTGCACCAGCTTAGCTACTAGTTCAATAGGCGCAGTTTCGTTGCCATGAATACCACAGCTCAACACTATATCTTGCGTTGTCGATTGCGCGGGGGTCAAACAGGCGATGCCGCTGTCCCACACCTCAACACGAATGCCTTGTTCGGTGACGTAATCAAAGGCTGGGTGATGCTCTGGAAAACTTAAACTAAAGCCCAAAAAATCACCACTTTGCACTAAGTCGGTGGCATTGACCTGACGATTTAAAATGGATGTCATAAAACCTCGGGGCGGCTTGGCCGTTCTAATTATGGGTTACCGGCGTAGGTGAAGTGTCGGCATTGTAGAGGAGCAAAGGCATTTTGTGCAGTAGCTAGCCGTGGATTGTTAATTGCCGAGCAGTGGATAAAAACGTTTTTATAAAAGAAAACACCGGCGAACCGGTGCTTTTTAAAAGTATCAGGTCGATGCCATGCTTAGGGGCATGAAGCGCCGTAAATCGCTGCTACCCATTGCGGGTTGTCGATAAATGGATTGCGGTTTTTCTGCAATTCATAAATACGATTGTTGCGACGTTGTTCAAAAGCATCAACTGGATCGGCTTTGTGCCAAGCTACTAAGGTGCACAGTTTGCCCATTTGCGGTGCTGTGCTGCCAGTCGGTGCGATGTTTGGGATCGATAAATCCGGTGTGCCTGTTTCATCGCCACCTTCATACCGCGTATCCATGTAGAACAGCATGCGGGCAACGTCGCCTTTGACCGAATCCCGCGGCTCAAAGCTGTCGGTGTCGGTTTTGTTCAAAGGCGCTTCGGCGATGGTTGAGCCACCAATATCAAAATCTTTGTTACCCCGCGTTGAATTTAACGACACATCTTCTGGGCGCAAATGGTGCAGATCGGTATGGGCATACTGGGCTTCATCTGGGAAACCATGGCTTTTCGCCCACACATGCTCGCGGTTCCACGCATCTTGTGACGTGCTGGTCCCGGCGCGGAAGGTTTTGGCTTGAGAACGACCCGCATACAACAAAATCACGTTGTCGGTATTGCTTGGATCTTCGTCGGTGTAGCTGATGGCATCCCACACTTGCGCATAGGTAAAGCGCACGTGCCCGCGCAAAATGCTGTTGAGTTGCGCTTTGAGCACTGCACCAGTTTTACCTGAAGTGTTCACGTAATAGGTCGGCAAATTGACGGTGCCTGTATCACCGCCCGTGCCACCACCGGAGCCACCACAAGTCACTGACAATGGACCTGTGGTTGGGTTGCCTTTGGTCGTCACTCGCCAGTCGTTTACGCTATTGGTATCGGTCAGCGATTTGCGTTCAATCGATTTATCGATGCCTTCGATGGACCAGCCGCTGACAGCATTTTCAAACGCCACCATATCAAGTTCGGTCGTGCCTTGTTTCAGTTTGACGTAATCACCACTGTTGCCTAGCGACAACGTCATGCCTGATTGTTGCGCCGCTTTACCAAACAAGCTTTGCAGTGCCGCGGAGCTTTTTGCGACCACAAAATAGCCGTTGCCGGCGATGGTTCCTGATAGGTTAAAGGTCGCGCCATTGTCCGTTAACGAATAGCCAGACAAACTAACCGCGGTGCAACTGTCATTGTACAGCTCCACGAATTCTTCAGTCGTATCGTTATTTGGTGCATCGTAAAGCACCTCCGAAATCATTATTTTGCTGTGCGCAGGACCTGCCAATAGCAAACTTGCTACGGCGGATAGCAACCAGCGAGTGCGTATTTGTTGCATTGTGAACCCCAAACTAGTAGTTGTAGTTAATTTCGCTACAGGCAGTGACATATTTGTAATTATTTGTAGCGCAAATGCAGCATAACCGATCTGTATTACATTTTTCTTATATTTTGGATCGAAAGTTATTTGTAACTATCAGCCCGTTTAACATTGCCGATTTCGCAAGACCACTGACTGTTGCCGCAACACCAACAGCAAATACCGCTGACTTGGTCCAACAGCGCATTGATTCACAAGTAAAAACCCAACTGCTGAAAAAAGCCGCAGTTAAAATACCGAGCATTGCAAAACGGCTAAAAGCCAGTAAGATAAGCCGCACGTCGGTACGTAGCGCAGCTTGGTAGCGCACTGTCATGGGGTGTCAGGGGTCGTGGGTTCAAATCCCGCCGTACCGACCAACAAAAAAACCTGCTTAATGCAGGTTTTTTTGTATGCGTACATTGGTGAATTGCTTGCGCTACTCGTTAGATCCAGTGCAAGAGCCAGCCAACTGTTTTGTCATATAATACTTGGCCCCTGCTAGCGGGTATTGCTGTTGCACCCACTGCGTCAGATAACCTTGTGCCAGATAAAACGGCTGCGCCTGGAAATCCAAAGTATCCAACAATACAAATCGACAGCCACGATTGCTGGCTTCTCGCTCAGCCTTGGTGAGTAACTCTCGGCCAAGCCCCTTGCCACGCTGCGTTTCGCATACCCACAAGTATTCGAGCAAGAACCAATTGCCAAAGGTTTTTCCCGCGATGCCGCCAAGCAGCGCGCCATCATCATCGTAGTGCGCAAAACCAAGGGGTTGCCGAACCAGACCTGCGAAATGTGGGGCATTAAATGCAATGATCTGCTGACGGACTGCCTCGATAAAATCATCCGTATGCTGTGCTTGCAGCTCTGACCGCTGTTGCGATTTCATGCAAACATCCGCCAAAACAACTGCACCACACGTTCAACATGCGCTCGAATTAACTCTGGTTGGCGATTAGGCGGCTGACGGAAAATACCGCGGATCCAATCCATGCCGATCAACATACCAAACAGGCACTCAGCCGCAAACGCCTTGTCCTCGATGTGTAACTGCCCTGCTGCTTCGACTTTGCAAAGCCACGCTACATTGTTTGCAAACGTCGCGGCCGGCCCATGGGCAAACATCATGTCGCGCAACTCAGGACCAATTTCAGCACCCGATTGCATTACATTCATCAAACACTGCTGCTCGTCGGACAATAAAAACTCCAACAGCCGCACACTCGATTCAATCAAGGCTTGTTGGGATTCAGCTGTAGTTGCTCCAGCTTGTTGTAACGTTTCGCTAAAAAACTCAGTTTGTGAACCCAGCACCGCCTCAATCAGCACCTGCCGATTGGCAAAACGATTGTATAAAGTGGCTTTTGACACGCCGGCAGCTTTCGCGACAGCCTCCATGGATAAAGAACTAACGCCTTGTGTCGATAACAAATGGCGCGCTGCAAGTAAAATTGCATTATCTTTAGAACGATCAACGGGCCTACCGACCTGAATTGCTTGCATAAAAAAACTCTTGCGATATTGAACGCTATCGTTCAATAATTAAGTTATCGTTATTTTTAGACGATGTCGTCTGCAAATTATAAAACCGAGGTGCCCATGCGCCAACCCACTCGTCGTCAATTATTGGTAGTTTTTTCCGTATCCGCTGCATTAGTCGCTTGTTCACCGCAACAAGAATCCTCGGTACAGCAACAGCCACATTACGTGTTAACAAAGCCCTTACAGCTAGTACGCGAAAGCGAATTGACGCTCACTGGCACCATCAAAGCACGCCAAGAAATCCCGGTGGCGTTTCAAGTTAGTGGTCGCATAGCCAAACGAGCCGTCGAGCCTGGTGATAATGTCAAAGCTGGCCAAGTGTTGTTTTCACTCGATCCAAAAGATTTGTCGGAATCCCTCGCCGCGGCATCGGCCCAAGCCTCCGCCGCTAGCGCAAGTTTTGACACAGCGCAAGCCGATCTCAAACGAGTGCAAGCGCTGATCAAAGGCAAGTTAGTCAGCGAGCAAGCGCTTGACCAAGCGACCCTGCGCTACAACGAAGCCAAAGCGAATTTACAAGCAGCTGCCGCACAGCAACAACAAGCCGCACACGCATTGCAGTATGGTGATGCGATTGCCCCTCGCGATGGCATAGTGCTGGATGTATCGGCAGAAGCTGGTCAAGTCGTGGTAGCGGGCCAGCGTCTGGCCGGCCTTGGCAACGATCAAGAACTCGATGTTGAAGTGCAGCTGCCCGAAAGTATTGTGCCGCCGCAAACCGGTATCTTGGTGACATCCACCGGTGAACCTATTGGATTATCCCTACGCAGCGCCGCCGGTAGCGCAGATCCTAGCAGCTTGACGCGCCGTGCTCGCTACAAAATTGTGCAAAGTGCCACTGGACTGTCGTTAGGCCGTGTGGTGTTGACCCGTTTTAGCTTGCCCCTTGAGCAACAAGGTGTGGCAGAAGTACCACTTGGCGCGCTAGATAATAGAGCGAACGGCGCGCAAGTGTGGGTGCTAAAAGACGGCAAAGTAAATCCAGTCAAAGTGCAAGTGGTTCGCATCGACACAGAAACAGTCGAAGTGCGCACCGACTTACCGATTGGCAGCAAAATAGTCGCGCTAGGGACTCACCTGCTGCAGCCGAACATGGTGGTGGCGGAGACGCAACCATGAAGTTCAACCTATCGCTGCTCGCGGTTCGCGAAAAATCCATCACGCTGTTTTTCATCCTGATGGCGCTGCTGGGCGGCGTCTGGGCATTTTTGTCGATGGGGCGTGCGGAAGACCCGACGTTTACCATTCGGGTGTTAGTGGTCAGCGCCTATTGGCCGGGCGCGACCAATCAAGAAATGGAACAGCTGGTGGTCAACCGACTGGAAAAGCGCATCCAAGAAGTACGATTGATTAATCGCATCGATGTGCAAGTCGCACCCGGCGCGGCCAACATGATTGTCGAATTCAAAGACTACACCCCTTCGCACGAAGTGCCCGAGCTGTTTTACCAAGTGCGCAAACGGATGCAAGATGAAGCGCCGCAACTGCCCAAAGGCGTCATCGGCCCCATCGTTAACGATAGCTTTTCAGATGTGTACTTCACCCTCTACGCCTTGTCAGCCCCCGGCTTGCCGTTTCGCGATTTAAGTCGAACGGCGGAGCGTTTTCGCGACCAGTTATCTGCGATCCCCGGTGTTGAAAAAGCCATGATCATCGCCGATCGGCCAGAGCGCGTGTTCATTGAATTTGACCGCGAACGCCTCACGGCGCTGGCCATGCCATTTTCCGAAGTTGAACGCCAATTGCAACGACAAACGCAGCTAATGCCAGCAGGACAACTGCAAACACAAGCGCAAGCCGTGAGTGTCCGGCTCGACAGCCGTATCAATACGTTACAGCAGTTGCGGGATATTCGTCTCAATTGGCAAGGTCAAACACTGCGTCTGCAGGACGTGGCAGACATTCGCCGCGGTTACGAGGATCCACCACAACTGCTGGCCCGCAATGACGGCCAAGATGCGGTCTTGCTCGGCGTCGTCATGCAACGCGGCTTTAATGGGCTTGAGCTAGGTAAACAAATTGAACATTGGTATCAAGGTCAGTTGCAGACGCTGCCTGCAGGGATGTCGATGCACCAGCTGACGAATCAATCCGATGCGATCACCGCGGCAGTAGACTTGTTCCAAGTGAAGTTTTTAGTCGCCGTGATCGTCGTGATGGCCGTCAGTATCGTCGCCATAGGTTTGCGGGCGGGCCTCATCGTCGGTATCGCCGTGCCGCTGACACTTGGCTTAACCTTTTTAACCATGCGTGCGCTGGACATCAACCTTGATCGCATCACACTTGGCGCGCTGATTATCTCGCTGGGCTTGCTGGTGGACGACGCGATCATTGCCATCGAAATGATGATGGTAAAACTTGAAGAAGGCATGGACCGTATTAAAGCGGCTGGCTTTGCGTGGACTGCAACGGCTGCGCCTATGCTGTTTGGTACCCTGGTGACCATTTCTGGGTTTGTACCTATTGGTTTTGCCAAGTCCGGCGTTGGTGAATACACCGGCAATATTTTCTGGGTGGTTGGCTTTGCTTTGATCATCTCTTGGGTGGTGGCTGTCACGTTTACGCCGTATTTGGGTACTCGGATGCTGCCGAACCTGTCGGGACATCAAATTGACGTCTACCGCAGCCCCATCTACCTGAAGTTTCGAAAACTGGTGCAATGGTGCATTGCCCATAAGCGTCAGGTGATCGCGGCAACTGTTGGTTTGTTTATGTTTTCGGTATTTTTGATGGCCAAAGTGGTGCAGAAGCAATTCTTCCCAACCTCAGATCGGCCGGAAGTATTGATTAGCGTCTACCTACCGCACGGCACGTCGTTGCAGACCACCGACCAGACCACCCGCAAAATTGAACGGATTTTACACGGCAATGTGGATGTGAAGTCACTCAGCGCTTTTGTTGGCGCCGGCGCACCGCGATTTTTCATCTCGGCAAACCCAGAACAACCCAATAGTGCATTTGCCAAAGTGTTGGTTGTTGCCCACGACGATAAAGCGCGTGATCGGATAATTGAGTTGCTGCAAAGTCACGTGAATAAAGGGGAATTCCCAGAAGCTCGGGTGCGGGTCACTCGCCTGCTCTACGGTCCGCCAGTAGCGTGGCCGGTAAGTTTCCGTGTATTTGGCCCGGATAACCGAGTCGTCCGCGACATCGCCAACCAAGTACGCAACGTGATGGCCAATGATCCTGCAATTGTCGACCCCCACTTGGAATGGGATGAAATGGCGCCTGCCTATCATTTGGCACTGAGCCCCGAAAAACTCACGGCGTTTGGTTTAACCTCGGCCGACGTCGCCTCGCAATTGCAACTGCAGCTATCGGGTTATGAGATCACGCAACTGCGCGAAGATATTCGGCAAGTGCCGGTCATTGTAAGGCTGCAACCGGACAGTTATACCGCGATTGACCAGTTGGAAATCAAATCCAGCACAGGGCAAGTGGTGCCGCTGCAGCAATTAAGCGGCCCGGACATCAAATTCGAAGAGCCTTTTATTAAACGGATGAATCGTCGCACCTATTTAGCTGTTGCTGCGGATGTCGAAGGCGCACAACCAAACTTTGTCTCTGCCCGCTTGTGGGAGCAAATCGCCGAGATCCGCGGCAATTTACCGGCAGGATATAGCATCGAACAAGCTGGTTCTGTGGAAGAATCAGGTAAGGCAGATGCGTCCATTAACAAGTTAATGCCGTTGATGATTGGTTTGATGTTGGTCTTTATCATGCTACAAATGCGCAGCTTTATTGGCACTATGATGGTGCTAGCCACGGCGCCACTTGGCCTTATCGGTGCTGCGTTTGCCCTACTTATTTTCAATCAACCTTTTGGGTTTGTCGCATTGCTTGGTTTGATTGGTCTGGCGGGGATTTTGATGCGTAACACCCTGATCTTAACGCAACAAGTCAGTGACAACCTCAAGCAAGGTTTGTCGCCGCGTCAAGCTGTCGTTGAAGCAACTGTGCGCCGCGCTCGTCCAGTGATCCTCACAGCGCTCGCTGCCATGCTAGCGTTTATCCCATTAACCTTCGATACCTTCTGGGGCCCTTTAGCCTTCGTCTTGATCGGGGGAATCGGTGTTGGCACCGCGATGACATTATTTTTTGTGCCCGCACTGTACATGGCGTTGTTTCGCAAAACGGTAGAGCGCGAATCCGATGTAACGCCCGCCTGCTAAAATGCCAACAAGGTTTGATTTACAAAGCCAAAAAGCCGCTGCAATAGCGGCTTTTTCCTTACCTAAGCGTCACTTTACTCTGACAAACTGTAAGAAAAATCTCACAAAAGTTTCCAACTTCTTCGATAGCATCTATCGCTAAATGAGCTGCATCATAGCTCTTTCTTGTTGTACAGGAGCACTTTATGAAACCAACTCAAGAACTTACCGCCGGATTTGGCAGTCGGGTGCCGCAAATTGACTACGCTGAGATCCGTCAATCCATGCAACCAACGAAGACCTTGTGGCAAATCGCACTCCTTAAACTGTCGAGCTGGTTTCAACGTCAAGTTCAATAGAACCAGCTAACCCACTGCCCATATAAGCTCAAACCGAACAACACGTTTACTGGGAAAGTCACCCCAAGCGATGCCAGAGTTGCCAGTCCTATATCCGCCTGTGGAATGGCTGCGCGCACAGCGGCTGGCGCTGCGATATAAGACGCACTTGCCGTTAGTGCACCGAGCACAAAAGTACTTCCTTCGGGTAGACCAAGGAACAAGCCTACCGCGATACCTGCCCAGGCCAGGATAAACGGTGCCACCGCCGCAAACGCCACTAAACGCCAATGTTGTACCGGAACAGGCCAACATACTTTGGCAGTACACAAACCCATTTCAAGTAAAAACAGCGCTAACATGGTTTTGAATCCGCCAATCAGCGCTGGCGCAATCGGCTCTAGCCCTGTCGGACCGTACAAGACACCAATTAATACACCGCTGCCTAACAACAGCACGCCGCGAGCAGTCAGCGCTTCACGCAAGATGCTTGAATTGTTGCCCTGGCCGGTTAATTTTTTATGCCACCACAACATGACAATAATCGCTGGCAGTTCCAGCATAACCAAGTACAAAGTGGTTGCCGGCGCCAATGTCAACGAATGCCGCTCCGCCATCGCTAAAGCTACCGCAAAAGTACCGGCGGATACCGAGCCATAATGGGCGGCGATACTAGCGGCATTGTCCACCGACAGCTTGACCCCATGTTTGAGGATCGGATAACACAACAACGGCAGCAGTACACCTAAAGCCGCCACCAGCAACAGCGACATAGCAATGCCGTCGGTTTGCTCCGTTGCGATAGCCTGATGCAGCGACAATCCGCCTTTTAAACCCAGTACTAACATCAACAACATCGACAAGGTTTCATAAATCGATTTAGGTACCTGTAAATCCGACTTTAACAAGCCTGCGATCAGGCCCAATAAAAAAAACGCGATGACGATATCCGGCATTTTTGTCCCCTACTTGCTGAAAACTGCTGGCTATTGTCAGCAAGCTTGGACATAATTCCTAATTAATACTTCAATAGCCCAATATAGATAACCATCTATGAACATCCGCCATCTCAGCGTGCGTTTATTGCAAGTGTATGGGGAAGTCGTGCGGGGTGGCTCGGTGACAGCTGCTGCAAATCGCCTGCATTTAACCCAGCCAACAGTCTCTATCCAATTAAAAAAGCTGACGGAATTAGTGGGCGAACCGCTGCTAGAACCAAGTAGCACAGGTTTAAAACCTACCGAAATTGGCCAAATGCTGTATCAAGCGGCTCAAGATGTGTTAGGCCGATTTGATGACTTTAATCAACAGCTTGAACATTACCGGGCTGGCTTACATGGACATTTAACAATTGCTGTCGTAAGTACCGCGCAGTACCTACTACCTAAACTTTTAACCGGTTTTAAACAGCAATTTTCAGGGGTTGATGTCACAGTCAGTATTGGGAACCGTGCGCAAATATTGCAGCGGTTTCAACATCAACTCGATGATATTTATATGTTTAGCCATCCACCAAGTGGTGAGCAGGTGCAGGCAGTACGATTGTTAAAAAATCCACTGCAACTAATTGCACCACCCGGCCACTGGGCTAGCGGTCGGCGGGTGCGTTTTGCAGATCTAATCCAAGAGACCTTCTTAATCCGCGAACCGGGTTCTGCCACTCGTTTGATGTTTGAATCTTGGCTGAGCAATCAAGGGGTGCAACTACCGCACGTGATGCAAATGGAAAGCAATGAAATGATCCGGTTAAGCGTCTCGTCAGGCCTAGGTTTGGCGGTTTTGTCCGCCCATACACTGCAAGAAAATCCCTCCCAGCTATGCGTGCTGGATGTGGAAGATTTCCCGCTGCAGAGCCATTGGCATTTGGTGCGACGAGCCGACCAACGCCTGAGTTATGCCGCGCAATCCTGGATCCGCTATTTAGCTGAACATTTGGCAGATGCAGGCAAAACGGAATGGGTCCATCATGACGCCGCAGCTTTGCTTCCGAATCTACTCAAAGAACATTAAACTGACTCGTTTTCAGCACAGTTAACCGGTTTGCACAGTATCGCAACCGACTTTTGCATTACAGTTGTCGGCGCCGAGCCTTCATTTCTAGGATCTAATCATGCTGGACTTTCGTTCTGATACGGTGACACAACCCACCCAAGCCATGCGCGACATCATGGCTAGCGCGCCGCTTGGCGATGATGTGTTTGCCGATGACCCTTCCGTAAAGAGCTTACAGAACTACGCCGCTGAGCTGCTTGGGTTTGAAACCGCCTTGTTTGCGCCAAGCGGCACCATGACCAACCTGATGGCGCTGATGAGCCATTGTCAGCGCGGTGATGAAGCGATTGTCGGTCAACAATGGCACACCTATCGTTGGGAAGGCGGCGGTATGGCAGTGCTTGGTTCTATCCAACCGCAGCCGATCGCCAATCAGCCTGATGGAACTATTAGTGCACAAGATATTGTGGCGGCCATTAAACCAGACGATCCGCATTTTGCCCGCACCAAGTTGCTGGTCATTGAAAACACCACCGGCGGTAAAGTGCTGCCACTGAGCTACATGCAACAAATGTCAGCGCTAGCCAAGCAATACGGATTAGCCTGTCACATCGATGGGGCGCGCTTGATGAATGCCGCGGTGAGTTTACCGGGTGACCCCTACGACAATGCCCGTGCTTTGTGTCAGGGTTTTGATTCGGTATCGTTGTGTTTGTCAAAAGGTTTAGGCGCTCCGGTCGGCTCGCTACTCCTCGGTTCCACTGAATTCATCCATCGAGCAAAACGCGTGCGCAAAATGCTCGGCGGCGGCATGCGGCAAGCTGGGTTGCTCGCTGCAGCCGGTGAATATGCATTGCGCCATCATGTAAATCGACTTGCCAACGACCATCAACTCGCGGCTGCACTTTGCAGCCAACTACGCGTGCTCATTAACGAACTTGGCTTGTCGACACAGGTTGTGGTCCATGACGCGCATACCAATATGTTGTTTATTGATATGGACGCAGGATTGGCCGGGCGCTGGTTACCGCAATTAGCACAACAACAGGTCAAACTGACCTCGTCGCAGTATCAGACCCAAGGTGCAGCATGGGTACGTTTACGCTTAGTCACGCACCTAGATTTACCAGAGAACACTTTAGAATTAACGCTACAGGCCTTTCGTGCCTCAGCACCACTTGTGAGATAACCCATGCTTTCTTGGTTTGAACGATGGACTCGTCCATTTCCGGTTGCCGAACCCACCCAACCACCACATGGGTTGTTGGCGTTTTGTTTACATTACAGCCAAGGCATGAAACGGCCATTGTTGCTGATGGCGCTGCTTACTGCGGTGCTCGCTTGTTTAGAAGTACAACTGTTTGGTTTTATGGGACAGCTGGTCGATTGGCTGGTTGGGAAAGACCCTGCCACATTTTGGCAGCAAGAAGGCTCGCATCTACTGTGGATGGGCGCGGTTGTTATCCTGTTGATCCCACTATTGGTGCTATTGCACGCGTCAATTATTCACCAAGCCATTTTGGGCAACTTCCCAATGGCCATTCGCTGGTCCGCACATCGCTACATGCTGTCACAAAGTATGAGTTTTTATCAGCATGAGTTTGCCGGACGGATCGCCACGAAAGTCATGCAAACAGCGCTTGCCGTGCGGGAAACCGCGACCAAGCTGCTTGATGTCATGGTCTATGTGCTGGTGTACTTCGGCTCCATGGTGTTTTTGGTGGCGGATGCAGATATTCGCTTGGTACTGCCGTTACTGGTTTGGTTAGTGTTGTACATTGTGCTTCAGATTTACTTCGTGCCACGCCTGAAAGACGTTGCAAACCGCCAAGCCGATGCGCGCTCAGAGATGACAGGTCGCATTGTCGACAGCTATACCAACATCACAACCATCAAGTTGTTTTCGCATACATCGCGTGAAGCAGACTATGCCAAACAAAGCATGCAACTGTTTTTAGGCCCCGTTTACGAGCAGATGCGCTTAGTCACTTGGCTGAGTTTTTCTGTGCAAGCCATTAACTATGCCTTGGTGTTTGCCGTAGCCGGTTTATCGATTTGGTTGTGGACGCAGCAATTGGTGTCTATTGGGGCTATTGCAATCGCTGTGGCCTTGGCGTTGCGTTTAAACGGCATGTCACAGTGGATTATGTGGGAAGTGTCGTCGCTATTTGAAAACATTGGTACGGTCGCCGATGGGATGGCAACCTTAACCAAACCGCGCACCGTGGTTGATGCAAGTGATGCACAACCGCTGCAGGTCAGCGCAGGAAAAATCGAGTTTAACAATGTCACTTTCCGCTACCAACCCGAGCGAGATCCAGTACTCAATCAGCTCAATTTGACTATAGCTCCGGGTGAAAAAATCGGCCTTGTCGGCCGTTCAGGCGCCGGTAAATCCACCTTGGTGAATTTACTGCTGCGTTTTTATGACATCGACAGTGGTAGCATTTCGATTGATGGTCAAGCTGTGGCCGCGGTCCAGCAGGAATCCTTGCGGCGCGAAATCGCCATGGTCACGCAAGACACGTCACTGCTACATCGCTCGGTACGCGAGAACATTTTGTACGGGCGACCCGATGCGACCGAACAAGAACTCCTCGCGGCGATTCAAGCAGCAGAAGCCAGCGACTTTATCAACGATTTGACAGATCCTGCGGGTCGCTCAGGTCTTGATGCGCAAGTTGGCGAACGTGGCGTCAAACTGTCTGGTGGTCAACGCCAACGTATCGCGATTGCGCGGGTTTTATTAAAAAATGCGCCTATTTTGGTGCTTGATGAAGCAACGTCGGCACTAGATTCAGAAGTTGAAGCGGCTATCCAACACAGTTTAAGTCAATTGATGGCAGGCAAAACTGTTATTGCGATTGCGCATCGCCTATCGACGATAGCTGCGATGGATCGGCTGATTGTGCTAGACAAAGGGCAAATCGTCGAACAAGGTACCCATCAACAATTACTCGCCCAAGGCGGCATCTACGCACAGCTGTGGGCGCACCAAACCGGCGGTTTTATCGGGCTTGAATAGTTCGAAAACTTAAAAGCCCGCTGTTGCGGGCTTTTTTCACCATGGCTTAGTACTAGGCCAAACGTGGATCTGTACTTGTGATCTCCGCCCGCTGTGCATGCGCTGCGACAAAATCGAGTAGATTCGTAAAAGGCGTCAAATCAGCGAGTTGGCGAAATGCAGCCCAATCCACTAAGCAATACAAACTTTGCGCCACATAGTCCCACGCTTTGAATTCCCCAGCGGCAACCTTTTGATCCAAAATGGCGAGTGTCGCTTGCACACGCTCACGCTGCAAGTTAAAAAACAAGCGGTCATCCTTGGTATCAAACCCTGAGCGTTGACACAGCAACAGCTCTACCAACGAATCATTGGCGGCGTTGATGGTGGTTAAATTGTTTTCTTGTTGCCACGTCAAGGCCGGCAAACCACGCGTTGCAACCAAATAACGGTAGATAACCCCTGAATCAAAAATGACGGTACCTTGGTCTTCTAGCATGGGTACTTTGCGGGTTGGATTTAACCGGATCAGTTCTTCGCGGCCCGCCGCCTCAAAAATATTCAATGCCACAAATTCAAAATCTTGACCATACAAAGCAATTCGTAAACGACGCACAAACGGAGATGCAATAGAGCCGTACAGTTTCATTGGTAATTCCTTTCATGAAAAAGACCCGAGAGGCCTCGGGTCAGTGTAAATCATTTTCTAAACAGTTTGTTTAGTCGTCGCGGCGAATACCACGGAACCGGTCACCACCATTGGACTCCATGCGAGGTTGTTCAATGCGCATCGGTTCACTCCGAACGGGTTCTTGGAACACCGGTTCACTACGAACCGGCTCACGAAACACGGGTTCATTGCGAACGGGTTCCTGGAACACAGGTTCACTGCGCACGGGCTCTTGGAACACGGGTTCACTGCGCACCGGTTCTTGGAACACGGGTTCACGGCGCACCGGTTCTAGGAACACAGGTTCATTACGAACCGGCTCTTGGAACACAGGTTCATTGCGAACGGGTTCTTGGAACACAGGTTCATTACGCACAGGTTCTTGGAACACACGATCACTACGAACTGGTTCTTGTTGCACTGGCTGTTGGATCGTAGGTTCACGGTCGACCGGCTCGATCGTACGCGGGTTTTTGAATCGATCGCGCACTTGATCTTGCGGCGTCAGTTCAGGGCGTGGGCTAATGGTGTCTCGGCCACCTAGCCGCTCAGTGTCACCACCTTGGCGTTCGGTGTCGACGCGTTGGCGCATCCGCTCGATGGCAGATTGGCGGCGGTCTTGAATTTGCTCGCCTACCTGTTCTACAGCTGCATTATCAGTGCGATCGATTACTTCACCGGTATCTTGCCGAGCCGGACGTCCTCGTTCCGAGCCGTCACGCTGTTCACCACGATTGTGACGAATTTGCTCCACCACTTTTTCTCTCGGTGATAATTGGTCTGAATGACCGCCACCGTTAGATGTCCCACCCCGCGGATCATAACCGCCTTGATGACCACTACCCCGGTCTTGGCGCGGGCGTCCACGATAGTCGCCGGCATCACGCTCACGGACATCGGCTATAGGGTCATATCCATGACGGTATTCTACTCCACGACGGTGCACTGGCTCGTGACGCCAATGGCGGCGCTCTTCATGGCGGTACATGTCATATGAACGGTAATAATGCGTTCTACGGTAATGCGGCACGACGATGACTTCGCGACGAGGCCAGTACACTGTTGAAAAATAGAAGCCTGGGGCTACACGAACACCCGTACCCCAGTAGAAATAACTGCCTGAGCTATAGCCACCGTAACTACTCCAATAGACTGGAGGATAATCATGCCACCACCATTCGCCATACACGTAACGGGCATCATAAACTGGTACATAAACAACTTCAGGCGAACGTGGTTCGATGACGATCACACGTTCTTTCCGTTCCACGTTGTAATACTGCTGATTATTCAACGAACCCGCGGCGTAGGCTTTTTCTCGCAATCGCTGAATGGTGTCCATGACCTCGTCTGGCTGTGCTAAAAAAGCATCGCCCAAATTTTGCGTCCAATCTAAGTCATTGTTTAGCGTGGTAATAATGTTTGGAAAGGCAACCAACGCGCGAACGCTTGGGTCCCAATCTTGATTTTCTGCTGCGGCTAACAACTGCTCTGAGGTCATCGAACGTTGCGTTGTTAACCACCGGGCTGCTTTGACCAGCTCTAAAGGATAGGTGGATGCAATCAGCACATGGGTAAGCACAGTGTCCGGATATAAGGCAATCGGCGCTAACATTTGATCTAGTTGAGCTTGGCTTAGGCGCTCGATCTGTGACTCCTGCTGGCGTTGCTGTTGGCCTTGCTTCTGGCTTAACTGTGCAGTGGCTTTCGCCGCCGCCTTGGTATCGACTGCCTGAACCGATGCCGACGTCAGTACTGCCGCGCTGATACAACTGACTAACAAACGACGGGTAAACATGGTGCTCTCCTGTCTGACTGGCAGACTGTGCTGTGAATTCACTTGGTTATAGATAAGCGAAACTGAATCCGTTATGAATTAACATTATTTTGCAAGATTTTCACGTTTTTGTTGCCACAAACTTGTGACTGAAAAACCGGTGACCAATGAGGTCCCACACAGGACACACACTACCCCTATCACTGTGTGCCAACCAATCACTTCCCCCAGTAAAGTGTGCCCCCAAAAGACACCAAACACCGGGATTAAAAAAGTCACCGTAAGACTATTAGTCGGGCCAATGTCGCTCAATAAACGAAAGTACAATAAATAAGCAATACTTGTGCACAGCACAGCCAACAACGTTACCGCCAACCACATATCAAGCGCTGGCATAGTCGCAGGCCAATTCATTAGCGCAAAAGGCGCTAACCAAATGGCCGCCGCCCACATACTTCCATGAGCATTATCAAAGGCTTGACGTTGCTTTGCGCGCTTTGTGTAGTGCGTAGCTATGCCATAACAACAAGCCGCCGCGGCACCTGCAGCAACAGCAAGACCACTCCCCGGCTGCATCAACAAGGGGTCAAAGCCCACTAACACTCCAACACCCACCACACCCAGCGCTAGACCCAACACACTTTTGAATGGAACCCGCTGCCGAAATACCACGACGCCAATCAACAACCCCCACATCGGCGCTGTGGCGTTAAGCACCGCTAGAATGGATGCGCTGAGCCAATGTGACGCATAGGCATAGAGTACAAAAGGCAATGCAGAGTTCACGCCACCCAACAACAAATAGTGCCAAGCGTCGGTGGTTTGTAAACGATTTTTGCCAAAAAGCTGCATGACGGCAAACAGAAATAATGCAGCGATCACGACACGTACACACATCAAAGCGCTTGAACCAAAAGCGGGAGCCGCGATTCGAATAAACAGAAACGATGCGCCCCAAATCGCAGCTAACAACAATAATCGGATCAGATCAGCGCGTTTCATAGTTGACTCTTTTGCATGTTGTTGCAGCCGCGAGGCAAGGCTACCAGAGGGTTAGAATAAGGTTTGTCCTGCAAGGGCAACACAATTCAACCCTTGCACTGTTATGCAAATTTACTGCATAATTACCAAGCTTCATTTTTGCTTTGTCAAAATGATTTTCGCCCACACCTCGGTGTGGGCTTTTTATTTTGGCGTGGCTGTCGGTGAAATTGGCAATTAACCCTGGTCATCTTGGCCGATGCGACTCGCCACAGCGCCACTTTGCTGCTTGTATTTCGCATCTTGCCGTTTATTGTACGGACGAGCCGCTTCACCGGTCATCAATTCAAAATTCAGCGCGCCTATTTTCATGCCGGGGCGCAGCGCCAATGGCAAACGGCCGCTGTTGTAGAATTCTAAAACAATGTTGCCTGACCAGCCCGGATCAATCCGATGCGCGGTCACATGGACCATTAACCCCAGGCGCGCTAAGCTGGAACGCCCGTCTAGCCAACCGACAATATCCGCCGGCAAAGTGACAGATTCCAGCGTAATGGCAAGGGCTAGCTCACCTGGATGCAAGAAAAAGGCTTCGTCATCACGCAGCACAATTTCATCGCTCATCACCGAATCCAGCGCCGCTTGCACTTCTTCCCGCGGGCCACTTAAGTCGATAAATGCCGCCGTGTGCGAGCGAAAAGTACGAAATTTATGGCCCAAGCGAATATCGACAGTCACGCCAGAAATCATATCGGCTGCCGGCTGCGGCTCTATTTGAATACGGCCTTCGGCTAGGTATTTTTCAATGTCGCGGTCACACAGTCTCATATCAGTCGTCCGTCATCAGCATCTCAACCGACTGCCCTTCAGTCAGTTGCTGCTGCCAGTATAAAGTGAAAATTAATTGTCGCGCTATTTTCCTATAGATTTCAGCTGTTTGATGCTGCAGATCTAAGGCTATCGGTACACCTTGGTCGGCACGTTCGCGGATGCTGGTCTCCAGCGGCAATTGACCGAGCACTGTCACCCCATAGCGCTGCGCCAGCGTTTTACCGCCATCAGTACCAAAAATATCGTCTTGATGACCACACGAAGGGCATTGATAAAAACTCATGTTTTCAATCAGCCCCAGTACCGGAATATTCACTTGCCGAAACATCGCGATGCCTTTTTGTGCATCTGCTAGCGCCACGTCTTGTGGCGTTGTCACCACTATGGCGCCGCTGACTTTAAGTTTTTGCGACATGGTCAGCTGGATATCGCCGGTACCGGGCGGCATATCGACAATTAACAAATCAAGCTCGGGCCACAGGGTCTCGTTGATCAGTTGCATCAGCGCACTGCTCGCCATCGGGCCCCGCCATACCGACGCTTGTTCTGGTGCAACCAGAAAGCCAATCGATTGCATATAAATGCCAAACTTCTGCACTGGGTTTAGATGTTTATTGTCCGGAGAAGAGGCTCGGGTCAGACTCTCGCCTAACATGGTTGGGATGGATGGCCCATAAATATCAGCGTCCAACAGCCCTACTTTTGCACCTTGTTGCGACAAAGCAACCGCCAAATTGACGGCTGTAGTCGACTTTCCGACGCCGCCTTTACCCGAAGCGACCAACACCACTTGTTTGATCGAGCCAAACACCTTGGTTGGCGTAGGTTCAGATTTAACCTTAATCACAATCGAGAGGCCTGCGTCCTTCACGGCAGCTTGCAGCGGTGCCTGAACAAAATCAGCGACAAACGGCAAAGTGATTGTGCATTGATTGCCATCGAACTCGACCGAGCTCGCCAGATCGTGCACCGGCATTAACCAATCATCAATTGCCACTTGCTTGAGCAATTGTTGCAAGGCTTCGGGCAACTCAGAGTGTTTTTTCTTCGAAAATAGGCCAAACATGGATTGACTCTCAAAAAGCTGTTGATTTTTCCAGCAAAAACTAGTTGGAACCTTACAGAAATGGGCGCAAAGGATGCGCTTTCAAGGTTGGTATTGTATTATGCCTAAATTCTTTTCGTTGAATTAGCTATTTATTTTGGGGCGACCGATGTCAGCACGGAAAATTCTTATTACCAGCGCCTTACCTTATGCCAATGGTCCAATCCATTTAGGGCATATGCTTGAATACATCCAAACCGACATTTGGTCGCGCTATCAGAAATCGCGTGGCAATCAGTGTTATTACGTGTGTGCAGATGACGCGCACGGCACGCCTATCATGCTCAAAGCCCAACAGCTTGGCTTAACACCGGAGCAAATGATTGCGCAAACGGCGGTTGAACACCAAGCCGATTTCCGTGAATTCTTGATTGGCTTTGATAACTACTACAGCACCCATTCTGACGAAAACCGCGCCTTTGCCAGCGAAATCTATCAAAAGCTCGATGCCGGCGGTTATATCAAACGTCGCTCTATTAGCCAGCTGTTCGACCCTGAAAAACAGATGTTTTTACCAGACCGTTTTGTCAAAGGCGATTGCCCTAAGTGTGGCGCGCTTGACCAAAATGGCGACAGCTGCGATTCCTGCGGCGCAACCTACAGCCCAACCGAGCTGAAAAATGCCCGCTCCGTGGTGTCCGGTGCGACGCCCGTGCTGAAAGATTCTGAGCACTATTTCTTTGATCTGCCTGCATTTGAAGGCATGTTACAAGAGTGGACTCGTGGTGGCGCGCTGCAAAGCGAGATGGCCAATAAACTACAAGAATGGTTCCGCGAAGGCTTGCAGCAATGGGATATCAGCCGTGATGCGCCTTATTTTGGTTTTGAGATCCCAGGCACCACAGGTAAATATTTTTATGTGTGGTTAGATGCTCCGATTGGTTATTTGGCGAGCTTTAAGAACTTCTGTGATCGTGAAGGCGTTGATTTCTCGGCGTTCTGGCAACAGGATTCCGACGCTGAGGTGTACCACTTCATCGGTAAAGACATCATCTATTTCCATAGTTTGTTCTGGCCAGCCATGTTACACGGCGCCGGCTATCGCAAACCGACCAATGTGTTCGCACATGGCTTTGTTACTGTGAATGGCGCCAAGATGTCCAAATCACGCGGCACCTTCATTAAGGCTCGTACTTACTTGGATCACTTAAATCCAGAGTACTTACGTTACTACTTTGCGTCGAAGTTAACTTCAGGCATTGTCGATCTGGACCTGAATCTTGAAGACTTCGCGCAAAAAGTGAATGCCGATTTGGTCGGAAAAGTGGTGAACATCGCGAGCCGCTGCGCCAGCTTTATCAGCAAAAAATTCGATGGCCGATTATCGCCTCGCGTTGCCGAGCCTGAACTGTATGCCGAATTTATCGCGCAAGGCGACAGCATCGCGCAAAGTTTCGAAGAGCGTGAATTTGCTCGCGCTATCCGCGACATCATGGCACTAGCCGACAAAGCCAACCAATACATAGACGCCAAAGCGCCGTGGGTGCTGGCGAAAGATGAAAGCAAACAACAAGAAACGCACGATGTCTGCTCCATGGGCATTAACTTGTTCCGCGTCTTGATGCATTACTTAAAACCTGTGCTGCCAAGCATGGCTGGCGAGGTGGAAGCGTTTTTAAATGCACCGCTGAATTGGCAAAGCTTCCAACAACCGTTGACATCGCATCAAGTGAACCCATTTAAAGCATTAATGCAACGGGTCGACCCGGTCAAAGTACAAGCCATGGTCGATGCCTCAAAAGAAAGTTTGGAGACTAAAGCTGTGACCACAACTGCACCTGCCAACGCGGCAACCAGCACTATTGACCCGATCGCCGACACTATTACTATCGACGATTTTGCAAAACTGGATTTACGTATTGCACGTATCGTTAGTGCGGAACACGTCGAAGGGGCTGATAAGCTGTTGAAATTACAACTCGATTTAGGAAGTGAACAACGTCAAGTATTCGCTGGCATCAAGTCTGCCTATCAGCCAGAAGCCTTGGTCGGCCGACTGACAGTGATGGTGGCTAACCTAGCGCCACGCAAGATGAAGTTTGGCATGTCCGAAGGGATGGTGATGGCGGCAGGCCCAGGCGGCACAGAAATTTTCTTGTTGTCACCTGACGATGGTGCAACCCCTGGCATGCGCGTCAAATAACGCCTGTAAAAACCGCAGCCTGGCTGCGGTTTTTTTTCAGCTGTGTGATGTGGTGAAGACGCAGCCATTTTATGTTCTACAGTGAAATAGTGCCGAAGAGATCTGGATTTTTAGTATGTCAGCGAGTATTCGTTCGTTTTCGTCGTTGTATTTTGCCACCCTGCTGATGGTGTTAGCCGCAGGGTTGCTCACGACTTATTTAGGCTTGCGTCTTGCCCATATGGACGTCGCGCGGATTTGGATCGGCGGCATGATGTCTGCCTATTATTTGGGGCTGGTGCTGGGTTCAAAAGTCGGGCATCGCTTGATCGGCCGAGTTGGCCATATTCGGGCTTTTACTGCGTCAGCGGGCGTCGTGACGGCCTGTGCACTCGGTCATGCACTGATTGACCAGCTGGAAATTTGGCTGGTGCTGCGTCTACTGGTTGGTATGTGCATGATGTGCCAATACATGGTGCTGGAAAGTTGGTTGAATGAACAAGCCGATAGTAAGAACCGCGGGACTATTTTTGCCAGCTATATGATTGTGTCGTATTTAGCGCTGGTGCTTGGCCAAGGCGCGATGAGTCTCAACCCTGAACTGACCATCAAACCTTTGTTATTGGTCGCTATGTGTTTTGCTTTGTGTGTGGTGCCACTAGCGTTAACCCGGCGTATTCACCCGCAGCCACTGAAACCTGCACCATTACAAATTCGCGTGTTTTGGCAAAAAGTGCCGCAGTCTCTGACCACCATCGCGATGGCTGGGGTGATTGTTGGATCATTTTATGGCTTGGCGCCCGCCTACGCCGCCAGCCAGGGCTTAAATAATCAACAAGTTGCGGCCTACATGGCAACCACTGTATTTGCCGGGCTATTGGCGCAGTGGCCTATGGGTAAATTGTCCGATCGGGTACGACGCAGTCGCCTCATTCGCACCAATGCCGCCATCCTAGGTTTTATTGTGTTGGCGATCGCCGTGTTGCCATTATCGGGCACTCCACAGCTAGTGCTGACGTTTTTATTTGGCGTGTTTGCATTTACGCTGTACCCGCTTGGCACCGCTTTGGCGAACCAGAATATTGAACAATCAGAACGTGTCGCACTGTCGGCGACCATTTTGTTGACCTTTGGGTTAGGTGCCAGCATCGGGCCGCTGCTGGCGTCCGCTTGTATGCAACTCGGTGGCCCGCGTTTGCTCTACGGTTTTATGGCGTTGATCGCCCTGTTGTTGTTTGTGCGGCTGCAACAAGTGAATTATCAGCAAAAACTTGCCGAACAAGTGCAAGCTCGTGACTACGTGATGTCATCCGGCGATTTAGTAGGCTCACCATTGGCCGCGGCGTTGGACCCGCGCGTGGACTCCGCTATGGTGGCACAGCAGATGATGACGCCGCGGTATGATGCCGCAGAGATGACCAGCAGTACTGTGCAAGCGAATACTTTGGCGCCACAAGCTGAGTCAGAACAGCGGGATAGCAACCAACCCGAGCCGCCGCTGGATAACGAATTTAGCGCTGCTGACGAGCAAAATCCGACCGTCGAACCTGACCAGACACATTCCGCAACCCCTGCTTCAGCCACAGACATTGATGCGTCAGTTAACAAGCATAATTCCGATGCAGCACCACAAAACAACCAGCGAACACCATAAATCGGGGGGGAGTTTGCGCGAGCCAGACTGCACCGCTGTGCTTTCTGGCTCGCCGTCGTTAATCGTTAATCGTTAATCGTTAATCGTTAATCGTTAATCGTTAATCGTTAATCGTCATCACAATTTTGCCGACGATGGCGTTACTTGCCAACAGCTGATGCGCCTGCTCGATTTGCTGCCAAGGCAGTACCGAGGCGATTTGCGCCTGCAAAGTTCCATCACGTAACATGGAGCCAAATCGCTGTTCAAAGCCAGCCAGCAGCTCGGCTTTGTAGGCATTGTGGCGATTACGAAGGGTCGAACAGATTAACTGACCACGTTTTTTAAACATCACCGCAAGGTCCAGCTCCGGCACTTTGCGCCCGCCCATCATCGCCAGCACCACGATACGACCATCCAGCGCCAGCACTTGCAGATCTTTGCCGATGTAATCTGCTGCGACTGGGTCGACAATCACGGAAAAACCTGTCGGCTGCGCTGCCGCCAGCACCCCAGCCCAATCGCCGTGTTTATAGTTCACCGCAATATCAGCCCCAAGCGCTTGGCAAGCTTGCACTTTGTCGTCGCTCCCCACTGTGACCGCGATATTACACCCCGCCGCTTTCGCCAACTGAATCGCCGCGGTACCAACACCACTCGCCCCAGCGTGCACCAACGCGGCGCCGCCTTGAACGAGCCCGCCAATGTGAAACAGCGCTTGATATGCGGTTAAAAACACTTCGGCACTGGCCGCCGCAGATTCGTACGTCAGCGCACCTGACATTGGCATTAAGTGGCTGACATGCAGCCGTGCGTACTCGGCATAACCGCCGCCGGGCACCAAGCCAAACACGGCGCGATGCAGCCATAGGGGGTCAACACCAGCACCAACAGCTATGACATCGCCAGCGACTTCTAAGCCTAAAATCGAACTCTCACCGGCGGGCGCTGGGTAATGCCCAGCACGCTGGGCGAGATCGGCGCGATTTACCCCAAAAGCCCGTACTTTCACCAAGACTTCATCATCTGCAATCGTGGGGGCCGCAACATGGCCAATTTCTAGAGATTTGTCAGCGGTGTCGTCACGCACCACAACAGCACGCATTTGCGAGGGAATAGCCGTCATTACACACTCCTGTGGAAGTTTTTCTGCAGTATGCAGTAGTACCTGATAAAATAACCGTTTTTTCCGATAACGTCCTGATATAGATCATCACCATGACAGCAACCGTATTCCTGCAAGCCGACCGCGAAAAATCCCTAAAACGCCGCCACCCTTGGGTGTTTTCCAAAGCCATTAAGCAAGTCAAAGGCAAAGCCTTACTTGGCGAAACTGTGGATGTCCGTGCCGCCGACGGCACCTTTTTAGGTCGTGGGGCTTATTCGCCAGATTCGCAAATTCGCGTGCGGATTTGGACCTGGGATGAGCAAGAGGCCGTCGACGCCGCATTTTTCAATCGCCGCATCGCTGACGCTTGGACGGTACGCAGCGCCTTGTTTGACTTAGAGCAGACCAATGGCGTACGTGTCGTCGCGGCAGAATCAGATGGCTTGCCAGGTGTCACGGTTGACCGTTACGACGATGTGTTGGTGGTGCAGTTGTTATCCGCTGGCGCCGACTACCAACGACCGCTGATCATCGAGGCTTTGAAACTTCAGTTCCCTGGCTTGTCGATTTATGAACGCTCTGACGTCGACGTTCGTAAAAAAGAAGGCCTGGTGCCAGTAACCGGCTGGCTGCACTTACCACGTGACAGCGGTGAAGTGGTAATTAAAGAAAATGGTTTTCAGATCATCGTTGATGTGATCCATGGCCATAAAACTGGTTTTTATTTGGACCAACGCGACAGCCGCGCCGCCGCCCGTCGCTATGCCGCCAACAAAACGATTTTAAACTGCTTTAGCTACACCGGCACCTTTGCAGTGGCGGCAGGCCTTGGTGGCGCCGCGCAAGTGACTAACGTCGACGTGTCCGAGCTGGCGCTTGCCACCGCTAAACGAAATGCCGAACTGAACGGCTTAAGCGAATCGCAAATCAATTATCGCAAGGCCGACGTGTTTAAGTTGTTGCGCGAATATAAAGAGTCTGGCCAGCAATTTGATATGGTGATCTTAGATCCACCAAAATTTGCCGAAAGCAAAGCTCAGCTGATGGGCGCTTGTCGCGGCTATAAAGACATCAACCGGGTCGCGATGCAGTTGGTGAAAAAAGGTGGATTATTGCTGACGTTCTCGTGCTCGGGACTGATGGAAGAAAGTTTGTTCCAAAAAGTCGTCGCCGACGCAGCGTTAGATGCAGGCCGTGACTGTTTGTTTATCGAACGCTTAAACCAAGCATCCGACCACCCGATCGCTAGTTTCTACCCCGAAGGTCATTACCTGAAAGGCTTGGTGTGTATCATTCGCTAAGTCGTTGACTAGCCGTAAATTATCGTTAAGGCTGCTGGCATGTTCAATCCATGCCAGCTATGCTGCGTCAGAATCCATCCCCCTAGGAGAACTCTGATGCGCACTCTTTCTTTGTTGGCCGCCATGTTGGTTAGCTTTTCTAGTCACGCCGCGTGGCAGCTCGACAATAGCCAGTCTGCCCTGCGTTTTGTCACCGTCAAAAACTCGTTAGTGGCTGAAACCCATAGCTTTAAAAGCTTAAGTGGCACTTGGTCTGACGATGGCGTGGTGAACGTCAGCATCGATGTCAAAAGCTTGGATACCTTAGTGCCAATCCGTAATGAACGGATGTTGGAGCACCTGTTTCATGCAGCAAAATTCCCAATGATCAGCGCCACCACCCGCGTGGATCCAAACCTCGTCACCAAGCTCGCGGTTGGGGCAACGACGCAGCAGAAAGCGGAACTGAAGCTCACTTTGTTAGATCAAACGCAGACTGTCATGGTCGATTTACAACTGGTGAAATTAGCGGACAACAAAGTGCTAGCACACACGCAAAGCCCTGTGCTGGTCAACGCCGCCACCTTTAAACTCGATGGCGGTGTGGCGAAATTGCAAGAGATCGCCAAGCTAAAAACCATTGAATTAGTCGTGCCTACTACCTTCAGTGTGGTGTTTCAGCATTAATTAACTGTCGCACATCGAGGTCAAAAAAAAGGGAGCCGAAGCTCCCTTTGTTGTTAGAACAGCCAATGCGCCATCAGCGCAATCACCGGCAACGTTATCAAAGTTCGCATAATAAACAACACGAATAAATCTAACAAAGTCACCGGGATTTTACTGCCAAGCAGCAAAGCTCCCACTTCCGACATATAAATCAACTGCGTTACCGACAAAGCCGCGATAACAAAACGAGTCATTTCGTTGGGCACGGCAGTGACTAAAATCGACGGGACAAACATGTCGGCAAAACCGACCATCACAGAGCGGGACGCTTGTTCGGCATAGGGTACTTGCAACAGTTCCAGCAAGGGCACAAACGGCGCACCCAGCCAATCAAAGATCGGCGTATATTCCGCTAGCACTAGTGCACAAGAACCCACAGCCATAATGACCGGCAGTACGCCAAACAGCATATCGAGTGTATTGCTGATACCTTCATGCAAGGTAGCTTTGGCAGATGGCGCTATACTCGCGCGGTGTAAACCGTGGGCAAGCGAACGCACAACCAGATTTTTCTGCGTAAACACCCCGCCTTCCGCACGCATATGGTCGTAACCATCGATGTAGGTATCAGGTTTGTGACGCAGCGGTGGCAAATACGGCAGCACAATCGCGGCAATGACCCCAGCCAAGCATATGGTCGCGTAAAAAGCGCCAAACATATGCTCGAGGTGCACTTGGCCAAGCACCACCAAACAAAAGGTAATGGAAACAGCTGAGAAGGTAGTACCGATCACCGCGGCTTCACGAGCCGTGTAAAAGCCACCTTCATATTGCTTGCTTGTCAGCAGAATGCCGACACTACCATCGCCAAGCCAGGACGCGATGCAATCCACCGCCGAGCGGCCAGGCAAACGAAACACTGGGCGCATAATCTTGGTCATCAAGGTGCCGACAAACTCCAGCAGGCCGAAATTTAGTAGCAGTGGTAATAACATCCCAGCGAACACAAACACTGACAACAGCACAGGTAATAAGTCATGTGCAACTAAACCACCCGTTTTGTCACTTAACAAAGCTTGCGGACCAATTCCAGACCATACCAAGCCGTAACTGACGGCGCCGATGTTGCGCACGATTAGCCAAACCGGGGTCGTCATAAATAGTTTCGCCGCTAATGAACCAGCCTTGATCCACCTGGGTTTGATCAATGTGACCAGCAGACTTAACAACGCAGATCCGAGGATAAAAAAACCAAGCACAGTCGGCATCCAACTGCCGACATAAGTTCGCAACAACGCGGCCATTGCAGCTACAGGAATAGTTAATCCTGCACCGTCCCCCACAGGCCACATAAACAGATAGACGCCAATGGCCGAAGGTAAGCTGAGGATTAACCAGTTACGAAGAGTGAAATAAGAAGGCTCGACAGACATGTGCCCCTCCTGCGATGCTAAAAAAAGCGCAAAGGGTAATGAAAAAACGGCCGTCTGTCACGGCCGTTTTTGTCAATTCAATTCCAGAAACAACACACCTATTTGGTATTGATCATCGCCCTCTTGGCTACAGCGTACGACCTTGGCATTCGCTTCTAGCGAGGCTATCGATGCATTGGTGGATTCTAACCGTAGATGCAACAAAGTACCCATTTCCAGCGGTTCATCGATATCAATGGCCATGCCGGTGGCACTTAAGTCGCGGCAGATACCTTGCAGTTCACGTCCTGATTCAGGATCGTTGATCAAGATACTGACGTCAGCGTTGACCATCATCCGAAAATAATTGCGTTTGTCGTTCCTGTTTAACATCAGCTGCACTTCCTACAAACCAAGCTTACCGCTGTTATATCGAAAGTTTTGCCGCCGGTAAAGTTAAACTGACCGTTTGTTCGCCAACAATTGTGCAATTTGCCAGCGCAACTGTTCGGCCGTGATGGGTTTTGCTAGGAACGCATCAACGCCCGCGTGCCGCGCAGCTTGCATATCAGCTGTGGAATCCATACCGGAGAGCATTAACAGTGGCAACTGTTTGGTCTGAGGGTTATGGCGAAGCAAGCGCACTAGGTCGAGACCAGTTAACCCCGGCATCACCATATCGACAATCACTAAATCCGGTAGTTGTTGGTTGATCGACTCCAACGCTTGGTGCACCGAAGTTACTGCGTCGACCTGATACGTCAGCGGCTGCAACACCATTTTGATAAACTCGTGATTGAACACTTCATCATCAACCACTAACAGCCGCTGTGTCATTCGCTTTTACTCCCTGCCGGCCTTACTGAGCCATTCCAACGCTACGCTTTTAATTCTTGGATAGCCATTTGCACGCGTTTTGCCGATACAGGGTACGGCGTCCCTAATTGTTGTGCAAATAAACTTACCTTGAGTTCTTCGAGCATCCAGCGGATGGCGACAACTTCGTCTGGCAAAGGTTTGCCTGCCCACTTACCCAACAGCGCTTGATAGGCATCCGCGGCTTTTTGATACTCGTGCATCATTAGGCGGTCACGGTTTGGATCCACCGGCAGTTTTTCTAAGCGTTTCGCCAGCGCTTGCAAATAGCGCTTCACGTCATCAAGCTTGTGCGCACCGTGACTGGTGACAAAGCCTTTGAACAACAACGCATCTAATTGCTGCTTAATGTCGGCGTTTGCCATGGCGAGCGCCATATCCAACCGACCGCGTAGTTTTTTACTAATGTCATGACCAAGCGTCAGAATTTGCTCAACTTTCAGCGCGATCTCAACCACAGTCTCGCCCAGCTCAGCGCGAACCAGATCTCGCAGCTGCGCGAACTCTTCGTCATCGCAAGGCTGCGGTTGCCGCGCCACCAGCGCGTCAATGGCCGCCGCAATACAGTCATCAATCAGCTCCATCACCTTACCAAACGGGTTGAAATACAACCCCAGCTTGGCTTTGTTTGGCAGTGAATCTTGCAGGTATTTCACTGGCGAGGGCAAATTTAACAATAACAACCGCCGTAAACCAAGTTTCGACGCCGCTTTGGCTTGCTCTGGGTTGTCCAGTAGTTTAATCGCCACACTGTCTTTTTCATCGATCAGCGCAGGAAACGCTTTGATTTCGTATCCCGCTTGCACCTTGATGTATTCACGCGGCAAGTCGCCAAAAGTCCAGCTGGTGATACTGTCTTGCTCAATGCCTTGCTCGGCGACGGCGCTGAGTGTTTGTTGCACCTGCCCTTGCAATTGCTGTTTTAATAACCCGAGCGAGCGCCCTTGTGCCACCACAGCACCGAGTTCATCCAGCACTTTAAAATTCATTTTCAAGTGCAGTGGCAATTCGGTCAGCTCCCACGCATCGTCAGGAATAGTAATGCCCGACATACGTTTCAGGCGCTGCGTGACAGTGCTTAGCAACGGGCCATCGGCTGGATTGATCGACTGCAATAACGCGTCGGCATAGTTAGGCGCCGGCACAAAATGCCGGCGGTAGGTTTTCGGCAGACATTTAATCAAGGCCACCAATAACTCGTGCAACAAGCCGGGGATCAGCCAATCAAAGCCTTCATCTTGCACTTGGTTTAACAGCGCCAGCGGAATACATAAACTAACGCCGTCATCTTGCGCGCCTGGCGAAAAATGATAGTCCAGCGGCAACAACAAATTGCCCTGGCGCCAAGTCTCCGGGTAGTGCAGATCGGTAATGTGATCGGCGCCATGCTTTTTCAGCATGTCTGGGTCAAAATTCAAATAATTGGGATCTACGCGTTTTTTTGCGCGCCACCAATTTTGGAAATCGGTGCGGTTATTGGCTTCCACCGGCACCCGCTCGGCATAAAATGCCAACAGCGTGTCTTCATCGACCAAAATGTCGCGGCGGCGGGATTTATCTTCTAGCTCCTCAACCGCTTCGATGAGTCGAGCGTTGTGCGCTAAAAACTTTTCGTCATAGCCCAGTTGTTGATTCACCAAGGCTTCGCGGATAAATAACTCATGGCAAAGTTTGGGTTCTATTTTGCTGTACTGTACTGGCCGGCGGCCGACTAAAATCAGCCCGTACAAGCTGACTTGCTCATACGCCATCACAGCACCGCGTTTTTTCTCCCAGTGCGGTTCCATATAGGAGCGACTGACCAGATGCTGCGCCAACGGTTCGACCCAGTCAGGTTCGATTTTCGCCAGTGTACGCGCATACAACTTGCTGGTTTCGACCAGTTCCGCCGTCATCACCCATTTCGGTTTCTTTTTGAATAGATGACTGCCCGGAAATACGTAAAAACGCGTTTGCCGAGGGCCTAAATAATCCGCGTCACTGTCTCTGCTGCCAATTTGGCCGAGCAAGCCCGTCAGCAGTGCAGTATGCAGCGCTTGATAATCCGCACTACTGCTGTTGATGGTCAGTTGCAGCTCATCACAGACTTGGCGCAACTGCGCATACAAGTCCTGCCACTCGCGAACCCGCAGATAATTCAACAAATCCTGTTTACATTGCTTACGGAACTGATTGGCGGACAACAAATCTTGTTGTTCTTGCAGGTACTGCCACAACTTCAGCCATGCGACAAAGTCAGAATCCACATCTGCAAAACGGCCATGCAGCTCATTGGCTTTTTGTTGTTTGTCTAATGGACGCTCACGCGGGTCTTGGATGGATAACGCCGCGGTAATAATCAGCACTTCGTCTAAACAGCCGCGCTCGCTGGCGGCAAGAACCATCCGCGCGAGACGCGGGTCAATTGGCAAACGACTCAGTCGACTACCCAGCGCCGTTAGTTTCAAGCCTTCTTTGCGTTCGAGTTGCAAGGCGCCGAGTTCATCCAACAACTTGATGCCGTCGTTAATAAAACGGCTGTCCGGTTTTTGCAAAAATGGAAACTTTTGAATATCGCCAAGGCCAAGCGCCAGCATTTGCAAAATAACCGATGCAAGGTTGGTGCGCAGAATTTCTGGATCGGTAAATTCCGGGCGACTGATAAAATCTTGTTCTGAATACAAGCGAATACAGATACCTGCAGCGACGCGGCCACAACGCCCTTTCCGCTGGTTGGCGGATGCTTGGCTAATGGCTTCGATCGGTAACTGCTGCACCTTGGAGCGATAGCTGTACCGTGACAACCGCGCTGTCCCAGGGTCAATCACATACCGAATGCCCGGCACGGTCAACGAGGTTTCAGCCACGTTGGTGGCCAGAATGATCCGACGTCCGACATGGCTTTGGAAAATACGGTTTTGCTCGGCTGCGCTTAACCGCGCATACAAAGGCAATATTTCGGTATGCGGTAGTTTTAGCTTTTCTAAGGCATCCGCGGTGTCGCGAATTTCCCGTTCACCATTTAAAAACACCAAAATGTCGCCAGGCGGCTCTTGGTACAACTCTTCCACCGCGTTGAAGATGCCTTGCAGCTGGTCAGCATCTTTGTCGTCGAGTTCACTTACTGGGCGATAGCGCACTTCCACCGGATAAGTCCGCCCAGACACTTCAATCACCGGTGCGCCGTGGAAGTGCTTTGAGAAGCGCTCCACATCAATGGTCGCAGACGTGATAATCAGTTTCAAATCCGGCCGTTTGGGCAACAACTGCTTGAAATAGCCCAATAAAAAGTCAATGTTGAGGCTTCGTTCGTGCGCTTCGTCGATGATGATGGTGTCGTATTGATTTAAAAAGCGGTCTTGCTGGATCTCCGCCAGCAAAATACCGTCGGTCATCAACTTGATATGTGTTTGCGGGTTAGTGTGATCGCCAAAACGGATCTTGAAACCGACACTTTGACCAAGCTCAACTGCTAATTCATCGGCCAAGCGCTGCGCAACACTGCGCGCCGCCAGCCGCCTTGGTTGGGTATGGCCGATAAAACCAGCCACACCGCGGCCAAGCTCTAAACAGATTTTGGGCAGCTGCGTGGTTTTACCTGAGCCCGTCTCGCCGGCAATAATCACTACTTGGTGCTTGGCAATGGCCTGTTTGATATCGTCTTTGCGCGCCGAAACCGGCAGGTTTTCTGGGTAGCTGACACTTGGCAAGGCTTGCTGACGCGCCTGACGAAGTTGCTGCGACTGCAGCATTTGTTGTTGTAATGTCCGCCAGCGCTGCTGTTGCTTCTCATCAGCTGGCTCGACCATATCACGCAGCCGAGCGCGGAATTTATGTTGATCACGCGACATACACATACCAACAGCCGCTTTTAACGCGGCGATTGGCAACAATTCATCAGATGTTGGCTGAGATAAAGACAAGAAAAAGCCCCCAAGAAAATTAGGGGGCTTATGTTAGAGCGAAAGGTCGATTGGATCTAGCGTTTTGCCCTACACTGCCTGCGTAAATCGGCCAAAACCGGCAGGTTTTGTACAGCGCGAATAAACGAAACACCCGTTTAGCTTCGGCGCCGATAATGGCTGTGCAGTTCTTGGTCAATTGCCCTGAGCACGTCGGTACGGCTAATGACCCCAAGTAGCAGTCCATCATCATCCAGCACTGGGTAGATTTTCGGTTTATCCGCCAGCATCTTCTGCGCCAAATCAACGACCGTCGTATATGGCTTCACCGATATCACGTTGGTTTGCATAATGTCTTTGACATAACAGATACCTTCGTCGTGGTATGACGACAACAACATGCGCTGCAGACAGTCTTGCTCAGACAAAAAACCGATGACTTGCTTGTGTTCATCAATCACAGGTCCTGCTGCTTGTTTGGCGGTACTTAGCCGGTCGACAGCAGCTTGCAACGTCATTTGCGGGTCGAATACCACCGGATGGCGGTTCATTTGGTCTGCCACAGTGAGATGATCCATAAGGGTGCTCCTTCGTGTAGTGTACGATTTTAACCTAGATCATCCGTTGACCACTTAACGTGATTTAGCGCATGTTTTCTTGATAAATCCCGAACACCGCCGGCTGCCCTTCCACCTTTTTGGCACGGTACATACCTTCGGTATTAAAACTCCAACTCACATTGCCAAGGCGATCGATGACAATCACGCCACCTGTGCCGCCAATCGGTTTTAGCTGCTGCTGGATCACCTGGTCGGCTGCGTCTTTGGCAGAAGCTCCCGCGTACTTCACCCGCGCACAAATATCCGCTGCGACCTGATAACGAATAAAAAACTCACCGTGCCCGGTAGCTGAAACGGCGCAGCTTTGGTTATCGGCGTAGGTACCTGCACCAATAATCGGTGAATCACCGATACGGCCATAACGTTTAGCCGTCATGCCTCCAGTGGACGTCGCTGCAGCGAGGTTGCCAGTCCGGTCAATCGCCACCGCACCAACGGTGCCCATATTCCAACTGGCATGAAACTTTGGCGATAAACGAATGGCCGCTTGATGCGGTAGCTTTTGCATCACAGCTTTGGCTTTGTTCAATGCATCAAGCCGAAATTGCGTATCAAAATAGCGGTTATCAACTAATTCTAAGCCTTGTTCCTTGGCAAATTGCTCGGCGCCGCGCCCCGATAACATCACGTGGTCGGAGTGCTCCATCACAGCGCGCGCCAACAAAATCGGATTTTTCACGGTTTTTACGCCAGCAACTGCGCCGGCGCTTTTATCATCACCACGCATAATCGCTGCATCTAATTCGTGTTCCCCGTCGAAGGTATACACAGCGCCTTTGCCGGCGTTAAAGAGTGGCGAGTCTTCGAGCACTTTCACTGCGGCGGTAACGGCATCCAAGCTAGTGCCGCCTGACTCGAGTATGTGGTATCCCGCATCTAAGGCTTTGGCTAAATCCGCTTGATACTGCGCTTCTTTTTCGGGCGTCATCGACGCTTTGGTTATAGTGCCGGCACCGCCGTGGATCACCAAAGCGATGGGTTGTTGCGCGTTTGTAGGTGTTGCCATTAGGCCTCCAAGCAGCATTAGACATGCAACGTTGTTCATTCTCTAACCTCATTCACCGATTTTCTCCATCCCAACAGATCGGCTTTTTGTTCGCAAACCTCATACGATAAAAAGCCACGCCCTTGCGCCAGATCAACCTATCTAAGCCAACCAGCGCATAAGATGAATCTATTCATCCAACACAAGGAATTGAACTATGCCTCTTCAAAAACACGATCTGCTCCATGAATTTCCAGAATATCGCGAGCGCATTCATCAACTTAAAACTTCTGACGCCCATTTCTCTAAACTGTTTGAGCAATACCACGAAGTAGATCACGAAGTGTTGCGTTTAGAGCAAGGTGTGGAAGTGTGTTCTGATGACTACTTGGAAGAAAAGAAAAAACAACGTCTGCATTTGAAAGACCAGTTGTTTGTCGCGCTGTCGGCTTAATGCTAACCAGCATAAAAACGGCGTCTTGATGACGCCGTTTTTTATATTTAAGCAGTTACTATTGGCAATTGCCCGCTTTGACGTAACCACTGGCTTGCGCCTGTGCCTCACTGTCAAACCAGACCCGATTTGCCTCGCTAACTTGGCTAAAGCCGGCACACCCTTGCTTGTGATACTTTTTGCTTTTTTTATTGCCGACAACCGCACTTTGGGTTGGGTTCGCCCTATCCTGGCGAGATTGGGACGCAGATTGAGCTGACGGCAGAGGTTCTGTTGAGAGTTCCGATGCATGAGTATCCCCGGTCACAAAACGATTCGGCCAGCCCATTACACGTGCGATGCGCAGGTTCAACTCGCGCTCTGGGCCATCCACTGGATCTTGTTTGTCCCATTGCCGAAACAACTGTAACTCACGCTCAGTCACGGGGACTTTGTATCGGTCGATCATATAAAAATAAATACGCGCAATATCGCCTTTGATAGCGTCTCGTGGCTCAACTAATTCACGTTGATGGTCGATCTCCATATCACAAGCACCATAAGGTGTTGGTTTGTCAGCTAATTCAACAAAGCGGTAGTGGGCTCTGTCGCCATTCACTTCGCCAATCGCCGGCCGTAAATTATACAAATCCCCTTCAATCCGCGAAAACGCGGCGTCTTTGCGTTCACAAAGATCGCGACCACCTTGCTGCCAGCATGCCATTTGATGACCAAATTGTTGGGCTGGGACCACGTGTTCCCATTCCAATCGCTGGGCACGTTGCACATTCTTACGAACTTTATAACCACAAGCAGCAAGATCCAATTTGGCCTTGTCCCCCTGCCATCTGAACGTGCAGCCGCAATACCAGGTTGTCGACTGGGAGGGAAACAAGGACCGTAACATCTTTTTAGCCGAAGAAAAATCTTTAGGCGCCGCCGCCTGCGAGCTAAAGGCAATAAACAACAAGACAACTAAATAACGCATCGACTACCTCACTTTATGCTTGTGTCTATTTTGCCAACAGACTAGCGCTACCTCAAGTGAAAGCACTGGCATGCCTCGTCGCTGCCACCGTATACTGTGTCTTTTGCTTCGAACGTATCATCATGACTCAGCTTTATTTTTACGATTTGGAAACTTGGGGGGCCGATCCAAAACGCGATCGGATCGCTCAATTTGCCGGCCAACGAACCAACCTAGATCTTGAGCCCATTGAGCCGCCGCAGACCTTGTATTGCCAACTCGCAGCGGATTATTTACCCGATCCGGAAGCTGTTTTAATCACCGGAATTGTACCGCAACTGTGCCAACAGAAAGGTCTAGCGGAGGCAGAGTTCACCCGGCAAATCGCCACAGAATGGTTAAAGCAACCTGATACTTGTGTTGTCGGCTACAACAATATCCGCTTTGATGATGAAATGCTGCGGTATGCGTTTTTTCGAAATTTCATAGAACCATATGGTCGTGAGTGGCAGCAGCAAAACAGTCGCTGGGATTTGTTAGACGTGGTTCGAGCCTGTTTTGCACTCCGCCCAGAGGGGATTGTATGGCCCCGGCGTGAGGATGGTACTCCTAGCTTTAAGTTAGAAGAATTGGCAAAGGCAAATCAACTTCTACATACCAAAGCTCATGATGCGTTATCAGACGTTGAAGCAACAATTGCGTTGGCTCGTTTGATTAAACAACAGCAGCCTCGACTATTTGACTACCTGTTTCAGCACCGCAGCAAACAAGCTTTATTGTCGATGATCGACGTAGCTGGGATGACGCCGCTCGTGCATGTCTCTGGGATGTATAAAGCAAGCCAAGGTTGTATTTCTTGGGTGGTGCCGCTGGCTTTTCACCCTCAGCAAAAAAACGCCGTCATTTGCTTTGATTTACAACAATCTCCGGCATTGTTCGACACAGCCTCACTCGAAGATCTAAAGGATTGGTACTATCGTCCGAGTTCAGAGTTGGCCGAACATGAATGGCGTCCCGCTCTCAAGCTAGTGCATTTGAACAAAAGCCCCGTATTGGCACCTGCCAAGACTCTAACCGCAGAGCGCGCAGCAGAGCTTGGCATTGATCGTACAGCGTGTTTACAACACCTTGAAGTACTTAGAAAGTCGAGCACTCTGCGTGATAAGATGGTGCAAATAGCGCTAAGTGATCGAGAGTTTTCGCAAGAAAAAGTTGCTGAATATGCCCTGTACCAAGGTTTTATTAGCAATAAAGACCAACAATTGTTGCAGAGTTTATTTCGCACAGAGGACGCAGCCGCGCATACTGATGTGCTGTTCCAAGATGAACGTCTCAATCAGATGTGGTTTCGCTTTAGAGCACGAAACTTCCCAACGACCCTGTCGTTTGAAGAACTGCAACGTTGGCATCAGTATTGTCACGACCGCTTGAATTTAGGAACAGATGCACCGGCACGTACAGTTGACGACTTTTTATTGAAAGTTGAAAATCTATTAGAAACAACGTCGGAACAGCAACAAAAATTGCTACACCGCTTGTGCAACTTTTTCAAATAGTTCAAAAGCGATTAACACCCCTCCGCATGGGCAAGGTTTTGCGTCGATTTTTTTTACACGTTTAAAAGCGAAACCGGTGAAAAACAACTTAACTTATTGCCAATAAAGAAGTTTATTTAATGGCATACAATTTGCTTTACGCTCAACAGTAAGCATTTGAGGTACGGAAATGAATCAGCAAAACCAGCCAACGAACGACACGAACAACTCAGCATCATCGCAGGAGCTGAGTCAACAAGCGGCATCACGCCGGAAGTTTTTAGTTCGCGCAAGCGTTGCTTCGTTGCCTGTGGTTGCAAGCATGCAAAGCGGGTCTGCGTGGGGTTGTATCAAACTTAACTGTATCCCCGGCGAAGCAAGTCTGAGTAATAGCGCATCTAAAGTTCAATCTGTAGCGTCTCGTACTCAAGGTTACATAGTGCCTAAGTGGTCAACCATTGCTGAAATCAAAAACATCTTAGTCACTGATTTTGACGGGTATTTGCAAACGACATTTAAACGCACATTGTATTGTCAGCAGAGTTCTTCTACTGTAATTGCAAAGACGCGCAAACCCTTGTCAACTTGGAAAAATAAAGTCGTCGGTGTGACATGTTACTACGTGAGCAGCGGCAAATATTACACCTATACCGACACTAAACTTGTACCGGCTTCCTACAACGACATATTGATTGACTCTACCACAAATATGGGGCAATTCTTCCCTGATATGGGTACAATCACAGTCGCAAACGCTTTAAACTCTAGCAATGATTTTATTAAATATGTGACTGCAGCCTTTATTGGCGCGGTGTGGGAATCACATCCAGAATATACCAAACGATTTACGACTAAGTGTTATCCAGAAGCTTCTGAAATTATTAAGTCGTATAATTTGGTGAAAGACCGAGTGGTTGATGGTGTGCGTGTTGGCTTACTCGATATGGGCCGCCTATTCAAATTGTATACAAAAACAGTTTGATCCTGCCTCTCTATCTACAAAATTATCTAAGCGACACCGGCATCCAAGAACTGGATGAATGTGTCGCTTTTTGTTGTCCTGATGGTTCTGGGACTCTGTTATTCCAGCGCTTTACCCATGATATAGTGGTCACAAACGAGCAATTTGACGAAGCATTCGTAGATGACTAACGATTTCACCCTGCATACTTCACCTTTTACCGTCCAAGTTCGTGGTGCACCAAACTCGCTATTTCAACAACTAAGCCACTTTTACCCTGCAGAAATCCTAACAAGGAGTTCCGAACAGTTTATCGATTTTGTCGTCGACTTTGACAAGAATGGCCGATTTTGGAGCAATGAACATGACTTCCGCATCGCCGGACAACATTTTCGCTATGCCAGTCCGTCGATCGCTGTGCCGATTTTTGAATGGGGATTTAATTGGTTAGTGACCAGTTTTTCCAACCGTTTTTTGACTTTCCACGCGGCTGTCTTGGCTAAAAATGATCGCGCTGTGATTCTGCCAGCGCCGCCTGGTTCGGGTAAAAGTACCATGTGCGCACTCATGATGTTGCATGGGTGGCGTCTACTATCTGACGAACATTGTTTTGTTGACCGAACCAATGGACACATTGTGCCCTTCGTGCGGCCAATCAGCTTGAAAAACAACTCCATCGAAGTTATCCAGCGGTATTACGGTGGCCTCAACTCGCAGCATGTGTTTAACGATACATTAAAGGGCAGAATGGCTTATGTTGCACCCTCGGCTGAGAGCTGGCGTCAATCCACTCAGACAGCAGCAGCGACTGCTATTGTGTTTCCTCAATACGCGAAAGACGTAGAGACTATTGCAGTATCTGAAGTACCTCAAGCCGAATTGTTTATGGCGATGCTCGAAAATAGCTTTAATTTCAGTGTGTTTGGCGAACAAGCTTTTCACCTTTTGGCTGATTTGGTGAGTGATGTAAAAGCATGCCGTTTAAGATACAGCAACAACGAAGCAATGTTGGAATGGGTTGAGCAATGGGCAAATCAATGAATGTCGTGATTCGCTTTTTTAAAGATCCAAGCCTGTTTGTGCAGCAAGCAACACCAGCCCACTGGACTCAGTTGGTTCATCAGTGTCGGGAGCAAGCATTACTTGGTAGCGCCTATCTCTATCTACAACCTTATCTCGAGGAACTTCCAGCTCAAATAGTCAGTCATTTTGAGAGTGGTAAGATCTACGCCGATAAACAACAACAAACATTAATGCGCGAGCTTTTAGTGTTAGAACAAGTTTTTGCCGAAATAGACTTCCCGATTTTGTTGGTCAAAGGGGTTGCCTATCGTTTGCATAAATTTGCATTTGCAGCTGGACGTGTGTTCTCCGATTTGGATTTGCTGGTACCTGCAACAAAAGTACAACCCACAGTTGAGTTGCTGCAATCCGCTGGATTTATGGATTCGACTGAACACGATTATGACCGGCGATATTATTTAGAATGGTCACATCAGCATCCACCACTGCGGCATTACACCCGCGGCAGTGAAATCGACCTGCACCACACGATATTTTTCGCAAAGTCGACCGTACATGTTGATATCCACAAGTTTATAGAAAACAGCACCAGGCTCAATGGGTCTTGTTTTTCTCTACCGGCGGCAGCTGATATGTTTGTGCATAGCTGCTTACATCTGCTATTTCAAGAAGAATACCATAAGATAACCAAAGACTTAGTTGATTTGCATGAACTCTATAAATCGATCGACAACAAAGCTGCAATCATCCAATCCGCTGCACTGACCAATAAACCTGAAGTAGTAGCTTTAGGCTTACATCTGCTGGCAACGCTTTTTAATGTTGAGCTGTCTAAAGAAGAAATGGCCTTTGTATCACGACAAAATCGTCTGTCCAGACTAGCAGTGGCGTATTTAGTAAGAAAGCTAACCGAAGGGTGTAACAACCGATTGGCTAAACTTTGGTGGGTAGCTCGTGGGCACTTGATCAAAATGCCATGGTATTTATTGATCTATCATTCGGTGGCTAAAGTCTGGTTTTTACGACAAAAGAAACAAAAATTATCGCAATATCAACAAGAAATAGATAAAAATACGCGTCCACATGACGCCTAACTTGGGCCCTTTTCATGCGAATTAAACATAGTCTATTGATGTATCTTTTGGCATTGACCACATTTTTTGCTGGATGTGCTGCCCCCTTGTTACTGATGAGTCCTCAGGCTCAATTGATGATGACCGTCATCAAGCCGATGATTGGATTAGATCCAAGCAAGGCTGGTTTCTTTGAACAACCTGTGATCCAAGAACGCTTAAAACCGCTGCTCGGACCTTTTTATGACGACACAATCACGATCCTAAAGACAGCGGAAAAGATCCAACAAGAAGGTCCTTTGGTCTACATGCTTTCGAAAGATTCACCTCTGCCGCAAGTCGCGGAGAAAGCGGGTTTGGTTTACAACACAGATACCAATCAACTCGCGGTATTGTTAGTATCCGGTGGCAATCCGCAAATTTTTGCCGAAAAACTTACCAAAGAAGCGACCGAACAAGTCCCAGTCTGGCCAAAAGAGTTAGAACCTTTTACTTCGGTTGATAAGTTAAAACGCAAAGCAGTATCCGCGGTTGCGTCACAGTTACCAGTGGATGACCGGACTAAATCACTGATGGAAAGTGCTGCAAATGATGGCGTGAAACAGACCGCCGCACAAGAAATAGCCAACCAACAAGAGACAGCAACAAAACAAATGGTTGAAGATGTCAAAGCAACAACACCTGTAGCGAATGTTCTGACAGCCAACGAGAAGCTGCAAAAGATGCAAAACGCGCAACAACGCATCCAAGCTTCACAACAAAAACTTGCAACGGCCAAATCAGCGAAAGACTTAAAGCAAGCGCAACAAGAATTAGACGCAGCAAAAGCTGAACTCAAAGCGCTGCAACAGACACCTACGACTACAGAGCAAAAGCCGCATTAAGCGGCTTTCTCGTTGGCGACTAAGCTAAGTTCTTGTTTCACAGCAGTTTCTGTATCTTCTGATTTTAAGGGCGCTTTGGCTTTTGGCGTTTTGCCGGACAATAATGCAGTCAGTTCCTCGCGCTGTTTCGCCATTGCCAATGACAAGGTTTCAGCCGTTTCTTCAGGCAAGTCCGGTTGAACGACAACTAACCACTGCTGCAGCAAATCGGCAGTGTCTAACATTTTGTCGTAGGCATCGGCCTCTTGTTTGCTGGTAAAGGTCATGCGCTCGACTCCATTACGTTCTACGGTGTATTTTACGATCACTGGCATAAGATTCTCCTTCGTTTCAAATACTGTATATCCTTACAGTGTTTGGCGCAAGCCTTTCTGTGAAAAATCCGTTCGCCCTCGTCTGCACTTTGCCGTACCATAAGGAAAACAACAGCTTGGAGATAGCCATGTTGGATATTTGGCAACAACGCCGCTTAGTCTGTCAGGATCAACGACCACAAGACCATCGTTCACCCTATCAAAGGGACAAAGCTCGGATCTTGCACAGTGCTGCGTTTAGGCGGCTACAAGCCAAAACACAAATCATGAGTGTTGGCCAAAACGATTTCTATCGTACGCGATTAACCCACTCCCTCGAAGCATCACAAATTGGCACCGCGTTAGTCGCGCAGTTAAAAGGTAAGCTTGACTCCAGCCTGCAAGCCATCATGCCCGACGAAGCCTTGATGGAAGCCTTATGTTTGGCCCATGATTTAGGCCATCCACCCTTTGGTCACGGCGGCGAGACGGCGCTGAACCAATGCATGTTGCCTTTCGGTGGCTTTGAGGGGAATGCGCAGACGTTTCGAATAGTCGGCAAACTTGAGCCTTACACCGAAAGTGGCGGTATGGATCTGACACGACGCACCTTGTTGGGTTTACTCAAATACCCGGCGCTACAACCCGATACAGACACCCTTATCCATGTCGCAGAGAAAAAGCCAGTCAAAGCCATTTACCAACAAGACGCCGACTTGTTGGATTGGGTTCTAAGTGCATTAAGCGTCAGCGACCGCGCGCAGTTGCAACACACAGAACATTACAAATCTATACACAAACCGCTTGATGCGTCGATTATGGAACTGGCCGATGACATCGCATATGGCGTACACGATT
The DNA here is from genome assembly GCA_003482455.1 of Rheinheimera sp. Classification (GTDB taxonomy): domain Bacteria; phylum Pseudomonadota; class Gammaproteobacteria; order Enterobacterales; family Alteromonadaceae; genus Pararheinheimera. Next base: position 31,018 of record DMYW01000058.1, on the reverse strand, counting down.
TGGAAGATGCCGTCGTCACAGGCACAGTGCAGTACCAACATTGGCAACAGTTACAAGAACAAACCCGCGACTCAGACCTGTGGCAGTTTTTGAACTCTACCGGTGAGCTGTTATTTCACCGCGAGCACTACATTCGTAAACAAGCGATCGGCAGCTTGGTCAACCGCTTGATCACCGCAGTCGACATTACAGACAACATCAAAGACGCTGCATCGCCATTGCTGCGCTTCAAAGCGACTCTGCCGGACGTTGAGCTGCAGTTATTGCAGCTACTCAAGCAATTCATTTGGCGACACGTGATCCAGCATCCCGAATTGCAGCAACGTGAATATCGTGGCCAGCGTATCGTCAAACAGCTGTTTCACGCTTTCAGTTCTGAGCCTTTACGGCTGTTGCCACTAAATACTCGCGCTCGATTTGAGCAAGCAAACAATGAAACAAGCCGTCAACGTGTCGTTTGTGATTATGTTGCAGGCATGACGGACGAATACGCACTGAGGATGTCGCAACGTTTGTTTGGGCATGGAGTGGATTTTTAATGGCATCGTCGATTCGAGTGCTTGCAGGGCAAACCGCACTGCAGCAAATTCAACAACATGGGCTTAAACAGCAATTGTTTGACACCATGATTGGCGCCAGCGGTGGCCCAAAATGGTTTGTGTTGTTTGGATTGGATCAATTTTTATTGACCGAGTTTTTTAAAGACCGCGCAGCGCCTATCCACTTGTTAGGCAGCTCCGCCGGTGCTTGGCGATTTGGTTGTTATGCCCAACAAGACGGCGCAGCGGCCTTACAACGTTTTTGTGAAGCGTATCGTAGCTTGGATTACCCACGGACTAGTTCTCGGCGCGAAGTAACAGAGATCTCGGCGCAAGTCCTGAATGCAATTTTTCCAACTCCTGAGCACGCTAAACAGTGCCTTGAGCACCCGTTTTTCCGGCTTAATTTTATTGTTGCCCGCGGAAAAGGCCTGCTCAACAGTGACAAACAAGCTCGCGTGCTCGGCGGTCTTACCGCTGCAGCTGCCGCTAACTTACTCAATCGACGCCATTTAGGGCGGTTTGTCGAACGAGTGCTGTGTCATCATCCAACCGAACCCTTCCCATTACTACCAGCGGATCTACCAACACGGCATTTGGCGCTTGATGCCGACAATATTCAGCCCGCGTTGTTTGCGTCCGGTTCTATCCCGCTGGTACTTGATCCAGTCGCTCAGATCCCTGGCGCTGAACCGGGCTATTATGTCGATGGCGGCCTCACTGACTACCATTTTAGTTGGCCACTGCACAGCGACAAGCTGGTGCTTTACCCGCATTTTTCCAGCAAAGTAAGCCCTGGCTGGTTTGATAAAAGCTTGTCACGCAGCCCAACCGCTGAAGACTTTCGGCAAGTGGTGATGTTAGTCCCATCGGATGACTGGGTACAAAGCTTGCCTGGCGGCAAAATACCTGATCGCAAAGACTTTACGAAACTTGCACCAAGCGAACGGCTCGCGCGGTGGAAAACCGTCACCGAACGTTCTTTTGAATTGGCCGATGACTTAAATCACGGCCGCTACGAAGTGGAACCTTTGCCGTTTAGCTAGCTTATTATGACATGGAGACAGTACTTAGGCCGCAGGCTATCTGTGTTCGAGCTTAGCTATTTGCGCGTCGATGCTGGCGAAGACGCCGTGCCACAACAACACAGCCGAGTTAGGTCAAAACACAAGGTATAAAAAAAGCCAGTCAATCGACTGGCTTTTTGCTGCGATTAATGACTTGGAATGTGCTCAGGAGGCATCGCGACACCTCGACTGCGGCGCACTGCATTTTTAATCTTCGCGCTGAGGCGGAAGAAACTATCGTAGAAGGTCGGCACTACCAACAGCGTCAAGAAAGTCGCCGCAATCGTGCCACCGATCACCGAAATGCCCAGAGGTCGATAGAAATCCGCGCCTTCGCCAACCCCAATCGCCACTGGCATCATACCGGCGACTAAAGCAAAGGTTGTCATCAGAATAGGCCGTAAGCGCTCACGACCTGCCGCAACCAACGCATCTTCCAGATACATGCCTTGCTCAAATTGCTTTTTACGAGCGCAGTCGATTAGCAGTATCGCGTTTTTCGCCACAATACCCATCAACATCACGATCCCGATTAAACTCATCAAGTTCAGTGACGAGCCTGCAGCAAGTAGGCCCAGTACCACACCAATCAGTGACAAGGGTAACGACAGCATAATGGCGACAGGTGCGGAGAAGCTATGGAACTGCACAACTAAGATGAGGTACATCAACATAGCCGCAAAGAACAAGGCGCTGATAATTTTGCCAAACAGTTCTTGTTGCTGTTTGCCCTGACCACCAACCACTAAGTCATATCCGGCTGGAAATTCAATCGACTTGGCCAGCTTCATCGCATCTGCCAGCACTTCACCAAACGAGCGGCCTTGAATGTTGGCAGAGACTGCCATCATCGACTCCCGATCTAAGTGTTCAATCACTGCCGGTCCTTTGCCAAGCGTCACTGTACCGATTTGCTGCAGAGGCACCATAGCACCTGTTTTGCTCGACAGCAGCGGCAGTTGCTCCAAGTCAGTTACGGAAGCGCGCTCTTCCGGTCGGATCCGCACGAACACGTTACGCGTCTCGCCCGTTGGGTCTACCCAGTCACCGATCTCGGCGCCGGCAAAGGCCAAACGTAAGCCGCTGGACACATCGCTCATGCTCAGACCCAAGCTTGCGGCAAGACCACGATTGATATCCACCTGTAATTCAGGCTTTGGATCTTGGGTCGACAAACCAATATCCACCGCTCCTGGCACCTTTTTCAGCTGTTCCATATAGTTCAGCACTATGCCTTCCAGCACTCGGGTATCAGGGCCGCGGAACTGGATCTGCAGTGGTTTACCGTCGCCACCGGTTCCGTCACCAAACTCGGACAATACGGTAAACTCAGCGCCGACTAGTTGTTTCACTTTGCTGCGCAGTTCTTCCGCTACTTCTTTGGAGCTGCGTTGGCGGAATTTTTCATCCTGCAGTTTTACAAAGACCCGGGCGCGTGTAACGTTGCCTTGTGTACCCACAGTTGTTTGTACGTACTTAAACTCAGGCAAAGTTTTGGCGATGGCTTCAACTTGCGCTGTTTTCACCCGAGTGTACTGAATAGAGGCTTCTGACGGCGCGCGAATGTTCACTTGCACCATCGAGTTATCTGTCTCAGGCATAAAACCTGTGCCACCGAATTTGCCCTGTAACACGATCGCACCTGCAAAGGCCGCAAAGGCGATAAGCCACATGGATTTACGATGTTTAAGTGCCCAAGAAATCAGGCGGCTGTAGCGCTCAGCTTGATGATCGAACCAAATATTAAAGCGTTGGAATACCGCACCTAAGCCACGACGCTTGAGGTTTTTATCATGGTCAGGGTCATGCCAGTACGCCGACATCATGGGGTCGATGGTGAACGAGATAAACAACGACACCAACACCGAACAAGCCACGGTCAAACCAAAAGGCTTAAACCATTGACCAGTAACGCCATCTAGAAACGCAATTGGCACAAACACACAGACAATCGACAAGGTTGTTGCGATAACCGCCATACCAATTTCTTTGGTGCCTTCCAGCGCTGCCGTCATACTGTCTTTGCCCATTTCCATGTGGCGTACGATGTTTTCGCGTACCACGATAGCGTCGTCAATCAGCACGCCGATCGCCAGCGACAAGCCAAGCAAAGACATAAAGTTCAACGTAAAACCACAAGCCCACACAGCGATAAACGAAGCCAGCACAGACGTGGGTAATGCCAGCGAGGTGATGAGCGTCGAACGCCACGAGTTTAAGAACACAAACACCACAACGATGGTCAGCAATGCCCCTAAACCCAAGGCTTCGGTGACGTTGTTCATACTGACCCGTACATCTTCGCCTTGATCCGACACAATCACCATCTCCACCCCTTCCGGCAGCGTGGGGCGAAGTTCATCTAACTTCGCTTTAATGTCATCGGTGACACTAATGGTGGAAGAATCACGAGTTTTGGTAATGTCGATACCCAGTGACGGTTTGCCATCAAAAAATGACAACACACGTTGCTCAGCTCCGCCATCAACAATACTGGCGACTTGGCCTAAACGAATGGCTTGGTCGCCATTTTGTTTCACGACCATGCGCTCGAACTCACCGACGTCTTTTAAACGGCCTTGCAAGCGGATGCTTTGCTCTTCCATACCATTAATCACGCGCCCTACTGGGGACGCCAGGTTCTGCGCGCGTAGTGCATTAACCACATCCTGCGCTGACACTTTCGCTTCACGCATGGCGTTGCTGTTTAAAAACACCGTCATTTCACGCTGCAACTCACCGTTAAGTGACACCAGCGCCACACCATTAATCGCGCGTAACTCACGACCAATGTCAATGTCCGCCAAGCGCGACAATTCCAATGGCGTTAACTTGTCAGATGACAAGGCGATGGACATGACCGGCTGCGCATTGGGATCAATGCGGTTAATAAATGGCTCTTTCATCTCGGTCGGTAGTTTGTCGCGTACCGTCGAGATGGAGTCACGTAGTTCCTGAGCAGCCGCGGTCAGGTCCTTGTTAAATTCGAAAAACACCACCAAGGTCGCGCTAGATTCCCGCGCATAAGAACGGATCTCGGTGATACCTTGGATCGTCGACATTGAATCTTCAAGGCGATTGAGGATCTCTCGTTCGACTGTCTCAGGTGATGCCCCCGGATACGGCACATTAACCACTAAAATCGGTGGTTGCACGTCAGGGAATTGGTTGGTCTTTAACTGTTTTAACGCGAAAGCGCCAAAAATCATCAGCGCTATGGTTAGTGCTATGACGACCAGTGGTCGTTTGATACTGAAATCTGACAGGATCATCGTTAGTTACCTGTTCCGTTTGGTTTGGTTTCGGCAACCGCTTGACCTGCGCCGCTACCTTGCAATGTCACGGCAATCCCTTCACGGATAGCCCCTTTAGGGTGATGCAATACTTGCTCACCGACATCAATGCCCGACGTCACTTGGTATGTACCAAAGCGTGGGTCTTGCATGCCAAGCGTCACGCGAGTCTTGTGCAACACACCGTTATCCAGCTTCCAAGTAAAGGTGTTGTCGCCTTCGCGCACGATCGCCGTTTCAGGTAACATAACCGCTTGTTGTTGCGCGACTGAGATGTAACCTTCGGCATAGAGACCAGCAACAAAATTCTCTTGTTTATCAATTTTCACAAACACTTGCACTTGACGGGTAATTTCGTTGGCTTGCGGGTTGATGCGTTCAATTACACCCGTAAATTGTTGTCCAGGATAACCATTGACTTTGAAACTCACCTGTTGACCGGTTTTTATTTGTCCGACTTGGTCGGCGGCGATGTAGCCTTCAAAACGCATACTTGCAGGGTCGATCACGACCATCAAGGCTTTACCAATTTGCGCTGTATCGCCAGAAGACGTTTTGCGTGCGGCAACAACGCCACTAAACGGCGCTTTAACTTCGGTGCGTTGTAACTGCTGCTTCGCTTCTACTAAGCGTGCACGGGCTGATGCTAAATCCGATTGCGCTTGATTGGCTTTAATTTCAGCGGATTCAAGTACTTCGGCTGTTACTAAATTTTGCTTGTGCAACGACTGCATCCGTTTTAGCTGCTTGGCCGCTTGATCCGAAGTCACAATCGCTGAACGCTCGGCTTCTTGTGCCGACAACACTTTGTCGCGATAGGTGGTTTTATCAAGTTCGACTAACACATCACCTGCTTTAACAATATCGCCGTTGTCTTTCAATACTTTGGTCACAATGCCAGAAACTTCAGCATTTAACTCTGCTTTGATGACTGGTTGCAGCGAACCTGAAATCATCGGCCCCTGCGACAATTCTGCATGTTTGACTGTCATCAAATCTTCTTGCACCAGTGTCAGGCTGCTGACTGCAGCTTCTTCATCTTGTTGCGATTTCTGCTCACGGCATGCTGATAGTGACAGCGCCAAGGCTACAGCGGTGAATACCCAGGTTTTCTTCAGACTTTGCATGTCGATAATTCCGTAAAAATAGAATGGCTGAGTGTAGTCTAACGAAATGGTTTTTAATGCAAACCGACAAACCGTAACAAGTTATGTCAATCTAACTAATTAATTCTGTTCGAAATATCGGATCTGTTGCAGAACATCAAACTTCCACCACACATAAAAACCAAACGTGATTAATACGTAACTCTGATGTAAACATTCGACTTAAATTACCGAAAATAGTCGGAATTAGGTGGAACCGTAGCGTGCAGCAATTTGTAAGCAAACGTTATTGCAGTTTGCTGACCAAATAGTGTGCTGTTGACCCCAAATAGGTAGCCAAAGCGTGTTCAATATCAGGCGTTATTGGAGAATACTGCTGAAAGCCTTGTTGTTGCCAGAATTCTAAGGAGTTTTGAACCGCAACTAACGCTAATTGAGGCAAGCCAAGCTCTTTAGCATGCAAAGCCGCTTGATGCACTAACGCCGAAGCAACCCCTTGACCACGCGCATCTCGACTGACTGCAACATCATGTAAATACAAGCAATCGGCACTGGCATACTGCGGAAACTCCGCCCCTAGCGGATTAACCTTGCCGACTTTGGATGGATAGGTAAACAGGTAACCCCACAATTTGTCTTTATATACCGCGACCCAACAACTTTGTGGGTGACGCATAAAGCGCTGTTGTACAACTTCGGGCGCTTCAAACAAATCATCGTGGTAACAGGAATCTTGCAGCCGAATCACGGCTGCAAGATCGTTTTGTTGCATTTGGCGAATTACAAACATAAAGCACTACAAACAGAGGTCAACAATCGATTATTCCAAGGCTTTGAGCATGGTTTTGTCGAGTTCGTTTTTCTTCACAATATCAATGATAAACCGGCACTGTTCTTCAGTCAGGCCACCCTCTTTTTTCAGGCCACCTTCTTTGATCATATTGCTGACCTTTTCTCGACGCTTTTTCAGCTCGTTTTCCAAAATGCCGGCATCGATACTACCTTTGGTTTTTGCGTCCAGTTTATCTAGCCAAGGGTATAACATCCCTTCAGCCTCATACGCATCACGCCGTAAAGAGCTGTGAAAGTCTTCACAAGCATTAAGGTTTAACAGATAAAAGTTCAAGTAACTCGCAACCGTCAGGAGCTTGTAGTCCTGATCAACCGCATGTGCTGGAATCGCAGCACTGAAGAGCATCGCAGCAAACCATTTTTTCATCGGTGCATCCCGCCTGTGATGTTAATACCCTTTTCAATCTAATCAGGTTTCCCCGAATTTGCAATGCGTACCGCAGGAACTCGCTGGCAAGTCGACAATTAGCGGCAGAAACCAGCGCTGATTGGTCAATCCTGCAGCAGAAAAGCCACCGCGCGGTGGCTTTGACCTTTCAAGCATCCAGTGCGTTGGCCGCTCTCGGTGCCAAGGATGAGCTTCGATTAAGGCAAAGTTTCGGCCGGAATTCGCACAAACCCTTCCATCAGCACTCGCGCGCTGCGGCTCATGATGGCCTTTGTCACTTGCCACTGGCCATCGACTTGTTGTGCCTTGGCGCCAACGCGTAAGGTGCCTGATGGATGACCAAAGCGCACCGCTTCGCGATCGCCACCACCGGCGGCTAAATTGACCAGCGTGCCCGGTACGGCCGCAGCTGTACCAATGGCGACGGCGCAGGTGCCCATCATCGCATGGTGTAATTTGCCCATCGATAATGCGCGCACCAGCAAATCAACGCTGTCGGCCGCAACTACTTTGCCGCTAGACGCGGTGTACGTTTTTGGCGCTGACACAAAGGCAATTTTTGGCGTGTGTTGGCGCGTTTGCGCTTCTGCTAAGTCTTTAATCAAGCCCATCTGCAAGGCGCCATAGGCCCGAATCGTTTCAAAACGTGCCAACGCAGCAGCATCGCTATTGATATCTTCTTGCAGTTCCGTGCCTTGATAGCCAATATCTGTGGCATTGACAAAAATCGTCGGAATACCAGCATTAATAAAAGTCGCAGGGAAACTGCCAACGCCGGGTACAGTTAACGTATCCACCACGTTGCCGGTTGGGAACATGGAGCCGCCGTCATCGCCATCATCACCTGACGGGTCCATAAACTCCAGCTGCACTTCTGCCGCCGGGAACGTCACGCCGTCGAGTTCAAACTCACCGCTTTCTTGCACTTGGCCATCCACCATCGGGATGTGCGCGATGATGGTTTTGCTGATGTTGGCTTGCCAAATCCGCACCACGGCGACGCCGTCTTTTGGCACGCGGCTGCTATCGACTAATCCAGAACTGATGGCAAAGGCACCCACCGCTGCCGATAAATTGCCGCAGTTACCACTCCAGTCGACAAAGGCTTTGTCAATCGACACTTGGCCAAACAGGTAATCGACGTCGTGGTCGGCTTTGCTGGATTTACTTAAAATCACGGTTTTGCTGGTCGATGACGTAGCCCCGCCCATGCCGTCAATTTGTTTGCCGTATGGATCGGGAGAACCAATGACGCGCAGCAATACCGCATCACGCGCAGCGCCCGGCTGTTGCGCAGCTTTGGGCAAATCGCCTTGGACAAAAAACACCCCTTTGCTGGTACCGCCGCGCATATAAGTTGCTGGGATCTTTAGTTGTGGTTTGTAGCTCATATATTTTCCTTGCAAAACATCGCCGACCTTTGTCAGCAAATGCCTCGTATTGGCATTCGGCAGCGCCCATAGCGAGACAAAATCGCCTCTGTCGCTTGGTTACACAGGTCGGTGCGAATAAAAAAAACGGGCGCAAGCGCCCGTTTTCAGCCGTTAGGCTTGGCCTAAGAAGTCTTTAGCAAAACGTTGTAACACGCCGCCCGCGTCGTAAATCGACACTTCTTCGGCGGTGTCTAAACGACAACGCACCGGCACTTCGACTACGTCGCCGTTTTGACGGTGCACCACCAATGTCAGCGTGGTGCGCGGCTCGCGGACACCGACCACATCAAAGGTCTCGGTGCCATCAAGCCCCACGGTCAGACGGTTGGTGCCAGGCAAAAACTCCAGCGGTAATACGCCCATGCCGATTAAATTGGTGCGGTGAATACGCTCAAAGCCTTCGGCGACAATGGCTTCAACACCCGCCAGGCGCACGCCTTTGGCAGCCCAATCGCGGCTCGAGCCTTGGCCATAATCGGCACCGGCGACGATGATCAGCGGCTGCTTACGTTCCATGTAGGTCTCAATGGCTTCCCACATGCGCGTGACCTTGCCTTCAGGTTCTACCCGCGCCAATGAGCCCTGCTTCACCTTGCCGTCAACCACGACCATTTCATTGATCAGTTTAGGGTTGGCAAAGGTTGCGCGTTGCGCCGTTAAGTGATCGCCGCGGTGCGTCGCGTACGAGTTGAAGTCTTCTTCCGGCACGCCCATTTTCGCCAGGTACTCACCCGCCGCGCTATCGAGCATGATGGCGTTGGATGGCGACAAATGGTCGGTGGTAATGTTATCGCCCAAAAGCGCCAACGGCCGCATGCCTTTGAGCGTGCGCTCACCAGCCAACGCACCTTCCCAATACGGCGGACGGCGAATGTAGGTACTCATCGGGCGCCAATCGTACAGCGGCGATACCTTGGTGCCGTAATCCACCGACAGCGCAAACATAGGTTCATACACTTTGCGGAATTGTTCCGGCTTAACCGCCGCGGCCACCACAGCGTCAATTTCAGCATCGGTTGGCCAAATGTCTTTTAAGGTCACCGGCTTGCCGTCGTGATAACCGAGAGCGTCTTTTTCAATGTCAAACCGCACAGAACCCGCAATGGCGTAGGCGACAACCAGCGCCGGCGATGCCAAAAACGCTTGTTTAGCGTACGGATGAATACGGCCGTCAAAGTTGCGGTTACCCGACAACACAGCGGTAGCGTACAGGTCACGGTCGATAATTTCCTGCTGGATAACAGGGTCAAGCGCACCGGACATACCGTTACAGGTAGTGCACGCAAAGGCGACAATACCAAAACCAAGCTGTTCTAACTCTGGCAATAAGTTGGCGTCTTCTAAATACAGTTGTACCGCTTTAGACCCAGGTGCCAGTGAAGTCTTCACCCATGGCTTGCGGCTTAAGCCAAACTTGTTGGCGTTACGCGCGAGCAAACCAGCAGCAATCACGTTACGTGGGTTCGAGGTGTTGGTGCAGCTGGTAATGGCGGCGATGATCACGGCGCCATCTGGCATCTCGCCGGCGGTTTCTTGGTACGGTTTGACGATACCTGCGTCCACCAAATCGCTAGTCGCAACGCGTTTATGCGGGTTCGACGGGCCGGCGATATTGCGCACAACGGTAGATAAATCAAAGCGCAGTACGCGTGGATACACCACCTGTTGCAGCGAATCCGCCCACAAACCAGCGGTTTTAGCGTAGGTTTCGACCAACTGTACTTGCTCAGCGCTTCTGCCAGTTAAAGTCAAATAATCCAGTGTTTGCTGGTCAATTGAGAACATGGCGGCGGTGGCGCCATATTCTGGCGTCATGTTGGAAATCGTCGCGCGATCGCCAAGGCTTAAACCGGCAACGCCATCGCCAAAGAACTCTAAATAACAGGACACGACTTTTTGTTTGCGTAAAAACTCGGTCAGTGCCAGCACCAAGTCGGTCGCCATAATGCCCGGTTGCAGTTTGCCGGTAAGTTCTACACCCACGATATCGGGTAAACGCATCCAGGACGCGCGGCCAAGCATGACGTTTTCAGCTTCTAAGCCACCGACACCAATGGCGATGACACCCAGCGCATCAACATGTGGCGTGTGCGAGTCGGTACCAACTAAGGTATCAGGGTAAGCCACACCGTCGATGGCGTGAATGACCGGGGACATCCGCTCCAAGTTGATTTGGTGCATGATGCCGTTGCCAGGTGGGATCACGTCGACGTTTTTAAATGCCAATTTTGTCCAATTGATAAAATGGAAGCGATCGTCGTTGCGACGGTCTTCCACGGCGCGGTTCTTGGCAAAGGCATCTTTGTCATAACCGCCGTATTCAACGGCCAACGAGTGGTCGACAATTAGCTGCGTTGGCACCACAGGGTTCACTTTGGCCGGGTCGCCACCCATATCAGCAATGGCGTCACGCAGGCCGGCTAAGTCAACCAACGCCGTTTGGCCCAGGATATCGTGGCAGACTACACGCGCTGGGAACCATGGAAAGTCCAGCTCTTGTTTGCCATCGATCAGTTGCCCCAAATAGGCGTTGAGTTGTGCCGGATCAGCGCGGCGCACTAGGTTTTCCGCGTGCACGCGTGAGGTGTAGGGCAAGGTATCCCAGCTGCCAGGTTTAATGGCCTCTACCGCGGCGCGAGCGTCGAAATAATCAAGCGCAGTGCCGGGTAAGTTTTTACGAAATAAAGTGTTCATGATCTAGTCCAACTAGCGAATTGTGCGCGAGGTCTTTACAAAAAGCGGCCGAAGCCGCTTTTTTGATGGTTGTGTTTGCTAACGCGCCGATTAAGCGCGATCTGCCAATGCCGGTACCGGGCGGAACTCTTCGCCGGTGTACTCCGCGCTTGGACGGATGATCCGGTTATCCGCACGTTGTTCCATCACGTGCGCCGCCCAGCCTGTTAAACGTGAACAGACGAAAATTGGCGTAAACAACTTGGTTGGAATGCCCATGTAGTTATAGGCAGACGCGTGGAAGAAGTCGGCGTTACAAAACAGTTTTTTCTCGCGCCACATCACAGCTTCACAACGCACCGACACGTCGTATAACTTAGTGTCGCCATTGGCGGCTGCCAGTTTTTCTGACCAGGCTTTGATCACCGCGTTGCGTGGGTCCGATTCAGAATAAATCGCATGACCAAAACCCATGATTTTTTCTTTGCGCTCTAACATGCCCATCAAGGTCACTTCGGCGTGCTCTGGGTCGTGCATTTTTTCGATCAGTTCCATCGCCGCTTCGTTGGCGCCGCCATGCAATGGGCCGCGCAGTGAGCCAATGGCGCCCGTGATGCACGAATGCATATCGGACAGGGTCGAGGCACAGACGCGAGCAGTAAAGGTGGAGGCGTTAAACTCATGCTCTGCATACAGAATCAATGAGGCTTGCATCACTTGGGTGTGCAGTGCTTGTGGCTTTTCACCGTGTAACGTCCACAAGAATTGCTCAGCGATCGACTCTGCCGCAGTTTCAACGTCAATCCGCACGCCTTTGTGGCTGAAGTTATACCAGTAGTTAATCAGGCCTGGGAAAATCGCCAGCAGGCGATCGGTCGCGTCTTGTTGCTCGGCAAACGAGTGTTCCGTTTCTAAGTTACCCAGCATAGAGCAACCTGTGCGCATCACATCCATCGGATGCGCTGACGCTGGAATACGCTCCAACACTTCTTTTAACGCCTGTGGCAGGCTGCGCAGGCCTTTTAAGCGTGCTTTGTAAGCGGCAAGTTCAGTCGCGTTTGGTAATTTGCCTTTTAAAATCAGGTAAGCCACTTCTTCAAATTCGCATTGAGCAGCTAAGTCTTTTACGTCATACCCACGATAGGTTAAACCTGAACCTGCTTTACCTACCGTTGATAAAGCGGTTTTACCAGCGATCTGACCACGCAGACCGGCGCCTGTTAATTGTTTTCCAGCGGCCATGTTAAGCTCCTGTAGGATAGAGGTTCGATGATTATTTGTTTTTACCAGCGGCGAACAGGTTGTCTAACTTCTGCTCGTAGCTGTGATAATTCAGGAAATCGTACAATTCAGCGCGCGTTTGCATGCTGTCGACCACCGCTTTTTGATCGCCATTGGCCAAAATAGACTGATACACGTTCAGCGCGGCTTTGTTCATCGCGCGAAACGCCGACAACGGGTACAACACCATCTTCACGCCCACACCCGAAAGCTCGGCGGTGTTAAACAGTGGCGTTTGACCAAACTCGGTAATGTTCGCCAACACCGGCACTGACAGCGCCTTAGTAAAGGCTTCGTATTGCTCTAAGGTGTACACAGCTTCGGCGAAAATCGCATCGGCACCGGCTTCAACGCAGGCCTGCGCCCGTTCAATCGCCGCTTGCAAGCCTTGTTGTTGCAGCGCATCGGTGCGCGCCATGATGAAGAAGCTTTCATCGCTTCGCGCATCGACCGACGCTTTAACGCGGTCGACCATTTCTTCTAACGAAACGATTTCTTTGTTTGGACGATGGCCACAACGTTTTTGCATCACTTGGTCTTCGATATGAAAACCAGCAGCGCCGGCGCGGGTCATTTCTTTCACGGTACGGGCAATGTTAAAGGCCCCGCCCCAGCCCGTGTCGGCATCTACTAACAATGGCAGGTTGGTAGCGCCGGTAATACGGCGAATGTCTTCACAGACATCATTTAATGAGGTCATGCCTAAATCAGGTAATCCAAACGACGCGTTGGCGACGCCTGCACCAGATAAATACAGCGCTTTATGGCCAACACGTTCGGCCATCATCGCCGTGTACGCGTTAATGGTGCCCACCAGTTGCAGTGGTTGATTGTCGACAATCGCCTGACGCAACTTGGCGCCTGCAGTTAATTTAGTCATGGAGAGTCCCCTGTTGTAGATGCTGTTCAATGTTGCGACCCGATGCCGCGATGTGGCGGCGCATCAACAGCTCCGCCAGTTCACCATCCCGTGCAGCAATCGCATTTAAGATGGCTTTGTGTTCGTCAAAGGCGCGCGACACTCGCGGCCCGTTCATGCCAAGCTGCACTCGGTACATCCGCACCAAATGGTACAACTCGTCACATAACAAATTGATTAAATATGGGTTTTTAGAGCCTAAAATCAGCCGGTAGTGAAAATCGACGTCGCCGGCTTCTTGGTAATAACTCTCGCCTTCCCGCACGCGTTGCGTACTTAAGTGGTGATCGAGTAACTGCCGAACGTCTTGAATTTCTTGCTCAGTCATCTGCGTTGCGGCTAAACGTGCCGCCATGCCCTCTAGGGTTTCGCGCAGCTCATACAACGACTTCAAACCCGCCACGGTCAACTTGACCACGCGCGCACCGGCATTGGGCGTGCGTTCAATCAAATGGCAACGCTCCAAGCGTGCTAAGGCTTCGCGAAGTGGCGCGCGGCTGATATCAAATTGCTTGGCTAATTCAGGCTCAGAGATTTTGGTCCCTGCTGCAATGCCGCCTTCGACGATTGCTTTACGCAGCGCTATCAAAACTCGATCTGAGGCTGTGATGGGGTCTTTAGCTTCAATCATGCTTTTGTCGACATAATTTAAGAATACGCCTATTTTTAGCCCTGCAAGGCGCATAGTCAAGTTAAACAAAAGTATTATGTCGACAATTTATTGAGAACTGCTGTAACAGCTCCTTGCCAAAACAGCCGAAATTAGCGCAAGCAAAAAATTATTTTTTTAGATTATTTTTTTATTTCAAATGTATGTTATGAACTTTAAGTTCTAACGAAGTTACAGTATCTGTAATCGGGAAACCTGATGCAAAGCCATATGTCGCAAGGATTAGCTGGGGGTAACTCTGTGGATAAACTGCCGACAAACAGTGGAGTGATTACAAATCTTTAACGCAATGAGTGATTTAGCGAAGATTAACCAGTTGCGCAAAAAATCAGCGCTTGTCTACACTGGAATTAAGTCGGCAGCGTGCCTCGCTGCCCCCCTCTAGCGCACGGCTCATTGTAATGAGCCATTCCCCTAAGCCCGGAACAATGCGGATTCGTTCTGGGCTTCTTTTCGTCTGCAGTTTGTAAAATACAGTATGCGGCTTGCACCACCCTCACGGTATCGTCGGATTAAATCAGCGCTGCGCGAGTGAAAACAATTCAAAGAAATTGTCGGTGGTCACCGCGGCTAACTGCTCAATCGAAACATCTTTTAGTTGCGCCACCGCCGCAGCAACGGCACTGACGTATGCTGGTTGGTTGGTCTTACCACGATACGGCACTGGTGCAAGATAAGGCGAATCGGTTTCAATCAATAGCCGATCTAACGGCACTTTTTTCACGACTTCGCGCAGCGCATCGGCATTGCGAAAGGTCATGATGCCAGAAAACGATATATAAAAGCCTAAATCAAGGGCGGCTTTGGCCGTCGGCCAATCTTCGGTAAAACAGTGCAATACACCGCGACATTCGTCGGCATGATGCGATTTTAATAGCGCTAACGTATCAGCACGCGCATCTCTGGTGTGCACAATCAGCGGTTTGTTCAGTTGTCTGGCAACGTCAATGTGCGCCGCAAAGGCTTGTTGTTGTGTCAGTTTATTGTCTGGGCTGTAGAAATAATCCAAGCCTGTTTCCCCCACAGCCACAACGCGTGGCTCAGCTGCAAGCGCCAACAACTGCTGCTGGTCGAGCCAATCGCCGGCATGCAGCGGATGCTCACCACAGGACACAAATACGTTTGAATACGGTGCGACCAAGGCGGCCATGCCGGGATACTCTTGCAGGGACACGCTAACACACAACAGGTGAGACACGTTGGACGCAGCCGCCTGCGCCAAGACTTGAGGTAAATCTAACTGTAATTTTTCCCACTCGAGACGATCGAGATGGCAATGCGAATCGACAAACACCGAAGTTACTCCACAGATCCATCGGTTATAAGGTGTAGGTTAACTCCTGACTATCAGCAGTACCCGATAAAAGCTTCTCGATTCTATCACGTAAGTTCTGTTTATCATCGATAAAGGCGACTCCAATACCTGCAGGACTGGAGTTCTGCGCGCCTTGTGGCGTGATCCACGCAACTTTGCCAGACACAGGAATTCCCTCTAAAGCATCCGGCAATATCACCGCCAAAGCTAAACTTTGGCCAATCCGATACTGGCGGTTGGTCCGCACAAACAAACCACCTTGTTTTAAAAATGGCATGTAAGAGCGATACAATTCTTTAAGATCTGGAAAGTCGAGGGTGATTTCTTCCATGGCAGTTACCGTGTGAATTTAGCTAGGTCGTACATTAAGGCGGCGAGAGCAATGCTTTTATTTTGCCCCAAAATCAGCGCGCAGTCACGGCACCATTGGTCAAAGCGTTCAATCGCTTCAAATTGGAGCCCCTGTTGAGCATGCGCTAATCGTTCGAATAACACAAATCGAATTAATTCAGGCAACAAAGGCAACGATTCTAACTTTGTGACTTTGTTAGTAATTTGCGCCGGGTGCTGCAACATATCGCGTAGCAGCGCCAATCCATCAAGGATCAATGGCACCTGCCCTTGCCGCCACCAGTCATACACTAAATAAGGCGCACCAGCACTTAAGGTCAGCAATTCTGCAGGCAAATTTTCATTGGTTTGTAGCCGCAAAAACTGCTTTGCTTCTGGAAGTGACGGCGCCGCGATAGACCATTGTTGACAACGACTTAAGATGGTCGGCAACAAGCGTTGCGGATGATCCGTTTGCAACAACAAAAAACAACCATTACCGGGTTCTTCCAGCGTTTTAAGCAGCGCATTGGACGCGGCTTCGGTCATTTTGTGCGCTTGCGGCACTGATACCAGTTTTACACCGCCCTGTTGCGCCGATTGCTGGAAAAAAACAGCGATCTCACGCACCGCATCAACGCCAATGCTGTTTTCTACAGTCAGTTGCAAAAAATCTGGGTGATGGCCCGCCAAAAAAAGGTGGCAGGATTTGCACTGACCACAAGGCGCGTTAGCACTTTGGCACAACAAGCGATGAGCGAGCGCTTGGATTAACGCTGCCTTGCCAATTCCCGCTGGCCCAGCGACCAAGAGCGCATGATGCAATCTCTGCTGCTGATGCAAATGCCACCACTGCTCAAGGGTTGGTTGCAGCCAACTGGTTAGCATCTCTGCTCCAACGCTTGTAATAATGCCTGTTGCACTTGTTCTAGCGATTCTGACGCATCAATCACCACTATGCTGCTATCTTGACGTGCGATATCGAGATATTTTTGTCTGGTTCGTTGGAAAAACGCCAACTGCTCTTGTTCAATCCTATCAAGTTCACCACGCGCACGAGCCCTCGCTAATCCAACAGCGGGCTCAATATCCAAATACAAGGTCAAATCCGGTTGCAGCCCATGCAAAACCACCTGTCGAATGGGGTCGATTAATGCGTCACTGATCTGCCGACCACCACCTTGGTAGGCTCGACTGGACAAGTCGTGACGATCAGCCAGCACCCAATCGCCACGGGTAAGCGCTGGGCGGATCACATTTTCGAGTAGTTGCGCCCTCGCTGCATACATCAGCAGCAATTCTGTGGTCGCAGCAACCGTTTCTTGCCGAGAAGCTTTGACTAGCGTGCGGATCTCCTCGGCCATCGGCGTACCGCCTGGCTCGCGAGTTTGCACTAATTGGTGTGGAGTCTTAGCAAGCAACGTTTGTAGATACTGAGCAACCGTATGGATCGCTGTCGATTTACCGGCGCCTTCGAGGCCTTCTACAACAATAAAGCGGCCTTTATTCATGACTTTTTACCCAGAATGTAAATACGGACATTTTTGTTATGTTCATCAAGCGTACTGGAAAACACATGTTTACCACCGCCACTGGCGACAAAATACAGTTTGTCGGAGGCTTGAGGCTGTGCCGCTGCGCTAATAGAGCTTTGTGACACACTGCTAATTGGACCTGGCGGCAAACCATTGTGCACATAAGTATTATAAGGATGCGGGTCTTGCAAAAATGCTCGGGTGATATCGCCTTGATACCGATCACCTAAGCCATAGATCACGGTAGGGTCAGTTTGTAGACGCATATTTTTGTGCAGGCGATTGATAAATACCGACGAAATCAGCGGTTTTTCGGGAATATAACCACTTTCTTTTTCGATAATCGACGCCAATATCAACAGCTCATACGGGCTCTTTAACGGCAAGGCCGCTTGTTTAGTCGCCCACGCTTTTTCAACCCGCTCAATCAATTGTTTGTGTGAACGCTTGAGCACAGTTGATAGCTTTTCATGCGCGGTGTAGTTATAAGTCTCGGGGAAAAATAGCCCTTCAGCGTTGACCGGCTTGGGCCCCCACGCTTCAGGCCAACTTAACAACGCCATCGCCGCCTCAGCGCTTTTGATATCGTGTTCGAGAAATTGCGCTGCTTGTAGTGCTTGCAGGTTTTCTGCAAGAGTTTTGCCTTCTTGCAGGCGCAAACTAAATTGAGCCACCTTGCCAGAGCGCAGTAGCTGAATGGTCTGTTGCACCGACATAGGTTTGATCGCATACACACCGGCTTTAATCTGCCGGATCTGCGGATTCAGTACACTATAGGCTTTTAACCGCCAGCATTGACCTGAGGTAAGCAGTTGTTGATTTTGCCAGTCTTGGCATAAGGTAGATAACGAAGTGCCCGCTTTGACATCTAAATACTCAGACGTAAAGGCTAACGGCGCCAATTGCACTTGCTGTAGGTAGTTGCGAAATCCGAAACTACAGGTCAACAGCACTATCAAACTGGTAATTAACGTTTTTTGCCACATGGGGAACTGAACTCATCGATCCATTGGGGTAAATTATTCTGAATGACTTGCACCGGAGCCAAGTCCAAAGCGACCTGTCGCCATTGCCTTACTGGCACGACGCCCATCAAGGCATTACACACCAGCATAGCGTCAACATCGATAAGATCGGCGACCGACCAAGTCACTTCGCGAATGTTTAAATGACGCATCAACAAGTCGCGCATCACCCCAGCAACCCCGGCGTACTGCAGACTTGGTGTGAACCACTGCTGTTGCTTGTAAAACATGATATTTGCGGCCGTACATTCCACCAAGACATTTTCACTATCGGCGACCAACAACTCGTCAACAGTGCTAGACTCAAGCTCTTGTTTTAACAAAACATTCTCAAGACGATTGCAATGTTTTATTCCAGCAAGTGCGGGCTGGCGACCAAGCCTCAAACTAGCTAAGTCCAGCGAAACTCCGTGCTGTTGCTGAATTGTATAATCAGGCAAGGTCGCATCAGACAGATAAATTGAAGGACCATCGACGCCGCGCGGGCTGTAACCACGACCGCCCGCCCCACGACTGACTTGAATTTTAAGTACCTGATTGTTTGACAACTGCCGCATCGCAATCGCATCTTCGATTTGCTGTTGCACTAAAGGAGCAAAACCCAAACGGGCCGCGCTTTGTTGCAGGCGTTGCCAATGCAGAGGCCACAACTGCAACCGGCTATCTTGCACTTTCATGGTGCTAAACAAAGCATCACCGTACAAAAAACTGCGATCAGTCAAGCCATTCATGCCTTATGCATTTCCTTTTTACGCATTTTTGCCGAGTATGCCCGAAAAAATCTGACAAAAAAACAAAAGGCTGCAAGCGCAGCCTTTTTTGTCAGTGAAGCCCAGCCATCTGGCTGGCATTCAAGCAGCTGTTAGATCTTTTTGAACAGAATGGAGCCGTTCGTACCACCAAAGCCAAACGAGTTACACAAAGCGTATTCCATCGTTGCTTGGCGAGATTCATGCGGCACGTAATCTAAGTCACAGCCTTCGTCAGGATTGTCCAAGTTGATCGTCGGTGTGACGACTTGGTCTTGTAGAGACAACACAGTAATGATGGATTCCACAGAACCTGCCGCGCCTAATAAATGGCCGAGCATGGATTTGCTAGAGCTGACCATTAACCCTTGTGGTTTAGCACCAAACACTGACTTAATCGCCATAGTTTCAGCGATATCACCGGCAGGTGTTGAAGTTCCATGCGCATTGATATACTGAACTTGTTCAGGATTTAAGCCAGCATCGTTGAGCGCATGCTTCATTGCCCACGCAGCGCCACGACCCGTCTCTGGTGGTGACGTCATGTGATACGCATCACCGCTCATGCCAAAACCAACCAACTCTGCATAGATTTTGGCACCACGAGCTTTGGCATGTTCATATTCTTCCAGCATCACCACGCCAGCGCCATCACCGAGCACAAAACCATCACGATCTTTGTCCCACGGACGACTGGCTTGTTGCGGGGCATCGTTACGCGTCGAAAGCGCGCGCGCCGCACCAAAACCGCCCATACCCAAATGAGTCGAGGCTTTTTCAGCACCGCCAGCTAACATGGCATCAGCATCGCCATAGGCAATCATCCGCGCTGCGTGACCTATGTTGTGCACGCCTGTAGTACAAGCCGTAACAATACTGATATTGGGGCCTTGCAAACCCAACATAATCGATAAGTGACCTGCGATCATATTGATGATGGTCGAAGGTACAAAGAATGGCGACAGTTTACGTGGGCCACTAGCCAATAACTTGGCGTGGTTTTCTTCAATCAAACCTAAACCGCCGATACCAGAACCTATCGCCGCACCAATACGATGGGCGTTTTCTTCAGTGACTTCGATGCCAGAATCTTTAAAGGCTTGTAAGCCCGCAGCGACGCCATACTGGATAAACATATCCATTTTGCGTGCTTCTTTGGCTGGGAAAAACTGTTCGACATCAAAGCCTTTCAGCAAACCGGCGAATTTGGTGCCATAAGCTTCGGTATCAAAATGGGTGATGAATTCAATGCCGCTCTTGCCCGCTTGTAGATTTTGCCACGTTGTGGCGACATCATTTCCAAGTGGGGTCAGCATGCCTAAACCAGTGACTACGACGCGACGTTTCGCCACAGATCCCTCCAGACTTCAGTTAAACTACCAGTAGGCCTATACGAGCCACAAATAAAAACGGGTAGCCTGCGCTACCCGTTTGCATCGCGCATCGCGATGTAGAACCGTGATTACTCAGCGTGAGCTTTGATGTAATCGATCGCAGATTGAACTGTTGTGATCTTCTCTGCTTCTTCGTCAGGAATTTCAGTATCGAATTCTTCTTCCAGCGCCATAACCAGCTCAACTGTGTCCAGAGAGTCAGCGCCCAGATCGTCAACGAAAGACGCTTCGTGTTTTACGTCTTCTTCTTTCACGCCCAGTTGTTCGATAATGATTTTCTTAACGCGTTCTTCGATGTTGCTCATCTTTTCTTCCTTTTTCGTATATAAATCGCAACAATTAGTGCAATTTTGTGTGGCGGCTAGTTTAGTGGTTCAGCAAGGTCGATGCAAGCAAAGGCGAAGCCTTTTCCTGCTGGTCAAACCTGATGTTAAACCATGTACATGCCACCGTTGATATGAATCGTTTCACCGGTGATGTAGCCAGCGCGTTCAGACGCGAGGAAAGCTACAGCAGCCGCAATTTCTTCCGGTTGACCCAGACGATTCGCTGGTACTTGACCGAAAATTGCTTCTTTTTGCTCTTCTGTCAGCTCTTTGGTCATATCAGTGTCGATGAAGCCAGGAGCCACAGCGTTAACTGTTATACCACGAGAAGCCACTTCTTTCGCAAGAGATTTTGTAAATCCTAATACGCCAGCTTTCGCTGCCGCATAGTTGGTTTGACCGGCATTGCCCATCGAACCAACCACAGATCCAATGGTAATGATGCGGCCAAAACGTTTTTTCATCATGCTACGCAGCACGGCTTTGCTCAGACGATACACAGACGTCAGGTTGGTTTGAATAATGTCAAACCACTCGTCGTCTTTCATGCGCATTAACAGGTTATCACGGGTGATACCAGCGTTATTAACCAACACGTCGATGTCGCCAAAGTTGGTTTTGATCGACTCTAAACAAGCCTCTATCGACGCAGGTTCTGCGACGTTTAATACTAATCCTTGGCCAGCGCCTAAATAAGCAGCAATCGCTTCTGCGCCTTTTTCACTGGTGGCTGTACCGATCACTTTGGCACCGTGACTGGCTAATTCTTCGGCAATGGCGCGACCGATCCCGCGACTCGCGCCTGTGACCAATACGACCTTGCCTTCCAAACCAAAAAAGTTCGACATGTACACTCCTGTTATGCTGACAGTGCAGCTTGCAGTGACGCGAGATCGTTCACTGAACTTGTAGTTGTTTCTTTGTGAATACGTTTAATCAGGCCGCTTAATACTTTGCCTGCGCCTAATTCGACAATGTCAGTCACACCTTGTGCAACTAGCCATTCGACCGATTCTGTCCAACGCACGGGGCTGTACAATTGGCGGATTAGCGCGTCTTTCACGGCGTCCGCTGAATCAACAACTGCGACATCGACATTATTGACCACTGGAATTTGCATTGCTGCAAACGACAGCGCCGCTAAATCTGAAGTCAGTTGTTCTGCTGCAGGTTTCATCAAGGCACAATGCGAAGGTACGCTGACTGGCAATGGCAAGGCTCGTTTCGCGCCCGCAGCTTTACATAATTCATTGGCGCGTTCTACGGCGGCTTTGTTGCCGGCGATCACAACTTGACCCGGTGAGTTGTAGTTCACTGGTGACACCACTTCACCTTGCGCTGCTTCTTCGCAGGCTTTGGCTATTAAGGCATCGTCTAAACCTATGATGGCGGACATGGCACCAGTACCTGCTGGCACCGCAGTTTGCATATACTGACCACGTTTTTCGACCAGCTTGACAGCGTCCGCCAAACCTAAAACGCCAGCGCACACCAAGGCTGAGTATTCGCCTAGCGAGTGACCTGCCATAAATGCAGGCGTCGCACCACCTTGCTGTTGCCACACACGCCAAACGGCAACCGACGCTGTTAACAGCGCAGGTTGCGTACGATGTGTCTCGTTTAATGCTTCTTCAGGACCATTGGCAACCAATTGCCACAGATCGTAGCCAAGGGCAGCCGACGCTTCAGCGAAGGTATCACGTACCACTGAAAATTCTTGATACAGCTCATTGAGCATGCCCACGGTCTGCGAACCTTGACCTGGGAACACCAGCGCAATTTTTTTGCTCATGCAGAAATCCTTGTACTTATTAATAGCGCACTAACGCAGAAGCCCAGGCAAAACCGCCGCCAAAAGCTTCCAATAACAATGTTTGGCCACGTTGGATACGACCATCGCGAATCGCTTCGTCTAACGCTGTTGGCACTGTCGCCGCCGAGGTATTACCATACTTGTCTAATGTGACAACTACTTGATCCATCGACATTTCGAGTTTACGCGCCACCGCAGAAATAATGCGTAAGTTCGCTTGATGTGGCACTAACCAATCAATTTGCGATTTGTCCAAGTTGTTGGCAGCCAGCGTTTGCTCGACGACTTCCGACAGCTTAGTCACCGCCACTTTAAATACATCGTTGCCCTTCATCACACCCCAGCTTTCATGCACTGAAGCTTCAATGCCACGACGCGGGTTGTCGACATACAACAATTCAGAATATTTGCCGTCGGCATGAATGTGCGTCGATAAAATACCTGGTTGCTCTGAAGCTTCCAACACGACAGCGCCTGCGGCGTCGCCGAACAGAATGACCATAGAACGGTCTTCTGGGCTGACTAACTGCGTCAATGCATCGGCACCAATCACCAACACTCGTTTCGCCATGCCGCCTTTGATGTACTGGTCAGCAATCGATAAGGCATAACAAAAACCAGCACAAGCGGCGGCGATATCAAATGCAGGAATACCTGGAATATCGAGTTCACGTTGGACTTCACAGGCGGCACTTGGCAGTGCGCGAGAAGCGCTCGTTGTTGCGACAATAATCATGTCGAGGGAGTTTTTATCGATACCTGCCGCTTCAATGGCTTTTTTTGCGGCTTCGGTACTCATGGTCGCTACGGTTTCATGCTCGCCAATCACTCGGCGCTCGCGAATACCGGTACGTTCAAGGATCCATTCGTCGGTGGTTTCGACCATGGTTTCCAGATCCGAATTGGTACGGATCTGCTCCGGGAAATAACTCCCGGTGCCAATAATGCGTGAATACATTGGGACCTACGCTTTTTCGATTAATACGTGTTCCAACCGGTCTTTTATTTTTACAGGGACTTGCCGCTCAACTTCGCGACACGCCTGCCGGATGGCACTGAGAAATGCGTCTTTCGTTGCATTTCCATGACTTTTCACAACAATTCCGCGCAATCCTATCAGACTTGCACCGTTATAGTGGTCGGGGTTCACCCCAGTTCCAATACTTTTTAACAGTGGTTTGATCATCCAGCCGAATAAATGCGCGGACATGCTGTTTTTTAGTGCATGTTCTAAGCGTTTTATGATGAGTTTGGCGACACCTTCGCAGGTTTTCAGCGCCACATTACCGACAAAGCCGTCACAGACGATGACATCGGCTTTACCAGAGAAGATATCGTTGCCTTCGATGTAGCCGATATAGTTAATGTCGGCACATTCAGATAATAACAACGATGTACGTTTGATTTGATCGGAGCCTTTGATTTCCTCTTCGCCCATATTGAGCAAAGCAACTTTGGGCTGATGAATGGCTTCGACTTCTTCAGCCATAACAGCGCCCATCACGGCAAACTGGAATAAGGTATCAGAATCGCAGTTAACGGTGGCACCCAAGTCCAACATAAATACCGGACTGCCCGCCGTTGTTGGCAAGGCACTAATCAATGCCGGGCGTTCGACACCGTTTAGCATTTTTAGCACAAAATGCGACATGGCGATCAGAGCGCCCGTATTGCCTGCGCTGACACATGCTTCAACTGTTTTATTGTCGACAAGGTCGAGAGCAACACGCATCGATGAGTCGCGTTTGCTACGCAGGGCCACCGATGGTTTATCAGTCATCAGTACTTGCTGCGATGCATGGCGAATCGTCAGTTGCGGGTGGTGTAAAGCGTGATGGTCAAGCAAATGCTTTTCGATTACCTGTTGGTCACCGACGAGCACGAGGTCTAGCAGAGGATTTTCCGACACAGCCTCGATGGCTGCAGGAATAGTAGATAGGGGGCCATGATCGCCCCCCATCGTATCTAAAGCAATTTTAAGCCTGATTGGTTGCACGAGGTGCACCGGGGCTTATTTTACTTTACGGCCTTTGTAGAAACCGTCAGCTGTGATGTGATGACGACGGTGAGTTTCACCAGTCGTTGCATCAACTGACAAAGTTGGGCCAGTCAGCGCGTCATGTGAACGACGCATGTCACGCCGTGAGCGAGATTTTTTGTTCTGTTGTACAGCCATGGTCTTTCTCCTAAAAAATCACTTTTTCTTCAATTCTTGCAAAACTGCAAATGGATTCGGTTTTTCTGGCTCTGGCTCGATTTCGCCCCAGGTCATCTGCAATTTAGCAGGATCACATTGCCCTTCCTCATGCATAGGAAATAATGGCAACGCCAGAATTAATTCGTCCTCAACCAATTGCCGCAAATTAACTTCGCCGTGTTCGTCTTTCTCAACCACGTCGTAGCGTTGTGGAATATCGTCGTGAGCCGAATCATCCCCGTGGATCGGGGTGTATGCAAAACTACAGGTTAATGCCATGGACATCGGATCGCCACACCGTTCGCAAGTGACCTGCACTTGAACTTCGGCATTGCCTTCTAGATACACTAGGCCCTGCTCATCTGTACCGCAATGGACAGATACATCCACATCACCTGCGCTATCAACCAACGACTCAGATAAACGAGTCAAGTTGTTCAGCGGCACGTACCCGATAAAACTCATGCGCTTTTGCGCAGCGCGTGTCGGTTCTATGGTGATAGGAATTTTAACTTTTTGCATAAGGCGCGCATCATATAGATCGATCCGGCGAGTGTCAAAGGTTTCTGCCCGCTTTCACGAAGTTTTTGCCTCAATTCGCTAAGAAAGAATATGATAGCGCGTCCTGAAAATTCTGCGAAGAAACATATGTCCATTAATACCACATTATTATTAGCGTCTACTTCTATATACCGAAAAGCGCTATTGGAAAAACTAACTTACAGCTTTGCCGTGTGTAAACCTGATGTTGACGAAACACCACTACAAGGTGAGACGCCGCAACAGCTCGTCGAGCGCTTAGCGGTGGCGAAAGCCAAAGCTGGTGCCGCGCAATCTGGGATCGATGGCAGAGTCGTCAGTATCGGTTCCGATCAAGTGGCATTATTCAATCAGCAAATACTGGGTAAACCACATACAAAAGAAAATGCGTTTGCACAATTATCCAGCTTCAGTGGACATCATGTGCAATTTTTAACCGGTCTTGCATTATTCGATACTATGTCGGGTGAACATCAAGTGATCGTGGAACCTTTTTCTGTATATTTCAGAACACTCACCGCGCAAGAAATAAACCGCTACATTGAACGTGAAATGCCGCTGCAATGTGCCGGTAGTTTTAAATCAGAAGGTTTAGGCATCACCTTATTTGAACGATTCGAAGGTGCGGACCCAAATAGCTTAATCGGCTTACCCTTGATCCAGCTACACAAGATGTTGCGAGCGTGGAACATCGATTTGTTATTGGATGGCCAATAGCCAAGTAAAAAAGGAGCCGAGGCTCCTTTTTTTATTCTTGATAGATCTGAATTTTTCTATGCGCGTTAAACAGACCGCTCTGGCAGTAACTCTAACAACGCTAGCAAATCATCAACGACAGCATGCGGCTGAAACGGAGCAAAGTCCGCTGCACCGTGCACGCCGTGCGTAATGCCAATGCGATGGACCTTGGCCGCATGGGCCATTTGCATATCAAAACGTGAATCACCAATCATCACCACTTCATGCGGCGCTAATTGTTGTTCTTGCAGGATTTGCATCAGCATATCTGGATGCGGCTTGGACTGCGCTTCATCAGAACAGCGGCTGGTGGTAAAAAACTCGCCAGTCCCAGTTTCGCGCCACATCCGATCTAAGCCTCGTCTGGCTTTCCCTGTCGCAACACCCAACTGATAGCCACGATGCCGTAAGCTGGCAAACACATGTTGCGCGTGCGGATATAAAGGTGTCGGGGTCGTGTCAATTTCACTATAGGCTTTTTTATACCCATCACCGAGCAGCTGCCGCTCATTTGCGTCGGCATCAGGAAACAGCATCGCCATTGCCGGGTCTAACGACAAACCAATGACTTGTTTTGCTTCATCCCAGCTTGGCTCGGAGCGACCGTTTTCGATGGCGGCAATTTGCAGCGACCGAACAATTTTCGCCACTGAATCCATCACAGTGCCGTCCCAATCAAACACCACTAATTTTACGTCTTGCATGATTTACTACTTTTACAGTTATCACGAAGCGGTTAATGCACCACAAACCACTTATTTTTTTGTCAATTTGTCCAATGTCACCGCCAATGCCCGGTCAAGCGGCGCTTCAAACGTTAAGCGATTACCAGACACCGGGTGGTTAAAGCTGATTAACTTGGCGTGCAGGAATAACCGATTTAAACCAACAGCTTGCATTTGAGCAGTGAACAAGTTGTCGCCGTATTTGTCATCACACGCAATCGGATGACCTTTACAGGCGGTGTGAACGCGAATTTGATGGGTACGACCGGTCACCGGAAAACATTCCAATAAGGTGCCTTCTTCGAAACGTTGCAATACTTTAAATCGTGTTTCAGACGGTTTGCCGTCGACTTCGTCCACGCGAACAATCCGCTCGCCACTTTGCAAGGTGTTCTTTTTCAGCGCTTCGGTGACTTTTTTAATTTTGCCGTCCCACTGCCCTGCTACAAGCGCCCAGTATTTCTTTTCGACCACTTTGTCGCGCAGCTGCTCGTGCAGCGCCGTTAAAATCGAGCGCTTTTTAGCGATTAATAAACAGCCTGAAGTATCGCGATCTAACCGATGCACCAATTCCAAATGTTTGGCTTGGGGGCGAAGTGCACGCAGCGCTTCAATGGCGCCGAAATTTAAACCACTGCCGCCATGCACGGCCATACCGCTTGGCTTATTGAGCACGATCAGCTCGTTGTCTTCATATAAGATGTGGCTTTCTAGGGTTTTCACCGAGGTCAGTTTGACAGAGATAGTGTTTTCCGGCTGCACTGGGATGGTCAGCGGCGGTACACGCACTTGGTCACCCGCTTCGAGTTTGTACTCGGGTTTAATCCGGCCTTTGTTGACTCGCACTTCGCCTTTGCGCAGCACTCGGTAAATCACACTTTTCGGTACACCTTTGAGTCGCGCTAACAGAAAATTGTCGATCCGCTGACCCGCATATTCGGCGTCGACTTCAATAAATTGTACGGGGGTTCTGGTTTCTTGGGTCATACCGGATAACTACTCTGTTTTACACGAAGTTTTAGGTTGCTATGCTTTGCAAATTAGTGGGATAATCGACCCGCTAATTGGGTCCAAAGTGGCCAGTTAGGGCGCTCTTTGATACGTAAGAGACGCTGTGCGGCACCAGTTGGGACGCCGATCATACAGAATCCGTGGTGAAAACCAACGATTTTATGGCCCCACTGTTGAGAAAACGCCTTGAGCTTGCGGTAATGCTGAGTAACTTATTACCTAAATAGCCCAACACAGCGCCCTGGAAAAGAGCAAAAACAGAACGATAGCGACAACGCAGCGCCGATATTCGGTGTGTATCAGATTCTTGGAACCGCGGTTAGTTTATTTTGGCGGTTTCGTTTTAAACAATTGAATTAATTGGTTTTTCAAGCATCCAGTCGGGAGACTGCAATCCTATATGTTTGACGACATCTGACATGCACGTGAGAGCGCGCTGTCGTTGTGGCTGAATGGACGAGTCAGACACAATGAAAAGAATGCTCATTAACGCCACGCAGGAAGAAGAAATCCGCGTAGCGCTGGTCGATGGCCAGAAACTTTACGACCTAGACATCGAAAGCCCAGGTCACGAACAAAAGAAAGCCAATATTTACAAGGGTAAAATTACCCGCGTTGAACCAAGCCTCGAAGCCGCGTTTGTTGACTACGGTGCAGAGCGTCACGGTTTCCTACCTTTAAAAGAAATCTCCAGCGATTACTTCCCTGCCGGCTATAAATTTGACGGTCGTCCGAACGTTAAAGAGGCGGTACGCGAAGGCCAAGAAGTTATTGTCCAAATTGATAAAGAAGAACGTGGCCAAAAAGGTGCTGCGCTTACAACTTATATCAGCTTGGCCGGTTCTTATTTGGTGCTGATGCCAAACAACCCGAAGGCTGGTGGTATTTCTCGCCGCATCGAAGGTGATGAACGTCAAGAACTAAAAGACTCCCTCGGCCAGCTGGAACTGCCAGATGGCATGGGTTTAATTGTACGTACTGCCGGTGTTGGTAAGTCGTATGAAGAGCTCGACTACGACTTACGCGCCCTGCTGAAACATTGGCAAGCCATCACGGAATTTGCCGATAACAACCCAGCGCCACGCTTAATCCACCAAGAAAGTAACGTAGTGTTTCGCGCCATTCGCGACTATCTGCGTCGCGACGTCGGTGAAATTCTGATCGACAACCCACGGATCTTCGAAGAAGCCAAGCTGTATATCCAACAGTTCCGTCCAGACTTTGCGCATCGCGTCAAGCTGTACCAAGGCGACACGCCACTGTTTATGCACTACCAAATTGAGACGCAAATTGAATCTGCGTTTCGCCGTGAAGTGCGTTTACCAAGCGGTGGCTCTATTGTAATCGACACCACCGAAGCGTTGACGGCGATTGACATCAACTCGTCAAAAGCCACCAAAGGCGGTGATATCGAAGAAACCGCGTTTAATACCAACTTAGAAGCGGCCGATGAAATCGCCCGTCAATTACGCCTGCGTGACTTAGGCGGTTTAATTGTGATCGACTTCATCGACATGACGCCAGTGCGCCATCAACGCGAAGTAGAAAACCGCTTAAAAGAAGCCGTGAAACAAGACCGTGCCCGTGTGCAAATCGGTCGTATTTCACGCTTTGGTTTGCTGGAAATGTCGCGGCAGCGCCTGCGCCCATCTTTGGGTGAGTCAGCCACTCATGTCTGTCCACGTTGTCATGGTCGCGGCACTATTCGCAGCACCGAGTCATCGTCACTGTCTATTTTACGTTTGATTGAAGAAGAAGCGATCAAAGACAACACTAGCCAAATCCATGCGCAAGTGCCTGTGTCCGTTGCCACCTATTTAATGAACGAAAAACGTCAAGCCATTGCGCGGATTGAAACACGCCACGGTATCCGTATCTTCATCATTCCTAATGAGCATATCGAAACGCCACATTATGAAGTGACGCGTGTACGCATCGACGAAGAGATTGAAGAAACCAGCTACAACATGGTCAAAGCACCGGTTGTCAGCAAAGAGCTGTATCACCCGGTGTCAGACGCAGTGAAAGAAAAACCTGCTGTTGCAGCCATTGCGATTGCCGAAACTGCAGCTCCTGTCGCAGCGCCGCAGCCGAAAGCCGCACCTGCCCCAGTTGCAGCGCCTGTGGCGGCCGAAGCTGGCTTACTTGGTAAAATCAGTGGCTTCTTCAAATCTTTGTTTGGTGGCGCCCCTGTTGCGGCACCGGTAGAAGAAAAAACCGAGCAGCCACAACGCCGGCAAAACAATCGCGACAATCGCAATCGCCGTAACGGTCGTGATGATCGGAACAAGCGTCGTGATGAACGCGAAGAAAAACCACAAACCAATAAAGACGAAGTGAAAGGCCAACGTCCAGAGCGCGCTGAGCGTCAAGACCGTCCGGAGCGTCAAGACCGCAACAAGCCGCGTCAAGACAAACCACAACGTCAAGACCGTCCAGAGCGTCAGGAAAAAGCTGAAAAACCACAACAAGAAAAAGTGGTAAAAACAGCCGTTGAGCATGATGACGATCAAGTCGTTTCTAGCAAAGTGGCCGAGCGTCGCCAACGTCGCAATATGCGTAAGTCTGTGCGTTTAGACAAAGCACAAGCAGACGTTAGCGTAACCGACGATGTGGTAGAAACTGTGGTTGATGTCGCGGTAACCGCGGCTGTTGTTGAGCAGTATGAAACTACTGCTCCAGTCGCTGATGTGATCGAACACGTTGACGGCGAAGATGCCACACAAGACAAAGCAGCTGTTGATGGTCAAGACAATCGTGGCCGCTCTCGTCGTTCACCACGTCATTTGCGTGCTGCGGGCCAACGTCGTAAAAAAGAAGCCAACGCTGGTGACGAGGTCGTTGAAGCTCGTTACCCGAATGGCGATGACGAACCGGCTGAAGAGCAATTGGATCTGTTGGCGGCAGTTGATACTGAAACGACAGCCGATTCTGATGCAGAGGTCGCAACTGAGGCACCGGCCAAACCGCGTCGCCCACGCCGTGAACCAAAAGCAGAAGCTGCTGTAGAAGCTTCGCCATTGGTTGAAGCTGCGCCAGTAGTCGAAGCTGCGCCAGTCGTTGAAGCTGCACCTGTGGTTGAAGCTGCGCCAGTAGTCG
>DMYW01000007.1:57892-60991 GCA_003482455.1 Rheinheimera sp. | reverse complement strand
AACAACGCCATGCGCACTTCACGCAGCGTTTCTTTAATATTGTCTTCGGTCAGCCGGCCACGACCACTGATATTTTTTAGCGTTCGGGTCAGGCGATCTGAGAGATTTTCAAACATGTGGAGCTTCCAGCGACAACGAAATGCGGGCGAGTATATCAAACTGCGACAAAATGCGGCAGCTTTTGCCCTCTGTCAATCTGTAAAAGCTTGCCATACAATAGACTTTTGTTTTGCATCACGGATTTGTGCCTTATGACGTTCACTGTGCTGCCGCTTTTAGCTGCCTGTTGTTATGCCTTTGCCACCTTTGTGGTCAGCCAGCGTTTGTACCATGCAGATGGCCCAAGGCTGAAGTTGCTGTTCTCAGCAGCGACCATCGGTGTCTTGCTGCACATGTTGGGCTTGAGTCAGGCATTGTTTACCGTCGATGGCCAAAATTTCAGTTTGATCAATGTCAGCAGTTTAGTCTGTTGGCTGATCACCTTGATGTTCACCACCATTGCGCTGCGCACACCGATTTTCTTATTACTGCCGTTAATTTATGGCTTTGCCACCCTCGTGCAATTTGCAGCCGCATTCCTTCCTGCAGGCTCACAGCTGCATCATTTTGAACAAGCACCCTGGTTGTTGGCACATATAGTTGTGGCTTTTATGGCCTATGTGCTGTTGATTATGGCAACCTTGTATTCGTTTCAAGTCAGTTACATCAGTCTCAAATTAAAGCAAAAAACGCCATTGGCCAGCGGGACTAAACTGCCGCCGCTGATGCAAGCGGAGTCTTTGCTGTTCCGCTTAGTCTTGCTCGGCACTATAATGCTTGGGTTTACACTGGCAAGCGGTATGGTGTTTAGCGACGACTGGTTTGCCAAACACAATCTGCATAAAAACGTTTTATCCTCACTCGCCTTTGTCACTTTTGTCACATTGTTGATTGGGCATTATCGCGCCGGATGGCGTGGACGGATGGCCAACAGTCTGGCGCTTGTCGGCGCGGTCTTGCTAACTTTGGCTTATTTTGGTGCCCGATTTGTCCGTGAAGTGCTATTGCAGGGGTGATTCAGCAAATTGCTGGTCAGCCGTCTCGTTATCGCCATGTCGCGCTTGACTGTTTATATGCAAGCACGCTAAATAAATGGCAGGTTGACTAGAGAATTCTGCCATTTGAGTACCCTACCTTTATCCCTCTGTTGGTTTTTACTTGCGTTTGTGGCGCTTTGTTGGCTCAATGCCTGCGAAACAGCGGCTGCATCGGCCAATCCCATTCGATTAAAGCACTTAGCTCGTCAAGGTGATAAAACAGCACAACGGCTGCAGCAGCAGGGCACAGCTCTTTTTGCTGGCTTGTTGGTGTTGGTTTTGTGCGCACGGTTGTTACTGGCCTGTTCTGCGCTGCTTTTGACGTCACATCTTGGATTGGGTTGGTATTGGACTTTGGTGTGGTTATTGCCGCTGCAGCTAAGTTTTGCTGAACTTGCGCCGAAAGCGCTTGGCCGAGCGCAAGCCGATCAATTACTGCCGCTGCTATATCGGCCATTGCGCCCTTTACTACTAATGACCCTGCCTCTGCAAAAACTCACGCTGACATTGCAACAACGAGTTACCCAACAATGGCAGCCGCCAGCCAGCGAACAAGATAGCGCACACGACGAATTACTAACCATTGTGCATGAGCATCAAGCGCTGCAGCCCGATCGGCAAGGGGGGCTGCTGTTAGATGTGTTAGCGTTAAGCGAGGCTCACGTTGAAGACATCATGGTGCCGCGACTCGAAATATCAGCCATTGATGTCCAAGACGACTGGAAAGAGATGCTGCATCTACTTGCCTCCACTCAACACAGTCGGGTGTTGTTATACAGAGACACCTTAGATGATGTCGTGGGCTTTTTACACACTCGAGATTTAATGCGGTTACAGCTCAAAGAGCCACTGACTAAAGCGACTCTGCTGCGTTGTGTCCATGATGTGTATTACATCCCTGAAGGCACAACTATCGCGGTACAGTTACAAAAATTTCAGCACACGGGTGAGCGAATTGGGCTGGTGGTTGATGAGTTTGGCGATATCAAGGGGTTAGTGACACTGGAAGACATCTTGGCCGAGCTGTTAAGTCAACTGCAGCATGCGCCCAACGAATCTGCACTAAATGACGTCCCACAGCTCATTGACGCGACGACGCCACTGCGCGAATTAAATCGTAATTACGGTTTACATTTACCAACAGACGGCCCTAAAACCCTGAATGGGTTGATTTTGGAGCTGCTTGAAAATGTACCCTGTGCAGGCACTACTGTGCAGGTCGATGGTTATCTGTTTGAAATCGTCAAAGCGGACCCGACCATGATCCAGCAAGTACGGCTCTGCAAAGTAGTTGAACAGCCTCAAAACCAATCAAACCACGACGATTGAAATTCCTTTTCACAGCTCTGCAGTTGCTTTTGATACATCGCAGCGCGTTGTTGGACTTTGCGAGCCACTTGTTTTAGCCAAGCTTTTTTCTGATAGCTACCTTTGCGATAACCGCCCCACCCTTCGTGATAGTTTAGGTACAGGCCGTAAGCATCTGATTTTGAGACTTTATTTAGCTTGTTCGATTTGTGCGCGAACCATCCGATAAAATCCATCGCATCGGCAAAATCGTCACGACTGGCCAATGAATGGCCGGTTTCATTGGCGTATTGCCGCCATGTCTCATCTTTCGCTTGGGCGTAACCATATGCAGAGCTCGCTCGACCAATCGGGATAAAGCCCAAAAAATACTCCATCGGTGGCTGCGCATCCTCTTTGAAACTACTTTCTTGAAACATCATCGCCATAGAGACGTGAATAGGGATCTGCCAACGCTTTCGAGCATCTGCTGCGGCCTCATACCAATCATCATACTGGCGGAAAATCTGGCAAATATTGTTGGGATTGGCCGGTGGCGCTGTGGCGCACCCGCTCACACCGATTAAAAAGGCTATGAAAAGCAAAGGCTTGTAAAATAATTTAAAAATATTCAATTTATTTTGAACTTATTCTGTAGGGCGCCGTCTGAATAGGTGAACAGTTTTTTGTTTTCATCCCTGGAATATCCCTATCCTTAGTAAAGTTTGCGGCCACT
>DMYW01000007.1:3203-57739 GCA_003482455.1 Rheinheimera sp. | reverse complement strand
CATGTGGCCGCTTTTTTTTGCTTTGCTCGCACGACCGCCAAGTTCAACCTGAATCTAATCGCGCTTATCCGATCACTAACAGGGTTTTTCGACAAAGTATTGCTGCAGATACTGTTCAAACGGCACTGTATCCGCTTCCTCAATGTCACGTTGCTCTTGCAGTGACTGTGCAGCCATCTGCATAAATTGCTGTTCACTATAAAACTGATAGTCACCGTGCAGCAACTGTTGCCGATACAACGCAGCCAACTGTACGTTGAAGGTGCTGTGGTCCATCTGACTATCGAGTAGATGCCGCATCACTTGACCTGACAAAGTGCGGCTTGAGTCTAGTAACGCTAAGTACCACTGATGGAGATCTTGCTGATAACTCGATGTGTCGTATTGCAAATCAAACCAAGCAGCCAGCGGCGACAAATCTGCAAAAATCTCTTCGGCCCAATCTTGCATCAGCCGAGAATGTGCGCCGTCTTGCAGCTCTAATGTTGGCTTACGGCCTTCGGCAACCACCCGCTTTAAATTTCGTTCTGTGACCGTTTGTTGCTGCTTATCTAACTCTGGACTATCCGCTAGCAAGCAGTACAACAAAAACAAGTCTAAGAAGCGCATTTGTTCTGCCGTAATACCCACCGCCGAAAATGGGTTTACATCCAACGCCCGCACTTCAATGTACTCAACACCACGCTTTGCTAACGCACATGTCGGACGCTCTCCCGATTGAATGGTACGTTTCGGCCGGATCGTCGAATAAAACTCGTTTTCGATTTGCAACACATTGGTATTGAGTTGTTGGTACTGCCCATCTTTGAAAATGCCAATGGACTGATACTCATCACTCGGCGTTGTGATGGCTTGATGTAAACCACGGATATATTCAGTCAGGCCGTTGTAGGTAACCGACAACGCCGATTGCGCGCTGTTGGTGTAACCCAAATCACTCATCCGCAATGAAGTCGCATACGGCAGGTAAATAGTGCCTTTGCCTAGATGTTGGAATTTGAAGTTGGACAGACGTCCTTCCAAGAAAGATTCACACATCGCAGGAGACGCGCCAAATAAATACACAATCAGCCACGCATAACGCTTGTAGTTGCGGATCAGGTGCAAGTACTGCGCTGAAATAAAATCTTGTAAATCGCCTTGCAGCCCAAGCATTTGCTGGTAGTTCGCCCAAAACTCTTGCGGAATTGAAAAGTTAAAATGCACACCACTGATCGCTTGCATCATGCTGCCGTAGCGATTTTTCAAACCTTGGCGGTACAGGGTTTTCATTCGACCAATATTTGAGGTGCCGTAATAGGCCAAACGAATATCATCTTGCTGGCGAATGTAACCCGGCATGCTGCTAGCGCCCATCCGTTCATCCCCTAAATTGCGGGCGGCAAATTTGTGGATATCGGTCAGCTGCGCCAACGTGGTCTCGATCGAGCTGGTGGCAGGAGTAATAAATTCCAGCAATGACTCCGCAAAATCCGTGGTGATCGTCGGGTGTGTCAGGGTTGAACCCAAGGCAATTGGGTGATCTTGTTGTGATAACTCGCCGTCTGGTTTTAAACGCAGCGTCTCACGTTCAATACCCCGGCGAATGCCAGTGATACTGCGGGCCCAGGGTGCAGTTTGCAGTTGTTGCAAACGTTGGTTAAAAAGCTGATTCAATTAAAATCCCCGTTAGCGGCTTGGGTTCTTATCATTGGGGAGCCTTGGTAAAAAAACAAGGCCTACGACAGAACGCTGTGTTGCATTGAAGTGCCAAATAAATTGCAGCCTATCGCTATTCTTCTTCTTCGTGTCGACGTTGTTTCTTCTGTTGCTGCTTGACGACTATCAATCGCATGATGTCTTTCCACGAGACAATGCCAATCAACCGGTTTAATGCGTCTACCACTGGCAACGCACTGATGTTGTGACGAAGCAAAAGCTCAGCGGCTTCAATCAAATGCATATCTTGGGAAATGCTAATCACAGGCGATGTCATGACTGACTGGACCTTGCGTTGTTGCAAGAACACCTCCAGTGTCGCCCCCGCGGCCGACTCAATCAGCGGCGCCAAAGCTCGATAATAATCTTTGACGGATACGATGCCGACAAGGCGATGCATGCTGTCGATCACCGGCACATGTTGAAATTTACTTTCTTCAAAAATAGTTCGAAGAGTGGCTAAGGACGCCGTTGGTTGCACCACACGAACTTTTTTACTCATAACATGACCAACCGACATCATGGACCTCCTACGGTTTATGACCACCATATCAGCGCAAGCAACCAGTCTCAAGCACTGCAGAAACGGATCTAGTTGCTTTGTAGATCATTTAGTTAGCTTAAATTATCCCTGAGTCGGTTGCCAAATCAGAACGCCCACAGGCGGTGGGCGTTCTGATGTTTCAGTGCTCGTGAATCAACCTGTGATTCAGCTGTCTTGTCTGGCGCGACTACGCACTACAAACTGGCCATTTTGCACATCCAGCACTATCACGCTGTGCAGCGGAATTTCGCCACGTAACAGGCTCTGCGCTAATGTGTTTTCCACATATTGCTGCACTGCCCGTTTCAGTGGCCGCGCGCCAAACACCGGGTCAAAACCCACAGCGGCAATTTGATCCAGCGCTTCGTCGGATACTTCCAAGCCAAATTGGCGCTCGGCTAGGCGTTGGCGCAAGCGATTGAGCTGCAAATTGGCGATATGACGAATTTGCGCATGATCCAGCGGGTGGAACACCACGGTTTCATCGATACGGTTGATAAATTCCGGCCGAAACTGCTGTGTCAGCACCTGCATCAGCATGGATTTCATTTGCTCGTAACTTTGCTCGTTGTAGTGCTCTTGAATAAGATCCGAGCCCAAGTTCGACGTCATAATGATCACGGTGTTTTTAAAATCCACTGTGCGGCCTTGGCCATCGGTTAAGCGGCCGTCATCCAGCACCTGCAACAGGATGTTAAATACATCCGGATGCGCTTTTTCCACCTCATCCAACAGCACCACCGAATAAGGTTTACGTCGCACCGCTTCGGTTAAATAACCGCCTTCGTCATAGCCGACATATCCTGGGGGCGCGCCCACTAAACGTGATACCGAGTGTTTTTCCATAAACTCCGACATATCGATGCGAATAAGCGCATCTTCGGAGTCAAACAGGAAATGCGCCAGCGCCTTGGTCAGTTCAGTTTTACCAACGCCCGTTGGGCCTAAAAACAAAAACGAACCAATCGGTTTGTTCGGATCAGACAAGCCGGCGCGAGAGCGGCGTATCGCATTTGACACAGCACTGACGGCCTCGACTTGCCCCACTACACGACGGGCTAAATCTTGTTCCATCCGCAACAATTTATCGCGCTCGCCTTCGAGCATTTTATTGACGGGAATGCCAGTCGCGCGTGACAGCACTTCCGCGATTTCTTGGTCGGTGACTTTGTTACGCAGCAAGGTCATTTCGTGCATTTCTGCTTGCGCGGCTAAATCTAAACGCTTTTCCAAAGCCGGAATGCGGTCGTATTTCAGCTGCGACATGCGGTTTAAATCACCGGCACGACGTGCAACTTCCATATCCAGACGCGCTTGTTCAAGCTCTGCTTTGATATGTTGCGTACCTTGCAGTGCGGCCTTTTCCGAGGTCCAGACTTCATCCAGCTCGTTGTATTTTTTATCCAGCTCACGAATTTGTTCCAAAATCGACGAACGGCGCTCGATACTAGCCTCGTCGGTTTCTTTGGCGAGCGCGTTATCCTCCAGTTTCAGTTGAATGATTCGACGCTCTAACCGGTCCAGTTCTTCCGGTTTTGAGTCCATCTGCATCCGAATACTTGATGCGGCTTCGTCAATCAAATCAATGGCTTTATCGGGCAGTTGCCGATCGGACACATATCGATGCGA
Source organism: Rheinheimera sp. (assembly GCA_003482455.1). Classification (GTDB taxonomy): domain Bacteria; phylum Pseudomonadota; class Gammaproteobacteria; order Enterobacterales; family Alteromonadaceae; genus Pararheinheimera. The sequence goes on along the minus strand of DMYW01000007.1, from coordinate 53,868 downwards.
CAAGGTCGCCGCCGCAACAATGGCTGGGTCAGTAATATCGACCGCATGGTGCAGCTCGTAGCGTTCTTTTAGGCCACGCAAAATGGCGATGGTGTCTTCCACCGATGGCTCTTCCACTAACACTTTTTGGAAACGACGCTCCAGTGCCGCGTCTTTTTCGATGTATTTGCGGTATTCATCGAGTGTGGTCGCACCAACACAATGCAATTCACCGCGGGCAAGTGCTGGTTTTAGCATATTGCCGGCATCCATAGCGCCATCGGCTTTGCCGGCGCCGACCATGGTGTGAATTTCATCGATAAATAAAATGACACGGCCTTCTTCTTTGGCCAGTTCATTGAGCACCGCCTTTAAGCGCTCTTCGAATTCGCCGCGATATTTGGCACCCGCCAGCAAAGCGCCCAAGTCTAACGACAGCACCCGCTTGTCTTTTAACCCTTCCGGCACTTCTTTGTTAACGATACGCAGCGCCAAGCCTTCCACGATGGCGGTTTTACCAACGCCAGGTTCACCAATCAGCACTGGGTTGTTTTTGGTGCGCCGTTGCAGCACTTGCACGCAGCGACGAATTTCTTCGTCACGACCAATCACTGGGTCTAACTTGCCTGCTTCAGCGCGCGCGGTTAAATCGATGGTGTATTTAGTCAGCGCCTGCCGAGTGTCTTCGGCATTTGGGTCGTCGACCTTTTGCCCTGCGCGCAGCTGGTCGATGGCTTTTTCCACCGCCTCTTTAGTGATGCCGACGGCTTTGAAAATAGCGCCAAGCTCGGCTTTGTCGTCACAGCCTGCCAGTACAAACAGCTCGCTCGAAATGTATTGGTCTTTGCGTTTTTGCGCTAACTTATCGGACAAATTCAATAAGTTACTCAGCGCTGCAGACAACTGTACATTGCCGCCTGTGCCTTCCACCACCGGCAAACGCTCAATGGCTTGGGTGGTTTTACTGCGCAGATCGCTGATGTTGATGCCGATTTTGCTCAGCAAGTCACGCACCGAGCCAGCATCTTGATTCAACAAGGCTTGCAACAGGTGCACAGGTTCTAAAAATTGATGATCACGACCTAACGCATTGGATTGCGCGTCAGCCAAGGCTTCTTGAAATTTACTGGTAAAACGGTCTAAGCGCATCGGGATACTCCTACCTGAATTGCTATTGGGTTACCAGTAAGATGGGGAGAAGGCGCTGCTTTTTCAAGCAGGCGCCGTCAAAAATTTGACTTGCGTCAAAAGCTCGGCAGCAAAATTAGGCTGCAGGTGCTGACACTGCAGCGTCAATCTTGGACACAAAAACAGGTTATCCAACCATGCTGGTGCAAGAACCGGCTTACCAGTTGGCTAGTTAATTTGTTAGCCACACGAGACTGGCCAGGCGACCTGTTTGGCCATCGCGGCGGTAGGAGTAAAACCGCGTGGGGTCACTGACGGTGCAGACACCACCGCCGTAGATCTTGTTCACGCCAACCGCACGTAACCGTTGGCGGGCGAGCAAAAAGATATCAGCCAACCATTTACCATCGTGCGTTGATGGCACAAACGCGGCCGCGGCTTGCGGGTCTTTTGATATAAAAGCGGCGCGTACTTCAGCTCCGACTTCAAAAGCGCTTGGTCCAATTGCGGGACCTAACCAACAAAGCACGTCGTGCGACTGGTCAAAACAAGCAACTGTCGCTTCCAACACGCCATCGCAAAGCCCTCGCCATCCTGCATGCGCGGCGGCCACTTGTGTGCCTTGTTGGTTACAAAACAGCACCGGCAGACAATCGGCCGTCATCACCACACTCGCTAAGCCATGTTGGCACGTTACTGACGCATCAGCAATGTTGTCGCTATGCAGTTCTGTATCGGCATTAAGTACGCGTGTGCCATGCACTTGCGACAACCACAGCGGTGCTTGGGTTAGACCCAAAGCCTGCTGCAAGGCTTGGCGATTGGCTGAAACGGCATCAGGCTCGTCACCTACATGATCGCCAAGGTTCAGGCCAGCAAATACCCCAGTCGAAACGCCGAATGCAGTATGCAGCGCTCGACTGGTGGCAATGGCCCGCACCTGAGCGGGTGCTGGCCAATCCGGTAACAGAAAATCGCTTGGCACTAACAGCGGGGCGTTTAACTGCATCATGGCCACGCTAGTCTGTGTCCATACCATGCAATTTGGTGTCTTCGCGCAATTTGTTGGTTAAGTCCACCATGTCTTGCGGCACCGGCGCATGCCATTCCAGCACTTCCAGCGTAATTGGATGCGCTAAACGCAACATCACCGCATGCAGTGCCTGGCGTTTGAACGCGCGCAGTGTTGCAAGCAACTCTTCACTGGCCTTGCGTGGCGGACGCGGGCGACCCGCGTAGACAGGGTCACCGACCAGCGGATAGTTCAAATAGGTCATATGCACACGGATTTGATGGGTGCGGCCAGTTTCCAAACGCAAACGAATACGCGTATGGTTGCGGAATTTTTCCATCACGCGATAGTGCGTCACGGCGGGTTTGCCACTGGACGTAACCGCCATATGTGTGCGTTTGGTCGGGTGACGCCCAATCGGCTCATCGATAAAACCACCGGCGGTCATGCAACCATGCACCACGGCTTCGTATTCACGAGTGATTTCGCGGTGCTGCATCATTTCGACCAGATGCGTTTGCGCAGGAATGGTTTTAGCGACAACCATCAGGCCCGTGGTGTCTTTATCCAAGCGGTGGATAATGCCGGCGCGCGGCACTTCAGCAATCGATGGGCAATGATGCAATAACGCATTAAGCAAGGTACCGTCGTGATTCCCAGCACCTGGGTGGACCACTAACCCGGCAGGTTTGTTAATCACCAGAATGTGCTCGTCTTCATAAACGATATTTAACTCAATTGGCTCGGCATCAAAGCGTTCGTCATCTGGTAATTCGGCGAGAATTTCGATATGTTCTCCACCAAGCAATTTTTCGCGTGGTGTTTCGCAGACTCGGTGATTTACTTTCACCCAGCCAGCAAGGATCCATTCTTTTATCCGTGAACGTGAATAATCCGGGAACATTTCAGCAAGAACCTGATCTAAGCGTTTGCCGTATAAGTGATCCGGTACGATTTCGGAAAGTTGCAACTGTTTTGACATGTCAGACTAAATATCCTGTGTGCACCCCGATAACTCTGGGGTAGAATCGGCAGATCTGACTATTTTAACGATTTTAAGTAGGACTAGACAGATAAAACGTCTATCCGAGTGGAAATTTGTATGAAGCTGAAGTTTTTTGTCGCCGTCGCCCTGCTCGCCACCCTCGCTGGTTGTGCTTCGAAAAAAGAAAAAGATGACTACGTCAACACCAACCAAACCGCGCAACAAGCGTATAACGAAGCCAAAGTAGTCCTCGACACCGGCTTGTATAACCGTGCAATCGAATTGCTGAAGAAGATGGAAAGCCGTTACCCATTTGGTCCGGTGGCCCGCCAAGTGCAATTGGATTTGATATACGCCTACTCCATGTCCGGCGATGCCAAAAAGGCGTTAGCGGCGATGGATCGGTTTATTAAACTCAATCCAAATCACCCTGACTTGGACTATGTCTACTACATGCGCGGCTTAACCAACTTCAAAGAAGACCAAAATGCATTCCAAGAATTCTTTGGCGTTGACCGCTCAGATCGTGATTTAGCCAACACACGCCAAGCGTTTGACGATTTCAAAATTTTGCTGACCAACTATCCTAACAGCCGCTATGCGCCAGCAGCGAAAGTCCAAATGGTTCGTATCAAAGACAAACTGGCGCAACACGAGCTGTTAATTGCCGATTATTACACACGTCGTGGCGCGCATTTAGCGGCGGCGAACCGTGCTCGTTTTGTCGTCGAAAACTACCGTGACTGCCCAGCGGTTGAAAAAGCATTGCAAGTGATGATCAGTAGCTACAACCAATTGGGCTTAACTAAATTACGTGACGATGCCAAAGCTGTACTGGTGAAAAATTTCCCCAATAGCCAAGTCAACTAATTGCTATAAAGCCAATTAAAAAAAGGAGCCTCGAGCTCCTTTTTTATTCGCCGTGGCAACCGAAAATTATTGGATGCACAACAGCCGCTATTTTAGCTGCTTTTGCCGTGTTGCGATGCAGGCGTTCTGTCACGGCTCACAAAGCCTCCAGCGCTTCGCTCAGTTTGGTCACACCAATAATAGTCATACCTTCCAGCGGTTCTTTTGGCACATTGGCCAGTGGCACTATGGCACGGCGAAAGCCATGTTTGGCGGCTTCACGCAGGCGTTCTTGGCCACTAGGAACGGGCCTAATTTCGCCAGATAAGCCGATTTCGCCAAACACCACTAAGTCCATCGGCAAAGGTTTATTGCGAAAACTCGAAACCAGCGCCAATGAAGTCGCCAAGTCCGCACCAGTTTCGGCCACGCGCACGCCGCCCACCACGTTGACGAATACATCTTGGTCAGCCATTTGCACCCCAGCGTGGCGGTGCATCACCGCCAACAGCATGGATAAACGATTTTGCTCCATGCCGACAGTCACGCGACGCGGGTTATTCAGTGGCGAATAGTCGACCAATCCTTGGATCTCCACCAATAATGGCCGCGTGCCTTCCCAAAGCACCATCACCAAGCTACCCGGAGCTTCTTCTTTGCCGCGATTGAGGAAAATTGCCGACGGATTTTTGACTTCCTTCATGCCTTGCCCGGTCATCGCAAACACACCAAGCTCATTGACCGCGCCAAAGCGGTTTTTGTGGCCGCGTAAAGTGCGATAACGGCTATCACTATCGCCATCAAGCAGCACTGAACAGTCAATACAATGCTCCAGCACCTTAGGCCCCGCCAGTGAGCCATCTTTGGTCACATGCCCCACCATCACGACGGCAATGCCATGTTGTTTGGCGAATTTGGTTAGATAGGCTGCACTTTCTCGCACTTGCGACACACTGCCCGGTGCCGATTGAATATCGCTCATTTGCATGACTTGAATCGAGTCAATGACCATAATGCGCGGTTTAACCTGCAAGGCCAAATCACAAATGGTTTCAACTTGGGTTTCCGCAAGCATCATTAATTGTTGCGTCGGCAAGCCTAGCCGATGCGCACGCATCGCCACTTGCTGCAAAGATTCTTCGCCAGTGACATAAAGCGCAGGCCCTTGCGAGGCCAACAAACACATGATTTGTAGCAACAGCGTACTTTTGCCGGCGCCTGGGTGACCACCGATTAAAATGGCAGACCCCGGAACTATGCCACCACCCAGCACACGGTCAAACTCACTAAAGCCAGAACTAAACCGCGGCAGTTCTTGCAAGTCCACTTGATCTAAACGAATAATCTGAGCGTTAGTAGCACCAGCGTAGCCACCAGCCCGCATGGCCGACTTGCTAGTCGCCGCCGCTAAGCGAACTTCGCTAATGGTGTTCCAGGCGCCACATTCGGTACACTGACCTTGCCAGCGCACGAAGTCTGCTCCACAATCGCTGCAGACATATGCTGTTTTTGTTTTTGCCATGACTGGCCCTCAAGGATTTGTAGGCACGTAAATTGCTTTCTACCAATAATGAAATTTATAGTACCACAAGCGACATGGATACTCAGGGTTCACCTGGATGACAACATCTGATTTACTGCCCTTTACTGGCATTATTGAACGCTTAAAACCCTTACTGAACACGTCAGAGTTCAGTGAGGTATTCAATATTTTGACGGCAGAAATCCCCAAACCCAAACAATTCCTGATCAAAATGGAATTAAAACGGCTGGGACAACCTTGTGGTTATTACATCGATCTACGTGGCCGAGTCGACGGCGAAGTTCGACCTTATGAATTTGGTGGCAAAACCCACTACATGGATGATACCGCCATCCGCACCTTCGAGCGTGGCTTGAAGCGTTATGGTAAATACACCTTAGGTTTGTACGAAGAAGTTACCAATACCGACAACAACTATCGAGTTCGACACAAACAAGAAACCACGCAGCGCTTACAAGCTGTGATGTCTGGGGACCCGCTGGTTGCAAAAGAAGTCCAGCAACCAACACAGGTTGAAGAGGAAAAACCCGGCACCAAACTTGTCCAATTTGCCAGTTATTGCACCCGCAGCGAAGAACGGATGAACTTCATCATCGATATTGATATCGAAACTGATGAAGAGGAAAAATTCCAAGCCAGCACCGTCGATTTATCCGTGTCAGGCTGTAAGTTGAAAATCCCCAATAGCCGACGTTTAAACCCTGGGCAGCAAATTGCCGTTTTCTTCAAAGGCCTAGAGCAAGAATTTGCCTTAGGGTTTTCGCATGGCGTGCAATATCAAGTGCTGGATATTGAAATCGTTGACCGCTCGCAATACGTGCGGGTTAAGCGCGTCAATGTCAGCGATGATTATGGCTTTAGTGAGTTTCTACGCAACTTTATCAACGGCAACAAACGGCGTTATAAGGTCAACTTAGATAACACCTTAGATGCCGTGATCGTCAAAGGTTACGAGCAATTCTATTTACCGCGTATTAGCTCCTTGCCTGTGTTTATCGCGGTGCGTGAAGGGTTACCTGTGCCGGTTTGCGCCTTGACGACGGAAAACAATCGTGGCGCCTTGCACTATTTCCAAGATGAACGTCAACAAAGCGTTCTGATGCAAGTGCTGTCGGGTAAACGGATCAAGCAATGTCTGCAAAAGGCGCCGATCGAACGTTCAACCATCCTGTATTGTTTCACTCACGCAGCCAAAGGCAAACTGTATTACTACACGGCAACAGCCGATGAATTAGCGCAGCTGCCACAATTACAACCGGTGTTCTTTGGTTTTGGTGCGCAAAAATCGAGTTGGCGGGTGTTTCATCTGGTGACGCACCGCACCCATCCGGCAGATGCCCACATGTTGCTATCACTACCCGATAGCGCTGATGGTGATGTCGACAAACTGAATCAGCCTCCACCGCAGTTAGTGCAAAATATGATTCAGGATTTCCGTTATGTAGTGGCTTTAACTGACATCACGCAAAGTGAAGGAACCTCGCATTATCAACAACTTAATTACGACGAAAAGCTGCTAAGTCAATTAAAGATGTTTGGTCATCCCAAGGTGGAGGATCTACCACCTTTAGAAGCTGTCGCCGTGCAATATGTCAACTTACGTGCTGAAGCCCGTTTTTTATATAAAACGCGGGTGCTGCTGAAAGTAAACCGCGAGACCTATCTTGAAGCAAATACCCGCGATTTTTCATGTCGAGGTTTGCAAATTGAAGTCAGCGCGCCCGTGGAATTTGCCAAAGGCGACAAAGTATTCCTCGCACTGCCGGATATGCAAAAAATTTCCAGCAAATACGGTTTGCAGGACTTGGAATACGAGGTCATGGCGGTGAGTAAAAACCAATTGATCATGAACTTGCGGATCATTGAAGGTGATTTGCCGCACCAAGCTCGTTTGTTCTTTGAACAACTGATCAAAAACAATCGGGCAAAATTAACGCTCGCCGAAGAAACGCCTAAATACGCAGGATTGGGTAACGCCTTACGAAACATGTACGTGAAAGCATTGAATAGTTTCCCTTTTTACATGCATCGACATGGTATTCGGTATGACTTAAATGCAATCGGTCGTGGTGCCGAGCCAAACAATTTGCATCGCCTATTAACCGTGCTGAGTGATAAATCACACAAGCTAAACATGGGCCCATTTTTAAAAAACAACACCATCAATTTGCATTTCGCCAATTTGCTCAAGCAAATGAAACGGCAAGATGTACCTAAAACCATTGATGTGTTTATTCGCTACCGCGAAGGGCAATCGAAGCTGGACCAGAGTTTTGTCACCGAATTCGACTTTGATTTAAAAACGGCTCAAGCGCGGCAATATCTGGTGCAAGATGCCACCGTCAACGATTTATTATTTTGCTTTCGGATTTACCTGTCGCGCACTGGGCGTCCTGACACTGAGCACATTAGCAAAGAACTGAGTTATGTCAGCGTTTATGCCATCCACAAAGCCAAAGTATTGGAAGAAGAGCTGTGGAGTGTAGTCGGGGTTGGCGATGTGATTGATATTACTGACGAAGTCTTGGTGCGTTATGGCGTGCCCGCTGAAGTCATTGCCATGCAGCAACAAAAACGCCGTCAGTTCGTTCAACATATTGATACACAAGCCAATAGCTGACATTTTTTATTGTCCGTTATTGCCGTTGTGCTTGCTCGATAAACTGCAACAGTTCAGTAAAATGCCCCTGTAACGCTGCAGGATGTGTCAGCATACTGATATGATCAAACTCGACCTTGTCACCACGGACCTTGCCCAGTAGATGATATTCGGCAGTCGCCAAATTCGATTCCTGCATAAATAGTTTCACATCGGTTGGATGGCCAAGCACAGTATCTTTGACCGCCGCATAAAACACACTCGGCATCCACTGCACTGTACTTGCCGCTTTGGCATAGTCGAAGCCGTCTGTCGGATCGACAAATTGAGTGCTATTGATCCACTGAATGGTCTCAAGCAAATACGCCAACGGCTCATCATCAGCACCAATGCGCAGAGCTTTCGCCGGCAGATAACCATAACGGCGCCCCAGCCACGGCCCTAGCCGGTTCCATACCCAATCGATTTTAAGCCAACGATGGAATCCCCGGACAGAGATACGTCGCTTGCTGCCGAAATAACTTTGACTGGCCACCAAAGCGCGGATCTGCGCATGGCGGATCAAACTAGCCACCGCTACCACACCGCCCCACGAATGAGCAACAACATGGATTTTGCAGCCGTGTCGTTTGGCCAGTGTTTCAATTAATAACGGAATGTCGTGGCAAATCAGCTGGTGTTGCGAATGCGCCAGCCCCTCTCGAGCGTGAGGTTTAGATAAACCGCGGCCAGCAAAATCGACGCTGTACACCAGACAGCCACGATCCGCTAAAAATCCAGCTAAGCCTTTGCCACTATGCGAATAAAATATCCGCCCGTTTTCGATCGCACCATGTAACATCAACACCACAGCCCGGTGCGGTTCATGCGGTTGCAGTCGGCGTAAATGCAAACTGTAATGCCCCGCTTCGAGGTACTCGCTGCTTTGTTGATGATTCATCATGCTTTCCATGCGCCCAATAGATTCAGCAGTTGTAACAAGCTGCCTTGGCGGATCGCCGCTTTTGCTTGCGCTTGCACTTTGGGTTTGGCGTGAAACGCTACACCAAGCGCTGCTTGCGCAAGCATAGGTAAGTCATTCGCGCCATCGCCAATGGCTACAGTTTGACTGGCGGGAATTTGGTGGGCGACCGCCGTCTGTTGCACCACTTGTGCTTTGGTATTGGCATCAACAATATCGCCAAGCACGCGCCCGGTGAGCTTACCATGAATGATTTCAAGCTCGTTGGCATAGGTTGCTGACAAGCCCAAGCGCTGCTGCAACGCACGGGTGAAGTAAGTAAAGCCACCCGAAGCAATCACCACTTGCCATTGTTTACTAAGCAAAGTTTGGCACAACTCGGTCAGCCCCGGCATCAAAGGGACCGTTGACAACACATCGGCCAGGATCTGCTCAGGTGCATCTTTAAGTGTCGCCACACGCTCGCGCAGGCTGGCGGCAAAATCCAGTTCACCATTCATCGCCCGAGCCGTCACAGCGGCTACCTGCTCGCCGGTCCCTGCCAGCTTGGCAATTTCATCGATACATTCGATTTGAATTGCCGTGCTGTCCATATCCATGACTAACACACCAGGCACATCAAGCAATACTTCTGCATGCTGATACACCAGCTCCAGCCCATGTTGTTTGGCGACTGTATAAAGTTGCTCGACTATCTCGGCAGTCAACAGTGTGTCGAAACGCAGTTCGATTGAGCGGGGTAATGCCGGATGCGCTTGTTGCACAGACACTGTGTATTGGTCTGGCAGCTCCACTTTCTGAAACCATTCGACAAGACTAGCTGCAGACACAGGCGCACCAAACAACACGATCCGGCTGGCTGCGACACCACGAACTGCCGGTGTGAATTCCAACGCATCACCGACCAATTGCAACTGATAATGACCAAGCGCAAGACTTTCAAGTGACAACGATGAGGCGGTAATAACAGATGAAGAACAAGCAGATTGTGACACAGTGGGTCCCTGTACTTTAGCGAAACGACGTGGCATTCTACCGACATTTTTTCACCCCTGTCAGTGCAATATGAGCTCAACTTCGGCAAAAAATCGGAAAAAATCAGCGCGTTTGTGGCAAAGCGTGCAATTTGTGCTGGCCGTAGGCGGGATTTTATTGCTGCTGCAATGGTGGCATTTAAGTCAAAAAGAAGGTCAACGCCTGTTTGCAGAACAAAGCGCCGTGCTGATGCGCGAACAGCTCAAAGCGCTAGCGCAAACCTGTGCCTACTTGATTGACAATGACCAATTGGATGGCTTGCAAGCGCTGGTGAAACAAATGGCCACCAATCCTTATCTACATGATGTGATGGTGTACGACGCTAATGGCGTGAAGTTAGCCGAATCTGGTGATACCGAAGCCGCTCGCCTGTTGTATGCGCCGCAGCAAAAAAACGACCTGCTGCCGATGGTGCAAGAAATCTACCAGGGCGAGCAACTGCGCGGCTATTTGAAAGTGAGTTTGGTACAAGGCGCCAGTTTTGCCAAAGTCAGCCAAAGCTGGGGCCAGCTGATGCATCAGCTACTGTGGATGCTCGGTTTTGCCGGTTTGTTGGCGTTGCTGTTGCGGCGAAGTCTGCAATTTGTGTCACACTGGCTTGCCAGTGACGCAACGTTAAAAAAAGCCGCACCAGATGCGCCACTGCATCAAGTCTACGAGCCAACCGCCAAACCACAAGGTGAGCAACCAGCTGTTCGACACGACGATCACTAAGCACATCCTTGCGTGGAAGAATTACCTGATAAAACGTGTTGTGCATAGGTCGTTGTGGAGACCGGTCTAAACCTCAAACTATACAGCCGCCCCTATCGGCACCGCGTTGCTGCCACAACGTCACCGCCAATAATGTTAATACGGCAGTTTTAGTGCCAAACAACTATTACGCCACAGCTGCTGCGCGATCAGTTGCGGTTCTTCCGAGCGCAGTTCGCAGAAACATGCAAAAACCCGCTGCGTCATTGCCGGGTGATTCAGCTGTCCTTGATAGCCAAACAACGGCATTGATGGCGCGTCAGTCTCTAGTACAAAAGCATCGAGTGGTAGCTTGGACACCGTATGGCGAGTTTTTTCTGCCCGTGCATAACTGATGGTGCCACCAATGCCTAATTTAAACCCAAGGTCCAGAAAAGCTTTGGCCTGCGCTTGGCTACCTGAAAATGCATGCAAGATGCCGCCATGGCAGAATCGGCTTTGCTTTAACACCGCCAGCAGTTCGGGCTGACTTTTCCGATGATGCAACACTAACGGTTTGTGCAAGGCTTGGGCTATTTCAACTTGCGCACGAAACACTTCGGTTTGCCGCTGCCGTTCAGTCTCTCGTTCTGACTCAGCCAACCAATCTAATGAAAAATCCAAGCCGCATTCGCCAACCGCTGCATATTGAGCGCCTTGTAATCTTTGCTCTAACTGCGGCCATGCCTGCGGCGTGACATCCCTATGCCACCAAGGATGCACGCCTAAGGCAAGGTGTATATGCAATTGGGGAACTTGCTGAGCGAGAAACCTTTGGAGCTCGTGTTGTACATCCCAGCGTTTGGGGGAGACCGCAGGCACCAAGATATGACGGACACCAGCCGCAACAGCCTGTTGCGCCCACAGCTGAGCATCAATGGCTAGTTCCGGCAGATCGAGATGACAATGGGTATCAAATAGGCGGATCAAGTCTCGTGTCTCAGTGGTTTGCAAAGCGCTATTTGCTGCATAAAAGCAACAAGGCCCGCAAGGGCCTTGTGATTACACTTTTTTGTAGGTGATTTTTTTGGTGCCCGTCTCGCAAGACCCAATGACCACCGAGTTGCCGGCATCGGCCGTTGCCACTATCTCCAGCTGGTAATTTTTTACCCCTTTGGCATCGAGTTTGGCTGCAATTTCAGCCTTTAACTCTTCACAACTTTTTGGTGCAGCGAATGTTTGAAACGACGTCAAGGCGACAAGCGCCGCAGTAACCACAAATACAGTTTTCATCGCGTAGATCCCTTGTATGCTGATGAGCTTATAAAAAATGAACGATGCCGTGCGACATCACTTTCTATTGTAAAGATTGCCACCTGTCTTGCAATGTTTCGCCAGAAATATCTGCCGAACGCCATGTACGAGCACCGCAGCACTTCACTGAAGCAGGTTATTTGTCAACCACACGGCTTTATCCAGCCGATAAAACACTGTATTGCGTACAGCCCCAGTCGGTGATTCATTTTCCAGATGACTATAGCGCGCACCCAATTTTTCAACGGCGCGCCGCGAGCGCAGGTTATGCTCGCCGACATGAAACCATACGGTATCGACCGACAAAAACGCATGATCGAGCATGATACGTTTTAACTCACTGTTGCTTGAACCGCCCCAGCGCGAGCGCACCAAAAAGGTGTAGCCTATGGCCACCGAGGACTGCTGCGGGTTAAATTCATAAAATCGCGTCGTGCCGAGCACTTCCCCGCTGTGCTTGTCGGTAATTAAAAACGCCCCACCACTTTGCAAACCTGATGCAAACACCTTGGTAAAGACTTCCGGTAAATACCGGGTTGGTTCAGGGTGCAACTGCCAAATCAGCGGGTCGCTGGCCGCGCGAATTAAATCGTCTTTATGCGACGCATCCAGTGGGATTAATCTAAGGGTTTGACCCGAAAGTGTCGGTTGCAGATCCATAAAATTCAGTTCCTTTTGGCAAATACATCAAAGTTGCACAGTAACGCAAAAACCTCCAAGGATGCAGTGCAAAAGATGCAACAGGCTGTTTCCACAGGCGTTGGTACGCCGACTGAACTCAAAGAATTGCGCCGGATCTCGTCAATGACAAAAAGCGAGTTGCTGGGTAAGCGGTGGCAGAGCAAGACCAGCCATGCGGCTTGGTGAAAACCGCAGATACAACAGCAGCATTCTTTGTTAAGAACACTGCTGCTTAGTCAAGGGCTATGCCATTAAGGGCACAAGCGCTCAATCGTCCATGAGCCATCCGCTTGGCGGCTATACATAAAGCGGTCGTGCAAGCGATGTTCACCGCCTTGCCAAAATTCGATTTTATGCGGTTTGATCAAAAAGCCGCCCCAAAAACTTGGCACTGGCACTTCGCCATGTTCGAACTTGTGTTTGATCTCGGCGAACTTTTGCAGCAAGGCTTGGCGCGTGGACACGGGCCGGCTTTGCTCAGATGCCCAGGCCGCCAGCTGGCTTTCTTTCGGCCTTGATAAAAAGTATTTCAGCACTTGCGTGGTTGGCACTGGTTCGGCCGTGCCATAGACAATCACCTGGCGCTCCAGCGGATGCCACGGAAAGTGTAAACACACCTTCGGATTGCCAGTTAACTCTTGCGCTTTGCGCGAGCCCAAGTTGGTATAAAACACGAACCCGGCCGGACTTACGTCTTTGAGCAGCACCAAGCGCTGCGACGGCTGGCCTTCGCTATCTACCGTTGCCACGCACATGGCGGTTGGATCTGGCAATTCGGCGGCAATAGCGTCTTTCAGCCAGCCTTCAAATTGCACAAACGGATCTTGGTTTAACTTATCGATATCGAGTTTTTCTTTGGTGTAACTGCGACGAATATCGGCGACGTTTACGCTCATCGGGGACTCCTTGTTAGCACGAATGTCGGTCGGTGCGGATAAGCAGAATTCTAGGGTTGTGCTTATCCCATAGTATCAGTCTGGTACGTACTTAGCGGGTGCAGCCGCGGCTGCTTTGAGGGCAGGTGCAACGCAACCCTGAACTGCCTCGTTGCGGCCTGTCTTGCTGCGCTGCAGCTATGTGAAAGCGCAGCTCGGTAGCTCCTCGTAATGTCGAACCACCACCCCAAACGCTTCTCACCGCTGCGGGTATTAACCGCACGTTCGCACCAAAACAAAGGGCCAGAAAACTGGCCCTTTTGCTTATGATGTTACATCTTTTCCATCACATCGATGCCGAGTAAATCTAAGCCTTTGGCCAGTAACTTGGACACCAAAATGCTTTGCATTAAACGGCTGTCACGCACGCTTGGTTCAATGCCGTCTTTGAGGATTGGGCAAGCTTCGTAAAAGCCCATAAACAGGCCAGACAGCTCGTACAAGTAATTACACAGCAAGTTTGGCTGCGCGTCTTTCATCACCTGTTGCAGTGTTTCTTCAAACTGCAGCACTTTCAGGCCCAGTTGTTTTTCTTGGCTTTCCAAGAGCTGCATTGGCGCTTGGAAACTATCGTCAACGCCGGCTCGGCGCAGGATACTGCGCACACGGGTGTAGGCGTATTGCAAGTATGGAGCGGTGGCGCCTTCAAAACTTAACATCGAATCCCAGCTAAAGATGTAATCCGAGGTGCGGTTTTTCGAAAGATCAGCGAATTTCACCGCGCCAATACCGACTTTGCGCGCCACTTCAGCAATTTCATCGTCAGTTAAATCCGATGATTTGGCTTTGACGGTTTCGAGGGCGCGGCTGACAGCTTCGTCCAGCAGTTCGGCCAATTTGACGGTGCCGCCGGTGCGGGTTTTAAACGGCTTGCCATCTTCGCCCATCATGGTGCCAAACGGCGCGTGCTCATACGAAGTTTGTTCGCGCAATAAGCCGGCTTTGCGGGCCACCAATTCCACTTGTTTAAAGTGCAGGGCTTGGCGCGCATCGGTGAAAATGACGATGCGGTCAACCGCCAGCTCGTGGCTGCGGTATTGGCACGCCGCCAAGTCGGTGGTGGCATACAAAAAGCCGCCGCCAGTTTTTTGGATAATAAAAGGCGATGGATTGCCTTCTTTGTCGGCCAGTTCATGTAAAAACACCACCAGCGCGCCTTGGTCTTCCACCGCGATGCCTTTGGCTTTTAACTCATCAACAATCGGCGCCAACATGTCGTTGTAAGCCGATTCTGGCTTGATATGTTCATGGCCTAACGTGACGTTCAGTTTACGGTACACTTCTTCGCTGTGCTTGACCGAGGTGTCGATAAACAGCTGCCACAGTTTTTGGCAATGGGCATCACCACTTTGCAGCTTCACCACATAATCGCGCGATTTGTCGGCAAATCCGGCTTCATCATCAAAGCGTTTTTTTGCTTCGCGGTAGAAATCTTCTAAATCCGCCAGTGCGACTGATTCTAAATCAACACCTTGCGCCAATTTGTCTTCAAGGTGCGCGATCAACATGCCAAACTGCGTGCCCCAGTCACCCATGTGGTTTTGTCGAATGACTTTATCGCCCCAGAATTCCAGTGCGCGCACCACGGCATCACCAATGATGGTGGAGCGCAGATGGCCAACGTGCATTTCTTTGGCAAGGTTTGGCGCCGAATAATCCACCACCACGGTTTGTGGTGCGGTGTTTTCGCTCACGCCCAATCGTGGTGACGCCGCCGCTTGCGTTAACTGCGCGGCGATAAATTCAGGTTTTAACGTAACGTTGATAAACCCAGGACCGGCGATCTCGACTTTGCTGGCAATATCGGTCAAATCCAGCGCGCCCAATAATTGCTCGGCCAGTGCGCGTGGGTTGGTTTTTAAAAGCTTCGCCGCCGCCATGGCGCCGTTAATTTGGTAGTCACCAAATTCAACTTTGGTGCTTTGGGTTACGCCGGTGTTGGTGCTGTCTGGCAGGCCTACTTTGACAAAGGCCGCTTTGGTTTTATCAACCAGTAACTGTTTAATATTCATCAAGATATCCTGTTATTGACCGGCCGTTATTTGCCAGCTTTGGCGTGTTCACGCGTTTTTAAGAAGGTCACTTTCGGGTGACGTTCCATCGCCAAGTTCAGGTTGACATTGGTTGGGGCGAGATAACTTAAGTTATCGCCACCGTCCAGCGCTAAGTTAGTGCTGGCTTTGTTCTTTAATTCTTCCAATGCTTTGGCATCGTCTGAGTACACCCAGCGCGCCGTGTTGACGTTGACCGATTCATAAATCGCATCGACGTTGTATTCCGATTTTAAGCGGTGCACCACCACGTCAAACTGCAGCACACCAACGGCGCCGACGATTAAATCGTTGTTATCGAGCGGGCGGAACACTTGCACTGCGCCTTCTTCGGATAATTGCACCAAGCCTTTGAGCAGTTGTTTTTGCTTTAACGGATCACGCAAGCGAATACGGCGGAATAATTCCGGTGCGAAGTTTGGAATACCGGTGAAAGTAAATTTTTCGCCCGCACTAAAAGTGTCACCGATCTGAATGGTGCCGTGGTTATGTAAACCAATGATATCGCCAGGGTAGGCTTCTTCAACGTGTTCACGGTCACCGGCTAAGAAGGTCAAGGCTTGCGGCACTAACACGTCTTTGCCGATACGCACATGGTGCATCTTCATGCCTTTTTCGTATTTACCCGACACAATACGTAAAAACGCCACGCGGTCGCGGTGTTTCGGGTCCATGTTGGCTTGAATTTTAAACACAAAACCGGAGAAGGTTTCTTCAGACGGCTCCACGGTACGATCGGTTGTCGCGCGTGACAGCGGCGCTGGCGCCCATTCGGTCAAGCCATCGAGCATATGGTCAACGCCAAAGTTACCCAAAGCGGTACCAAAGAACACCGGCGTTAATTCGCCTTTTAAAAACGCCTCGCGGTCAAACTCGTGGCTGGCGCCACGCACCAATTCCATTTGTTCGCGCAGGTCCGCCGCGTAATAACCAATACGGGCATCCAGTTCAGGGTTGTCGATGCCTTTGATGATATCGACCTCTTGAATGGTATGGCCCATGCCGGATTTATAAAAAATCACTTCATCGCGCAAGATGTGGTACACGCCTTTGAATTCTTTGCCGGAAGCGATGGGCCAGGTAATAGGCGCACAAGCGATTTTTAAAACGCTTTCCACTTCATCGAGCAAATCAATCGGATCGCGAATATCGCGGTCCATTTTGTTCATAAAGGTGATGATGGGCGTGTCGCGCAAGCGCGTCACTTCCATCAACTTGATGGTGCGATCTTCAACACCCTTGGCGCCGTCGATGACCATCAAGCAGCTATCTACCGCGGTTAGTGTGCGATAGGTATCTTCCGAGAAGTCTTCGTGACCTGGCGTGTCGAGCAGGTTGACCAAGCAGTCGGCATAAGGAAATTGCATCACCGAGGTGGTCACCGAGATGCCCCGCTCTTTTTCCATTTCCATCCAGTCGGAGGTGGCAAACTGCCCGGATTTTTTGCCTTTGACGGTACCAGCGCGTTGGATCAGTTGTCCAAACAGCAACACCTTTTCGGTGATGGTGGTTTTACCGGCGTCCGGGTGAGAGATGATCGCGAACGTGCGGCGTTTATTCACTTCTTCAAGAAATTGTGCACTGGCCATGCCTGACGAAATCCTGCTGTGGTTTAAAGACGAAAAAAATGGCGCAGATTATAGCAGGCTACGCCAAAGCTTACACGGAAAAATCCGCCCCCGCTGCAGGCATATGCCGATGTTAGATACTGAGTCAGTAAACAGCTAGATACGACAAATGCGCTAACACCACAAACTTGACGAGCAGAAGCACAGTGTCTACGTTTAAATAAAGGACAGATGAGACACTTGCGCCACAAGAGTCAAGATCAGGTAGATAGATTGATGAAAAATTGCAAATGCGCACACCTGTCAGTGCAGATGCCAGTTTTCGCAGCTATGGTTGAAGCAATGTAGCTTGAAGAACCCGATGAAGGGAGGTCCATATGTCGCTCGCAGTGACTATTGCCGACGACTCGTTGCTTTCTCGGAAAAACGTCCGAAAGGCTGTACCCACTGATTTAGTGGCGGATATCACCGAAGCTTGCAATGGCGTCGAAGCTTTAGCTGCCGTCAATGCAGGGAAAGCCGAATTGCTGTTTTTGGATTTACAAATGCCGGTACTCGATGGCTTTGGCGTGTTGGAGGCGTTACAAAAGCAAAATGCCAACACCATTGTGATTGTCATCAGTGCAGACATTCAGCCGCTGGCCGTCGAACGAGTGTACAAGCTCGGCGCCTTTAAGTTCTTGCAAAAACCACTCGATCCTTCGCAACTCCGCGCTGCGCTCGCTGAGGTAGGCTTGTTATGAACAATCATTTGTTAATAAATGAATTACAACGAGATGCTCTGCAAGAGATTATGAATATCTCGATGGGGCAAGCGGCCAATGCGCTGGCACAGTTGATTAATATACGGGTCATTTTGTCGATCCCGAAAATTAGTATGACGACACCAGATGGTCTGCAGAGTTTTTACCACGCAGCCTCTCCCCACCATTTTGCTCGTCAGTCTTTTTTGGGGGATATGCATGGCGAAGTGATCTCAGTGATCAGCGACGAGGGCTGCAAAGAACTCGGCGAAGCGATGAGTTATGACCAGCCAATGGATGCGAACAGTGTCAATGAGCTGGTACTGGAATTAACAAACATCTTGGCAGGAGCCTGTCTCAAAGGGATGGTCGATCAGCTTGGCAGTCGCTTACACCTAGCTGCCCCCTCCTTGTTTGAGCCAGAGCAACAACTGCATAGCAGCTACAACTGGCACCATGCCCTATTGCTGGAAATCTTGTTTGCGTTGGAACACATCAGCTTCTCTTCACGTGTGGTGATTTGCCTCGATGAAGCATCTATCGCAGTGTTGGCGGGCAAGCTGAATGAAATGCTGGACTAATACAAGTAACACCGTTGGCAGTAGCAGCGCTACGTAGGAGGCCATATGGATCGACAACAACTATTTGAAGACGTCGTTAGTCAATTGGCTATCGGGGTTTGTATTGTCGATTCAGGCTATAACCTTGTGTATTGGAACAATTTTTTTGCCGACCGTCTGCAAATGCCAATGGCGGACGTCGAAGGCAAATCGCTCCTTGAGTTATTCCCAGATCAAGCAACGTTTTTAAAACGCAAATTACAAAGCGTGTTTGTGCTTAAAAATGCCAGCTTTTCGTACTGGGAACAAAGACCGGTCGTGTTTCAATTCAAAAGCAGCCGCCCTATTACCGGCGAAGAATGTCAGATGTATCAAAACGTTGAAATCTATCCCATTTTCAACACTGACAATGCGGTAGACCGAGTTTGTATTACTGTCTATGACATGACTGTCACGGCCAGCTATCATCAACAATTGACCCGACTAACCCAACAACTTGAAGCGGAAAAGCAACAACAACAAGTGCTGATCAACAAACTTGAAGAAGCACATAACCAGTTACTACAAAGCGAAAAAATGGCCGCCATTGGTCAATTGGCCGCAGGTGTTGCCCATGAGATCAATAATCCGGTTGGTTTTATATTCTCGAATTTACAATCCTTACAAGACTATCTGAGCAGAATGCTTAAGTACGTTGATTTACTCAGCAAAATTGTCGACAAAGTGCCTCAGCCAACTTTGCATCAGTTAAAAGCTGATTATGTACAACGTAACCAGTTAGCTATGGTCCTCGCCGATTGCCCAGATCTGCTCAACGAATCGTTGGACGGAGCAGAGCGAGTGATGGCGATCGTCAAAAGCTTGAAAGAGTTTTCGCACGTCGACAGCAAAGAATGGTCTGCTGCCGATATCACTTCTGGCATTGAAAGTACACTGCGAGTGATTAACAACGAGTTGAAATACAAAGCAGAAGTGGTTAGGCATTACGCCGCTGATTTGCCGGCCTTGTATTGCCAGCCGATGCAACTGAATCAAGTGTTTATGAACTTGTTAGTCAATGCAGCGCAAGCGATGGATAGTTTTGGCCGCATCGAAATCGACGTAGCTTTTGACGAGCAAAAAATGGTTGTCAAAATCCGTGATTCAGGTAAAGGGATTGCACCGGAACATATGAAGCGGATCTTTGAGCCATTTTTTACCACCAAACCGGTCGGGCAAGGTACTGGCCTTGGCTTGTCTTTGTCATACACCATTATTCGCAGGCATAAAGGCTCAATCAACGTCGAGAGCACGCCTGGGGTCGGCACCTGTTTTATCATCGAGTTGCCGCGTCGTTCTGAATTGGAAGTGCAACAAGACGAAGCCTCGCTGGCTGCTGCATCGCAACACGGGGTGCTATGATGGACATTAGGCATCAATTAGTCGCTGACGACGAAAAAACCATCCTCAAAGTGCTGCAGCACATTCTGTTTTTGCCCAAACGCCAAATGATCACGGAGCAATCCTTGGTACGACTGCGGCGTTTGGCTGCCAACAGAGATGTGCAGCTAGAAATTTACGCGCAAAATCCGGAGCTTGGGCAAAACAAGCAACCAAGGTCTATGCTCAAAGCAGCATTGCATTCCGATTCATAATCCAATAGCAGGAACCGCATGGCCGAACCAAAACAACTTCCCCGAGTTTTATGCGTCGATGATGAAGTCAACATTCTAAAATCTTTGCAACGAGCGCTCATGTCACCTTCATGGGAATTGGTGCTTGCCGATTCGGGCGCAAAGGCTCTCGAAATTATGGCGCAATTGCCCGTTGATGTGATTGTCTCGGATATGAAGATGCCGAATATGACAGGGGCAGAATTACTCGAACAGGTGGCACAGAACTACCCACACAGTTACCGGATCTTATTATCTGGATATGCCGACATTAATTCGCTGATGGCAGCAATTAACCAAGGCAAAATCCAGCGTTATTTACAAAAACCTTGGAGCAACGAAGAACTCAAAATCTGCGTGCAAGATGGTCTAGAGCAAGTGCGCTTACAGCGCCAAAACAAACAATTGCAGCAACAACTAATCATTGCCAATAAGCAGTTGAAATCTATCGGATTAAAGTTAGAAGAACAAGTGAATCAACGCACAGCTCAATTACGTGCAAGCTTGATGCAAATGCGCCAGGAGCAGGCAAATTGCTTAAAAATTATGTTCGATATGCTCGGAAGTTTACCTGGTTACCAAGCGGGGTTTGCTCAAAACGTCAGTGATTTATGTTTGAACCTTGCCACTCGCTTAAAACTGAGTAAATCCGATATCGAATTTTGTGGTCAAGCAGGTTTATTACATGAACTTGGCTATGTAAGGTTGCCTGCTGACGTATTGGCTAAAGCTTTTACTCCGATGCATCCGCTTGAACATAAAGACTTTTTGCAACACGTCAGCCACAGCAAACAATTGTTAGCCTCTTCCAAAGGTTTGCAGCCCGTCGCTTTGATGATCTATCACCAATATGAAGCTTACAGCGGCTCGGGTTTTCCTGAACATTTGCTTGCTGCGAATATTCCAATCGGCGCTCGTATTTTGGCGGTTGCACGCGATTATTGGGCATGGTTAATGGGACGTCGCAGTGCTGAGAACATCACCCCAGCTGATGCGTTTCAACGGATGAACGAACAGGCGAAAAAGTTGTATGACCCTGATATTCTACGAGAGCTGCGAAAAATAGCGTTTCATGTCGGTTCAGCACTGCAGGCAGACCCAAAACAAAGTATTGCGCTGCGCCAGTTAGCGCCCGGCATGGTGTTGAAATTTGCGTTGTTTGACAACAATAAACAGATGTTGTTACCAGAGGGCCATGTATTTACCGCGCAAAGTGTCAAAGAAATCCAGACTATCGGTCGCGATTTAGATCCACCATTATTGATTCTGGTGCACAGCCCGACCCATGACGCGGTGAAAGTTGAACTCAGCCAAGCGGAGTTGGATAAAGCGCTGATCACTCCCGATGAATAGACTGCAGGCAACTAGTTTTGATATGACAACGCATACAACAGCGCGTCTTCAGTACCAGTAGCCGTCGGGTAGTAACGTGGGCGGCGACCACACTGGCAGAAGCCGCTGCGCTCATACAACCGAATAGCGCTCTGATTTGACTCTCGTACTTCGAGAAAAAAATAACTCGCACCGCGTGCTTCGCCTTGAGCTAGGAATTCATCCACGAGGAGCTGACCTATACCCTGCCCCTGAAACTTCGGGTGCACGGCTATATCAAACAAACTAGCTTCACCAGCTATGTATTCGCCAATATAAAATCCAGCGATTTCTTCGATGCCCGCGGAGTCGGTGCTGACCGCGACCGTATTGAAATAACGCTCACCGAAGCTGCTTTCAAACAAGTTGCGCGTCCAAGGATGACTGGTTGCGGCTTGTTCAATAGCTAACATGGCCGAGATATCGGCAGCGACGGCAGGGCGTAAATGAATCATCAATGGTCCAGTGAGCTTAATAACTGCCAAAGTTGGCGTTTAGCGGCGGCATTTAACGGTATAGGAACCAGTAAATACTCTTCTGTTACAGATACTTGCGTGATATTGCTGTGAGTCATCGGCTGTAATTTACAGTCTAAACAGCGCAGTGCCTGTTGCAAATCGTTTAGCAAAGTACCGTCGGCAAGAGCTTCTACGTCTGTAGCTGCGACAGGTACAACTGCGGTTACTGTGGTATTTGGCAAAGCAAAAACACTGCCAAATTGCGGATGCAATTGCAGTGTTGCTATACCTAGACGTCTTAATAAAACTTGTTGAGCCGCTGAATGTGTCATGGTCAACCTAGGAATTGGCAGGGGCAGAGGGATTCGAACCCCCAACCATCGGTTTTGGAGACCGCTGTTCTACCAATTGGAACTATGCCCCTAACGAATGAGGCCTCATTATACAAAGCAAGCGGCAAAGGTAAAGTAAAAATACCAACCCAATGAACTGACTGCGCACAAAACGCGCAAAAGCCGCCAATCTTACGCAGAATTTCCGCTGTTACAGCGCTTCTGCTGGGGCAATCAATCAGAATCATGCTAATTTTTCCTATTTTTTTTATGCAGGCACTCTAATTTAAGCCATTGAAATTTAAGTGTGATTGCTTAAATTTTCTGCTAACATCGCGCCCTTCAAGGCAAAACGCCTTGCACTGACAGTGCACTACGTCTACAACTTAGTGACAAGCAGCATTTGCTTCTGTCGTAAATTGTGTAAAACCGTAGTTCGGTCGAAGTGGTTGTGGCCAACAAACAAAGGATGTGTTCATGAAAGCCCCAGATTGTTCAGTACTGATCATTGATGACGTCGCCTCCGTTCGCGAATACTTACGTCAAACCTTGATGGTTCTTGGCATTACCCGTGTGAGTGAAGCATCCAACGGCACTTTAGGTATCAGCAGCTACAGCAAACAGCACCAAGATGTAGTGTTTTTAGACATTGAATTGCCGGATTGTGACGGCAAGTCATTGTTGCGCGAGCTGAAAGAAATGAATCCCAATGCCAACATCGTCATTATGACAGCGCATAGCACAGTAGAAAATGTGCAACAAAGCATCCTAGCGGGCGCTTGTGGTTTTATCGCTAAACCATTTTCTGCCAAGAAAATTGAATCCGTGCTGGCAAAGTGTCAAAAACCCAAAGTTGTCTCGTTGACACATTAAACATCGTCCACCAAATCCCCATAAAAAAACCGGCTAGTTGCCGGTTTTTTTTAATTCACTCAACGCCCGGTTTGCCTACCAACGCATCTTTTTCAAACACGATGCCATCCCACCCTGTGCGCATAAAATTACGGATGTTACCGTGATCTTGCCCAACCGGATTCGGCAACACATCTTCGCGATAATAATGCCCAAACAATTGCAATGTTTGCGGCTCTGACAATTGATGCAAATGGGCAAAAGCGAGGATCTTACAAGCGCCGTTGTTTTGACCTGCCTCGTTAAATTGTTCACCGTTACGAAACGCCGTCGGACTGAAGTCATACAAGGCATCGATCAATGCAATCGATTGCTCAAACGTGATACTTTCTGGGTCGATACTCAACTGTCGGAAAAATTCTTCTAACATCTGCTAATCCGCCTAAAGTTTCAGCAACAGTCACCGATAGCCTATACGGGAAACCAGTCCTACGAGGAGATGGCTATGCAAATCATCGGTGCCCGACAACAAATCCAAGTGTCACAACAACAAACACAGTATCAAGGTCGCTTTGATGCGCTATCTGCGCAACAGCTTGTGAATCACACGTCTCAGGCAACCACCCTGAGCAGCGTGCTTCCACCACGTACGACCTTATCGCAAGCTCCGACAGCCACGACGAATAAATTGCAGCTACCGGAAGCGCCAAAAACTGACAAGACGCAAAACCAGTCTACGTCAGACACTGAAGAAAATGAAGAAGACTGCAAACAATTCAGCGCCTTACACACTATCGGCCAGGTGAAGAAAATACTTGAGCAATTAGTGTCTGGCAAACTAACTGAATGGTTAAGTTCTGAACAATCTGATTTAACTGCCTTATGTCACCAAGTGCAAGACGATGGCCCAACTGCAAGCAACGGGCAGGACTCGACACCACCTTCATCGCGCCCAGCCGCCGATCAAGTGCTGGTCAATTATCGCTATCAACAGCTCAGTGCTTCGTTTACTGGCGAAGTGTCGCTTAGCGATGGCACCAGCATGCAATGGGACTTTCAATTTGCCCACGTCGAAAGTGAATTCAACTTTGTGCTACAACGCGCTGCTGAAGTGAAAGACCCGCTCGTGTTGTCGCTAGACGGCAGTTTTCGGGCAACCGGACAATGGCTGAACTTTGCCATGTCAGCCGACACGCCAGGGCGCTTAGATAAATTAAGTGGTGCTCAATATTATTTAGTGCATGACAAAAACCAAAATGGCAAAGCGGATGACGGCAGCGAATTGTTTGGTCCCAATTCCGGTCAAGGGTTTGCCGAGTTAGCGCAACTCGATGATGACGGCAATGGCTTTATTGATGCAGCCGACCGCGCCTTTCATCAGCTGTACGCATGGCAACCGGAACAGGGACTACGCACTATGTCTGACTTACAAATTGGCGCGCTGAGCGTGACATCGGCGTCGACACAATTTGATTATTACCAGCAACAGCAGCTGCAAGCACGCCTTACTCGCAGCGGCGTTGCATTGACCACCAATCGGCAAGTGGGCTTGTTGCAACAAGTTGACTTTACCGTCTAATCACTGAGGCGGTGACATGGCGCTTCTTGATACCAGCGCCGTTCACCGCCCTGTTCCACAAGTCCTGCATAGGAATTAGTGCCGTTTCTGGCTGATACGGGTCCCGACTCTGTGTACACTGCGGACATGGAGGGCGACCTATGCTCAGTCAACCGATTTGCCAACAAGCACGTTTAAGCCGCGATCGTCGATACGATGGCTTGTTTTTTATCGCAGTGACCAGCACGGGCATCTATTGCAGGCCGGTGTGCCCAGTACAACCACCGAAAGAGCAAAATGTGCGGTATTACGCGACGGCGCACGAGGCTGCGTTGGCCGGTTATCGGCCATGTTTACGTTGCCACCCAGATAGTGCGCCGGGTTCATCCTTGTGGATTGGTGCCGACGTGACACTCAAACGAGCGATCCGGTTAATTGATGAAGGCGCATTGCACGATAGCAACGTGGCGGCACTGGCCAGTCGACTTGGGATCAGTGAGCGCTACTTACGCAAGTTGTTCCAAGAAAAGCTTGGGATCGCCGCCAAACAATACGCACTGTATCGGCAAGTGCTGTTCGCCAAGCAATTGCTGCATCAAACGGCGCTACCGATCACCGACATCGCATTTATGGCCGGTTTTGGCAGTTTGCGGCGCTTTCATGATGAATTTAAACAACAACTTCGTTTAACGCCGTCACAAGTTCGCGGCAACAGGACTCGTCACATGTCTACGATCTTACAATTGGAGTTACCCTATCGTCCCCCGCTCAATTGGCCGCTGATGCTGGCTTTTTATCAAGCGCGAACCCTTGAAGGCATGGAATGGGTCGAAGGCGAGACTTATGGTCGCACTATCTATTGGCCTTTGCATCAACCGCAGTACCATGGCTGGTTTGAAATCACCCCAGATCCGACGTTGCCAGTGATGCAATTAAAACTAGACTGGCCTGATGCGAACAGTTTGCAAGCTGTGGTGCATCACATACGCCAAGTGCTGGATCTCGATGCTGACAGTCAAACCATTGATCAGCATTTAGCCGCAGCCGGCGGGTTTCCGGTCCATGTTGGTTTGCGGCTGCCAGGGCTGTGGAGTCCGTTTGAAGCCGCTGTGCGCGCAGTCCTTGGGCAACAAGTCAGCATCGCCGGTGCGCGTACACAACTCAACCGCTTAGTGCAAGGTATTGCTGCTACCACCTTGCCTGACGGCCGGCGGCGTTTTGTCACGCCAAGCGAGCTGGCAAATTCAGCGCTGGACATGATTAAAGTACCGCAAGCACGCCGCGCCACCTTAAACGCGCTTGGCGCTGCTGTGCAACAACAGCCGCACGATGCACCAACTGCATGGTTGTCTATCAAGGGGATCGGCCCTTGGACAGTTAGTTATGCCTTGATGCGCGGGCAAGGCGAGCCCGATGTATGGCTTGGCGGTGATTTAGGCATTCAAAAAGCACTGAAGGCCGTAGCAATTGACCCCAGCGCATTTGCGCCGTGGCGCAGCTACGCCACCTTTCAACTGTGGCATTTACCCAAAACGGACAAGGAGCCAGCATGACAAGCCGCAAACCTAATAGCGCGGTGATCGCCACACCTCTGGGCGATTTATCAATCTACGCCACCGTCGATGGTCTTACGGAAATTGCTTTTGCAGGCATAGCGCCGGACCGAGAGTTAGCAAGGCAAACCTTGGCAGAGGCGTTGTTGCCGACAGACACTGCGCCAAGCACGATCGAGTTGCGCTATCTGCACAGCGATCACCCACAGATCGAGCAGCACCTTTCAGACGCGGTGAAACAATTAAGCGAGTATTTTCAGGGACAACGGCGGGAATTCCAGCTAGTGCTGGCACCACAAGGCACCAAGTTTCAGCAGCAGGTCTGGCAATTGCTGCAACAAATTCCGTATGGGCAGACTTGGAGTTACGGTGAACAAGCAAATCAATTGGGCAATGCCAACGCCAGCCGAGCCGTCGGCGCTGCCAACGGCAAAAATCCGTTAGCCATCGTCGTGCCTTGCCATCGCGTGATTGCGGCGAATCAGCGCCTCACCGGCTATGCCGGCGGCCTATCCCGCAAACTATGGCTGCTACGTTTTGAACAATCGTTCGATAGAAACGAATGATCAAAGCAGAAAATCGCACTTTATCTTGCGCTTTATCTGAGGTTTACTGGCATCCTCAGCAAATTGGAGTGATGCCATGACTCGCAGAACCATTCGACAACTTATTCGCGCGCAAGCTGTGTCTGACGGCGCCGGCGTAAAAATCTATCGTAGCCTGGGCTTGCAGCAACATTTACGGTTAGATCCATTTTTGATGCTCGATTGCTTTGGTTCCGAAAATCCTGATGACTATATCGCTGGCTTTCCACCGCACCCGCATCGCGGCTTTGAAACTGTCACTTATATGCTCGAAGGCCATATGCTGCACGAAGACCATTTAGGCAATCGCGGCCATTTAAAATCAGGTGGCGTGCAGTGGATGACGGCCGGGCGCGGCATTATTCACTCGGAAATGCCACAACAAGAATCAGGTGCTATGCGTGGATTTCAGTTGTGGCTGAATCTGCCTGCAGCGGAAAAGATGAAAGCGGCGGCTTATGTTGATCTGGACCCCGCACAAATCTCACTAGCTCAGCTGCCACACGGCGTAGCCAAGGTGATTGCCGGCACCTTGCAAGGGGCTTATTTGCCAACCGTACAAGGTCCAGTGCGTGGCTTATCAACGGCTCCGTTGTACGTGGATTTCCAAATGCACGCGGCGGGCGAGCTTACCGTTAATGTGCCGCAAGGCCACAACGCGTTAGTCTATGTCTATGAAGGTGAAGCCGTGATTGCCGGTCAAGCGGTTGGTCGCCACGTGGCGGCAGTGCTCGACGATGGTGACCAACTGACGGTGCAGTATGCCGCTGGCAGCCGCTTCTTGTTACTCAGCGCCAAACCGATTGGTGAGCCTATCGTGCAATACGGTCCTTTTGTGATGAATAGTGTTGCAGAAATTGAACAAGCGATCCGCGACTATCAACAAGGTCGACTGACCGATGGTGCCGCTGCAACTAAAGTATTTGCGTAAAACCTCGCGGGTTCAGCACTAGCGTCTCCTTGCTATCGCTGAACCTCGCCCGCCCCCATCGCAGAGCGCATCGAAGCCGTGGTCGCCTGTGACGAGCCCAAGCGTGTCAGCGCCTTAATTTCAACCCAACATCGTGTACCCGATAAATGCTCTGCAGCCCCAAACTGTTCGCTGTATACTGTGCTTTTTTTCGAAGAGAATCCGCGAATGAAACTGATTGGGATCATTGGCGCCATGGAACAAGAAGTGGCGTTGTTAAAGCAGCAATTACAACAGGTTGAAACAACACAAGTTGCTGATTTTGTGTTTTACCGTGGCCAGTTAAATGGCACTGCAGTGGTGCTGGTGCAATGCGGCATCGGTAAAGTGGCGTCGGCGATCGCGACCACCTTGTTAATTCAATTGTTTGCACCTGATTGTGTGATCAACACTGGCTCTGCCGGTGGCTTTGCGCAAGACCTGCACATTGGCGACATCGTGATTTCCTCTGAAGTGCGCCATCATGACGTTGACGTGACCGCCTTTGGCTATGAAGCGGGCCAAGTGCCGCGCATGCCAGCCGCATTTGCTGCGCATCCTGCGCTGATCCAAGCCGCCGAACAAAGCATCGCTGCGTTAGGTTTTTGCCAAACTCAGGTAGGCTTAATCACTACAGGTGACGTGTTTATGTGTGACCCTGTGCGGATCGCCGCCACCCGTGCCACCTTCCCTAGCATGCTGGCGGTGGAGATGGAAGGCGCTGCGATTGCGCAAGCCTGTTACCAATTAAAAACACCATTTGTAGTGATCCGCAGCTTATCGGATATCGCTGGTAAAGAATCACCAGAATCGTTTGAAGCCTATTTGGAAATCGCCTCGCGCAATAGCAGCGCCATGGTGGTTGAGTTGTTAAAGCGCCTGCAAGGCGTGGTGCTGCACTAACTTGGTTAGCCAGCTGATCATTTGGTCACATAGCTGGTGGTTCAGCCATCTGCTGACCTTGCTGGCGGTAGCGGCGGCCCGTTTTATGCCGCTGCCGAGCAGCTATCAGCCTTGGCAATTGTTTGGGCTTGCCGCGCAAAACGTCGCGAAACGCGTGTGTAAAGACACTGACACCGCCGCTTATCAACGCTTGGCGGGCCTGCTAGCGACGCTAGTGCTCGTGCTGCCCGCTAGCATTGGTTATGTCATGCTGCGTGAATTGTCGGAATGGCCAGCGGTGCTCGATGCGATGGTACTGTATTTTTGTCTCGATGTAGGTGGCATCAAGCAGTTACTAACGACGATTCGTCAGAGCTTGCAAAAAGGCCAACTAAGCCTGGCGCGCCAGCAATTGCAACCGCTCGTGTTGCGGGACACCACCACTTTAAGTGAGGTTGGCGTCGTGAAAGCGGCGCTGGATGCCTTAGTGCTGCGCTACGCTAGCCACTGGATGACGGTCATTTTGGTGTATTGCATATTCGGTGCAACTGCAGCTCTAACGCTGCGGATCCTGTTTGAATTGCATTGGCAGTGGAATCCTAAACTAAAATCCTTTCAATGGTTTGGCTTGTGGCTACGGCAAACCCTACTGCTGCTGACCATGTTGCCGATGTTGCTGTTTAGCGCTGTGCTGGCGTTGCAAGTTGGCGCAAAACGTACGCTTGAGTTTGCGCGTGCAGCCAACGATGGCAGCTGGCCATTACCACAACGCCTACTGCTGGCGGCATGGGCGCAAACACTAAAGCGACAAACAGCTGGCCCAGCTATGTATCAGCAGCAAAAATTACGACGAGCACGAATTGGCCCTGAGCAACTGCCAACCGTTGACGATATTGCTATCGGATTAAAGGCGATGGCAGCGCAACAAAATGCAATTTGGCTACTGGGCTTGAGTTGTTTGTTGTTGCATTTTGGGTAACTAGACAAGCAAGCCACCATCCGATAAGGTGCGTGGCATTGATGTAAAGAACACGGCAACATGACTTCAACTCTGCTGACAATCTCGCAACGCCTAACTAGCTGCCTTCATTGGTTGTTTGGCTTTTGTCTGTGTCTTGTCAGCCTGTCGAGTGTTGCTTATCAAGAAAAACCACTGCTGCAGCCGGTTACCGCCGAAGACGGACTGCAAAGCGGTCCGATGCAAACCATGCTGCTCGATCATAGCGGTTTTTTGTGGCTAGCCAGCAGCCATGGCCTTGGTATGTACGATGCCAATCGCGTGCAAGCCATCCCCTTTCCTGGATTTGCTGACGGTGACGTGGCCGTCGCAGATCTACTCGAAGATCATAACGGCCGATTGTTCATTGCCGCACTCAACATCGGTTTGTACCAGCTTGACCGTTATAGCGGCACCATGGAATTACTGGTCGATCTGGCACAGCAAGAGCAAATAAACTCGCCCTCGATAAGCCGGATCGCCATCGACGACGATGACCACCTGTGGCTTGGCATTTCGCAGGGACTCTACCGCTATTCAATCACCGACAAACGTCTTACCAAGGTGTTTGAATTTGATCCGGGCAATTTGGTGATGCCACGGATCACTCGGATCGTCCCAGACGGTGAGCAAGTCTTTGTCGGTACCAGTCGGGGTTTATTTGTCGTCGATAAACAGACTGGCGCCTCCAGTCTGTTAAAACTAGAGCCCAATCAAAGTAGCCGTGCAACAGTTCGGGAAATTGAATTAGTCGGCCAAGAGTTACTGATTGCCCAAGAAGATAAGTTATACACCATCGCAAGAACTGGTCTGACTGCCAATCAGCAGCCCAGCTCACCACAACAACGCTTATCCGATATCGTCATCAATCAGTTGCAACAAACGAGTGATGGCTTTTACCTCGCGAGCAACGACGGTTTGTATCATTGGAATTTCGGTTTGCCAAACGCCACCTTGTTATGGCGTTTTTCTGACAGCAATCTTGAGATCACGCAAAACAATATCCCGAGTATGGTTGCCACTTCAGACGGCGGTTATTGGCTGGCTAGTCGTGATGACGGGGTATTTTATTGGCATCCACATAGTCGATTGTTTCATCAGGTGGAGCTACCAACACCAAGCCAACGTGGCAGTCAGTTAGCCTTTCCCGGCGCAGCAACTGCAATGGCAGAAGCCAATGCCGATGAAGTCTGGCTAGCCGGAGGTTCTGGCTTGACCCGTCTTGATGTCCGTTCGATGGAATTGCAACAGTTTGATTTCCCAGCGCAATTGCCCGAAAACTTCGGCCGATTAATCGCACGAATTTATCCAGACAGCGACGGCAAACTCTGGTTACGTAACGGCAATAGTCTGCACTACTACGATCCAGTCGCCAAAACGTTTTTACCCCCTCCGCTACAAGACCCAACACAACAGCCATTACTTGAACGCTCGGCGGTTGGCCACCTGCGTACCGATGATGGCGTGTTTTGGTTTTACAATCGGCAACATTATTTTCGTTATGATCCAAAAACAGGCGTTTTGGAGCAGCTAACCGGCATCGAAAAAATCGTGCCGCCGCATCAAGCCGGTCGCATGTTGGGCTATCGCCCAGGGAGTACCGACGAGTTCATTTTTAGTGCTTACGATCAACTGTGGGTATGGCAGCAAAAAACTGGTCAGCTGCGAAAAATTTATGAAGCGAAACCTTATCAACCCTCGTTAAAACGCACGGCTGATCGGATGTGCGTAGATCAGCAACAACGACTGTGGTTCACAATCTACGGCGTAGGTTTGGTCGCACTTGATGGGCAAACACTGCACCCAACGGAACACCTCGCCGCACCGTCTCAGCTACTGAGTAATAGTGTCTTTTCGTGTGAACTAGATGACCAAGGCGATCTATGGTTTGCCAGCAACGCGGGATTAAGCCGCTTGCATACACAGTCACTGAAGCTTGACCACTTCGGCAAACCGGATGGTTTATCGACCAGCCAGTTCATCATGGGCGCCAGCAGCAAACTAAAAAACGGCATGCTGATGTTTGGCAACAATCGCGGTTTAACTCTGTTTGACCCGCAACTGCTCCAACTACCACAAGACCCGCCCAAAATTGTCATCACCAGTGTCGGCAGCATGGACAAGGTGCTGAGCCACGGCTTCCAGAATCTATCAGGACAAACTTTTGTGTTGCCGCATGATTCGGCTGGTGTACGAGTGCAGTTTGCTAGCTTGTCCTATCGTGATGCAGGGCGCCTGCGCTACAGCGTCTGGCTGGACGGTAAACAAGAACTACGTTTCCCCGAACAAAGCAGCAATGTGGTGATGTTTCCCCAGCTTGCACCAGGCAAATACTTTTTCCATGTCATGGCCACGGTGCCAGCAACAGGCCGTCACAGTGAGATCGCCAGCGTCGAGTTGATCGTCGCGCGTGCGCCCTGGTTGTCGCCATGGGCATTGGGTTCATATGGCATGTTGGTGTTGATTGTACTGTTAGCATGGGTGCGCAATCGCAACACGCAAAAACGCTTATTGGCGATGGCGCATTTTAAAGTCAAAACATCGGAACAACGCCTAAAACAAGCTCTCGAAGTGGTTAACAGTGGGGTTTGGGATTGGTACGCCAGTCGGGACAGCTTGTTTGCGCAGCGCATCTCGACCATGCTTGGCTACAACGAAGAATTAAATCCGCTGACGATGGCACAGCATATTATGTTGATCCATCCCGATGACCGCGAAGGCTACCAACAAGCCTGGCAACGCTTTATTCAAACGCCAGACGGTTCGATTGACTACACCTATCGTTTGCAGCACAAAGCTGGGCATTGGTTGTGGTTTAGGGATATCGGCAAAGTCACCGAGTTTAACGCAGGCGCAGCCCAGCGGGTAATTGGCACTTACGCCAACATCACGGAAACTCGTGCGACCAAAGAAAAAGCCCGACTGTTTGGTGAAGCCTTCCAACAAACACGTGATTGGGTGGTGCTGCTGGATCCCAAACAACGCGTGATCGCCGCGAACCAGTCGTTCAGCGATGTGTTTGGCAATCTCGATGAAAACCTGGTCAGCCCGAAAATTCACGAACTGGGCATCAGTCGCGAGCGTCGGCGTTTTTACACTGGACTGCTGTCGAGCATGCATGCGAATCAGCACTGGCAAGGTGAAGAGCTGGTGGTCAGTCCGGATGGTACCGAGCGCCCTACACTGCTGAATATCAGCGCGGTTGGGGATGACAGCACGGTCGAGTTCTTTGTACTGGTGTTCACCGACATCACAGCGCAAAAACAAGCGGAAGATAACTTACGTTACCTCGCCAATTATGACGCGTTAACTGGGCTGCCAAACCGCGCTTTGTTAATGGATCGAATTTTCCACGGCATCGAGCAGGCCAAACGTGAGCAACGCTCGCTGGCTTTATGTTTTATCGACTTGGATAAATTCAAACAAATTAACGACAGTTTAGGCCATGACATCGGCGACCTCTTGCTCAAACAAGTGGCCAAACGATTAACGTCAACCTTGCGCCTGACCGACACTGTGGCGCGGTTGGGCGGTGATGAATTTGTCGTGTTGCTAGAAAGCTACAAAAACGATGACAACATCAGCCATGTCGCACGCAAAATGATCAAATCGATCGGTGAGCCAATGCTGCTCAGCGGCCATACGGTGTCGGTGTCGCCAAGTATCGGTATTGCCATTTTCCCAGACGATGCACACGACGCGACTGAACTGCTCAAACATGCCGACGTCGCCATGTATCACGCCAAAGATTTGGGCCGCAATAACTTCCAGTTCTTCATTCAAGAGATGAACGACAAAGCACAGGTGCAACTGCAACGAGAAACTCGCCTACGCAGCGCTTGGCAACACAATGAATTTATTAACTATTACCAGCCGATTTACGACAGCATGCTGCAGCAGATCGTCGGCGTTGAAGTCTTAATGCGCTGGCAAGACGCCGACACCCTAGTGCCACCAAACGATTTTATCCCACTGGCCGAAGATCTTCGCTTGATAGTACCAATGACTCAAGCTTTGCTAGTTCGAGCCTTACAAGACTTGCAGCGCTGGCAACAACTAGGTCACCAACTGTATGTGTCGGTGAATTTGTCGCCACGCCATTTGGAACAAGCCAACTTAGCCATCGAAACGGCGGCACTGTTGAATCAGTATCAAATTAAGCCAAGTAGTCTGCGGTTTGAAGTCACCGAAAGCGCTTTGATGCAAGACCACCATAAAGCAATCGCGACTATGCTGGCGCTCAGTGAATTGGGGGTACAAATTGCACTGGATGACTTCGGCACCGGTTATTCGTCTCTCAAATACTTAAAAGAATTACCGATTGATGGCATCAAAATCGACCGCAGTTTCGTCAAAGACATTGGTATCGATCGCAACGACGAAACCATCATCGAAGCCATGTTAAGCATGGCGGACAGCCTCGGCATGTATTGTATTGCTGAGGGTGTAGAAACCGACCAACAGCTGTTGTTCTTTAGCAAACGGGGCTGTCATTTAATCCAAGGTTATTTATTTGGAAAACCCATGCCAGCATCAGTGCTTGAACAACTACTCACCAGCACTGAGCTCAGCCTCGATCATTAGCCGCAGTGTACTGGCTGCTCGCACATCTACCTGCGATATGGCAACGCTCTGTTGCGTTTGACTGTGCACTAGAACTGCCCCACAGCTGTTACACTGATGGTTTTTCTGCAAGGTAGTCCTTAGTGCTCGCTCTGTCTCCCGTGGTTCGCGCCGCCCTATTGATTCTGTTTTCTGAAGCGTGCTTTGCCGGCATCGGCGCCTGCGTCAAATTAACCTCAGCAGACGCCAGTCAAGCACAGGTAGTGTTTTTCCGTAACTTCGCCGCCTTGCTGGTGATGATCCCGTGGATTTGGCATCAAGGACCACAAATCCTGCGCACTGAACGATGGTATTTGCACCTTAGTCGGGCGACGACCGGCATCATCTCTATGTATTGCTTTTTTTATGTGATCAGCAAACTACCACTCGCGCAAGCCATGATGGTGCTGTTGCTATCGCCATTTATCGTGCCGCTAATTGCGCACGTCTGGTTGCGTGAACGCACCAGCGCCATTACTTGGTTGGGGATAGTGCTGGGCTTTGCTGGGGTGTTTTTGGCGATCCCGATGCACGAAACTTCAAGCAACCATGGCTTGTTGGCGGTTGGCTTGTTGTCCGCTTGTCTAGTTGCTGTGACCAAAACCACCATTCGTTATATGTCTGATACAGAACCGGCAGCGCGCATCGTGTTTTATTTTTCGCTACTAACCGCACTGATTTCGTTTATTCCGGTGCCGATGGACTGGCATGAGCTGCCGGCGAGCACCTATATGGCATTTGCGGCAATGGGGTTGCTGGCGGCTGCCGGCCAAATGGCGATGACTCAAGCTTATGCATTGGCACCGGCAAGTGACATCGGCATTTGGACCTACAGCAGCGTCATTTTTGCTGGATTGTTTGGCTATATTTTCTGGAGCGAAGCTGTGTCGCTAGGTTGGTTTGCCGGCGTCGCAGTGATTTTCTACGCCGGCTATATCACCAGTCGACAAAGGTTGTTTTAGAACACTCGATCGTAACTAAAGCTAATGCTGCGTGCATCGCCGTAATTTGATTTAAACCAAGTACCGCTGTGGTCTTGCCAATCATCAAATTGAATTTTAATCGCCGACGATTCATCGACTTCGTAACGACCAATCAGCGAGGTCATTCGATGGATTTCTGCATCGTCTTCGGTTAATTCAAACGGGTTGTTTTCGTTGATTTTTTGCTGGTACAGGCCGTGATTCATCGCGATGGTCACATCGCCAATCCGCTTGCCGACCAACACACTGTAGGCTAAATCACGACCATAGCTTTCGGTGCGATCCGAGAAAAACAACTCGGCATTGGTATACCAGCTGCCAAAATCGGCTTGCGCTGACGCGCCAAAGATAATTTGCTCGGTCGGCTCACTCCAGTCTTCACCGGGTTCGCGGCTGCTATTGTCTGAGCGCATCATCATCAAACGCCCTTCAAACCAATCTTTGGTGGCAATAAACTCAGCACCAAAAATTTTGTCCCAGCGCGTGCCATGCTCTTGATTCGGGTCGAGATAAATTTTCTGATAATCATTGTCAGTGCGGGTTTCGGTGCCAGCAAAGGTGTTAACAATGCCGCTCCAATCGCCTTTGGTCCATTGATGATTCCAGTTAGCGCCATTGTAGTTCACCGCCTCCCAGCCATAGGTTTGTGGAGGTAAATGCACCCAAGGATAGGTAAAACCGATATCTTGCTGCTCTGAAAAATAAAATAGCGGGATGCGTTTACGGCCCAATTGCAACACATCGTTGTCATCGATTTGCCAAGAAGCGTAAACCCACTCCAAATTCACTTTAAAATCGCGCGAACCACGACTGACAATTTGCCCGGTGACGCTCCATTGGTCATTGAACTTTGCGGTGCCTTGCAGACCTATTTTACTGTCGTCAAAGCCCCAACTATTGGTAAGAACGCCATTTTGCGAATAATCGGTAATCATGCATGGGCAGTTTTCGCCGAGTTCATTGTCACCTTGCACACTACCGCTTAACACTTTGCCGCCAGCTAACGACATAAAACCATTCCAACTGTAATCCACTGCCATCGCCGACACGGGCGCTAACAGCAAACTTGCTGCACACAACCACTTTGTTTTCATCGCAGATATCCTTCGTTCTAAAAGCATTAAGGAAATTAGGCCATTGAATTGACTTTAGTTTAGTTTTTTAGAAATTACCGCATGAAAACTACGGAATTGTCTTTGCTGGCGTATCGGCGCTAGCTCGGTTAAAATACGCGCCTTTTTTTCAATCCTTTTAAACTCAGACGGGCGCATTCTTCCATGAGCAAAAAGTTGCATATCAAAACCTGGGGCTGCCAGATGAACGAATACGATTCATCCAAGATGGCGGACTTACTGGACGCCACTCATGGCTACACCCTGACGGAAGAGGCAGAAGAAGCGGACGTGATCCTGCTCAATACCTGCTCTATCCGCGAAAAAGCACAAGAGAAAGTATTCCATCAACTGGGCCGCTGGCGCCCACTGAAAAAGAAAAACCCGAATTTAATCATCGGTGTCGGTGGTTGTGTTGCATCCCAAGAAGGCGCCGCTATTCGCGAACGCGCACCTTATGTCGACATCGTATTTGGCCCGCAAACGCTGCACCGCTTGCCTGAGATGATCAACCAAGTGCGCGGCGATCGCTCGCCAGTGGTTGATGTTTCATTCCCTGAAATCGAAAAATTTGACCGTTTGCCAGAGCCAAAAGCCGAAGGTCCAACGGCGTTTGTGTCGATTATGGAAGGTTGCTCCAAATACTGTACGTTCTGCGTGGTGCCATACACCCGCGGTGAAGAAGTATCTCGCCCAATCGATGACGTGTTGTTGGAAATTGCGCAACTGGCAGAGCAAGGTGTGCGTGAAGTGAACCTGTTAGGCCAAAACGTCAACGCCTACCGCGGCGCGACGCACGACGGGGGCATTTGTCACTTCTCCGAACTGCTGCGGTTAGTTGCTGCAATTGATGGGATCGACCGTATTCGTTACACCACGTCGCATCCGGTTGAATTTACTGACGATATCATTGAAGTGTACAAAGACGTGCCTGAGCTGGTCGATCACCTGCACTTACCGGTACAAAGCGGCTCAGACCGGATTTTAACGCTGATGAAGCGTAATCACACCGCGCTGGAGTACAAAGCAAAAATTCGTAAGCTGAAAAAAATCCGGCCGAATTTGTCGATGTCATCGGACTTTATCATCGGTTTCCCTGGCGAAACTGACGAAGATTTCCAACAAACCATGGATTTAATCCAACAAATTGGTTTTGACTTGAGCTTCAGCTTTATCTACTCCGCCCGTCCTGGCACACCTGCAGCCGATTTACCTGATGACGTTAGCGAAGACGAGAAAAAACAACGTCTGTACATTTTGCAAGACCGTATCAACCAACAAGCCCAGCAAATTGCCCGTGGCATGTTAGGGACAGTGCAACGTATTCTGGTGGAAGGTCCATCGAAGAAAGACTTGATGGAACTGCAAGGCCGTACCGAAAACAACCGAGTGGTGAACTTTGAAGGCTCGCCAGACATGATTGGCCAGTTTGTGGATATCGAAATTAAGGACGTGTATGCCAACTCGCTCAAAGGCGTGGTGGTGCGCACCGAAAAAGACATGGGCTTGCGCCGCGACGTGTCGCCACAACAAATTTTGGCCCGCCAGCAAGGTCAAAAAATTGATGAGCTTGGCGTTGGTACTTTTACACCGTAATATCAAGGGGTGACAGTCACCCCTTTTTTATTTTGTTAGTTTGGAAGGACGTTTTGGACAATCCGATCACCAGTTTAGAGTTTTCCTTACACCCAGCGGATAGCAGCCGCCTTGCCATGTTGTGTGGTCCATTTGATGACCACCTGCGCCAAATAGAACGCCGATTTCGTGTGCAAATCCATTACCGCGACGATAAATTCCGCCTTGTCGGCTTAAATACCCAGCTGGAAATGGTGCGACAGCTACTGGAGCAGTTGTATGCAGAGACCATTTCTGCCCAAGGCAAAGTGCAAGCCATCGCTGCCGAGCAGGTGCATTTGCTGGTCAGTAGCGCGGAAAACCCTGCCTCCATGGTGCAAGTGAACGAAGCAACCGGCGAGTTATCCGTCAAAACCAAAAAAGGCTTGGTCAAGGCGCGTAACAAAAGCCAAGCCAGTTACGTCAGCAACATCCTAACGCATGACGTGACTTTTGGTATTGGTCCAGCGGGCACTGGTAAAACATATTTGGCGGTGGCCTGTGCGGTCGATGCGCTGGAAAAACAACAAGTGCGGCGCATTATTTTGACCCGCCCTGCCGTCGAAGCCGGTGAAAAACTGGGCTTTTTGCCAGGCGATTTAACCCAAAAAGTCGACCCGTACTTACGTCCTTTGTACGACGCCTTGTTTGACATGCTTGGCTTTGAAAAAGTCGAAAAATACCTAGAGCGCAATGTGATTGAAGTGGCGCCACTGGCTTATATGCGTGGCCGTACGCTCAGCGATGCTTTTATCATCTTGGATGAAAGCCAAAACACCACAGTCGAACAAATGAAAATGTTCTTAACGCGGATTGGTTTTAATTCGAAAGCGGTAATCACCGGCGATGTCACCCAAGTTGATTTGCCACGTGGCCAGTATTCGGGCCTCAAGCACGCCATCGATGTGCTGTCAGCGGTTGATGTGCTGAGCTTTAACTATTTCAAAGCCGCCGATGTAGTACGCCACCCGGTGGTGCAAAAAATTGTTATTGCCTACGACGCGTTTGAAGCAGCACAAGCCAAAGCGCGGGCCGAAGAAAAAGCCGCCAAACAAGCCGAACAAGTCGCAACAAGCGCAGTAACGGACGCCCCTGTGAAACCTACCCGTCGTCGCAAAGCTGCCGATGCAGCTTCAACGCCAGAGCAATCCTGATGAGTATTATTTTAGATTTCCAGTTGGCGTCGAACGCCAGCGGCATTCCGAGCGAAGCACAGTTCCAACAATGGCTCGACGCTGCCGTGACGCCGTTTCAAGACAACGCCGAAGTGACCATTCGTATTGTCGATGAAGCCGAAAGCCAGCAGCTGAATTTTGATTATCGCGAAAAAGATAAACCGACTAATGTGCTGAGTTTTCCATTCCAGCAACCACCAGGCATTGAAGAGCTGCCGCTGCTTGGTGATTTGGTCGTTTGTGCGCAAGTGGTGGAACGTGAAGCTACTGAGCAAAATAAACCACTGGCAGCCCATTGGGCGCATATGGTGGTGCATGGCTGCTTGCATTTACTTGGCTTTGACCATATAACAGAAGACGAAGCGCAAGAGATGGAAGCTGAAGAAATTCAGATCCTTGCCGATTTAGGTTTTCCAAATCCCTACGAAATCGATTAATGGAGTTCGAAAGACGTCATGAGTGACGACAACCCACACTCGGGCATCGGTTCTGCCGCCCGCCAATGGCTAGAAAAAATCACTAGCCTGTTTGCTGCAGAACCACAGGATGTTTCTGATCTTGAAGAGATCTTTGCCGAAGCAAATGCTCGGCGGCTGATCGACAATGACACCAAGGGCATGCTGCAAGGCGTGCTCGGCATCTCCA
Organism: Rheinheimera sp.; assembly: GCA_003482455.1. Lineage (GTDB taxonomy): Bacteria > Pseudomonadota > Gammaproteobacteria > Enterobacterales > Alteromonadaceae > Pararheinheimera. Next base: position 13,934 of record DMYW01000007.1, on the reverse strand, counting down.
AGATGCGTGCGCGTGACATCATGGTGCCACGCGCCCAGATGACCACCATCGACATTGACCAAAACCCAGACGAAATTCTGGCGTTGTTGCATGAAAACAACCATAGCCGTTATCCGGTCGTCAATGAAGACAAAGACCACATCGAAGGCATCTTGCTGGTCAAAGACTTATTGCACTACGCATTAAAGCCCGACAGCCAGTGGCAACTGCGCGATTTATTGCGCCCTGCCGTGATCATCCCGGAAAGCAAGCGCGTCGACGCATTGCTGAAAGAGTTTCGTCAAAAACGTTATCATATGGCCATTGTGGTGGATGAATACGGTGGCGTGTCGGGGCTTATCACCATCGAGGATATCCTAGAGCAAATCGTCGGCGACATCGAAGATGAACACGATGAGCAAGGCAATTCGGATATTCGCAGATTAGGTAGCCATGTGTATTTAGTTAGCGCCTTAACACCGCTAGATGACTTTAACGAAGCCTTTGGTACGCACTTTGATGAAGAAGAAGCGTCGACCATCGGCGGCATTGTGTTGCACTCGTTTGGTCATATGCCAGTCAAAGGCGAAACGCTGGAATTAGGCGGCTTGATTTTCAAAGTCAACAAAGCCAATAACAGACGTTTGTTGCAATTGCACGTGGTGAAACCAAAAATCCAACAAGAAGAGGCGTCTGACGCCGAATAATAGGTTTACTCTCGATGTTGACTCGAATTTCTAGCCGCAGCCTACTGATTGGCGCGGCATTATTCGCTATTGGACTCACCAATACTTTAGCATTCGCCCCTTATCAAATGACCATGCTGCCACTGCTAACGCTGGCGTTGTTGGCGTTTGCCGTTTCTATCGCCGAATCAAAAGGCCAGGCCGCCTGGTTCGGTTTTGCATATGGCCTAGGCTGGTTCGCTACCGGCGTTAGCTGGGTACATGTATCGATAGCTACCTTTGGCGGCATGCCACTGGTCGCTAGTCTCAGCATCATGGCGTTGCTGGTGCTGTATTTGTCTATCTACCCGCTGGCTGCAACCATGTTGGCATGGCTATTTGCCAAACGCTTCCCGCAGCTGTTTGCCGTAGGCTTTGCCGCCAGTTGGACCTTCGCGGAAAACCTGCGCAGTTGGGTGTTTACCGGTTTTCCTTGGTTGTCGCTTGGTTATAGCCAAACTGAAAGTTGGTTTGGCGCTTGGGCTGCCGTAATTGGTGAAAATGGCATCAGTTTCATGTTGGCCTTGTGTGCCGCAGTACCTGTGTTATTGCTGCGGCATCGACAACAATTACTCACCAAACATGCGGCAATGGCACAAGTCGCGGTAGCGGTGTTTTTGGCAGCGATGAGTCCATTGATCCCGGCTGGTGTTACAGCAACTGGCGAGCTGCAAGCGGTGTCTTTGGTGCAAGGCAATATTAAACAGGAGCTGCGTTGGGACCCTGCACAAGAATTACCGACGATGAAAAAGTACATGGAGCTGACCAAGCCATTACTAAACAATCGATTGGTGATCTGGCCAGAAGCTGGCGTTCCGCAAATAGAACCGCTCGCGCAAGGCTACTTAATCAACCTGGACATGCAAGCCAGCGAGCATCAATCCGCTGTGGTCACCGGTATTCTTGATTTAAAACGCTCGGGCGATGCCTACAACGGTATGATAGTGCTGGGTCAACAAGACCCGAAAGCACCAACCGCTAGCTATTATTACGAGACGCGCAACCGTTATCAAAAGCATCATTTGCTGCCGATTGGTGAGTTTGTGCCTTTTGAATCCCTACTACGCGACATAGCGCCATTTTTCGATTTACCCAATAGTTCGTTCTCCCGCGGTCAGTGGCAACAACCGAATTTACGGGCGAAAGGCCGTGCATTGCTGCCGGCGTTGTGCTTTGAAATCGCCTTCCCAAGGCAGATCTTGGCGAATTTCCGGGACGACACTCACTTTATATTGACCGTCAGCAATGACGCTTGGTTTGGCGATTCGCATGGCCCTTGGCAGCATTTGCAAATAGCCCAGATGCGTGCCCGTGAATTTGGTCGCCCCGTGCTGCGCGCCACCAATACTGGCGTGACTGCGACGATTGATGCCAATGGCAAAATCCGCCAGCAAGCCCCACAGTTTACCGAAGCCGTTCTCAACGACGACGTGCCTTTATATCAAGGCCGCACCGTGTACAGCCTGATTGGGGACAGTCTGTTATATCTGGTCTGGCTGTTGCTTGCTGGGTTGTTCGGTTTCAGCTGGCTGCGCCAGCGACAGAACCCGGCTTCAGTGGCAGCTCCTCGCCAAGAAGTCGCAACAACCTCGGTGGAGCCGGCTCAAAAAAAACGCGATCGAATTGAACCTAAGTTTTGATTTTATCTAACAAAAAAAGCCCGCGATGCGGGCTTTTTTATTTAATTCAAAAACTTAAGTCAAATACATCTAATTACAAGCAATTACAAAACTATCGAAAATGACTGGCGGATTCAGTTTTGGTACAGGTAACCCCGCCTAAAGTCGAAGCCAAGTCAGTCGGACTTTGGAGACCTTTATGAGCAAAACCATGTTAGTCGGCGCCTTGCTCGGCGCAACGTTTGTCACCGCTTTAGGCGCAGTGGCGAATTACCAACTGAAACCAAGTACCCCAGAACCTATCCAAATTATTAGTAGCAAGCCGATTGTCGAGCATTATGAAGTCACAGAGCAACAATGCAAAACCGTGACCAAAACCCGACAAAAAGCTGTGAAGGATGAACAACAAATTGCCGGTACTGCTATTGGCGCTGTCGTAGGCGGAGTGCTCGGCAGTCAAATTGGTGGCGGTGACGGCAAAAAACTCGCCACCATCGCAGGTGCCGTAGCCGGCGGTTATGGCGGTAAAAAGACCCAACAGCAAATGCAACAACAGGATGTAGAACAAATCCAAGAAAACGTTTGTCAGCCAATTGCGCGGCAGAAGGAAAAAGTGACTGGTTATGAAGTCCGTTTTATGCACGAAGGTAAGTTGTTAACCACCCAACAAGCCAAAGCACCAACTGGAACTTTGTATTGGAACGGCAACGAATTAACGACCACACCTGCATCGTAAACACGGCGTTTCAAATAATAAAAAACCGGCATAACGCCGGTTTTTTATTTGCTAACAACAGCTTATTTCAGTTTCATCCGCAACAAGGTGTTGTCTTTGACAATATGGTGATGATAAATCGCCGCAATCGCATGGAAACCTAACAAGGCATAACCAAATTTGGCAACCAATTCATGGATCTCTTCCAGTGCTTCAGCCGTGTCGTGGTTTTCGGCGATCAAAGCAGGTAATTCCATACCCCAGAATGGGATTGGCTTGCCTTCTGCCGATAAAATTAACCAGCCAATCAGCGGCAATGCCAACAGCCATACGTAAATCACTAAATGGGTCAGCGCTGCCAGCTTGTGTTGCCACAGCGGCGGCGTTGGTTCAATGGCTGGATACGGAAAACGAAAGCGGATGGCCACGCGTAAAAAAGTTAAAAAGAAAATCGTCAGACCAAATAGGTAATGCACACTTTTCATCGTTTCACGGGCGTCGCTGCCACGCTCAAATACACCGCGAAATTCCATCGTACAATAGGTCACTATCATCAACAGCAACACCAGCCAATGAATGGCAATGGTGGCTTTATTAAATTTTGCCTGACTCATGTTTGCTCCTTAAGTGTTGTTCTTCTAGTGGTCAAACCACAGCTTCTTGTTCAATCTATCACAGTGCATCATGCTTGTGTGCCGTGGAAATTTGCGCTGGCGCAAAGATGTCGCCGTTAGTCGCAAGGCTTGTAGCTCACCTGTTACCAACGGCCAAAATACTGGTCGATCATCAAGGTCAGATGCTCGTTCAATTGCTCAATCAACACGTCAATGTCAGTGTCAAAGTGAGTTAATAAGCGAGCAGCTTGCGCGTCATTAAGTGGCTTACCATGAAACAACACTTGCCACTCAGGTAATTTCTTATCAAACCGAGGTTCCAGTTGCCAGCGCATAAACGCAGGCGATTGGCTAGCTATCAGAGGCGCCGCAAACTGACAAAATTCGACAATATAACCAGCACCTTCCGGGCCCAAACAGCCCGGCTCCAGTCGGTATAGGATAACAATGTCAGTCATGACGGCATTTCTCTATCACAATCAATTAGTTCTGCTTGATACTTTGAATGAATTGGTTCGATTCAGCAATGGCTTGATCCATATCACGTACCAGATTGTTGATATCGCTTTGCAAGCCATTAAACTCCCCTGTTAATGCACCAATCGCTTTGGCATTTAGGTTGTGCTTGAGGTACAACACGTTATCGTGCAAGGCGCGCAGTACGGGCGGCATTTTGCGTTCCGCTTTGCGCATAGTTCGCACCAAAGCGTCAAACTGACGTTTGGTGGCAATCAGTTTTTGGCGGCTATCGGCGCGTAGTTGGGCGTTTTGATATTGCTTGAGCTCGTCTTCCCACTCGGCAAACAAGTCAAACGCGACCGTTTCGACTTTATTGATCCGTGCCGAGACTTCATCGGCGGCCGCTTTGCTTTCGTCATACTGCGCACTTAACGCCTCGTATTTGGCTTGCAAGTCGCCGCCATGAAAACCAATCATTTGGCTAAGCTGTGTCAGCGCATCTTTAAACTCTTGCTGTGATTTGAGCTGCGCATCCCGCGCATCTTCGACTCGACTTTCCAAAATATCGCGCTTTTCAAAGCCAACTTTTTCCATCGCTGCATAATAGGCACTGCTGCAGCCTGCTGTCGCCAGCAACAGCAAGGCTAATAAGGCTTGTTTCATGTTATTCGTCCTCGGCAGAGCCATTCACTAGCTCGGCTAAATGCTGTAGTTGTTGTCGGGTTAAGGCGTTTAAAGTCTTTTTCGGATACTGGCCCTTGGCATTGCGCTCTCCGGCAATCAGCCCTGTCAGTAACTCCAATGCTTGGTCGACGGTACGCACCGTATAAATATGGAACTGTCCTGCCGCCACGGCTTGAACCACGTCATCGCCAAGCACCAGATTTAACTGATTACTGCAAGGAATAACCACCCCTTGCGCACCGGTTAAACCACGTGATTGACAGAGTTTGAAAAAGCCTTCGATTTTTTCGTTCACGCCACCAATGGCTTGCACTTGGCCATGCTGGTTAATCGAACCGGTGATCGCTAAATCCTGACGCAGTGGCATGCCGGTGATAGCAGAGATCAGCGCTAAGACTTCGGCCAGCGAGGCACTGTCGCCATCAATTTGGCCGTATGATTGCTCCATAGCAATGTTGGCCGACAGCGTCAGCGGGAAATCCTGCGCATATTTAGCGCCCAAATACCCGGTCAATAACAACACGCCTTTGGAGTGAATGGCTTTACCAAGTTCGACTTCGCGCTCGATATCGATAACACCATTCGAACCAGGATAGACAGTTGCGCTGATCCGCGCCGGCGTGCCAAACGCGGTATCACCAATCTCTAACACGGTCAGACCGTTGATTTTGCCAACAGCCCAGCCGTCGGTATCAATGAGGATCTGCCCTTCTTGAATATCCTCCAAGAAGGCTTCACTGATGCGGCCCGTGCGATATTGTTTGCCATCTAAGGCCTGCTGCACATGCGCCGCGGTCAAGGTGTCGTCGTCTTGCTGCAAAGCGTAATAACAAGCTTCGCGCACCAATTCGAGCACGTCGGCAAAACGCGCCGACAACTTACGTTGATGTTCGGCATCGCGGAAACTAAATTGCAATAAGCGTTTCAAGCCATCCAGATCCAACCCCGACAAACCTTGCTGCTGAATTTGGTCTTGGATCTGCAAACTCATGTCACGCATGGTCGCTACATCCAATGGCAAGTAACTTTCAAAGTCGGCCAATACACGGAATAGCTCGTTGAATTCGTCATCAACTTCTTGCACTAAGTAATACAAATCTCGCGAACCAAGCAAGACGATTTTGACGTTTAGCGGAATAGCTTTCGGCGTGATAATAGTCGCGTTGCTGACCGCATGGTCACTGAGCGTATCAATGACGATTTCGCCGGTTTTGAGCGCCAGTTTCAGGCTATCCCACACTTGTGGCTGTGCCAGCAGGCGGTCAGCGTCGAGGATCAAATAACCGCCATTGGCTTTGTGCAAAGCACCCGCACGGATCATTCGATAGTTGGTATACAATGCGCCTTGCGCTGACGAATATTCGACGCGGCCAAACAAGTTGCCGTAACTTGGATTGGGTTCAAACACAATCGGCGCACCCGACATTAATTCGTGATGCACCAAGACGTTTGGCACAAAATCGCCAATGAAGATACTGCGCAGATCCATTTCTTCGGCTTTGTCGGTGTCCAATTCTTCCGGCAGCAATTCTAGCGTGGCCTTGACCAACTCAGGACGCATTTCGCGCAAATAACGCAGCACGCCTAACTCATCGGCGTAATCGTGTTCAAGTTGCTTTAACAAGGGTTTGATGGCTTGTTCTATGGTGTCGCGACGCAGTGCCCGCAGTTGCTCGGACATTTCACGCTTCCACTGCGGCAGTTCCAACAACTGCTCGTTGAGGATAGTTTCCAGCTCCTCGACTAGGCCATAAAAATACTGCCGCCGTTCTTCGGGTAACTTGGCAAATTCAGCGTCATCGAGCGGTTTGTCGTCAATGACTGGGCTAAAACTGACGTTGCCATTGTCTTCGTACAACACCACTTGTTTTTCTAGCGCGATGCGTTCGACCATCGAAATAGCCGCTTCGTATTTGTCATCAAAGGCGCCAGCGATGGCTTTTTTCTTGCGCTGATAACCTGGGTTGTCAAACGCGGCCGGAAAGGTATCCAGCAATTCGTCGATCAAGGCTTCAATTTTTTTCACTAAGACACGGCCTTCGCCAGGCAATAGCCGCAAGGTTTGTGGGGTGCGTTCGTCTTCAAAATTGTTTAAATAGCACCAATCATCCGGTGTGGCTTTTTCGCTAGCCGCTTGTTGCAAAATATCTTGTACCAAAGTGAAACGACCTAACGCCTGTTCCCCCATCACATACAGGTTGTAGCCTGGCATATCCATGCCAACCGCAAAATTGAGGGCCGCTTTAGCGCGATTTTGGCCGATGAAAGTGCTGCTGTGGCCTTCGATATCAAGTGCTGCCTGCAGCACGGTGGGATCCAGAGTTGGGCCTAATTGCTCGGCAGATAATGCATGCGAGCGGATAGTAGCGTCAGTAACTTTACTGACTTGTGGTGACGTCATGCCTATGATTCCTCGACAAAAGCTGTGGCCATCTTAACAAAGACTGCGCGCCCTTCCCAGCTCGCTGGTGACTTGTTACACCGGCAGACCTTGTCGAATAAATCGCACATGCTGGCATTCAGTACAACTAAGCAGCGGCGCTGGGTGAAAATGTGTTTGTACAGCGCCACAGCGCTCGCAGTGGTACTGCCCCATGCCAACCACTTCCCCTTCTAAATAATGCCCTTGATGCTGCAGATCGATGGGGAGCTCTTGCCACTCGACTTGGGTTTTATCGGTGATCGTCGACAGCTGCTGCCACAGCTGCTCAGGCCATAACGAAGGCAATTGTTGGTCTTGTTGTTGACGAAAAAAGGTTTCGACAAAAAGTCGACTTTCGTAAGCTGTTAAATCGACCGTTGCTTGCATGTAGTCAGCAACAACATCCAGCAATTCCGCCATACTTTCCAACGGTTTATCACTGAGCTTTTGCAGTTTGACGTCTAGCTGCTCTAGCCATTGTTCATAACGACGAATAGGTTCAGACATAAGCACCTCCGTTTTTTTGCAGTATAGGTCGCTTTGCCAGCTGATACCGGCCAATCAGTTTGATACCACACCATTCGCTGAATTTTTCGCCATCGTTTGCCTATCCTGCAAAAGTTAGGCGGTATAAACGCTCATGCGGGTTGATAAACAAGGGCTACACCGCGAAAAAGGCTGGAATTGACTCTGACAACAAGGTTGTTGCCACTCCCTCGCATGCGGTATGCTAGCGGTATTTTTCCGCCGCAGCTGCGGCAGTTTATTTTTTTCTGTGGAATCCATGTCAATGCAACAACCGCAACAGCCAATCCCAGCGTACGAACCACGTCAGATTGAAACTCAGTTACAACAACACTGGCAAGCGACCAACGCCTTCAAAGTGAAAGAAGAGCCGGGCAAAGAAAAATACTACTGCTTGTCAATGTTCCCATATCCAAGTGGTCGTCTGCATATGGGCCACGTGCGTAACTACACCATTGGTGATGTGATCAGCCGTTTTCAGCGTATGCAAGGCAAAAACGTGTTGCAACCTATGGGTTGGGATGCCTTCGGTTTACCGGCAGAAAACGCTGCGATTGCCAACAAAACAGCCCCAGCCAAGTGGACTTACGCCAACATCGACTACATGAAAAACCAGCTGAAAAGCTTAGGTTTTGGTTATGACTGGGACCGCGAAATCGCCACCTGTCGCCCTGAATATTACAAATGGGAACAATGGTTCTTCACCAAGCTGTTTGAAAAAGGCTTGGTCTACAAAAAAATGGCAACGGTGAACTGGGACCCTGTTGATCAATGTGTATTGGCCAACGAGCAAGTGATCGACGGCCGCGGTTGGCGTTCAGGTGCCTTGGTTGAACAACGCGAATTAGCCCAGTGGTTTATCAAAATCACCGACTACGCCGAAGAGCTGTTAAACGACTTAGACCAACTGGACGAATGGCCAGAACAAGTCAAAACCATGCAACGCAACTGGATCGGCCGCTCAGAAGGCTTAGAGATCAAGTTTGACGTGGCAGGTTCAAGCTACAACTTCACCATTTACACCACGCGCCCAGACACGCTGTTTGGTGTGACGTACGTGGCGATTGCGCCGCAGCATCCGCTGGCACAACAAGCCGCCAAAACCGACAGCACCTTGGCTGCCTTTATTGAAGATTGTAAAGGCAACAAAGTAGCTGAAGCCGATATGGCGACCATGGAGAAAAAAGGTCACCCAACTGGTTTCTTCGCTGTGCACCCACTGACTGGCGAGCAAGTGCCTATTTACGTCGCCAACTTCGTGTTGATGGACTACGGTTCAGGCGCTGTGATGGCCGTACCAGGTCACGACCAACGTGACTTTGAATTTGCCAGCAAATATGGCTTGAAAATCAAACAAGTGGTGCAACCTGCCGCCGGTTCTGACGCCGTGGTCGATTTAACCAAAGCCGCCTTTACTGACAAAGGTGTGTTAGTCAATTCTGGCGAATTTGACGGCTTAGACTTCCAAGCGGCGTTCAAAGCTATCGCCGCTAAACTGGAAGCCAAAGGTGTTGGCCAAATCAAAGTGAACTATCGCTTGCGCGATTGGGGTGTATCACGTCAGCGCTACTGGGGCGCGCCAATTCCAATGTTAACGCTGGAAGATGGCAGTCAAGTGCCAGTTCCAGCAGACCAACTGCCTGTGCGTTTGCCTGAAGACGTGGTGATGGACGGCGTGAAATCGCCAATCAAAGCCGACCTCGAGTGGGCAAAAACCACCTACAACGGCCAAGCCGCGCTACACGAAACCGACACCTTCGACACCTTTATGGAATCGAGCTGGTACTACGCCCGTTATTGCTGCCCAGACAGCACTGACATGATGTTAGACCCGGAAAAAGCCAACTACTGGCTGCCGGTTGACCAGTACATCGGTGGGATCGAACACGCCATTTTGCACTTGTTGTACTCACGTTTCTTCCACAAGTTATTGCGTGACGTGGGTTTAGTGAAATCTGACGAGCCGTTCAAACGTTTGTTGTGCCAAGGCATGGTGTTGGCAGAAACCTTCTACCGCGACAGCGAAGGTGGCGGTAAACAATGGTTCTCGCCACAAGACGTTGCGGTGGAGCGCGACGACAAAGGTCGTATCACAGGTGCGACCCTAACCACTGACGGCCAACCGGTGCAGTCCGGCGGCATGACCAAAATGTCGAAGTCGAAAAACAACGGCATCGACCCACAAACTGTTATCGACCAATACGGCGCTGACACAGTGCGTCTGTTTATGATGTTTATGTCGCCACCAGAACAAACGCTGGAATGGCAAGATTCAGCCGTCGAAGGCGCGTTGCGTTTCTTACGCCGTGTCTGGACCTTGGTCAGCGAGTTCGCTGCGCATGGTGCAGCTCCAGCGCTTGATCTGAATGCGCTGAACGCCGATCAAAAAGCGCTGCGTCGTGAATTGCACAAAACCATCGCCAAAGTTTCTGACGATGTCGGCCGTCGTTACACCTTTAACACCGCCGTGGCCGCCATCATGGAATTGATGAACAAGCTGCAAAAAGCCTCGACCGACACTGCGCAAGACCGCGCTGTGCTGGGCGAAGCGATTGAAGCCTTGTTGAAACTGTTAAACCCAATCACGCCACACTTGTCGCAGTTCTTGTGGAAAGTGTTAGGCCACAGCACTGAACTCGAAGCTGCTGGCTGGCCGACTGTGGATACCTCAGCGTTGGTGGAAGACGAAAAACTGGTGGTGGTGCAAGTCAACGGCAAAGTGCGTAGTAAAGTCACAGTGGCGATTGATGCCACGCAAGACGACGTGTTTGCGCTGGCGAAAGCCGATGCCAACGTACAAAAATACTTAGAAGGCGTAGAGCTGAAAAAAGTCGTGTACGTGCCAGGCAAATTGCTGAGCTTGGTGGTCGGCTAATGCGCCGCCTATCTTTGCTGTGGACCAGTGTGCTGCTGAGCCTCGTGCTCAGCGGCTGCGGTTTTACCTTGCGCGGCACGGCGCCGCTGCAAAAATACCCGGCAATTTATTTGC
>DMYW01000007.1:2661-3072 GCA_003482455.1 Rheinheimera sp. | reverse complement strand
ACCCGGCAATTTATTTGCAAGGCGACGCCCATTCCGAGTTGTTGACGCAACTCGGCGCACAATTGCAACGTAGCCAAGTCAAGTTATTGGATGGTCAACAAGCGGATTCACCGGTGTTTGTGCTGGTTGAAGACAGCCTGAAACGCCGCAACTTGTCTTTGTTTACCAACGGTCAAGTGGCCGAATATGAGCTGATTTACACACTCGATTATCAGCTGATCCTGCCGGGCCAAGATCCAGTGCCCTATCGCATTGAACTGAATCGTGATTACCAAGACGATCCGAACCGCGCCTTGGCCAAGTCGCGCGAACTGGACTTGCTGCTGAGCGAACTGCGCAGCCAAGCCGTGTCGCGGATCATTCGCCAACTAAGCCGTCTGTAACGCATGCAAAAGCTCTACAACAATCAAC
>DMYW01000007.1:0-2562 GCA_003482455.1 Rheinheimera sp. | reverse complement strand
CCTCCGCCAGTTAAGCCGCCTGTAATCGATGCAAAAGCTTTACAACAATCAACTCGACGCCAGCCTCAAAAAAGGTCTGGCGTCGTGTTATTTGGTGTTTGGCGAAGAACCACTGCAAAAGATGGAAGCCATCGATATGCTGCGTGCGGCAGCGAAAAAAAATGGCTTCGATGAGCGGCAAAGCTTTGTGTTAGAAGGTAATTTTGACTGGAACGAATTCTTTAATGAGTTCGCTGCCATGTCATTGTTTGCCACGCAACGCGTGATTGAACTGGATTTGGGCAGTAACAAGCTGACCCCTGTGATCAATGACGCCTTGAAACAACTGCCGGCGATGCTCCATCAAGATGTGATCTTGATTCTGCATGGCCAGCGCAGCGCCAGTGACCTGGCTAAAACAGCTTGGTACAAAGCACTGGATACCACAGCAGTGCAGGTGCAGTTTTATCCGCTGGATGACAGCCAATTCTTGCGCTGGCTACGCGAGCGCGCACAACAACTTGGCTTAAAGCTGCAACAAGATGCCTTGTTATTGTTGCAACACCATGCCAACGGCAACTTGCTGGCGGCACGGCAAGAGCTAGAAAAGCTGTCCATCACACATTATGGCCAATGGATTGAAGCACCTTTTTTGCAGCAATATCTGGCCGACCAATCGCATTTTACGGTGTTTCAGCTGGTGGATTCGTTGCTGGCAGGCCAAGGTGAAGAAGCCTTGCACCGCCTCGACCGTTTGCTACAACAAGACACCGAACCTGTGGTTATCGCTTGGCAACTGCAAAAAGAGCTATTTACCCTGTTACAGCTGCAAAGCTTGGGGCACAGTCCTGCCGCCGATGACTTTAAAAATGCCGGGATTTGGCCCAAACGCCAACCGCTGTATCAACAAGCGTTGTTTCGACTGTCCAGCAATTGGTTGCAGTTTCTATTGCAGGAACTCAACGCGTTCGACCGTGGGTTCAAATCAGGCCTGATTAGCACGCCGGCGTCTGCGCTGGCCCATTTGGTGACCTTGTTCATTAATCCGGTGCCGAAAGTGTTCTCACTGCAAAAACTATTGGAGGACTAAATGCGCCGCGGTTTTTACGGGGGAACCTTTGACCCTGTGCATCAAGGACACGTGCAGCTGGCGTTGTTTGCTTTACAACACTGCGGTCTGCACTCGCTTGACTTGATCCCGTGCCACTTACCTCCGCACCGTCAAGCCCCTACATCGGCGGCACATCGTGTTGCTATGTTAGAACTCGCGTTAGCGCCGTACCCACAATTGCAGATCAACGACTTAGAACTTAGCCACCAGCAGCCATCCTACACGGTCGATACCTTGACGACCTTAAAACAACGCTATCCAAACGACAGCTTGTGCTTTTTAATTGGCATGGACTCACTGCAGTACTTCACGCGTTGGCATCGCTGGCAGGAGATCTTAGAGTTGGCGCATCTGTTGGTGGTCGACCGCCCAGGTTACAGTGCAGAGGATGGCGATGCGCCTGAGTTGTTGGCTCGTAGCCAAGTCACCGACCTCGACGCGCTGGATCGCCACGCGGCAGGCTGTATTTACCGCCTTGCCAACCCGCCGTTTGATGTATCCGCGACCCTGTTACGTCAAAATCCAACCGGGGCACATCCACTGCAAATTCCAGCCGTTGCCGACTACATAAAACAGCACGGTTTATATTGTCCGGCGGTGGGCTGACAGTGGAAAAACTGATACACTCCGCCCTTTCGCCACAGAATTCTTCCATACGAGAACATTACCTTGCAAAGCATTGAGTTACTGCAATTAGTGCTTGAAAAAATCGACGACATGAAAGCCCGCGATATCACGGCGATCGACATGCACGGTAAAACTGGCGAAACCGATTTTATGGTGGTCTGCACCGGCACTTCGAATCGTCATACCAAAAGTATTGCTTGGTACTTGATCAGTGAGCTGAAAAACCGGGGCTTAATCATTTTAGGCGTCGAAGGTGATCGCCACGGTGACTGGGTACTCATTGATTTGGGCGACGTCGTGGTGCACGTAATGCTGGAAGAAAGTCGCAGTCACTATCAACTTGAAAAACTTTGGGCGGCCTGAGATGAAGTTATTTATGATCGCTGTCGGTCAAAAAATGCCAAGCTGGGTGACCACAGGTTACGAAGAATATGCGCGGCGCTTTCCGCGTGATATGCCGCTTGAACTGATCGAGGTCCCTGCCGGCAAACGTGGTAAAAACGCTGATATCAAACGTATTTTGGACATCGAAGGCGAAAAGATGCTCGCCGCTGTCCCCAAAGGGGCGCGCATTGTCACGCTGGAAGTCGAAGGCGGTAATTGGAGTTCACCGCAACTGGCTCAGAAACTTGAACAATGGCAGCTCGACGGGCGTGATGTCTGTTTGCTGATCGGCGGGCCTGAAGGTCTGGCCCCTGCCTGCATTGCCGCCAGCGAAGCAAAATGGTCCTTGTCTGCATTGACCTTACCCCACCCGCTGGTCCGCGTGGTGTTAGCTGAGAGTCTGTACCGGGCCTGGAGCATCAGTACCAACCATCCGTATCACCGAGAATAATGATTAAACG
>DMYW01000036.1:71895-134711 GCA_003482455.1 Rheinheimera sp. | reverse complement strand
TGCAGGTATTTGCCGTCGATGGAGCACTGTTCAGAACGCAGGATAATCCTGAGCTCAGAGAGCATTTTGGTTCAGGCAACACCAGCACAAGCCGTCAAACGCCTTATCCGATGCTGCGCCTGGTTCACGGCACACCAGGTGGCCAAGCTCTATCATGAGCGCTGGGAAATAGAACTGGGCTTTCGGGATACTAAAAGCTTGATGCAACACAATGCCATCACGCTTCGCAGCAAAAAAGTCGCGTTGGTGTATCAGGAATTATGGGGGCTGTTGCTGGGATACAATCTGGTCCGAAGAGAAGCCAGTCAGGCCGCAGTCGCGCACAAACGCGCACCTTACGAAGTCAGCTTTAAATTTGCTTGTCAGTTTCTAGCCAGCAAGCTGGCGATGATGGCGGGCGCTATCTCGCCGTCACACACCGCAAAAAGACTGTCGGAGCTGCGCGGTTGTGTCGGCAATCTGTTTATAGAAAAACGCCCCAGGCCAGCAAGACCCAGGGCGGTGAAAATATCCAAAAACCGTTATCCGGTAAACCGCAATGCCGCTCCGCTTAAGTGAAGAGCATTGCTCAGTGACAGCGAGCTTTTAACGTTCATTTGTATAAATTTCAGTTGACTGGAATTAGCTTACAGTTGGTTTTTGAGCGTAGTCATTTCTTTCTGTAGCCGTGATTCGGTAGTCTTGATGGTTTCCAGTAGTTTCTGAGCATCCGCTTTACGATTTGCTTTGATCAATGCTGCAACCAAGTGCAACTGTACTTCTGCAAATTCAGGACGTAAGGACAAAGACTTTTCGAATTTCTGAATAGCTGCATCAACTTCACCTTTTGCCAGCAATATAGAGCCTAAGGTATCGAGAGCGTCAGGGTTGCGACCGTCAAGCTCAACTGCCTGCTCAGCATATTTCTTAGCGTCTTCGAACTTGCCTTCTTGGAACAGGATCCAGGCGTAGTTGTTAAGAATCATCAGATTCTTCTGACCACCTTTCAAATATTCTTGGTAAATGCGTGCGGCTTCTTGTGGCGCAGATTCCGATACTAAGTTCGCATACACTGTCGTGACTTGCGAGTTGCCAGGATATTTAGTGTTGTGCTCTTTTAAAAGAGCTAACGCTTGGTCCTTCTTTTTCGCTGTAGTTAGAACTTCCGCGAGCAGCAGAGCTGTAGCAGGGGTCGGCTGTTTAGAGTAACTTGCTTGTAGTGAAGAAATAGCTGCATCATATTGTTTGTTTTGGAACTGCAAACGGCCTTTCATGAACAAATATTGCTGTTCTTGTCCAGTAAGCGGCTTAATTTGCTCTAGCAATGCCAGTGCTCCTTTTGCATCCTCTTGTTGCAGTTTGATCATAAACAGAGTTTCTAAGATCTGTTGATTGCCAGCACGCTTTTCAAGCAACTTATTTAATAAAGCTTCTGCTTTATCATAACTTTTTGCGGATGCTAGTGCTTTTGCATGCAGCAGGGCAGCACTTAAATCTTCTGGGTTTTCTTTCCACTGGTCTTCCGAAACTCTCAGCATTTCGTCATTTTTGCCAACGCGAGCATAAGCTTCAACCAACAGGTTTCGATATTCTGCCGGCAATACCTTTACTGTTTTATCTGAGGTTAATAAGTCGATGACTTTTTCCGGTTGATTCTCACGCATCAAAATGGTTGCCACTGCGGCGCGGGATGCAGAGAGTTCAGGGTGTGCAACGACCAGTTGCTGCAATTTTTTCACGGCGGCGTCGCCGTTGTTTTGCAGTTTTAGTAATGAATAATACTGTGCAATAGCGGGTACGTATGCAGGATCCTTATCGAGGATAGTTTCCAGTAGTTGCTGGGCTTTTGCTGCATCCTTTTCTTGTAATGCAATACCAGCCTGTAAAATCAGCGTGAACGAGTTATTTGCATCGGCTTTTTGAGCGCTTTCCAGCAAGGTTTTGGCATCAGCTACCTTACCTTGTAACAGGGAGGAATAAGCTTTGAGGTTATAACCAGTCACCGCTTTAGCGGGTTCTTTTAACCACTCATCAGCCAATGCTTCTGCTTTGGCGAATTGTTTTTGACGAAGATAACTTTGCGCTAGCACGGCTCTAGCTGCTTCTTGGCCAGGATCTGCTTTTAGAATATCTTCCAGCTCCTGCATGCCTTGTTTTTCAGTTTGTTCAAAGCCAAGTTTTAATGCGGCAAGAGCGGCAACGTCCTGTACTGATGCTTTGTTATTTTTAGGGGCTTGCGAGACTAACTGACGAGCAGAATCCATCGAACCTTCGCGGATTAGCTGATAGGCAGTCGCGGCCAGCATTTGTGGGTCTGCTGAATCATTGTTTACTAATTGCGACTGAACTTCTGCAGACCGGCCACTTTTAAGCAGAAGTGCATTATAGACTCGCGATAACTCTTCCGATTTTTTTACTAAATCTTTAGCGGCGTCAAAATGAGCTAAAGCTTGAGCATTCAGATTTAAATTCACATTACAAAGGCCCGCTAGGATCCGAGTAGCGGGATCTGTGATGCCGTATGAGATTGCTTTTTCTACCAGATTCTTTGCATTGGTATAGTCTTTTTCATCATATGCAATAACAGCGCTGAGATAGTTAACCAATGGGTGGTCCGGTGATGCTTTTTGTAGTGGAGCTAATACATCTTTTGCAGCTTTGTTATCACCGCTATCGACCAGCATTTGAGCTTTCAATAACTGAAGCACGAAATTGTTAGGCAATAACTTTTCTGCTTTGTTAAAGCTTTCTAGTGCTGCTTTGTAATCGCCGGTTCCATGTTGTAATCGGGCTTTTAAATATATTGCCTCAGGATAGATTGGGCTTTCAGTTGTCACTTTACTAACGGCTTCTAATGCTTCTTTTGGATTGCCGCCAAGAATTTGTAGCTGTGCTTGGCCAAATCCCATTAGGTCTGGATGATTTTCTGCACCTACCAGTTTGTCTAGCTTTGAACGCAGGCTGTCCATGTTATCTGCTGAGATATCCGCCATGATCCGAAACACCGACAAATAAAGCTGAGTGTCATCTGTAATGGCAGGGTCATCTGTGTACAGATTTGCGACATCCTTCAGATTGCGATTGTTGTACATGGCTCGAAAGAGTTGTACCGCCAGTTGATTTTTGTCGGCGCCGAGTTCGATAGCCTTTTTGAGTTCTTTTTCTGCAGAGGACACATCGCCATATTGCAGAGCTAACAAACCTAATTGCTGCCGAAATGATTGATCCGATGGGTATTCTTGAATTGCAGATTTAAGTTCAATGACTGCCGATTGTGGATTTTTCTCAGCGATAAATTTTTGAATCGTAGTAGTGTATTCGTCCGCTGTTTTTTTACCACAGCCGGTTAGACCAAGAGTAATTGCGAGGGCCAACGTTGTAATACTTAGTTTTTTAGACATGGAACTGTCCCTGTGTTGAAGCAAAAGCGGAATACCCGCGTTCGATGAAAGTGATATGGCTATATTGCGGTGCACCGCAGGAAGTTTCAAGTCGGAAATAGCCCTGAATATTCTATTGCACAGTAGCGGTAGCTCTTGCCGCTGAACTTACGATAGACAAATAAAATTGCTTCATACAGAATGGCTTGAAGAATAAGGAGATCGTTGTGTTCAGTCAGATTGAACCTTGCCAATTTGCTTGCGACATGCCCCCACAATTGATGGTTGTTATTGATACCGAAGAGGAATTCGATTGGCAACAACCGGTAAAACGTGAACACACGAGCGTTGCTCATATGGAAGTGTTGGAACGAGTTCAATCTATCTTTAATGAGTACAACCTAGTCCCGTGTTACGTGGTTGATTATCCCATCGTTACGCAGGATGTTGGTTGTCGGTTGTTAAAGGACTATCACCGCGCGGGACAGTGCGAAATCGGCGCCCATTTGCATCCTTGGGTAACGCCTCCTTTTACTGAAGAACTCTGTGCAAAAAACACCTATCCTGGAAATTTGCCCTTTGATATCCAGTATCAAAAACTCCAAGTGTTAAAAGCTGCCATTGACCAATGTTTCGGTCAGAATACCCGTGTATATAAGGCTGGGCGCTATGGCTTTGGTGCTCAAACCGAACAGTTACTGCTTGAACTCGGATTTGATATCGATGTGTCCGTATGTCCTCCAGTTGATTATCGGCTTGATGGTGGGCCTGATTACCGACGTTACACTGATAAGCCCTTTTGGTCCGCGGGGCGAAAGCTACTAGAGATTCCGGTTACTGGTGGGTTTGTAGGATGGGCAGGTACACGTTCGTTGGGAATTTATGATCTATGCCAACAATTTAAACGGCTTAAAGCTCCCGCCATTGCGTCTCGACTCGGGCTCGTTGATCGGCTGTTGCTTTCACCTGAAGGTTTTACCACGCACGAGCACAAACGATTAACAAAATCACTACTGGCGCGTGGAAGTCGTGTCTTCACTTGGAGTTTTCATAGCTCAAGTATCGTTCCAGGGCATACAGTCTACGTTCAAAATCAGCAGCAACTGCAGGAATTTTTAGACCGGTTTCGCCGCTATTTTGATTTCTTTTTTTCTGAATTGAATGGAAAGGCAACAACGCCGACTCGATTTAAGCAGCACGTGGAGCATCACATATGAAAGTATTAGGAATTTCCCCACTAGATAAAGACTCAACGGTTTCGATTGTTATTGATGGGGTTGTGGTTTTTGCTGCAGGTGAAGAGCGCTTTTCACGTGTCAAACAACAAGATGGATTTCCTAAATTAGCACTTCAGGCAGCGCTCGAGTATACCGGCTTGACCATCGCAGATTTTGATGCTGTCGCCTATCCATTTTTGACAGCCAAAAGCGAAGCTCATGTTATCGAAAAGAATTTGGCGGAAGAGCAGGCTTTCATAAAAGAGTTTAAGCCTGCTGAATTAGGGACATTACTCGATGCAGCCTTGGCTAAGGTTCCGACGCGAAACTCAGCGATTCATGGTCTTAAAGACCCCAATGAGACGATGGAAAAAGGCATTCTTTACAATTCATTTTATTCCATTACCGGTGCGCAAAAACTAGTATCCAATGCAGCAGCAATAAAAGGCTCAGCTTCATGGGCTGAAGAAGCGAATAGTAGTTTCGTTAAGTGGGAGCAGGAGTTGGAAGACGGATTGCGTCAATTTGGCTGGACCGATGGCGTCAAACGAGTCGACCATCACCAATCACATGCGGCCAATGCGTTTTACACCAGCGGATTTGAGCGAGCCTTGTGTATTACGCTTGATGGCTACGGCACAGGTCTAGCCGGTTCAGTCAGTATTGCCGAACAGGGTAAAATCACCCGTTTACATGGAATATCCTATCCAAACTCACTGGGCACTTTGTATGAGCACGTGACCTCAAGCATTGGTTTTAAACCAGGACGGCACGAAGGAAAAATTGTTGGCCTTGCGTCATACGGAGATCCAACAATTCTACAGGATGTATTGCTCAGTCGTATTGAGCAGAAAAATGGTGACTTCAAAATTTATGAAGCGAACAATATCTATTTTTCACGATACCTTGCTTCGAAATTTCCAAAAATTGATGTCGCAGCCGCCTACCAACGCGTGTTGGAAATTGTGGCCACTAATTTTGTGAAGTATTGGGTTGATAAAACCGGTATCGATCATGTGGTGTTATCCGGCGGGGTAACAGCGAACGTCAAATTAAACCAACGTATCTTCGAAATTGATGGTGTTAACCATATCTATGTTTATCCAAACATGGGGGATGGTGGGTGTGGTACTGGCGCAGCTTTACTCGTCTGCCGCGAAGGCAAGCAGTTACCCAGTATTTCTAATGCTTATTTCGGCCCTGACTACAGCCGTGAACAAATGCTTGCTGCACTTGCTGCGGAGAATTTGCCTTTTACCGAGCCGGTTGAGTTAGCCAAAGACGTTGCGGCGTTGATTCACAGCGGTAAAGTCGTTGCTCGTTTTGACGGTCGAATGGAATATGGACCGCGAGCCTTGGGTAACCGTTCAATTATGTATCACGCGCGGGAGCCAGAGGTTAATCAGTGGCTGAACAAGCGGCTTGGGCGGACCGAATTTATGCCATTTGCGCCTGTTACTTTATTTGAAGCCCGTGAGCGTTGTTATCTGAATATGTCAGGTGCAGAGCATGCGGCTGAGTTTATGACCATAACCTTCGACTGCACTGATTTTATGAAACAGAACTGCCCAGCAGCAGTGCATGTTGATGGTACTGCTCGCCCACAACTAGTTAAACGTGAAGTTAATCCTGGTTATTATGACATTTTAAAAGCGTATGAAGAATTAAGTGGTATTCCAAGTTTGATTAACACTAGTTTCAACATGCATGAGGAACCGATAGTGAATAGTCCGCATGATGCGGTGCGGGCGTTCTTGGACGGTCGCTTAGATTATCTGGTGCTGGGGCCATTCCTTGTGGCATCACCAACATTAAACGGTTAAGTGATGCTACAAATTCGTCATTATCGTTTGCAGGATGTCGCGGCGCTGAGCCGTGACTGGCTTGCTTTGCAGGCAAAAGCAGATGTGACATTTTTTTTATCGTGGCATTGGATTGGTAGTTGGCTGTCAACTTATCATCCAAATGCCATCGTAGTAGAAGCATGCGTTGACGGGGCTATTTGCGGCCTAGGCGTGCTTGTGTACCAAACCGAGACTCGGCATCGATTGTTGCGATCACGAGTGCTTCGCCTACATCAAACAGGCTGTGTACATAAAGATCAGATCTGGATTGAATACAATGGTTGGCTGACTCACGCCGCCGATGCAGAACATATTTGTCAGCAGATGAGCAGCTATGTTTGCAATCAGTTAGGTCAATGGGATGAGTTTATGCTCGGAGCTATTGAACCTGAGCAGGCCAGGAAAATAGCTGATGCTGGGCGTTTACATTGGCATGAACGTTGGGCGGCACCATGTTTTGGTGTGGATTTAAATGCGATCCGCCAGCAACACCAGCACTATTTGCCGACACTTAGCTACAACACTCGATATCAAATCCGCCGGTCTGAACGATTTTACCTGCAGCAAGGAGCTGTTCGCTTGCAGCGGCCTACATCAACTGAACAAGCGCTGCAATGGTTCGATGATATTGGCCCTTTGCATATTCGACGCTGGGGAGCTGGGCCAGGGCAAAGCGGTTTTGCCAATCCTTTGTTTGTGGACTTTCATCGAGATTTAATCGAAAAATGCTGGGCCGAAGGCGATGTGGATTTAATCGCTCTGTACGCTGGTGACTCGCATATAGCGACCTTCTACAACCTTATCTACCAAAACAGAGTGTATTTTTATTTGTCGGGTATCGAACCTGTGTCGGATAACAAACAAAAGCCGGGATTGTTAGGACACAGCTTGTGTATCGAACATTATATGAAGCTTGGTTATGACTTTTATGATTTCATGGGTGGTAACGAGCGTTACAAAGCGCAGTTGGGGGCATGGCATGGCCGACTGGTTCAAGTGTCTTTACAAAAGCGCCGACTGAAATTTACGTTTGAAAAGATAGGGCGCTTGGTAAAACGAATGATGCAAGGTCCTCGTGAGTTACAGGGGCAAATGCATGATTGAAGTAGTATTTGACGAGGCGACGTCGCTCAAGCAAGAGCTCGATAGTTTTCTTGTACAGCGGCCAGATTTCAGCCCTTACCAACACAGTGCTTGGCGTCACTCTGTAGCAGCCGCGTATGGATTTGCTGCGGGCGTCATCACGTATCGATCAGAAGGTCAACTTCGCGGCTTTTTACCGTTTAACCGTGTACACGACCCGTTTGGACGCCAGCAGGTGGTGTCGTTACCATTTTGCGACTTAGGCGCGGCTATCGCGATGGACTCCTCAGTTATAGCGCAGCTGGAACAAGCGTTTGTGCAGCTTGGAACGACAGTGATTCGTGGCTGCGAGCTTCGGCAACAAGTCAGCGAATTAGAAGGCACTGCGCTTGACGGCAGAAAAGTCGCCATGCAGTTACAACTTCCCAACAACTCTGCGGAACTATTGGCCTCTTATGTTCCGAAATTGCGTAGTCAGATTAAGAAAGCTGAGAAGAATGGATTAACCGTTGAAATCGCTACTGATCCATCATTGGTCGCGCAGTTTTACCGAGTTTATGCGGCAAATATGCATAGATTGGGTTCGCCGCCGCATAGCCTAAAGTGGTTTGAACAGGTCGCGGCTACATACGCAGCAGCAGACAGCTTATTGTTATGTGTCGTAAAATACGCAGACCAAGTGGTCGGGGCGGGGTTTGTGCTGCGCGTAGGCAGCCGAGCTGTGATCCCTTGGGCGTCGACCCTAGCTGAATATAACCACTTAGCTCCGAATATGTTGTTATATTGGAGCATCCAAAGTTGGCTCGCGGATCACGGAATCCACTATTTCGATTTCGGCCGCTCAACTTTTGGTGAAGGTACCTACCGTTTCAAAAAACAGTGGGGCGCACAACCTGTGCCGCTCAAGTGGACGAAGTATAAAACAACGGGACAACCGGAAGTGGAGCAAGCAACAGCAGCGCCAAGTCGCGTGAGGCCACTGCTTGAAACAATTTGGCGGACGTTACCCGAACCCATGATGACTAGCTTAGGCAGCAAATTACGCAGGTATATCACGTTATGACGTTTATTTTTTGGCTGACAGTATTATTTTTAACGCTGCCTATCTACGTATATTTTGGCTATCCATTGTTGCTTTGGTTGCTGAGTCGTTTAAGAAAGACGCCGGTAGTTCCGGCAATTCAGCGTGATAAATCAATCACTTTAGTTATTTCTTGTTACAACGAAGCCAATGTTATCGCAGAAAAATTAGAAAACAGTTTGGCGTTAGACTATTCAAAAGAATTACTCGATATTTTGGTGATTTCTGACGGTTCGGAAGATGGTTCAGATGAAATTGTCCGTAGATACGCGGATCGTGGTGTGCGTTTAATCCGGCAAGAAGGTCGACTTGGCAAAACCATGGGTTTGAATCTTGCCCTTGCGAATACATCAGCTGAGTACATCGTATTTTCCGACGCCAATGCGATGTACGAACCTGATGCTCTGCTGCAACTGACGCGTCATTTTGCTCGACCTGAGGTTGGCTACGTTGTTGGCGCTGCGCTGTACACCGACGGCAAAGACAATGCCGCGGCTTCTAATGAAGATTTGTATTGGCAGTACGAGCTTTCCCTAAAAGAATGGGAATCCCGTTTGCATTCTGTGGTCGGTGGTGACGGTGCTATTTATGCCATCCGCCGCGCATTGTGGGAACCACTGCAGCAAAAAGACATCAATGATTTCGTCAACCCGTTGCAAATTGTCGCCAAAGGGTATCGAGGCGTGTTTACGCGAGAAGCGCGATGCTATGAAGAGACAGCGGGCGATTTCACCAAAGAAGCTAAACGCAAAGAGCGAATAGTCAATCGTAGCGTGCGTGGCTTGATGCGCGTGAAATCAGTCATGAACCCAATCAAAACAGGCTGGTTCTCTTTTCAGGTGGTTTCTCATAAGTTGTTGCGTTGGCTGTTGCCGTATTTTGCTTGTATTGGTTTGGTAGGTGCCGCTGTGTTGGCTACACAGACGCTGTTGGTTTTTCAACTGATGACCTTGGGGGCGTTTGTATTGTTTGTGCTGGCATCACTCGGCGCCATGTTACATCAACGCCCTCATTTAGCCATGCCGTTAGCCGTACCGTATTATCTGGTGATGGTAAATTATTATGCGATGCGTGGGATTGCCAAAGCATTGCAAGGGCAAACGCAAGTGACGTGGAGTAGTGTCCGTCCAGGACAACAAGCTCAAACACGAGATCAAAGCGGCGCTATTGGTCTGAGCATTATTTCTTTCTTGCTGAGCCTGTGTTTGTTGATCCCTTATGTCTAAGTTTCTGCTGGTCTTTGTTAGTTTGTTTTTAGGCGGTTTAGTGGCCGCTTTTGTCTATTCCCCCGTGTATTCGGTCATGCTTTATCAGCTGGTCTATTTTATGAATCCAGAGAGCCGGTGGTGGTCTAAACCACTTCCGGGGATCCCTTATTCGTTTATTACCGTTGTAGTGATGCTGCTATTGACACTATTTAAATTTAAAAGTCTTAGCGAAACCACGCGGTGGCGAGACCAGCCGACGATTAAGTGGATGCTGGGAATTTTGGTCATGTATTACATCGTAGGTTTGTATGCGCTGGTTCCCACATTGCATGATACCTTCTTGTATGACTTCACTAAGCTGATGTTGATCGTACTGATTGCTTACAAATTGATCGAAAGTCCAAAGTCGCTGCATTTAGTCAGTTGGACCTACATTGTTGGTGCCGCTTACATCGGCTATGTGGCAACACTCACCGGGCGTGACGTATTCGGACGGGTAGAAGGCATCGGGATGGTTGATACTGGCGGCGATTCAAATTATACCTCCGCAGCACTTGCGCCTGCGGCCGTCATGCTGATGTATTACGTCTGGATCGGTAATAACAAACTGCGGTTGTTATGTTGTTTGTGTGGGGCATTTATTGTCAATGGTCTCGTCCTTATTAATAGTCGAGGCGCTTTTATTGGAGTGGTGGCGGGCGCAGCCTTGTTCCTCATGTATATGATGTTTTCCGCCCATCAGCGCAAAGGTCAGCGAAAAATGGCGTTTGCGGTTGTTGTCGTTGGTTTGCTGGGCGCGTTTTCGATGACAGACCGTTTTTTTTGGGAACGCATGGCGACGATGAAAAACATCGAAGATGGAGACGCCAGTGGATCGCATCGGATTGAATTTTGGATGGCGAGTTTTGATGTGATGCGCGATCATCCGGGCGGTGTCGGCATAGCTGGTTTTGAATTCGTCAGCCGTGCTTATTTACCTGAGTCCGCCTTCTTTGATCATGAAACAAAAGCGGTACATTCAAGTTGGTTCCAATTGATGTTAGAAGGCGGGTACCCCGCAATTATATTTTTTATATTGATGTTGTTTAGCTTGTATCGATTGTTAAGAAAGACCAAAAAATACTTGTTGTCGCAAAATCAAATCACCGAATATTTTCATGTCTTGGTGCTAGAATCGGCAGCTTTAGCTTATTTAGTCGCGGCAACTTTTATTAATAGAATTCGCGCTGAAGCTATGTGGTGGTCCATTTTGTTTTTGATGGTCGCAACCAATGTTTATTTTCTGCAAAAACAAAGAGCACAGATTAAATAGTTCACGAGGTATTTCATGAGACCACTGCGAGTACTGCAGTTTATTACCCCAGCAGGATTTTACGGTGCAGAGCGCTGGGTGTTGGCGATGGCCAATAATACAGATACCTCTGAGATGATTTGTGACTTGGCGGTAACTAAAGAAAGCGAGACGCAAGATTTAACTGTTGCTAAGTTATATCCGAGCAGCAAGGGCGAAGTTCATTATTTGCCGATGAATGGTCGTTTTGATTTTTCGGTGGTCGATAAATTGGTTGAGGTTATTCGACGCCGAAACATCGACATCATTCACACGCACGGCTATAAATCCGATATTCTCGGTGTACTGGCAGCAAGAAAAGCAGGCATAAAAATTGTTGCGACGCCACACGGCTTCTCCAATAACATCCCGCTGAAACTACGGTTGTTTATCAAACTAGGTCTGTTTGCGATTCGTTTTGCTGACAAGGTTGCACCTTTGTCGCAGCAGTTGATTGACGACATCGTCAAAGCCGGAATTCGTAAACAAAACATCCAATTTATTGAAAATGGCGTCGATTTAACTGAATTGGCTGCGCACCGCAAAGACTTGGGCGCAGTGGTAGCATCATCGGATGCTCCACATTTTGGCTACATCGGTCAACTTATCGCTCGAAAAGGCATTGCGGATATGATCCAAGCCTTTAATCTAGTGTATAGCCGTTTTCCACAAGCAAAGCTGACGTTGATTGGTGACGGTGATCAACGGGGAGAACTTGAAGCCCTTGCCGCGTCACTACCATGTTCTGCTGCAATTGAGTTTTTGGGGTTTAGACAGGATCGATTGCAATTATCAGCGAGTTTTGATGTTTTTCTGATGACATCCTCACTGGAAGGGATCCCTCGTTGTTTGATGGAAGCCATGATCGTCGGAACCCCAATAGTCGCGTACGACATTCCTGGGGTGGATCAGTTAATTACGCATGAACACACGGGCATGCTTGCCCCATTGGGCGATTGGCAACAGTTTGCACAACAATGTATCGCTTTGATTGAACATGGTGATTTGTATCACCGCTTAGCAGTCGCTGGCCGGCAACTCGTTGATCAACGTTTTTCGGCTAAACGGATGACGGATGAATATGTCCAACTTTTTCGCCAGTTATTGGCCACTGAATCGCGGTAGAGATAACTAACTATGTGTGGTATCGCAGGCTTTGTGCGCGGCGCTCAATTTGTTGAGCATGATACGGAACATCTGTTGCAACAAATGGGCTATGCGATTCGTCATCGTGGTCCTGATGCGGCAGCGACTTGGCAGGACGAAGGGATCGGTTTGGTCCACCGTCGATTAAGCATTATTGATTTATCAGATGCCGGCACTCAACCAATTCACTCCCCATGCGGTCGGTATGTCATTGTATTTAATGGGGAAATATATAATTACCAACAGTTGCGTACTGATTTAGAGCAGCAAGGTGAGCGTTTTTCTACCAGTACCGACACCGAAGTCTTATTACGAATGTTCATCAGAGATGGAGAAAAGGCACTTGCCAAGCTCAATGGCATGTTTGCGTTCGTAGTGTGGGACAAACAAGAGCAGAGTTTGTTCGCAGCTCGTGACCGTTTGGGCAAAAAGCCGTTGTATCTTTATCAAGCGAATCAGCAATTTGCCTTTGCCTCTGAAATAAAAGCGTTATTGCAGTTACCCGGTATCGAACGTCGCTTGCGTTTAGATGCAGTTAAAGACTTCTTTTTTTATCAATACGTCCCAGATCCAAAAACCATTTTTGCCGACATTGTTAAATTAGCGCCTGGGCATTGGCTAAAGCGCAACCGGTTGGGTGACACGACTGTGCAGCGATACTGGCAGTTAAGTTTTAAACAACAACTCACTGGCTTTGAAGCCGAATTAGGCGAACAGTTACGCGATTTGGTCGAAGATGCGACGCGCATTCGGATGGTCAGTGACGTGCCGCTTGGGGCATTTTTATCGGGTGGTATAGATTCCAGTGCAGTAGTTGGCATGATGGCCAAACACAGTGATACACCGGTAACCACCTGTGCCATCGGTTTTGATAACGAAAAGTTTGATGAAGTGAAATTTGCGCGCAAAGTTGCCGAGCAATTTGCAACTGATCATCACGAATTTACCGTGAAAGAGTCGGTTTCTGCCAATTTTGCGGAGATCACGGAATACTTCGATGAGCCGTTTGCTGATCCGTCTTATATCCCGACCTTTTTTGTCGCTAAGTTAGCGCGCCAAGCGGTCACCGTCGCACTAGCCGGCGATGGCGGCGACGAAAGCTTTGCCGGTTATAGTAAATACAATGTCGATCAAACCGAACAACGGCTGAGAAGTGTTTTTCCGCGGGCAGTGCGCAAGACTTTGATGCCGCCACTGGCAGCTCTAAGTGCAGGCATTGCCAAGACTTTTCAAAGTGTCTATGGCAGAAAAGCCAGTTCGTTATTGCGCACGCTGTCACTTGAAGCAGACGAAGGCTTTTTTGTCACCAATTCGTTTTTCCACCCGCAGGTGTGGCAGACCCTAGTACAAGGTGACTTCGCACGATTGACCCGTGATTATAATCCCGCGGAATTAACGTGCCAAAAATACCATGAAGCGCCAGCCGATGATCATTTATCCAAAGTGCTGTATACCGACATTCACACCTATTTGCCTGGGGATATTTTGGTCAAAGTGGACCGCATGACGATGGCAAACTCGTTAGAGGCGCGTGCACCACTGCTTGATTATCGAGTGGTTGAATTTGCTGCAACTGTGCCGTCGGCGATGAAACTTCATGGCAGCGAAAAGAAATATTTATTGAAAAAGTCGCTGGAAGGTTTTTTAACCGACGAAACACTTTATCGGAAAAAAATGGGGTTTTCTGTGCCACTGGCATTGTGGTTAACCACGGAGTTGAAGCAGTTTTGTGACGCCGCCTTTTATAACAAAGACGGAGCGTTGGCCCAATTGTTTTCGTTATCAAAAATTCAAGAAATGTGGCAACAACACCTACAAGGCAAGCATCAATTCACACAAGAATTGTGGAGCTTGCTGGTGTTTTCTATGTGGTGGGATTGCTACATGATGGAGTTGACGGTAGCGTCAGAGGCGTTGCAATGAAGAAACTGCGGGTCTTGCATGTCACCTTTGACATGGCGATTGGTGGCACAGAGCAGGTAATTCGGCAATTGGTATTGAATTTGCCTTCTACTGAATTTACTAATGAAATTTTCTGTATTGATGGCAAAGTTGGCGCTGTCGGGGAAGCATTAGCCGCCACTGGCATCTCGATCCATCAAGCCGCACGTCGAGGTGGTTTAGATAAAACGTTGATTCGGACTTTGCGCCAAACGATCCGAGAAGGCCAGTTTGATGTCGTGCATTGTCACCAATACACGCCATGGGTGTATGGCTGGTTTGCCGCTTGGGGAACCAAAGCGAAAGTGATTTTTACCGAGCATGGCCGGTTTTTTCCAGACCGGTACCGCGGTAAAGCGTTGCCATTAAATGTTTTAATGGCGCTCACCACGTCGGCTATCACGGCAATATCTTCAGCAACTCGAGATGCGTTGGCCAAATACGAATGGGTTCCTAAATTTAAAGTTAAAGTGGTTTATAACGGTATTCAACCGTTGCATCCGGATACAACTCATGTTTCAGCGCTGCGGCAAGAACTCAACATCGAGCCGCACCATTTGGTGTTAGGAACTGTTGCGCGTCTTGACCCAGTGAAGAATCAAAGCATGATGCTGCGCGCGTTTGCTAATGTAGTGGCTGAATATCCGGATGCACGCTTGATTATTGTTGGGGATGGCCCGTCGAGACAACAATTGGAAGCGCTAGCCAAAGAATTGGCGATCCATCACCGTATAGTCTTTACTGGTTTTAGAACTAATGTTGCTGATTATCTAGCTTTAATCCAGATCTACTTATTGAGCTCTCATACTGAAGGGACTTCGATGACACTCTTAGAGGCCATGCACCTCGGATTGCCGTGTGTAGCAACCGCGGTAGGCGGTAATCCTGAAATTGTACTGCATGGGCAAACAGGTCTGCTCAGCCCTGATGATGACGCTGAAACCTTTGCCCGCTGTATTAAACGTCTACTTGCCTCAGTTGCTGAATCGCAGCAGTTTGGCCGCAATGGCATGGCGCGTTTTAATGAGTTTTTCTCGGTAGAACAAATGGTTATGCAGTACCGTTCTCTCTATTTTAAGGCTACGGATGATGAGTAACATTCGTCGTGGTTTGTTGTTTTCAGTTGCTGGCAAATACCTGATGCGAGTGTTGGGGTTAATCAGTACCGTCTTGATTGCCCGAATGTTAAGCCCGACTGAAATCGGTACCTTTGCGATCGCAAGTTCATTGGTCATGATCCTTACTGAAGTCAAATTGCTGGGGGCAAATGCCTTTCTTATCCGCAATCAGGATATGACCGAAACTGATATACGGCGTGCCTATGGTATGGCAATTTTGATGTGTTGGGGGATTGCGATTTTGCTAATCGCCGCTGCAGGCCCGCTTTCCCTGTTTTTCAAACACTATCAATTACAAGCAGTGTTCTCGATCCTCGCTCTAAGCTTTTTGTTTGCTCCTTACATCAGTATTCCTGATGCTATTTTGTCTAGAACTTTTAGGTTTAAAGAGATAAGTATTATTGAAATGTCCGCGTCGATCTTTCAAATGATCGTCACGCTAACCTTAATATACCTAGGCTACAGCTTCTATTCGCTAGCGTGGGGACAACTTTCTGGAATGGCTTGGCGCTTTGCATTAAGTCTTTATTTTACAAGAGAAACTAAGGTGTATTTCCCAAGTTTTGCTAACTTGTCGGAGATCGCCAAATTGGGCTTGTTTACATCTGCTGCAAATATCGTGCGTCGTATCCATTATTCAGCGTCTGATATTGTTATTGGGCGTATGGGAAGCCCAACCGAAGTTGGTGTTTTTTCGCGTGGGATGGGATTTATCGACTTTGTCAGTCAAATCATTTTGGATGGTGTAGGGGGTATAGCTCAACCCTATATGTCTGATCTGAAACGAAGGGGAGAGGACATAGTCGCTGCTTATATCAAAGCGACTGCGCTACTGTTGAGCCTAGTGTGGCCTATTTTGGCGGTAGCGTCAGTTGCCGCATTGCCTGCTATCCGCCTTTTATTTGGCGAACAATGGGATCTATCTGCACCAATTGCCACCGTGTTAGCATTTTGGATGATAGTGAAAGTAGTGAACTTTTTTTCTCCACAACTACTTATTGCCGTTGGGCATGAAAGAATCATGTTCAGACGAGATATTCTATGCTTTGCTGTCCTTGCCGTAAGTTTAGTGGTCGCTTATCCATATGGATTGGCCGTCATGGGGATGGCATTTTTGTTCAGTAGCATCGTAGAACTGTCGATCACTCTATGGTTATTGCGTCGTTATTTAAAGCTTTCGGTGCGTAATTTGGCGAAGGCTCTGCAAAGACCAATGATTGTGACATTGGCGTGTTATTTATTAGCCAAAGTGATCGAGTTGTTTTATCCATTTCAGAGTGCGTCACCTTTGTTGGTACTTGCTTTGTTGGCGTTACTGGTCACTCCAACATGGTTGCTGAGTATAAAATTGCTAAAGTTGCAGATTTATGATGAATTTGTGCGGCTAATTCAACCGGTATTCCGCCGCCTAAAGGCGCAATAGGACGATAGTCACTGCTTAAATAGTCTGGCTGTTGCAGTGCATCAATACTGAGCAGCCCAGAAACGTGGCAGCCTGTTTAAAGTAGAGATTTCATTTTATAGGTAATAATAGAGCGGGGTCTTTGACGTCAGTTTGAGAACTAACAGTGAACTAACGTAGCGCATCCTCATAAATTTGCTTCATGCGAACATTCCTAATTTCAGGTGAGAATTTAGTTCGTGCTGTTTCAAGCGCTGCTTGCCCAAGTCGTTTCCTGTAGTCAAAATCAGAAATCATTTTCTCCAATTCTTTGTAGATCTCGTTGGTCATGTACTCCATTAAATCTTTTGGAGGATTGACAACGTTAAACCCTTTAAAACCCTTTATATACGGATGTTGCTGAATATCTAACAAAAAACCATTCTTACCATGTTCAATCATTTCAGGAATTGCATTGATATTCGTTGAGATAATGGGCATTCCAAAAGCCATGGCTTCTTGAATGGCAAAACCCCAAGCCTCGCGGTAAGTCGGGCTAATGAATATATCGGCTTTCGGGTATATTTCACTGAGTAAAAAATCCCGTGAATGAAATGCCATTTCTATATCCGGACAGTCATTGATTTTCTTCAGATATTCATTTTTCAAATGTCGATCCGAGGTTTGAAAATCTTTGCTGCTACAGAGATTCAAGCGGATATGAGTAAATTTTTTTCGAAGTTTTAGAAAGGCATCGACTACATTCATGCCACCTTTACCAATAAATTCGCCAACAAACAAAATATTAATGGTGTCGTTTTGGTAATTGATTTTGTCATCATCAATGCGACGTACAATCGGGTGAACAACTTCGGTTTTGTTTAGAATTAACTCTGAGGTAATGTTACCGTATGACTTGAGAGAGTTAAGACCATAATGACTCTTAAAGATTAATCTCTTAAGATTGTCACGAGCTAAATATCGCTCTACAAACATCATTTTGACAAAGCGCGGCGTTGGAATGCCAAAAAAATTAAATGCTCCAGCAGAAGCAAAATGCGCAGGTGTGTAAATCCAGGGTTGTTCTGTTAATACGGGAAAAATAGGCGCTTCGATGATGTCATGTTGTGATGAGTTAACGACGTGATAAACACCTTTTGCATGTGATTTGAAAATAGTATTCACATATTTTCCGGATGATTGGACAGGGGAATAACAAACACCTTCAGGAGGTGCTTTTGTATACTCCTGTGCAATGCCGTGAAATTCGGTGATACCAACCCTAATCATTAACTCGCCCCATTACTAAGAAATTCTAGCCATACAGTTGTAAAATCTAGAATAAACGCTCAACTAGTGTAAGGTAATCATACATACCAAAGCAAATTGAGTTTCATTAAATTAATATGTTGTAACGAATTGGAAAATAAGTTCGCTGATCTTAAATGTATTTCGACGGCTGCATATTAATTATCCACGAGCTGCAGCGGTCCTATAAGCACTGATTGTTTTGGATAATCATTCCCGTAGAAATCAAGCATAATGGATTCAACGTTTTTTGCAGATTGCCCAGATATCATCTTTTCGTTCAACGAAAATCTGTCAGTGAATGTAAAAGGTCTCTCGCTGTATATATTTGAGTTATCCAAACTTTGGCGTCCCCACGATACGAACTTGTCAAACGTTGAATCTACTGCAGGAGGTGTAATTGAATTATTAGTTGCTACATGCTCGGGACCCTCAACGATGGGCATGTTTACTCCAGCATCAATCATATTATTCACGACGAGTAAGTTTGAGATTCTGTCTGGATTTGTATAACTAATCACTGCTGGTAGACCAAACAAGCGTGCGGACTCGTCAGACACCTTGAAAAATAGATTATGGAAAATGCGGAACGAGCCTTTGATTGAGCCGCCGATAACAACTGCATAAGGCTGAGTGCCATTGGTAATTTCGGCGACTGGACCCAAGCCGGTGTTAACAACGATGTTGTTATGGATATCAACATCGAGCTCCCAGCAGACTTTGCTTAGATCACTACTTGTGGTTCTAACGCTAATCGCTGCAGAACGTTGGTTTTCTATCAAGTTGTGATGTATCTGAAGCTTGCCCACGATGGGGTCACAGGATTTCTCGCTGTTATTTGTTTGGTCGTAATAGTGGATTCCGTATTTGGCTTCATTGTCATGCAGATAGTTCCATGCGAACTGACCGGCTCGAATCGCGTTAGCTCCGGTTTGAGTGCGACGAGTAAAATATGTGGTGTGGTGGAAATGCGAGGTTTGTTTACAGCCAATGCCAAAGATTTCGTTGCCCAACACTTGAAGATTGTCGGTTGCTTCCTCTCCGCCGGTAATTGCCCCAGCATAACCGTTTGAGCATCTCCCTTCTAAGTCCGTTAGAGCATTCGCGACAATTCGCCCATTCTGGGTTGACGTAATTTGGGCTGTCGAAGGCGAGGTCGGTGGAATTACCTCAGAGGAATTTTTGTCCTCAATCATGCCGCCTTTTATCACGAATTTCGAAACAACAATGCCCGTGGATAAATAGGGGTGTATACCCCAAGTTGGGCTTTCCACAGTAGCTACTGTATTGGGATAACTAACCAATGCGACATGTGCAGTTTCTAACCCTTTTATATTGCGTAAAAAAATGGCTGCTCGATGTGATGCGCCTGCGTAGTCAGCTAAACGTTCGGTTGTATTGTGAAGATAGACGATGTCGCCAGCTGTAAGTTTGCCATTGCCTGCTGCGGGGATCTTTGTATCGTCACCGTTAAGAAACAGCCAAGGTGACTTGAAGCTCCCGTCGTTTAAATTGTTTCCTGAGTTTTTAACATGAAAAATGCGGCCTTCGATTGCGGTAAAAGGCAGTGGATTAGAAAGTGATCCGTCTTGATGCTGCAAAAAGATCTTGCCAGTCCCCAGTGGTACCGTTGGCATTGAAAAAGCGACTTCATAAAGTTGGTGTGACTTGTATAAATTGGCGGGACCGCTGGGCAGTTTTCCATCCGCTTTTTTCCAATAGTAAATATGGGCGGCACTGCTTCGCTTACCTTGGCTGTCTTCGAATATTACTGCGCCGCGTTCATCACCTAATCGATAACCCCAGATTGTGACGATTGCGCCTTGTCCCAGTCCATCATTGAGTCCACTTACCGGACCATTAACCAAATCGCTAAACGCCAGTCGAGGTGCCGCTAGTGTTCCCCATGAAAATGCAACAAACAAAAAACCGAATACAAGATGTAGGTAGGAGGCTATGCAGGTTTTCTTGTTATGGGTTTTCATATTCACGTTCAGTGTATCCCCTAACTAGCTACGGGCTTTTGGGCGACGAGCTTTAAATTGCCACGCTACCGAGCGGCTCAACAAATACAAGAAATACAATCCCGCACTGTTGAGAAATGAGGACAGTTTGCCAAAGCCAAATTTTTGTATAGTTAACATTGCCAGGAGTAAACACCAAATCACGGTATAGATAGCAACGGGCAGTAAACTACTGTAAATCATACTTAATGCCAACGCACCAAACAGTGCACTGGTGGTTGCAATTGAGACCAATGCCACTTTCGAAGAAATGACCGACTTCATCGACTTAAATTCATCTCGTCCGTGCCACATTTCTCTGGCCATAAACCCGCGAATAGTCTCCGGATAACCGTCATGCCAAGCGATAAGCTGTGGATTTGGCGATAGCAAAGCGCCATGTTTCATCCCGCGTTGGCAGAAATCGTAATCTTCTGCGGTTCTTAGGGATACATCAAAACCGCCAATGGCTTCAAATAACTGACGGTGAACAATTAAGTGACCAGAATTGATGTAGTTGCTGCTTTGTTGGTGACTTAAGCGGTTGTACCAGTATTTGCATACGTAGTTGTCTTTGTGGATCGCTCGACACCGAGAGCCACACAGCTGCAGTGGATTTTGACGTAACGATTCTACCGTTTTCGCAAAAAACACCGGCCAACTGCCGTCGAGTTGAATATCCGAGTCAATAAACACGAGAATTTCGGCATCAGTAAGTTTGGCACCTTCGTTGCGCAATTGGGCAATAGAGACACCGGGATGGACGGTCGTGCGAGCACCGAATGAATGAGCAACCTCGATCGTTTTGTCGTGAGAACCGTTGTCCGCAACAATCACATGGTCGCAGGTATCAAAAAGTCGCTGGATGGTTGTCAAGGTGTTACGTAAGTTCAGTTCTTCATTGAGTGCGGGCAGAATAAATGCAACTTTCAATTCATGAACTTTCATGGCGTGGCTCCTTGCGATTCAGCTCGTGACTTCAAAAACTTCGCCGGATTGCCTGCATAGATAGACGCCGCGTCACATGCTTTAGTTTGGACACTGCCTGCTGCAACAATGGTTTGACTACCGACATTTGCCATAATGATTGCGTTATTGCCAATCCAACAATCTTGTCCGATCACTACCTTCTCATAATGGCCGCCTTGCTGTTGGATTGGTGTGTCAAGATCGTCGAAATTGTGTTGTTTGTTGCCACTCAACACATGAACTCCTGAACCCAGCAGCGTTTGCGCACCGATATGGCATTTGCCGATATTGCATTGCGGGCCTATATAGACTCCTGCTTCAATCGTGGTGTCGCGGTGGGAAAATAGCGTTAAGAATCCAATGGAGATCTCATCGGAAGTGTTTGGGCAGGCGAGGCGGTAGAAAGCGCCTCGAATGTACACGCCAAATAACCCCGGCATCAGACTTAATAATTGTGACATCGCTTGGAAAGCAGCGTCACGCCCACGTAGTAACCCTAGCAGGTTTATCCATACCAAGCAGGGAAGAGCTAGCAATAGAAAAAATGTTTTAATACAGCGTTTAACAAGACGTTTCACGATCGATTTATCCGACTTTGTAACCAGTGTTTTTCACGTGATGGACGAAATTCCACGATGCCACGGCAAATCTTTTTCAGCATGCGCCCCACCACTGGCCATACCGACAACGAAGGTGCAGAGCCAAAATCTATTTTAGGCGAGTTGATGCCCAAGACATCGCTTTCATCGCATAGATGTGCGCCGTAGGTAAGCATCAGTAGCGCCTGAACCCGCGCAAACTCGAGTTCTTTGGACTGCCCTAGGCGTTCTATTATCCAATGCAGCCACTGAACGCCTTTATGATGAAACAGGGCGTAGTCTGCAGGGAACATCTGCGCCGCTTGAAACATCAACATTGCCTTGCGCAAATCCTGTGCCGTCCATGTATCGTTTGGAAACTCCAAAATAGCTGGATTTTCCAGAAACATCTGCTCATGCTCGGCCATCCAGATTGCATAATGATGAAAGCAGGCTATTGCATAGTTTTGTGCCTCATCACGCTGATTGAGAAGCGATTTCAGTCTGATATATCGAGGCAGAGTGCCCAGCAAAACTAAATAAGACCAGCGATTTTCAACGTCTAACAGATCGCGTTTAGCGATGTCGTCATTCGGATGTAGTGTTTCTGGTATGACCCGTTCAATATGCCGCAAATACGTGGGGTCTGCTGTCAGTTCCCATGCATCCATCAAGGTATTTAGGTAGTTACCGGTACCACGTGTGAAGGGATAGCGATAAGGCAACACGGCGTGTTTTTTCATCGCGGCTTTGAGTTTCGGCACTTCGAGCGTTTTTACTGACCATAGGCGAGACAACAGGCCTGGTGTTGATTCATGTAGATTGATCATCCAACCAGCAAGGTCCAACACAGCCTGTCTACTTTGTGCAGAACCGGTCAGCAAATAGTGATACAACAGACCTGTACTGTAGCAATGCTCGTTAGCCGGACCACCACCTGTCTGCCCGGGGATGGAACTTGTGGTATTGTGCTTGCTGTAGGTCCGATGCGTCGACGTATGAGCGGGCAAATAGTGGTCTGTATGCCAAAACAAACCGTGGTTATATTCAGCTCTGTCATCTTGGGTATGATAGATATCGATGTCCGCTACGTGCCGCGCCAATTGGTCCATTAACTGAAACCAACGGCTATCGCCAGTGAGTAGAAATTGCTTGGCGAACCCATAAATTGGGTCATATTGATTGTTGTAATGCGAAATAAAAGGGGCTTGTCCATTGGGGACGTATAGGCTTTCGTGGTCGGCAAATAAATCACCGAAATTGCGCCAGCCATATTCATCAATGATTTCGCGTTTGGCGGCAAAACCAAGCTCCGGATCTAAACCTTGGAGTAGGCCGCGCAGCGGATCTGTCTCCGAAGTCGCTAGCCAGGGTACAAAAGCACTGTATTGCAGGTCTGTTGCAGCAAGTTGCACCGTCGTCGGCTGCTCCAAAAATGCAACACCAGCCTCGTCGGGTGCGAGATCTAGCCAGCAGCTCCACGTCTTTCGTTCACCGCCTTGCAGTTCTACATGACTACCTGCGGCAAACCATTGCAATGCAACATGCTCGCTATCACCGATCAGTCGACATGGAAAATTCTGCCAGAACTCTAGGGGGATCAGCCCAACGGTTGAGCCTTCGGTCTGACGGACAACTCTTGGACTCGCGCGAATGCCGAAGTCCACCGCACCATCAAGGTCTAGTTGATAGCCTTGCCGGCCCTGCAACACTTGCCCCGTGGCATCGAGGTGATTCCGCGATTGCCACATATCACCACCACTATTGAGCTGCGAAATTTGCCACTGCTGTGCGTGCAATGTTTTTCCCGGCTCTGTCGTGAGCAAATCTGCTTGACGTCTTGCAGCTAGTAGTTGGAGTTCGAGGCCATCGATAGCCACCGAACCTTGATCACCTAAATCCCACAGCCCACCTGTATGCTGCGCACGCTGATAATTGGTGATCGAAAACTGCACTTTGGCAAGATGGCAGTCTGGAAATAGCACCACAGAAAGGCGCCCATCAACAGGCAGCTTGGGGTGATTTAATACAAACTCCCAGCTCTGCAGTACTGGCCCTATGAGCTGTTGCTCAACATGTTCAAAAGGCCAAACTTCGCCGTTAAGTTTCAGTTGCAAGCGATGCAGTTGCCCAGCGCAACGAAGGTGTATTTGTCCCGCGAGGCTCTCGACTGAATTACTGGAAGGGCTTGGCTGTTTGGCTGAACTGAGGGGATCCGCAGGCGTGACGACAATATCTGCGGACGTGGCTGCAGGCACACAGTGCAGGTGCAGAACACGGATCGACCCATCAGGCCAATATGAGATCACTTCGGCTTGGCTGTTAATCCGCTTGTCTTGTTGGAATGCTTGAAACATTGCCGTACGCGGGCAGTGCCCAGGAGCAAAAGGAATGACCAATCTAACTGGTTCACGACTCGTCAGGGTATGACGATGTAACTTAAAATGCCGTTTAAAGGCTTGCATTGACAACTACCTTCATCCAAGGCGTCAATAGGCGACGCCCTTCGTTGAGATCAGTGGCTGGAGTCACAAGTAACCTTACTTTTAACTCGGTGGGGCGATGTAACAACATCGATGCTAACTGACACAGCTTTACTTCAATTTTGCTGGTGGTTACTAGGTCACCACATTGGTACCAATAGATCAGGGCTTTTCGTTGGCCAGCTTGGTTAGCAAGGAGCAAAATCTGATGATCGGTGCCCGTGGATTGCTCAAGCACCGTCCACGCTTTAGGGTTGTACAACCAATTGTGCCAGGTGATCATATCACCACGGTCTTGCCGCAGTGCATAATCTGCTGCTATCAGTTCGATTCCTTGTTCATTTACCAGACTTGAACGACGCAGGCCATCATAAAAACTGGTGTCGACACTGTTTTGAGATGTTTGCTCAAATTGCTTTACCACCAATGCGGTCGCAGGTGCTTGTGGCGCAATGGTTGTATGCAGCTGACGACTGGCGATAAGGGTTAATCCGATAGGCAACAACAGCAGCAACAGCCTGCTCCAATGTAAAGCCTCGGCAGAAACGTCAGTTACAACCACCGGTTGGTCAACACTTGCCACAGCATCCGCAAATTTTTCACCAATACGAAACGATAAAAACACGGTAATGCCGAACACCAGCCAGCCATAGTAATAGTGATCATCACCAAAGCCATATTGCATCTGCGATTTTTCACCAATGTACATCAACAGAAATGCTCGAATACCGTTAGCAATAACGGCTAGAGCAATTGAAAAAACGACAAATGCGAGTTGTTTGTAAAACTTACTGAAATACAAATAGGCAAACAACAATGAAATAACCGTCGACGAAATTAAAAAATTAAGACCAGAGCAGGCGACAGCCACTTCAAATACAGACACCGGTGTATGTAAGTACAAACCCTCTCGATAGACGGGAATGTCAGCAAGGCGCAATAAATGAACACCAATAAACGCTGTAATGTCCTGCAAATAGGGAGTTAGAGACTCGCCAAACGGCGCGATAAATATCAGGAAAAGCAGCGGGAATCGAATTGCCCGTGTCATTTGATGCCCAAGTAAAGCCCACAGCAAGAGCTGGAAAAACACAACTTGTGCGCCGTGACTGGCAAATCCAACATCAATAGCGTAAGCACTTAACCACAGCGCCAATATCGGCAGCATGAACCAAAGCGGTAAGAGCGTGGGGCGTATCGGAATTAGTTTCAACTGGTCTTTCTTTTGCCACACCATGTACAACGACATCGGCAAAATAAAGTAGCAATGCATGTAGGTTTCAGAATGTCGCCAAACGGTTTCCATTTGCAGCAAGGTGGGCCAGAAAAGCCAGCAAGCGGCAGAAAATAACAAAGCACTAAACAGTGGTATTGGCGATCTCATCATGCGTTCGGTCCATCGTTTGCGTTGATAAGTAACGAAATTAAGGTGTTTGCACTCGCTTGCCAACAAAAATGTTGTGCAACAACATCGCGTGAGGCCCATGCGTGTTCGTTAGCGGCGAGAGTTTTTAAGCAGGCGTCGGCAAAAAGCTCTGGGGTGTCTGCTATTGCAATTGCATCGGTCTGCGCAGCGGTTTCTAAGCCAAACAGTGCAGCCTGAGTCGCGACGATCGGTTTGGCCATTGCCATTGCTTCAAGCACTTTATTTTTTATGCCGCGGGCTAATTGCATCGGAGCGACCACCAGTTGTGCTCTGGCTAGATAAGGCCGCACATCTTCAACCCGACCTGTGACTTCAATGTAGTCGTTACGCAAGGCCAAAACTTCGGCCGACGGGTGTCGTCCTACGATACAAAAACGAACCTTGTTTTGCGATTGAATATGCGGCAACACCCGTTGTGCAAACCATATCACGGCGTCAATATTGGGTTGATAATTCATTTCACCGGTAAAAACGATTAGCCCAGCTTCAATCGGCATTTCAAATAATTGGGGGTTGAAATAATCAACATCGATGCCATTGGGTAGCGCAACAATCTTGTGATGCAGAGCGCTGGGCAAATCAGCTTCGAATTGCTGTGCTTCTGAATTGCTGACTAAACATGCCGCTTTAAACTCAGCAACCAACAACTTTTCATACTGCTGTAATTTACGGGCTTCACGACGATATATCCATGCTTTTAAGGCGTTGTCGGTCTGACTGGCGTAGTGCCGCCATTTCTGCGAGTCATAATCGACAAAGTCCAGGACTGCTTTGCTGCGATGTTGGGCGGGTACATATTGGGCCATGGCTGAAGAGGCAACCAAAATTGCATCGGCATGCGCAGATTGCTCTGCAGCCCAATCGGCCATCTTAGCGTCTGAATAAAAGCGTTCTGTAATGGAAGTTCCAATAAAAAGCGCGTGACAAGCGTTCCAAGCGCGTTTTCTAATAAACAAAGACCGGCAATACACACTATCAGCAAGAGTTGGCAATTGGTCTTGGTACATCTGATCATACGGCTGGTCGATGAAACAGCCGAGAATTACCTTAAAGTGACTAGCTAAACTTTTGATCAGGTAATAATTGCGAATTTTATCGCCTTTATCCGCTGGGAATGGGATGCGATGACACAACACTAAAATAGTTTTTGGTGTTGACGTCATCACATCCTGATTCATTGTGAGGTGTTAAATTGTTGCTGATGGGAGATAGGGGCCATACACATTGGCAACAGATTGCCACCGGTAATCACGCAGCAAAGCGCCGACTTTGCCTTCCATCCGCTGCAGATTCACATAGTGACGGAACTTGGATTTTGCCGGCGCTTGCTCGATGCGTGGCTGTGCCGGGTCAATTTCCCATGGATGGAAATAAAACATGTACGGATGAGCGGCCGTTTGCAGAAATTTATCGATGAAGAATCGGCTGACAAAATATGGCAGCAAACGGAAATACCCTCCACCCGCAATAGGTAACTGCATTGACCATTTGTTTAATACCGGCATCGGGATCTCTAAAATCCCCTCGTCACGCAAGTAGGGTTGTTGCGGCCAGTCCGGAGTCCCATAGTGATCGTGCACAACTGGGTAAGTGCTTGAGGTGTACAAATAACCGGCATCTTTTAGTTTCGCAAATGCCCATTCGTTGCTTTTGCCGATTGAAAAGCTAGGTGCTCGATAACCAATAACCGGTTTGCCCACAATACTTTCAAGCAATAAACGTGCTTTTAGCACATCTTGATAAAACTCTTCAGCAGTTTGGGTAGTGGCTTTGGCATGAGAATAACCGTGACTGGCTACTTCATGTCCACGAGCGTCAATTTCTCTGACTAGATCAGGGAAGCGCTCGGCAATCCAACCTAAGACAAAAAAAGTCGCTTTGGCACCTTGTGCGTCAAACAGATCTAACAAACGTCGAGTGTTTAAAGCTGCACGTTGAGGCATCGATTCCCATTGCTCACCGGAAATACATTCGTCAAAGGCCGCAACTTGGAAATAGTCTTCAACATCAACAGTAAGAGCGTTTAGAGGTCCTTGCGTCATCCGTTAACGCCCTTTTCCAAACAACACGATTTCGACCGTACGGATCAGAATAACTAAATCCAGCATCAAGGTGCGGTGCTTGATGTAATACAAATCAAATTTCAACTTCTCTTGTGCATCTTCAGTGGTCGATCCATACGGATATTTCAGCTGAGCCCAACCAGTGAGACCAGGTTTTACGTTATGGCGTTGATTGTAATAAGGGATTTCTTTAACCAACTTCTCGACGAATTCTGGACGCTCTGGACGAGGTCCAACAAAGCCCATATCACCGCGCAAGATATTAAACAGTTGTGGCAGTTCATCGACACGGTATTTACGGATAAAGGCACCGATACGAGTGACTCGGTTGTCATTGACGCTTGCCCAGACTGCGCCGCCAGCTTCCGCGTCAGGGCGCATACTGCGGAACTTCAGGATTTGGAACGGCTTCCCATCTAAACCTATGCGGACTTGGCGATAAAAGATTGATGCGCCGGTGCGACGCCCATCGTCGAAATAAATGATTAGAGCAGTCACCAACATAATCGGCCAGACCACAGCCAATAACATCAGCGCTAAAATCGCATTCATTCGATGATCAAGACTGGTCTTGAATCTATGGTTCATTTCAAAACCATTGGAGTAGATGACCCAGCTTGGATAGATCAGATTGACAGCGATTTGTCCCGTCTCTTGCTCGATAAAGTCTAAGATTTCGATAACATCAATACCGCGCGTTTTACATTTGAATAAATGTTCAACAGGCAGCATGTTGCGGCGCTCATCGCAGGCGATCACCAGTTGTTCGATTTCGTGCTCTACAGCATATTCGTACAGTGAGGTTCTATAGTCGAATTCGATAGCTTTGCTGTCAGGAATGTGGCCTGGCTGATCACCTTCAATACGGACAAATCCATGAATTATAAAGTTTCTTTTGTCGACATTACGGCGCATGCGTCGTTCGATAATCGACGCTCGCTCGCCTGAACCTAAGATCAACACTTTACGACGGCTGATCCGGGTAATGTCGTGGTAGTGAAATAACAATCGAAAAGAGGTGAGGGTAACTGCGGCAACCGCTGACGCCAGTAACGAATAAATGTGCGTGAGCCGAAGTGAAGGCGCAAATCCGTAGATGATCCCCTCTAACAAAATTGCACTAAATATGAGGGTTATCACCACGCGTTTTAGGACGCCGCCGGTGTCCTCGCGGAGTTTTTGATCGTATAAACCAACCGACAAAGCACACAACATCACTGAGCCGGTAAACAAGGCCGCATTTATAGCCGCCAGTTCTTGATCTATCGGGGTGTAAAAAGATGCGATGTAAGACGCAGCAAAACTGGATGCCAGTAAAAGCAGCATTTCACCGAACAAAAACAGCTTGTCGGCGAGGGTATTGTTGCCGTATCGAACAGCCTTATTCATCTGAGTTTCTTCCTGGAACGATCATTCTTGAGGATTTCAATGATGTCATCTTGACTCTTTTTAGGTGACGGAGAAGTATACGCTGTCAACCATGAAGTTTAAATTAAATTTTTGACTGCCATTACAGTACCTAAAAATTCAGTTATATTACAACCGCATCTGATTTATAAGGATATCTAACATGAAAATGTGCCCAGCCATCGGTAGAACGGCAGCTGTGATGTTGTTGCTTTCGCTGCAAGCTTGTACCACTAATCAACTGCCTCCGGCGACAGTTCAGCCCTCACAAACCGCGGCAGTAGACCAGTACAATTACCTGATCGGCCCCAACGATGCTGTCACAATTTTTGTGTGGCGAAACCCTGAACTGTCCGGTTCGTTTACGGTTCGCCCTGATGGTAAAATCAGCACATCACTGGTCGAAGATATCTCTGTTGCGGGTAAAACTCCAAGCCAATTCGCCCGTGAGATGGAAAAAGTCTTAGCCAAATACATTCGTGATCCTGTAGTC
Source organism: Rheinheimera sp. (assembly GCA_003482455.1). Lineage (GTDB taxonomy): Bacteria > Pseudomonadota > Gammaproteobacteria > Enterobacterales > Alteromonadaceae > Pararheinheimera. The sequence continues at coordinate 105,273 of DMYW01000036.1, read as the reverse complement.
ACAGTATCAGTGAATGGGTTTGTGGGGCCATTCAGTGAGCAGGTTCGGATCATTGGTGCATCTGGAAAACCAATGGCCTTTCCTTATCGGCAGAATATGACAGCACTTGACCTGATGATTGCCGCAGGTGGTTTGTCTGAATTTGCCGATGGTAACAGTGCAAAACTGGTGCGGGTCATTAACGGAAAACAGACGACCTACGAGTTGCAGTTAGACGATTTAATCCGTGATGGTGATATTTCTGCGAATGTGGATATTTTACCCGGCGATATCGTGATTATTCCTGAAGCCTGGTTCTAAATCGAAGACAGGCTGGAGAGCGTTGGATGAAGGATTTAAATCTCGCCATAGAGATGCTGTTGATTTACTTACAAGGTGTTTGGCTGAGACGACGTTATATAATTTTGACGGCGTGGGTTGTTTGTCCACTTGGTTGGTTGGGGGTTTTTAACTTACCACCCACTTATCAAGCAGATGCAAAGTTGTATGTAGAAACTCGTTCAGTTCTTGATCCCGTGTTAGCGGGTCTGGCCTTGATGCAACCCAACCCAGATCAAGAGCTAGAGTTAATGGCGAAATCGCTGCTTAGTCGGCCGAATCTTGAGAAAATTGCCCGAGCAACCGATCTCGATGTGCAAGCCCCAGATGCCCATTCTTACGAAAAGCTTATCGATGACTTACAAAATGGAATCAAGTTTTCACGTTCAGGCCGTGAAAATATCTATCTAATTAGCTACAGCAATGCGTCGTCGCCAATGGCGCTCAAAGTAGTCCAAGAAACCCTAAATACCTTCGTTGAGAGTCAAGTCGGTAGTGCTGCTGCAGACAACAAAAAGGCATCCGAATTCCTAGAGTCCCAAATCAAAGATTACGAAACTCGATTAACTGAAGCGGAAAAGCGCTTATCTGAGTTCAAAAAAGAGCAGATTGCGGTGGGCCCGACTAGCGATGTTAATTTTTACACGCGAATTGAATCGGAAAAAGAGCGCCTGGAAGAAGCTCGTTTGCAGTTGAAGCAAACAGAAAAGCAACTCGATTCGGCACGCAAGCAACTTCAGGGTGAAACAGCCGAATCTTCAAGCACGGATGGCGCTGTGACTGGCTTTAGTTCCCAATATGATGAACGGATTAAAGCGTTGCAGAATCAGCTCGACGCATTATTGATCCGCTACACGGACAGCCATCCGGATGTTCGTGAAACAAAGCGATTATTAGAGAACTTGCAGCAACTGCGTAAAGACGAAATCGCACAGCTGCGTCAAAACGCGTCGTCTTCGTCACCCAATTCTGCGATGGCACAAAATCAGGTGTATCAAGAATTGCGGCTTAACGTTGCTAAGTTAGAGAATGAAGTCGAGTCACAACGTGTGCGCGTAGCTAACTACCAAGACAAAGTCGACTCACTAGAACGTCAACGCAACATCATTCCTGACATTGAGGCGAAGTTTTCAGGGTTGAACCGTGATTATGAGATCACCAAAGCTAAATATGAAGAATTGTTGTCTCGCCGCGAAGCGATTGATTTGACTCAGAAAAAAGATGCTACGTCGCAAGAAGTTCAATTTAAGATTATTGAGCCTCCGCGAGTTCCTTTCAAACCGTCAGGGCCACCGCGCATCTTGTTATACACTGTGGTGCTGTTTTTAGGGGCATTTGCAGGGCTGTTTATGGCCTTTGCTCGAAGCCAGTTCCAACCTGTTGTGACCTCTGCCTTACAATTAAAAATGATTTCGGATTTTCCGGTATTCGGTTTGGTTTCTCATACTGATAAAGAAACGGTGTTGAAACAGAATCGTCGACATTTATGGTATTTCGTTGGACTGAGTTTGATGTTGGTAACGGGTTATACTTTGTTTATTGTCAATGAATTGGTGTTTGGCATCACTGCCGCCAAAATTTGGGAGCGCTTATTATGAGTACTATCGAAAAAGCGCTAGACAAGTTAGCTGCCCTGCAGCCGGCAGCGGCGGAACCTCAGCCAGCAGCGGTTGAAACTCCTGCAGCCACATCAATTGAAGTGGCAATGGCCGCAACGACACCACTAACTGCTAGCATTGAACCAGAAGCTGCTGCTACTCAGACTCCAGTTGAAGCCGTCGTAACAACCAGTGCCGAGAAAAAGAATTTTATCGGTATTGATTTGCAGCGATTGGACGCAAGGCATTTTGTAACCTTGACCACTGAACGACGACTGATTTACGAAGAGTTTCGGGTGATCAAACGGAAGTTAATCAACAACGCGTTTGGCCCGCTTAGCTCCACTCTAAAACATCCGAACCTGATTATGGTCTCAAGTTCACGTCCGGCGGAAGGGAAGACTTTTACGTCAGTGAACTTGGCGTTGAGTATTGCTCTTGAGCAAGACAAAACTGTGTTGTTGGTCGATGCTGATGTGTTACGCCCAAATGTCAGTCGTACGCTCGAGATCTCTTTGCCGGTAGGTCTTACTGATTTTCTAAGTAATGACCAAGTAGGGGTGACTGACATCATGTACAGCACCAATGTAGAACGATTAAAAATAATCGCTGCCGGCCGCCCCCATCATCTCAGCACTGAACTCCTTGCCAGCGATAAAATGGCGGCGTTGGTCGAAGAATTTGCGACGAGATACCCAGACCGTATCGTAATTTTTGATGCACCACCACTACTTGGTGTGAACGAAACCGCGATTTTAGCTGGTATGTGTGGACAGGCAGTCATTGTCTGTGAGGAGAGAAAAACCAAACTCAATGAGCTTGAAAAAGCGCTTTCTATGCTGCCAAAAGATCTTGCAGTTGGGTTTGTCATCAACAAAGCGCATTACAGTCAAGACAAAGGATATGGCTACGGTTATGGATACTATGCGCAATAATCCTCTGTTTCAATTGACGTTAGTGGCATTCACTTTGCTTCCTACATGGGCTGCTACTGCGAAAAATGAATTTGTACCGACACTAGATGTGAGTTACTACAGCTTTCAGCATAAATCGGTAGATGAGGATTCCCGAGATTCGGCTTATTCCGTGGCTCCTGCACTAAGTTTTGTTCATTCAGGTGATGTTTTTCGGACATCTGCACGTGTGGGAATTGACGGAGTTTTTTACTCTGATGGTTCGCAGAGCAACGAGCAGTTAGTGTCGTACTCATTGGATAATTCGGCCAAGCTACTTAACGATGCAATGACTGTACGTTTGGCGACCAATCAATCCAACAGTGTGCAGCAAGTTGGTGGACGCGCTGAACGTGGGCGAGATCAGTACAATAGTCCAGACATGTTGAGCAAGCAGCAATCAACGCAAGGATCGGTCAATTACAGCAAGGTATTTAATTCTGCGTTAAGTACGAATTGGAATGTTAGCTTTTTAAATAGTACAGCAGAACGGCCGCGAGGTTTAATCGTGGGCTCGTTGGATAGCCTACCGGCGGCAGACTCGCTGACAAATAGTGTCGGCAGTTTCAGTTTTGATTTGAATTCTCGAGATCGAAGCCGAAGCTTCTTTTGGGGGGTTGAAGGTACAGGCTCCAAGACCAGTCGCGAGTTTTCAGAGGACATTTTTAATCGAGCCGCGAATGTCATCGTTGGGGTGCCATTTTTTCATAATATTCAAATGGTTGGCCAAGCTCGCATTGAAAGGACATCTGGATTTTCTGATTTCAACCTAAGCAACTTTTTGTACTCAGTGCAGAATTATCGGAGCGTAGGCGGCGGCCTTGAATGGCATTTTGGCCGTCAGAGTTTCTGGAACATAACGTATAACACTTTAACCAATGGTGATAGCCAAAAGGCATACATTGGGACCGCATTTGATATCAAGCCGAGCCGTCGAACTAAGTTGTCCGGGCAACTTGACCGGCGTTTCTTCGGTCGTTCTTTGAACCTGTCCGGTGAATACAACCTACAAAAGCTGAGAATGAAGCTGACTGCATCTGACCAAGTTGGCTCTTTGTTGGGGTTGTCCGGTGCCGATGCAACAACAGGTCTGTTTGTTTGTCCTCCAGGCGCAGTCCCTAGTTTGGATTCTTGCTTTCAACCTCCGACGGCAAATTATGTCCCTCAACCAGGCGAAACTTATTACAACATTAGAAACCCAGGCAGTGACTACAGTGAATTCGGTATCGTTCGTCGCTCCGTTGACTACTCGTTAGGATATGACTTCCAGCGACTGAAGTTGCAGCTACAACTTGGCCAGCGGAAAGATAGTTACCTCGAACGAGATGCCACACGCAACGAGAAGTTTGGTAATTTATCTGCGTCTTGGGCGTTGCAGCAACATATGGACTTGGTGCTTAGTTATGCGCATTCTGATTCGAAATCCGAAGGCATTGCTGTATCAGCCGAGAACGATTACACCGGGATTAGCAATACCTGGAATTTGGCACTAAATCGGCAGTTAAGTCGCCATTTGAATAGTTCGTTGATAGTCGGCCGCATTAATAATGATTTCGCGTCCACTTTGTATCAGTACGAAGAAAGTCGGATAGGTATGAAAGTTTCCTATAGTTTTGAATGACGTATAGGAGCACTAAGAAAAACCCAGGTTATTGACCTGGGTTTTGTTTTTTCTGATTCAACATTTGTTGTTGCTGATGACTTAACAATTCATCCAGTTGCTGTGCCATGCGGATTTTATTTTGCAAACTATTATCTAACAGCAAACTTAGCTCACTGAGCATCGCTTGATAAGGATTGCTGGCAGTGTTTGTTTCAACAACCGCATTAGCTGCAGCCTGTGCTGCGTTTGGCTGCACATTTTGAACCATTGCTGTGGCTTGAGGTGTCACTGCGACCGTAGAAGGCGAATGTTCAACAGGGGGAACAAATGGTTGATTCGCAATCTCACCATTAATTTCTTCTATGACTTGTTGAATATCGCTGGCATGAAATTGATGTTTTTCCTCTAAGAATCCAAAAAGCAATACTCGGTCCATTAAGTTATTGATCTTCCTTGGGACGCCACGCGAAAATTGATGAATGAGAGGAAAGCAATCGTCAGCCAAAATACGTGGATCACCGCCTGCACGTTCAATTCGGTATTGTATATAAGCTTGACAATCATCCGCGGCAAGTGCAGTTAAGTTCGAAGACGCAATAATACGTTGCCGAAATTGCTCCATATGCGGCGACTGAATAATGGCATTTAATTCATTTTGCCCAAGCAAGAAACTTTGTAGTAAGGGTTTACCAGCAAGTTGAAAATTAGACAACATGCGGAGTTCTTCAATAGATTCCAAAGGTAAATTCTGGGCTTCATCAACTAATAACAAAGCCCGTTTGTTTTGCTGTGCAAGACTCGTTAAGTAATTTGAAATCGCCTCTAGATAGCCGGCTTTGGTCTGGTCGCGTGACTGCAGCTGAAACACCGATACAACCATGCGTAACAGATCATCTGGATCGAGTTTTGATGTCACTATTTGCTTTGCAACCAGTAGATTTGCATCCAATCGCGCAAGTAATTGATTGGCGATGGTAGTTTTTCCGGTGCCAATATCGCCTGTGATCACAATAAAGCCTTCACCTTGGCTCAGACCGTATTGCAAATAGGCGAGGGCACGTTTATGTAACTTCCCAGCGAAAAAACAATTTGGGTTTGGCGTGAGTTGGAATGGACGTTCTTTTAATCCGTAATGCGCTTCGTACATCAGTGAATCCTGCAACTGGTCATGGTTCCATCTTACCACAGCGCGGCATAAAGCATGCAAATCCAACAGTTCAAGCGGTCGATTTGTGCTGCAAGCAGCTGAGTTCCCTAAAATTGTTTAGTTGCTGTGCGAATTTCAACGAAAAGCATAAAAAATGCTCGAACGAATCAGTGGAAGGAAAAAATAGTTTGACACCTCAATCCCCCCCCCATAAAATGCGCCTCGTTCTGTGATGCAACGCAGCGGTTAAACGTCGCGATGAATCAATAGAGTGGGGCTATAGCTCAGCTGGGAGAGCGCTTGCATGGCATGCAAGAGGTCAGCGGTTCGATCCCGCTTAGCTCCACCAAATTTCTGAATGTGTCCCTTTCGTCTAGAGGCCTAGGACACCGCCCTTTCACGGCGGTAACAGGGGTTCGAATCCCCTAAGGGACGCCACTCAGAAACAGAACACGCAAACTTCAGGGTCCCTTTCGTCTAGAGGCCTAGGACACCGCCCTTTCACGGCGGTAACAGGGGTTCGAATCCCCTAAGGGACGCCAATCCTGAAGTAAGCAAAAACTGAAATGTGTCCCTTTCGTCTAGAGGCCTAGGACACCGCCCTTTCACGGCGGTAACAGGGGTTCGAATCCCCTAAGGGACGCCACTCAGTTTCGAACGTTGTAGTTTTCTCAGATGTCCCTTTCGTCTAGAGGCCTAGGACACCGCCCTTTCACGGCGGTAACAGGGGTTCGAATCCCCTAAGGGACGCCACTTCCGAACATTAGTTGTTCAGGCTTTGGGGCTATAGCTCAGCTGGGAGAGCGCTTGCATGGCATGCAAGAGGTCAGCGGTTCGATCCCGCTTAGCTCCACCAACTACTCCAACTCCTTATTCACTCATTGTCACTAAGTTATCGCGTAATCACCAAGCTGACGATTTTTGCGCTAATGCCTTTAGTACCAATGCGCTACCCCAGCATCTACTCGCTACTTTAATTGTTCAAACAATGGTTTAAGCTGTTCCACTATCAATGGTTGACCTTTGGCATTTGGGTGCAAACCATCTGGCTGCATCAAAGTCGGATCCACTGCAATTTTTTCCATAAAAAATGGCCAAAGAACCAAGTTATTCTCTGTCGCTAATTCTTGGTACATGGTCTCAAATTGTTGCGTGTAACGTGGTCCATAATTCGGTGGTATACGTATTTGCATCAAAACGACCTTGATTTGAGCCTGTCTGGCCATATCGATGATCTGTTGAATATTGGTGCGGATCCGCTGTACTGGGTAACCACGGAGCCCATCGTTTGCGCCTATTTCGACAAGCAGTGCGTCTGGATTGGTTGCAAGCAATGCAGGGAGTCGATTTAATGCTCCTTGACTGGTTTCACCGCTAATAGAAGCATTCGTAAAATCCCAATCAGCGAGTTCGCGGTCAAGCATTTGTGGCCAGCTTTGCTCAGTGGGAAGGCCGTAACCTGCGCTTAAACTGTCTCCAAGAATCAACATAGTTTTTGCCTGTAAAGGCGATATCAACAACAAGCCAATGCAAAGAATGGAATAAATACGCATGCAGCAACCTCAATTCAACGTTAATAATCTGGGTAAAGACGTGCAAACCCACGATGGTCGTTTGCATATCCTGACCGATATCTCTATGCGAATCAATGCTGGAGAGACAGTCGCCGTGGTCGGGGAGAGCGGTTCAGGCAAATCAACTTTGCTTGGCTTACTCGCCGGTTTAGACGTTCCATCGCAAGGTGAGGTTTGGTTTGAACAACAACCTTTTTCGAAGCTCACTGATGATGAACGAGCCGCTATTCGCGCTTCAAAAACAGGTTTTGTCTTTCAGTCGTTTTTACTGCTGCAGGCGCTAACTGCACTAGAAAACATCATGCTGCCGGCCGAGTTAGCGGGAATCAAGGACGCGCGTAAACGTGCTCTAAATTTGCTAGAACAGGTGGGGTTGTTACACAGGGCTGAATTTTTCCCTGGACAATTGTCTGGAGGCGAGCAACAACGAGTGGCGATCGCCCGTGCTTTTATCACTATGCCGAAAGTATTGTTTGCTGATGAACCCAGTGCCAATTTGGACGCGGCTACAGGCAAAAAGATTGAGGACTTATTGTTCGAATTGAACGCTCAACACGGTACAACACTCATTTTGGTCACTCATAGTCCAGTGCTTGCAGCACGTTGTCAGCGACAAATTCAATTGGCTGCCGGAAAGATTGTTGGAGACAGCGCATGTTAAGCAGGATCGCTTGGCGACTATTCAAACACGAGCTGAGTCGAGGCGACCTATGGGTTATCGCCTTCGCTATGCTATTGACTGTCTTTTCAGTGGTGACGTTGAGTGGGATCACCCAGAGTGTTCGTGATGCGTTGTTGCAGCGAAGCTCACAGTTAAGTGCTGCTGATCTAGTTGTTCGTTCATCGACCACACCAGAACTAAGTTGGTTTGAACTGGCGAAGAAGTATGATGTCGCGACATCGCACATCCAGTCGTTTAACACTATGGTCTATCACGGCGATGCGATGCAGCTGACCAGCATCAAAGCGGTAGATCAGAGATACCCGCTACGTGGTAGTTTGGTGCTAATAAGCGGACAAAACCAGTTTCATCAGGTATTGCCAGGTCAGGTCTTTGTTGATCAGCAGTTGCTACAGCGACTGCAAATAGGCGTGGGTGATGAAATTGAGATCGGCATGTTTAAGGCCAAAGTAACCGGTTTAATTGACCAAGAACCCGACGCGCCTTTAAATCTGTTTGGTGGTAACCCACGTCTTTTAATGTCTTTAGCAGATGTCTCGACTACACAGGTGATTCAACCAGGCAGTCAAGTCAGCTACAGGGCGCTGTTTGCGGGTGAAACCGCGTCGATCGCGACTCTATCAGAGCAATTAGTCCCACTATTGCCAAAAAATTCACGTATCCAACAATTGGATAGACAAACCACGTTGGGAGCGACCTTAGACCGAGCTGAGCGCTTTATTTTGTTAGCGGGTCTGCTGGGCATTATTTTGTCCTGCTGCGCGGCAGCGGTAGCGGCCAAGCGTTACAGTGAGCGGCAGCGGCAGAGTATCGCCATCCTCAAAGCTATTGGTCTGACGCAAACGCAAAGCCGACGTTTGTATTTCAGCCATCTGTTTTTTATTGTCGTAAGCAGCGCGTCAGTGGGTATGATATTCGGACAGTTAGCCATTGCTGGAAGTGGGGCTTTAATGAGCCAACTTCTCAGTGACTACCAGCCCAAAATGAGTTGGTTGCCATTTCAATTGGGTGGTTTGACGGCCCTGTTGTGTGCAGCGTTGTTTGCCGCGCGCCCTATTTGGGTGATGGCGCAAACGCCCGCTCTAGATGTGCTGCGACAAGGTGCAAAATCAATCGCTTTCGATTGGCCTCATTTATTACTCAGTGCACTCGCCGTATTTTGTTTGATGTGGTTTTTTAGCAACGATGCACGGCTAAGTGCGATCCTGTTTGGTGCTTGTCTTGTCGCTGCGCTGGTTATTTTTGGACTGGCTGTGTTGGTCCTTCGTGTGTCAAAACCATTGGGCGTGGGGCAGACCGGTAGTTTTGTTCTGGCTTTAGCGTCAATTCGGCGCCGCATTTGGCCGAATGCGTTTCAGTTGGTGACCTTTACGTTGGCGATATTTTTGTCTTTATTGTTGTTCTTTTTGCGTACGGAATTAGTCAGTCAATGGCAGCAACAACTCCCCTCAACGGCGCCTAACATATTTTTGGTTAATATCAACGCTGCGGATAAGCCGCAGCTAAAGGCTTTTTTTGCAGAACACCAACTGCAAACCGGGCCATTTTATCCCATGGTTGCGGGGCGGGTGACAGCAGTGAATGACGATCTATTGGTTGAACCAGATGAAAACAATCAAGGTTCTCCACCAGCCGATGGCAGACGTGAAGGCTTTGGACGTGAACTGAATTTGACCTGGACGCAACAATTACCGCCCGGCAATGAAATCATTGAAGGACAATGGTTCAGTGATACACCACAAGCAGAGGTTTCCGTGGAGTCTCGCCAAGCCGAACGGTTGGGATTGGTCATTGGTGACAAATTGTCGCTGCAAATAGGTGGTTTTGGCAAAGTCGCGACAGTGACCAGTATTCGCAAAGTGGATTGGAATTCGCTTCAGCCAAACTTCTTTTTAATTTTATCCGCGGATCTAATGGTGGATATTCCTGCAACAGAGATGACCGCAATCCGTATACCGCCAGAGCAGAGTGCTTTGCTGAATGATTTCGCCCGCAGTTGGCCGACCATCACTCAAATTTCAGTGCAACAAATCATCAAGCAAGTACAAGATGTGATTGCGCAAGTGTCGTTAGCACTATCTTTTATTCTAGGTTTAATCGTTGCAGCCGCAATCTTGGTGTTAGTGGCACAAATCCAATCCACGGTTGATGAGCGGCAACGCGAATTAGCTTTGTTACGCACACTCGGCGCCAAAACGCGGTTTTTGCGGCTATCAGTACTATACGAGCTGGCGATGCTTGGTGCTATCGCAGGCCTGCTGGCTAGCTTATTGGCTGAAGGTGTGTTGGCGATGATTCAGCAACAGTTATCCGGCACTGCATTTCAACTTCATCCAGAGTTTTGGTTGCTCGGGCCAGTGATTGGCGCCGTCTGTGTAACCTTGGTTGGCAGTCTATTGTTAGGAAAAGTAATGGTACCAACGCCTGCGCAAGTGATTCGACAGGCGTTGGCTGAGCAATAGGCTAAAGGTCAAGCGCGTCCAATGCTTGCCGTAATTGCGGGTATTGATAGCGAAAGCCGCTGTCTAATACCCGCTGCGGATAAACTTGTTGGCCATAAATAAGTAAGTCGGACATTTCGCCTAACGCGAGCTTCAACACGAAGGCTGGGACTCGAAACCAGGCCGGTCTGTGTAATCGCTCGGCCAACAGCTTGGTAAATTGCTGATTCGTCACGGCCATCGGCGCCGTGCCATGATAGATCCCCTCTGCATCCGATTGGTGTAACAAATGGTCAAAAAGCGCCACCAAATCGTCCAGATGGATCCAAGACATATATTGAGCACCGTGGCTAATTGGTCCGCCAAGTCCTAGCTTGAAAGCAGGTAGCATCTTGGCTAGCGCTCCTCCAGAGGATGCCAAAACAATGCCAATCCGCACTATGGCGACGCGCGTTTTGTCAGTCTTGGCACGATTGGCCAGATTCTCCCATCGCGCACAAACATCATGGCTAAATTCAGGATAAAAACCGCTGTAATGCTCATCAAGCGGTCCATGGTCTTGTCTGCCATAAAATCCAACCGCTGAACCATTGATCAGGAGGTGTGGGGGCGTCCGCGCCTGCAGAATTCTGCCCGCTAAATCTTCTGTCAACAACCAGCGACTTTGGCAAATTCGGTCTTTTTGGATGGTAGTCCAGCGCTTTTCAGCGATGGGTTCGCCGGCAAGATTGACCACGGCGTCAATGCTGTTGAAATCGACTTCATCCAGTGAATGAACCAGCCTTACATTAGCTAATAGTGTTGCCGCTTTGCCGATATCACGAGTCAGCACTGTGACATCATGTTGTAGATGCCAGCGCTTAATCAAAGCCTGGCCAATCAGTCCTGTACCACCCGTTAACAGAATACGCATGAACGAAATCTCCTTACCGTTTCTCTGTTAAACGGCCATGGTGCAGAGTCGATCAATGAATTTTAAGTGCAGATAATTCAGCGATTTGTTGTTGGTGATGTTGCACCAGACATTCCTTAAATAAAATAGCACCCGCCAAGCTATTTGGGATTTGTGTGAGATATTGCCATTGGCAGTGTGAAGATACGTATGCGCGGTATTCGCGTCGAGATTTTTCAAATAAGGCGATTGGCCCAAAGCGGCCGTTTAGCTTCGCTGCAGCTTCTAAGTCGGCTTTGATAGTCCGTTCAGACACTTCCATTTCACGTTCTAAGGCCACGACTTGCTCGTCTAGGCAATTGGAATATTCGGATTTATCCGTTTGCAGACACGATGCAGAGAGTACCGGAAAAGCGAAAACAGTGAATAGCAGGATACTGAATGATTTCATCTTAATAAGAATGTTGAGAAAACAATATCTTAAAACTAGCACCTTGCAGCACACTTGTGCCAATTTGAAATTCACCTTGGTAGGATTTTACAAGCTCATCGACGATAGATAGCCCTACACCATGTCCTTCGGCGTAGGTATCCAATCGTGTGCCACGATTGACCAATTCTGCAATTTTGTCTTGAGGAACGCCCGGGCCATCATCTTGTACATCGATCATCAAAGGGCGCGTAAAGATATCGACCCGCACCCGATGTTTACACGCTTTGCATGCGTTATCCATCAAGTTCCCAAGCATTTCCATCAGGTCGGTTTCATCACCACGAAACATCGCATTCTCTGGACAATTAATTTCCCAATGAATTTGTTTATGGCGGTAGATTTTCAGTAGGGCATTTTGAATTTGTTCAATAACGGGGTCGATGGCAATTTGCTTTTGCCACACATCATGCCCAGACGAACTAGCACGCTTTAACTGATGTTCGATCATGGCGGTGATGCGATCTATTTGTTGGCGTAGTTCTGGAACTTCGGCCATTGCAGAAGTTCTTAAAACTGCAACTGGTGTCTTAAGGGCGTGAGCTAAATCACTTAAGTGATGACGGTAGCGCTGTTTTTGGCGGTTTTGGCTGTCCAGCAGTAGGTTTAAATCTTCTTTCAGAGTCTGCAATTCGTACGGATAATTCGACGATAAATGTTGTTGTGCACCACTCTCAACTTGGCGAATTTCATGATCAAGCGCCGACAGCGGGCGCGTGATCCAGTAATACGCAAGTAACATGATCACACTAAGACCGCTGCCAATGCCAACAAACCAACGCAACAATGTCTTCCGGAAGCTTTGAACCTGTGGTGAGAGCAAGGCTTCATCTTGCAGGATATGGATAGTCAGCGGCATGCTGCGATCGCCCATGTCGAATAGCAGCGCAAAGGAAAGAACTCGGTAGGTCTTTTCGCCGTCTTCCAACGCCACAAATTCGTGCTTACCGGGTAGCAGTTCTTGCGTCGGTGGCACAAAATGTTGGTTTAACGAGCTATCAGATTGCCAAATCAGTTTGTCTTCACTGACAATATATGCATAAGTGCCTGAATCGGCTCGTAAAAAATCTGCAGGTAGTAGGCTGTTATTGATATCTGGGATCGAGTTTTTCGATGAAAGCTCGGATAAGAACGAATACAGATGAACTTCGAGTTTCTGCTCGGTACTAGTCAACAGCTGTGCAAAAAATGCCCGCTCTATGGCAAAAAACGAGGCGGGCAGCAGAAACACTAATAAGACCAAGCCGATAATGGCTTGGCGAGCTTTAAGCGACAACGGCATCAAGCGATAGCCAAGTTAAACCGATAGCCACGACCACGCAATGTTTCAATTGGCTTAAGCTCGCCATCTGGATCGAGCTTTTTACGCAGGCGTAGGACAAAGACTTCAATGACATTACTATCCAAGTCAAAGTCCTGATCGTAGATGTGCTCTGTGAGTTCAGTTTTCGAAATCACTTTGGTCGGGTTGTGCATGAAGTATTCAAGAACTTTGTATTCGTAAGCGGTCAGTGGAACTTCAGCACCGTCAACAAACACTTGTTGGGTGCGACTATTTAAACAAATCGGACCGGCATTTAAAGTCGGATCGGATTGACCGGCTGCGCGTCGAATCAGAGCGTTACAGCGCGCAAGTAACTCTTCCATATGAAAAGGTTTGGTTAAATAGTCATCTGCACCAGCATCAAGCCCTTGGACTTTTTCCTGCCAGCTGCCGCGAGCAGTTAGCACAATGATCGGCGTTTTGACCTCTGCCTTGCGCGCTTTGCGGATCACACTAATGCCATCAAGTTTAGGTAAACCTAAATCAATGATTGCTAAATCATATGGATATTCAACAAGTTTGAAATGACCATCGACGCCGTCATGAGAGACGTCGACAGAAAAATGCTGCTGTTCCAAATGATTTTTGACCTGCTCTGCAAGTAAGGCTTCATCTTCAACCACTAATACGCGCATTGTGCTTCCTTGGAATTATCTGTTTTTTGGTGGTTCTACATAAACTGGCATCTTTGCACCAGGTTCATGGTCCAATACTGTGTTGTATTCACGACCATTCAGAATATAGGTGACGTGATAGCCATCAACCACAGATTGGTATTCAACGTCATAACCAGACTCAAAACAAACGGTTTCATGTTTAACCACTTGTTCGCCATTTTGTTTGCCAGCTTCGTTACCAATGGCGCCACCAATCACGGCACCTGCGACCATACCGACGTTTTTATCGCCAGCGCTGCGGCCACCAACAGCGCGACCTAACAAGCCGCCCACCACTGCGCCCACGACTGTCGGCGCAGCTGAGTCGGATTGACGCTCAACTACTTGACGCTCTTCACAGACTTTTTTGGGTTTGCGAATTTCTAATGTTTTATAGACGGGTTCTACTTTTGTGACATCAGCCATTTGGTAGTTTTTGCGGTCGTGTTGCGCACAGCCGACGGTAAGAAACGGAACAATGATCCACAAGTACTTCATATCGATTCCTCCAACAGAGATTTAACTACACCTTAGACCACGGAAAATTAATTTCTGCTGAATCAATAGGTTAAGAAAAAGTATTAAAAAGTTAATGGAAAGTTAAATAATGCCATCTATCGTTGAAAAGTCCCGCAGAAATTCTGCGGTACAACCCGAGGCCAAATCGACGGCCTTTTTAACATGTTCACAACCACAAGGAAAGTACCATGAATTTGAAAACAATGATGTTAAGTTGCTTATCTGTGCTGTTTGCTGCTGGTTTACATGCCGCTCTACCTGAAGCTGTGACTGCGAAAGCGGTGCCCACTAGCCAAGTTGTAGAGAAAGTATCGATTAACAAAGCAACACTAGCTCAATTGGAAGCGATCCCAGGTATTGGTGCCAAGAAAGCACAAGCAATTTTGGACTATATCAAGGCGAAAGGGCCCATCAAAAACCAAGAGCAGTTAAAAGAAGTCAAGGGGATTGGTGACAAGATGGCCAGCCGCATTGCGGAACTAGTTAGTTTTAACTAGCCCGCAAAACAACTGGAGCTTGGTCGGGGGGCTAGCTCCAGTTGGTTATTCGTCGCCTAAAGCACGCATTTGTTCATTCGCCCACTGCACTGCTTCATGGTATTTATCTGGAACATCTTCGGGCGCTAGCTTTAAATCGGCGATCGACGTTTTTGCTTCGCTCCACAACGCTTGTTCGTAGCATTTTACTAAGCCCAAGTAAGAGGATAGGGCGCCAGGCTCACCAATCAGTGCATCTTTGATTTCTTTGGCAAGCGGCAATTTCGCGAGCACTGACTCCATTGGTTCATCAAGGATCGCGTCCATCAGGCTCATCATACCGGTCAAAAATGCTTTAGCTGAATCGGTTTGCCGATGTAATACTGCGATGCCTTCGGCAAATTTGGCGCGTGTCATGGCCAAACGCATGAGCTCTGCAGGTTTTTCACTAGCGACTTGGGCGGTAAACAGCACTGAAAGGAATTTTTTCAGCTCTAATTGCCCAAGCACAATGATGGCCTGCTTGATGCTCTCGATTTCCGAACGACGTTTAAAAATGGCCGAATTTGAATACCGCAGCAGCTTATATGACAGGTTGACGTCACGTTGGAAAATCCCGGTGATTTTCGATAGATCCATCTCAGATTTTGACGTTTCGTACAGTAACTCAGCAAGAGTCATTTGCGCGGGAGACAGCGACTTGCTTTGCATCACTTCAGGTTTTGAAAAGAAATACCCCTGGAAGTAATGAAAGCCCATCGCTAATGCACGTTGGAATTCTTCGTTGGTTTCAACTTTTTCGGCGAGTAGCTTAATGTGCGGAAACTCACGGATCGCTTCAATGACGCTGTCGATTGTCTGTTGGTCGGTTTCACGGAAATCGATTTTGATAATGTCGACATACGGGTAAAAGTGACGCCACACTGGCTGGTGAATATAATCGTCTAACGCAACCACATAGCCATGTTCTTTTAATTCTTGAACTTCTGCCAATAAACGTTTGCCCGGTTGCACGGTTTCCAGAATTTCGACCACGATTTGCTCAGCCGGCAACATGCTCGGAAACTTTTTAATTAGCGTGTCGAGGGTGAAATTGATAAAACCGCGTCTGTCGCCTAAAAAATCGTCCAAGCCGAAATTAAACTGACTACCAGCAATCATTCGCGACGTTGCTTCGTCACCATCTATATTTGGAAACGCGTTTTCTAAACCGTCACGAAACAGCAGTTCGTAAGCGTATAAGTTTTTTTCCCGGTCAAGAATCGGTTGGCGGGCGGCGTAGAAATACATACTCACTGACTAACATCCAAAACATCTTCTTATTTGCAATGTAGCAAAGAACGCCCCAATCTGGCTAATAAAATTTGTTCGCCAAAAAGAATGGGAGCTTTAGGGCTCCCATTCTTTACTTAACTTATTGAATATCAATCGAATTAAAGTTGTTCTTCCATCGTTTGGAATTGCTGTAGTACCGCTTCTGACGGTTGTTTTGTCATTAAACTGACCAGCCACACGGCTAAGGCGGAGGCAATAACCCCAGGTACCATCGAATACAACCAATCGTTAAGTGCCACACCATCCATAGTCCAGGGACCATAAACCCACGCCAGAACTGTCATAGAACCAGCCAGCATTCCCGCCAGTGCTCCCCACAACGTCATCCGACGCCAATACAGACTGATTAAAATGACTGGTCCAAATGCAGCACCAAAACCAGCCCACGCATTAGCCACCAAGCTCAAAATGCTGCTGCTGCGGTCTAAGGCAATGACAATCGCAACAATCGCCACTGCCAACACGGCACCTCGCCCCATTAACACTAAGTGTCGGTCAGATGCAGTTTTGTTCAGAAACGTTTTGTAGAAATCTTGCACTAATGCACTAGAGGTCACCAACAGCTGGCTTGAGATTGTACTCATTACTGCCGCGAGTAATGCTGCCAGCAAAAAGCCTGTAATAAATGGATGGAACAAGACTTGTGATAACAAGATAAAAATCGTTTCTGGGTCCTTTAACTCAGTGCCAGTTTGTTTGATAAAGGCGATGCCGATAAAGCCGGTCAAAATAGCGCCTAGCAACGAAATGATCATCCAACTCATGCCGACACGGCGTGCGACCGGGAAGTCTTTCACCGAGCGGATCGCCATAAAGCGAACAATAATATGCGGCTGTCCAAAATAGCCCAAACCCCACGCCATCAGAGACACAATGCCAATGGCGGTTGTGCCGTTAAATAAATCTAGGTGTTTAGGATTAATCGATTGAACCGTATCCAGCACCGGTGCAATACCACCGACTACATTCAAGGTGACCAATGGCACAATACACAAGGCTAAAAACATAATGATGCCTTGCACAAAATCCGTCATCGAGACAGCAAGAAAGCCGCCGAGCAGGGTGTAAAGAATCACCACGCTCACAGTTAGCAACAGTCCGTATTGGTAGTCCAATTGGAAGACGGTCTCAAACAACTTACCACCGGCGACCACGCCTGAGGCGGTGTAAATCGTGAAAAAAACCACAATCACGACTGCAGAAATTAACCGCAATAACCGGGTATGGTCAGCAAAACGATGCTCAAAATAGTCAGGTAAGGTGATGGAGTCATTGGCGACTTCGGTGTACACCCGAAAACGCGGCGCTAAGAACAAGTAATTTGCCCAAGCACCCAGGATCAGACCAATAGCCATCCAGACTTGAGAGATACCAGCGACATACAGTGCGCCGGGTAACCCCATCAGCAACCATCCACTCATGTCCGACGCGCCGGCAGACAGGGCTGTGATGCCGGGGCCTAATTGTCGGCCGCCTAGCATGTATTCCGATAAATTACTGGTCGATTGGCGATAGGCGTAAAGGCCGATACCGAGCATAGCGACGAAATAGATCGTCAGCGCAAGAATGGTTCCCGTTTCCAAAATGTTTCCTCGAGGTCGACGTGATGTTAATTGTTCGTGATCTAATGAGTAGATCCGACGCCTCTATCAAAAATGGCGTTGCGGCATGCTAACAACGAACGGCCCCATAGGCTAGCGGTTTTCTGCCAGCAACCAATTTCCAGCTACCAATCGCGGTTAGCTAGTAAATTGGATGCTTTCCATTAACATTTGTTGCGCTTTTGGTAGTAATGCGGCGTTTTCTGCCACCAACACTATATCTCGTCCAGCCATTTGCAGGCTTTCGCCAACAAACCGTTGATCTGCAAACCGCGGGCTCGCTTTCAACGAATGGTGCGCAGGTAATACAAACAAGGTCACCGGCTGGCCATCGACCGTCACAACAAGGTGAAGAGACGTTAAACCATCAAAATGACAATAACGAGCGTAGGTAACTTGGACCTGTTGATTGCGCCAAGTCGCGTGCAAGTCGTCTAACAAAACGTTAAGTTCCGCTGCGTCTACTGGAGTCGAGGCGTTAAGAGCCGCGGGTTCATGATAGACATGCGCCAGCGCTTGTTCACCCACGTGATTTGCCGATGGCACCTGCCACAACCAAAAACCTAATGCCAGCATACTTATGGACGCTGCGACCAACCAAGCCGAGCGACGCGGCTTAGTTGTCTGAACTGGTTGCTCAGTAGGGATCGCTAAAAGCCTTTGCTGCAAGTCTGATGGGACGTTGATTTGCATGCTCTGCTGTAAATCAGCATCAAGGTGCAGCAGATCGGTGCGTAGCTGCGTCAGCATAGGGTCCGCCTCAATAGCCGAAAGTGTTTCCGGCGTTAATTGTTGCGGGTCCGTGTACAAGGCACGGCGTACAGATAACTCATCCATGCTGAACTCCTTGTGTTGACGTTGTAGGTTCTAACAGTTGTTTAAGCTGGGCTCTGGCACGAAATAGACGGGTGTTCACAGTATTGAGATTCAAATTTAACGTGGTAGAAATTTCATCACCTGACATACCAAACAGCAGCTGCAACACCAGCGGCTCGCGATAGTCGATGGGTAACTTAAATAGCAATTGTTGCAGCTGTTGTTGATGTAGCTGGTCTTCTAAGCTGGGTTGAATGGCGACACCTTCATCGGGATCTTGATCCGCATAATCAAATTGTTTGCGTTCGAAGCGCCGCGCGTTTTCATGACGCAAAATGGTCAACAACCAACTGCGTGCTGCTGAAAAATCTTGCAAGCTATCCAAGTTTTTCCATGCCCGCAGCATAGTTTCTTGTACCAAATCTTCAGCAACCACGCGCTGTTGGCATAACCAGTAAGCGTAACGAAATAAATCGTTGCTAAAGGTTCGCACTAACCATTCAAACCGTTGGGATGCGCTCTGCATAACTCACTCCAAAAACTCTCGTAAGCATAGAGCGGGAAAGTGCTGAAAAACTTTCAGCACTTACTAAAAAAATTAGTTAGGCGGGTATAAAGACGGCAGGGACGCGGCATTAATGGAGCTATTTGGATGACGATACTGTTTAAACGCAGCATACAAATCATCTCCTTGCCAAGGTTTGGGTTCGCGTTGGTACTGCTGAAACCGCAGCAGCTGCAGCTGTTGTTTTAACGGACTTTCGATTAGATGACTGTCTAGCATGGCTAAATCTTGGATCCGCTCATGAATGAACTGACGCCCCCAGCGCAATAGCATGGCTTGGCAGGTCGTCAAGTCATGACTTTGGCAAGCCATTTGGAAACGCCGCTCATTAAAGCGTACATCCGTTTCTGTTGTTGGTTCAGTTTCTGGTTGGCTGGATAACCACTGACTCAACGGATAAAACAGTGCTGCTAAACACAGCACCAGCGCCGTCACGGTGCTGTAGGTGACTTGCCATGAGTCCACAAACCAGCCGTGAGGTTGCTCCGCAGCGGTCGGGGGAGTGTTGGTGACAACAGGTTCTTTCACTTGGTTTGGATTGGCAGCCACTTTAAGTGTTCGGGCCGGGAGCACAGCCAGCTCAGCTTGATGTGTTCTGCTATTCCACCAAGGGATCTGGATCTCAGGTAGCTGCAGTTCGCCGTCTGATTCAGCAATGACGGCAACACTGAAGATTTTCTGTGCGACCAAATGGCGATCACGCTCGACTGTATGACCTTGCGGTTTTTCCGGGTATTGCTTTAAACCCGTTGGACTGTCTAGTTTTAAATCGGGCAGTTGATGATCATACAAATCAACGGCTGAGAGTTTGACAATGCGGGTGAGGGGTTCACCTTGCACGACATTTTCGGTATCGCCAGACCACTCTTCGGTCAACGTCACCATGCTGGAAACCAGCCATTGTTTTTCTAAACCGCTAGCAATTGGTTTGACCTGCAACGGAATTGGCTCTGTTTGCGCAGACATGGCGCGAGCAGGCACGTAGCGGCTCGAAAATCCTTCATCTTCATCGCGAATTTCCGCATTAAAGGTCGCACTGGCGATTGTCAGATCACCGCTGCGTTGCGGCACCACGCTGTAGCGCCGTGTAATGGTATGAAAACGCTCGCCGTTGACGATTTCGCTACCATCTATGTCGGAACCAATCACAGCCAAGGTAGCCCCATCGATGGTCGGAGCAGTGATCGAACCGGTTTGTAATTCACCTTTCAGGTAGATTTTCAGCGAATAGTAGCCGACTTGTTGCACATACAATTCGCGGGGTTCTAACTGAGCTTCGACAAATATTTTGGCGCCGCTATTGGTGCCGGTTGTTGTGGCCGGGATCACTTCAAGGTCAATCGGGGCACTGCTGTCATTGCCAATTTTAAAGGCGGGGATTATGTATTTGCCAGTCGCCTTGGGCTGTAAATACAAACTCCACATGGTCGTTTGACTGCTTTGCCCACCAAAGATTTGCATACTCTGTTGGATCGAAGGCCCATTGACACGAAAGTCCTGCGTTAAGCTTGAGAAATCGATGCTGTCGCCGGACACTTTGGCGTCATATTGCACTTGCAATACAATGATTTCCCCTTGCATTGCCGGGTTTTTGTCGATCGTTGCTTTTAATACACCCGCAGTTGCGACTGTCATCGACAGACCATAAACCAATGCGGCAATCAACCACCTTACCATTCTTGTTGGTCTCCTTGTTGCGGTGCTTGGGCGTTACGGCGTTGATATTCAAGCACCATTTTGTTGTGTAACAGCTGATAAGGGTCGTCTTGGACTTTACGAAGAATTGCGTCCAGCTGTTGAGTTTGTTCAGGTGTGGCATTTGGCCAAGCCTCGCGCACCGCTTTCACGTTTTGCGCTTTTTGCTCAGCATCCGCTTGTTTCAATTCTTGTTGTTGCTGCGGTTTGCCCTGCTGTGATTTTTGCTGTTGCTGCTCGCCTTTGCCATCTTGGTCATTGCCAGGTTGTTGATTTGATTCGCCATTGGCTTGATCCGATGATGATTGCTGTTGCGAGTTTTGTTGTTGATCTTGTTGTTGCGATTGTTGTTGATCTTGTTCCGATGCTTGTTGTTTATCGGATTGCTGCTGGCCAGATTGCTGCTGTTGTTGCTGCTTTTTCTGCTGTAACAAGCGTTTAATCAACTCGATGTTGCTATCAACCCCAGGTAAATTGGGTTGTTGTTGTTTTGCGGCTTCATACGCTTCTAGCGCTTCAGGCAACTTTTGTTGTTTGGCCAACGCATTCCCCAAGTTATAGCGGCTATCGGGGTCGTTGGATCGCCGGTAAAGCTGTTCGGCAAGCGCATAGTCACCACTGCGATAGGCCGCATTGCCTTGCCAGGTGAGATCGTCAAAACGTTGTTGCGCCTGTTGATAGTCGCCTTGTTGATACAGTTGATGCGCTCGCTCGGCTGGAGTCCGCCAGATGAAGTTAGCAACCTCGTCAAGCCATGACGCGTCGGTATTCGAGCTGGGGGCTGGCTGAGGGGAGGCCAGTTCATCAGCCTGCACGGGCTGTGATTGCACTGAAACTAAGCTAACAAACACCAGCACTAACAGTGGCGTGCGGCGTAACCACCAAGCGATGAAGGGTAACGCACACCACAATAGCCAGACAGCGCCATCTTGCCATTGCTCCCCTTGGAAACGTTGGTCACGTTGCTTGGCGCTGGCTTGATCGAGCGGCGCGAGTTTGGCGATAGTTTCGATGTCAACTTTGTCATATCGAGCTTCGGTGAATACGCCGCCGGTGACTGTTGCAAGTTGTTCTAATTGTTCCAGTGGCACGCGTGGAATGACAATCGAGCCCTGATTGTCTTTTAATAAAGTGCCTTGTTCTAATTTAATTGGAGCGCCTTCAGCGGTGCCAAACGCGACGATGGATAAGCGATGCGGATAATCATCCACATAATCGCGCAGCACAGTTGTTTGTGATGACGGAAAACCATCGGTAAAGGCTACCACGTCGCCACGCGTGTAACCTGCTTGCGTCAGTAACTGATCGGCCATTTTTAGGGCGCTTAATAAGTCAGACCCTTGCACCGGCATGATTTCCGGTTTGAGCATTGGGATCATCAAGGTGATATTGTTGTGATCCGGCGTCAGTGGTGTGATCACAAACGCATCTCCCGCAAAACTGACCAACGCCATGTCGCCCTCTGCTTGCAGGTTCGCAAAGTCGATTGCCTTGAAGCGTGCTTGCGCTAAGCGGTCCGGTTTAACGTCGGTGGCATGCATCGACATGGACATATCCATCAACACTACAGTGCCGCGTTTTAAGTTAAATGCGGGTTGTGGTAGGCGTTGCCAGCTGGGTCCAGCCAATGCCACGATCAACACGAACAACAAAACGCCAAACAGCCAGCGCCATGCGTGCTGTTTGGTGGTTTGCTCAATCGCCAGCGCTTTTAATAAATGATTGGCAATTAATTGCTCCCATCCTTTTGGCCGCAGTGTGATATGACGACACAACCAAGGCAACAGGGCGGCAAGTGGCAACGCCCATAGCCATTCAATGCGCAACCAATGCAATTCAAACGGCATTTTGTACTCTCCGCCATAACAGCGCCATGCGAAGCATCAACAATAACAACGCCAGCATCAATGGGTAATGCAATAAGCTTTGTTGGGGACGCACGGTTAATTTGTCACGTTCAATCGGTTCTAATTGGTCGAGGAGTTGATAGATTTCTTGCAACTGCTGCAGATCTCGAGCTCGGAAATAACGACCGCCAGTTTCTGTGGCCAATTGTTGCAACAGTTGTTCGTCCAGATCACTGGTTGGTGTCAATGTCAGTAAGCCAAAGGCGTCTTGCTGCGGTTGATCACTGCCAAGACCGATACTATAAATCCGCACTCCAGCCGCTTTGGCTAACTTTAAAGCTTCTAGCGGAGGCACGGTATTGACTGTGTTGGCACCGTCTGACAGCAAAACAAGCACCTTATTTGAGCTTTCAAGATTGTTAAAGCGTTTCACGGCTAAACCAATGGCTTCGCCGATCGCGGTGCGTTGACCGACTAACCCCAATTCAGCTTCATTGAGCATGGTTTGTACGGTTTTCAGATCAAAGGTTAGCGGTGTTTGTTGATAAGCTGCATCGGCGAACAAAATGAGCCCTAAACGATCGCCTTGGCGACGGGCGATAAAATCGGTGACCACATACTTGACTGCATCGATCCGATTGACCTGTTTGTGCTCGATTTCCATGTCCATGTTATTCATCGAACCTGACAAGTCGATGGCCATCATTAAATCTCGGCCTTGTTGCGGCAGAGCCTCCGGCTCACCCATGTATTTAGGGCCGGTGGCGGCGATAACCACTAATACCCAAAAGCCCCAAAACCACCACGAATGATTACGAAAACGCGATTTGTTAGGTTGGGTCGATTCACGCGCGACCACAGCCAAGGCGGCGAACGATAGCGCAGCGCCACTGCTTTGTTTGCTCGTTAGGAGCAGGGGCAACAACAAGGCCAGAAACAGCCACGGATAACTAAATTCAATCATGGTAAGGTCAATACCCACGGATGATGCGACAGCCAGCGTGCCAAGCTTTGGCGATAACTCTGCAATTGTGCTGCGTCAACGTCGCGTTGATAGTGCAAAGCCATTAAATCCGGCCAGCGAATGTCTTCAGCGCTGCCTCGACTGTTGTGCTCGAGAAAACGTTGCAACTCGCTCGGTGTGGCACTTAACAAGGTCACCGGTAGCTGCCGCGCTTTTAGATAACGTTTTAAGATCTCGGTCAATTCACTGGCAGTGCATTGCGCTGGTAAGCGTTGTAGCAATGCCAGTGCTTCGCGCCGTGGTGCTTGTTGCTGAAACTGTTGGTAACGTTTCAGTACGGCATAGACGACTAGCACCAGCAGCAGTAACAAGGCCAGCCACACCAGTGGTCGTTCGAACCATAAGGCATCAATGGCCGGCTCTTGGATATCCGCAAGTGTGGCGAGTGGATCATCGACGGCCATCGACGGCTCCTTCTGTATATCCGGTGTGGTGTTGACGAAATTGCTCGGCCAATGGTTGCGCTGTGCTGATGCTTAATAACGACAGCCCCATGCCTCGGCAATGGCTTAGCAAAGATTGTTGCTTTTCGTCTTGTAGCTCTGCATATCGAACATGCAGCTGAGCGTCGGCTAAATCAACGTCCACCGCGCCGCGGGAATCTTTTACAGCGACCAGTGGGTCAGCATGCGTCGGCAGTTTCAAGTCAAGTGGATCCACAATGTGACACAGGCGAATTTCATTGTGTGCGCGAATGGCTTGCAGATGTTTCCAGCACAACTCGTTGGTTTGTTGAAAATCGCTAATCACATATAACAAACTACCTGGCCGACACAGTTGCCGTAGTTGCGCCAGTGCGTCGGCCAACGTTACAGACGAACCGCTGCTGTCCGCTGATTGACAGAGTAGCTGCAGTTGCTGCAGATAGCGCAGCACGCCGGTGTGCCTTGCCGCAGGTTTGAGCTCGCGAATGGTTTGCTGGTTAAATACTACGCCGCCAAACTTGTCACCACGCTCCCGCGCATGCCAACCAATCAGTGCGGCTAAATGCGCCGCTTGCACCGATTTAAACAACAACTGCGAGCCCATTTGCATGGTCTCGCTCAAATCAGTGAGTACGAATACTGGCCGCTCTTTTTCTTCGCGAAACAGTTTGGTGTGAACTTTGCCGGTACGCGCGGTCACGCGCCAGTCGATGGTGCGCACGTCATCGCCATTTTGGTAATGCCGTACTTCATCAAACTCCATACCGCGGCCTTTACTGCGCGCCAAATAAGTACCCGCCAACTTGCTTTGGATGGTCTGTTTCGGCGCTAGATCAAGGAAATGTGTTTGGTGCTGATAGCGCAACAGCTGCGACAGATCGAGATGAACTCCATCTGTATGCAGCTGTGCCAGCCATTGTGCAATTGCTTGCTCGTTCATTGCCGTTGCCTAACGAGGCTTAGGTCAACGGAACCAGCTGCAACAGCTGGTCGAGCACTTTATCGACCTTGATGCCTTCCGCTTCGGCCTCGTAGCTCAACAACAAACGATGACGCAGCACGTTGTGGAACACGGCGCGGATATCATCTGGCGTAACAAAATCGCGATTGTCTAACCAAGCTTTAGCACGGGCGCAGCGCTCCAACGCAATGGTCGCGCGCGGGCTGGCGCCGTAGGCGATATAGCGGCCTAAACTGGTGCTGTATTTAGCGGCTTGGCGCGTGGCCATAATCAATTGCACTATGTAACGCTCTAACCCTTCAGCTAAATGCAACTGCAGAATGGCTTTGCGTGCGGCGAAGATATCTTGTTGGCTTAGTTGTGGCGGTTGTACGGCTTGTTGTTGCAACGCCTCACCACGAGTTAAGCGCAGAATTTGTAATTCGGTTTCAGCCGATGGGTAGCTGACATTGAGGTGCAACAAGAAGCGGTCAAGCTGCGCTTCGGGCAGCGGGTAGGTGCCTTCTTGCTCTAACGGGTTTTGTGTCGCCATGACCAAAAACAGCTCAGGCAACTTATAACTGTGACGCCCCACAGTGATTTGTTTTTCCGCCATAGCTTCCAGCAGCGCAGACTGTACTTTGGCCGGTGCGCGGTTTATTTCATCCGCCAAAATCAGATGGTGAAACAGCGGGCCGCTTTGGAATTCGAACTGACCGGTCTCTGGTCGGTAGATGTCCGTGCCGGTTAAATCGGCGGGCAACAAGTCAGGCGTAAACTGAATGCGATGAAAACTCGCTTCAACGCCTTGGGCCAGAGCATTCACTGCACGGGTTTTGGCCAAGCCCGGCGGGCCTTCCACCAGCAAATGGCCATTGGCCAACAAAGCAATCAAGATCCCTTCAGTCAGTGCACTTTGACCCAGTACCTGACTGTCTAAATAATTCTTCAATTGAGCAAAGGCGTTCACAGGTCACTCTTTTTGTTTGTTATTGATAAATCAAAGGCTTTGTAACGGAAATTCCGCTGCGACGGCACTGCGTATCCGACGAAAAGCGGCTAGGCTAAGACCAACGTATTCACCTAAGGTTCAGGCAAAATTAAAACAAGTGTTTTAATTTCTCTGGACTCTCGCTACAATCGGGAAAAAGCACAGGTCTGACCTGTAACGAGCCGCAGCAAGAGGAACATTATGGCAGCGCCAATCCAACTTACAACCCGTCAGGGTGACCGTATCGCAATCGTGCGTGGTCTTCGTACTCCATTTGCCAAACAAGCCACTGAATTTCACGGCGTCTCGGCGCTGGACCTCGGTAAACTGGTCGTCAACGAATTGCTGATCCGCAGCGAACTTGACCCCAAGTTAATTGATCAGGTTGTTTATGGTCAAGTTGTGCAAATGCCTGAAGCGCCAAATATTGCGCGGGAGATTGTGCTTGGCACCGGCATGAATGTACACACTGACGCCTTTAGCGTAACGCGCGCTTGTGCGACGAGCTTCCAATCTGTAGTGAGTGTTACGGAAAGCATGATGGCGGGCATCTCAGAGATCGCGATTGCTGGCGGCGCAGACTCCAGTTCAGTGCTGCCAATTGGTGTGTCAAAAAAACTGGCACGCGCGTTAGTTGATTTAAACAAAGCGAAAAACTTCGGCCAAAAATGGGCCATCTTAAAACGTTTAGGCTTGAAAGATTTAATGCCAGTACCGCCTGCAGTTGCCGAATACACCACGGGACTGTCGATGGGCGACACCGCCGAGCAGATGGCAAAAACGCATGGCATCAGCCGCGCCGATCAAGACGCGCTTGCCCATCGTTCGCACACTTTGGCCGCGAAAGCCTGGACTGAAGGCTTATTAAAAGAAGAAGTGATGGCCGCCCACGTTGAGCCGTACAACAAATTCTTAGAAGTCGACAACAACATTCGCTTTGATTCCAAAGCCGATTCTTACGCCAAATTAAAACCGGTATTTGACCGCGCTTATGGCTCGGTCACAGCCGCCAATGCAACGCCATTAACCGATGGTGCGTCTGCCGTGTTGATGATGACCGAAAGCCGCGCCAAAGCCTTGGGTTATGAGATCCTTGGTTACGTGCGCAGCTATGCCTTTGCTGCGATTGACGTGTGGGATGACATGTTGATGGGGCCATCGTACGCCACGCCCATCGCGCTGGACCGTGCCGGTATGAAGTTGTCTGATCTAACTTTGATTGAAATGCACGAAGCTTTTGCCGCGCAAACCTTAGCCAACATGAAAATGTTCGGCAGTAAAAAGTTTGCCGAAGAAAAACTGGGTCGCAGCGAAGCCATCGGTGACATCGATATGGCGAAATTTAACGTCAATGGTGGTTCACTAGCGTATGGCCATCCGTTTGCGGCCACTGGCACACGTTTGATCACCCAAACGCTACACGAATTAAAACGCCGTGGCGGTGGTGTAGGTTTAACAACAGCTTGTGCGGCTGGCGGTTTAGGCGCAGCCATGATTGTGGAGACTGAATAATGCAACCGACCTTTTCATTAGCTGTGCGGGATGACGGTGTTGGCGTCATCACGATGGACGTGGCCGGCGAGACGATGAACGTGCTCAAGGCGGCTTTCGCCGAAGAGATCGCCGACATCCTCGAGCAAGTTCGCAGCAATAAAAGCCTCAAAGGCTTAGTGATTATTTCTGGCAAGCCGGATTCATTTATCGCCGGCGCAGACATTTCGATGCTCGATAGCTGTAAAACCGCAGAAGCGGCGACAGCCATCGCCAGCATGGGCCAGAAAATGTTTAACGAGCTGGAAAAACTGCATCTGCCGGTGATCGCCGCTATTCACGGTCCTTGTTTAGGCGGCGGTTTGGAACTGGCCATGGCCTGTCATGGCCGTGTCGCATCGAGCGATAACAAAACCGTGTTGGGGTTGCCGGAAGTGCAGCTTGGGTTATTACCAGGCAGCGGTGGCACCCAGCGTTTACCGCGTTTAGTCGGCCTGCAAAAAGCGCTAGATATGATGTTAACCGGCAAGCAGCTACGTGCCGCGCAAGCGAAAAAATCTGGGTTAGTCGATGCAGTCGTACCAAACAGTATCCTGCTGGATGCGGCAGTGAAGATGGCGCTCGCCGGCAAACCGGATCGCAGCAAGCCACTGAAGTTAAACCTGATGGGGCAGTTCCTTGAATACACCACCATAGGTCGGGGCATCCTGTTTAATCAAGCCACCAAGCAGACACTTGCCAAAACCTATGGCAACTACCCGGCCCCTTTAAAAATCATCGATGCGATCAAAGCTGGGGTGTACAGCGGTATCGAACATGGCTTAAAAGTCGAAGCACAGCATTTTGGTGAGTTGTGCATGACGCCAGTCTCCGCTAATTTGCGTGGTTTGTTCTTTGCCACTACGCAAATGAAAAAAGAAACCGGTGCTGGTGATGTCAAACCTCGCAAAGTGAAAAAAGCCGCTGTGCTGGGTGGAGGCTTGATGGGCGGCGGTATCGCCAACGTTACCGCAGGCAAAGCCGGCATTCCGGTGCGTATCAAAGATATCAGCCAACAAGGCATCGCCAATGCGCTGAAATACAGTTTCAGCTTGCTGGATAAAAAGTTCAAAAAGCGTTTTATCAGCAAAACTGAATTGCAAAAGCAAATGGCGTTGTTGACCGGTACTACTGATTACAGTGGTTTCCACGATGTCGATTTAGTGGTTGAAGCTGTGTTTGAGGACTTAGAACTCAAACAAAAAATGGTGGCAGACATTGAGCAGCATTGCAGCGCACATACGGTATTTGCATCTAACACCAGCAGCCTGCCGATTGGCCAAATTGCTGCAAAAGCGGCGCGTCCAGAAAACGTCATCGGTCTGCATTATTTCTCGCCGGTCGATAAAATGCCGCTGGTCGAAGTTATCGCCCATGACAAAACGTCGCCTGAAACTATTGCGACAACTGTGGCGTTTGCCCGGAAACAAGGTAAAACACCGATTGTGGTCAAAGACGGCGCTGGTTTTTATGTGAACCGTATTTTAGCGCTGTATATGAATGAAGCGGCGCAAGTGTTGCTGGAAGGCGAACCGGTTGAGAAACTTGATAAAGCACTGGTGAAGTTTGGTTTCCCAGTAGGCCCTATTACTTTGCTGGACGAAGTGGGTATCGATGTTGGTGCGAAAATTTCACCAATCCTGCAAAAAGAATTGGGCGAACGTTTCCAAGCACCTGCCGCTTTTGACAAGTTAATCGCCGATGGTCGCAAGGGTAAAAAAGTCGAAAAAGGCTTTTACAAATACGGCGCCGCGGCGAAAAAAGGCCGCAAAGAAGTCGACGCCACTGTGTATTCCTTATTGGGTATTCAACCTGGCGGCAAATTAAGCAATGACAAGATCATCAACCGTTGTATGGTGCAAATGCTCAATGAAGCGGTACGTTGCTTAGAAGAAGGCATTATCGCCAGTGCACGTGACGGTGATATCGGCGCTATCTTTGGCATCGGCTTCCCACCGTTCCTCGGTGGTCCGTTCCGCTATATCGATAGTCTAGGCGCTGGCACTTTGGTGGCAGATTTACGTCGTTATGAAGCGCAATTTGGTGCGCGTTTTGCGCCAGCGCCACTGTTGCTGCAAATGGCCGAGCAGGGCAGCAAATTCTACCCAGCGTGATTGTGTAGATGGTTAGACAAAGAAAAACCCGCAGTAGCGGGTTTTTTTATGGTTCAGAGGCGCTAATTTCGCTGCATCAAAGCTGCGATCACATCCGCCGTTCCTGCCGACGATTTGCGATGCCAGATATGTAAACGTTGATACAGTGGTGCTAATGCCAATATGGCGGTCTCGCACTCGGCAAGTTGCTGCGTGACGATTTCGCGCGGCAGCCACGCCAGACCACCTTGCTGCTTTAATTGTTTCACCACAAACTCCACATCATTACAAATGAGCGGCGACAGTGGACTGAGCGCAGTTTGTAACCGCAACCAATTCAATCGATATTCGGTTGGAGCTGTCATTTCACCAACCCGCACCGGCACGAACTCAATACTTGGCAGTTGATGACTAACAAATCCAGCGGGCGCTTCTGCCGTGGTGCTTAAATACAGATCTGCGTCGGGCGGTGGCGTCGCCGCAGCCATACACCGACCTGAGCGTTGCTTTAATGCGTCAAGCAAAGGTTGGCAGCATTGCAGATTCAGCGCGTAAGCCGTTTCAGCTTGATAGCAAAAGTTGATACTGGCAACCAATTGAGTTTGTTGCTGTATTTGCAATCGTGCGTTGTTTAGAGCTTGGATCACTGCAATCGCATGGGGCAGCAGCGCTTCTCCCGATGCGGTCAACTGGATGTTATTACGTGAGCGATAAAACAAATTGGTGCCAAGGCTTTGTTCTAACTGACGGATCCGAAAGCTCACTGCCGATTGCGTCAAATACAGATTGTCCGCGGCTTTGCCAAAATGTCGGGTTTTTTGTACTTCTAAGAAGGTTTTCAGCAGTTCAGTGTCCAAGGTCGTCCTTAGTTTTCTTTCTGGTGAAGATAAAAAATATTTGTTTTACGAGTCCGCTTTTGTTTACCATACTCCGCACAGTTTTCATAGATAGCTGTAAATTCAACAAGATCAGAGGAAAAAGTGATGCAGCAAAGTTTTGTGGCTAAACGTCGCTTTTTTGATGACCGCAACTTCCCGCGTGGATTCAGCCGGTCAGGGCGCTTTACCATGTCAGAAGGCACAATGCTTGAAAAACATGGTCAAGCCATGCTGGAGCTGGAAGAAGGGCAACGTGAAGCGGTTAACGAAGAAGAAGCCCGTTTTATTCAAGTCGTCAAAGGTGAACTGGAAGCAGAAAGCGCGTTTGAAAAGACCTGGATGAAGTACAAACGCCAAATCCAAGACAAACGTAAATTCCATACTGTGTTTGGTAAAAAGCGGATTGCTGACGGCAGCGACGACTTCTCGTACACTGAAGTGGATTCAGATTAAAAATTAGAGGGACTTAACCATGGGTGATTTTTTGCAGTCTATTTTAAATCCAGCTGTATTGATTTTTTTAATCCCACTCGCTGGGATTGGTATCGGCGCTTTAAAGGTCTGGACGAATCACCAAGAACGCATGGAAAAAATTCGCCAAGGGATTGATCCTGATGCGAATCCCCCTCGCCAATAAACAAAAAAAACCGCTGCTTGCAGCGGTTTTTTTATGGCTAATCTATGGTGTTTGTTTGCAGCAGTCCGTGAATGCAAGCGCAGTCGATTAACTGACTTTAGACGGCACTGCCGAGAGTTTCGGTTTATTGGCTTTTTGATCCAATAAGAACTGGTTGAAGTCATCTGCCGACAAGGGTTTGGAATAATAATAGCCCTGAATGATTTCACAACGCAGCTGCTTGAGTTGTTGCAGCTGTTCTTCATATTCCACACCTTCCGCGACCACGGTCAGTGACAAGTTATGGGCGATCGTTACTATGGTGTCGACCATGTTGCGCCCACGCGCTGTGTTCATATCATCGATAAATGCTTTGTCGATCTTCAGCGTGTTCAGCGGGAATTGTTTTAAATAGGCGAGCGATGAATAGCCGGTACCAAAGTCATCCATCGCTAAATGAATACCGCGGGCTCGCAGTTTTTTCATGGTTTCGATGGCCAGTTTCGGCGATTGCATGACAGTGCCTTCGGTGATCTCGAGCTCCAAGTGGTAGGACGGCAATTCGGTTTCTTGCAGTACATCGTCGATCTGTTCGCACAGATAGGGCAGCATAAATTGCTTCACTGACAAGTTAACGGCAACGCGGCCATGAAACAGCCCTTGGTCAATCCAGCGTTTGACATCGCGGCAGGCTTTGCGCAGCACGACTTCGCCGATCTCAACGATTTGCCCGGTTTCTTCGGAGACAGGGATAAATGCTGCTGGGCTGATTAAACCGCGTTTCGGTGTAATGAAGCGCACCAATGCTTCCATACCGACTAACTGGCCACTCAAGATGTCCATTTTCGGTTGGTAATAGACGGTGAAATAATCTTCTTTTAAACCGTGGCGAATTAAGTTCTCTAATTGCAGGCGTTTTACCGCTAATTTGTTCATCGAATCATTGAAGAACAGGTAGCGGTTGGCACCGTCATTTTTCGCGTGATACATGGCGGTATCTGCGTTTCGCAGCAGCGCCTCGGGATCTTTACCATCTTCTGGGTACAACACAATGCCGATACTTGATGTCACAGCGAGTTCGTGTTGATTGATAAAAAACGGCCGGTTAATTAGCTTTAGCAGCTCTTTGGCGAGCGTCGTGATGGTATGGATATCGTTGGTATTTTCGAGCAGGATGGCAAATTCATCGCCACCTAACCGATACAGCCGATCTTGCTGGCGGGTGACTTGCTGTAGCCGATCGGCCAGTTTAATCAGTAAGGAGTCACCTAAGGCGTGGCCAAGGGAGTCGTTGATTTTTTTGAAGTTATCTAAGTCAAACACCAACAACGCATGTTTGGACTCTAATTCGACCATCCGCGTTAAGTCGGTTGAAAACACTGCCCGGTTTGGCAGGCCGGTCAGCGTGTCGGAATTGGCGAGGCGGCTGAGTTCAGCTTCGCGCGCTTTACGCTCAGTGATGTCGGAAAACACCGCCACATATTGCATCACCACGCCATGATCATCGCGAACCACGTCAAAATTCAGTTCCGCTTGATACCGCTCACCATTGAGGCGTTGGTCTTCGATTTCGCCTTGCCAGCTGCCTTGTGCTTGCAAAACAGAGCCGATTTCTTGCAAAAACCGCGATGGGTACAAGGATAAATCAAAAGGTTTACGAACGACCGAATCGCGCGTCTTACCGGTAATAGCGCTAAAGGAATGGTTCACTTCCAACACGATGAAGTTAGTGTCACAAATGACGATAGCATCGGAGATGTTTTCTAAACAACGCGCAAACAGCTCCATTTTTTCTTCGGTCTGTTTTAGATGCTGGATGTTTTTCAACGTGCCTGTCATCCGCGTCGCTACACCATCTTGATCGTTTGACACGACTTTACCGCGATCTAGCACCCACACATAAGCGCCATCGGACGCGCGCATCCGATAGGCTGCTTCGTAATAGGGGCTTTCCCCGGCAAGATGCTGATATAACTGTTCAGTGACACGTTCCAAATCACGTGGGTGAATAGAATCGCGGTTGGGCGGAAATTGGTTGGTTTGTGGTTTTAGTTCCACCGGATGTTGCCACGAGCTAGAACGGTACAAGGTACCGGCGGCTATATTCCAGTCCCATAATTCATCGCCGCTGCCCCACAAGGACAAGCGCAGGCGCTCTTCGCTTTGCTCCAACTTGTTCTGATAACGACGCATTTTTAAGATAGACAGATGCGCGAGTAACAAAGCGCCAAACGAAAATAGCAGGATCGACGACAAAATAATCGGCATGGTCTGTTGCCAATCCGCCGCAAAGCTAGGCGCAGAGATGCAACAGGTAATGGTTAATCCACTGATTCTTATTATTTTTTT
>DMYW01000036.1:32553-71685 GCA_003482455.1 Rheinheimera sp. | reverse complement strand
TCCCCTGACAACGCAAGTCAAAGCCAATCACAACGCCCTGTTAGCTCATCAATCACCTGTTGCCGTGACATACTTCGCATATGTGAGTGCTGTGGCGCGGGGCCTGTGGCCAAAAATACGGCGTCGTAATCCGGTGCTAATAACGTCATGCAGAATTGACTAAATTCAGCAAGGGTCAGCGTTTCTAGTTCGTTGATAATCTCTTGCGACAAGCTGCACTGCGGATCGTCTTGCCCAATCGCTAGCCAAATTCGTTTTGCTCTGGCGGCTAGTGACGTGTCTTTCTCACGAATTTGTCCGGCCAAACTGTCCTTGTATTGGAAGAACTCATCGGCGGTTAATTCGGGAAGCTCTTCTAAAAACTTCCGATAAAACATCACAGTCGCGTAATAAAGGTCAGCGGAAGATGTTTTGGGTGACTGAATATAGAATGACAAGCCAGGTTTTAAGTTCATTGGCACATAACCGGTGCCGACTAAGTAGCCGAGTTGTTGTTCCGTGCGAAGCGCATGGAAATATTCTGGTGAAATCATATGGTTGGCCAACATAAACAAGGCCATGTCGCGTGCCGAACGTTGTTTCGCCGGCAAATAAATCACCAGCGCTTGATCTTCACCTTCCATCGGCTGTTCCAACCAGACGGGCCCGAGTCCCGCCAAGTTAAAACTTTGTTTTTTCAATCGTTCGCCAACGCTTTGTACTTGCTGCTGCCAAGCGGTCAACGAGGCTCGTAACGAGTTTGCTTCCGCCTTTTGCCAATTTCCGAGCATCATGGCTTCGACATGGACTTGCTGGAACAACGACTTGGTAAATTGCGCAAACGACGTAAATTCAATGCCCGACAACTCTGCTGCAAGCTGCGGACCGTCTGGATTAAGCGGCTGCAACATGGATGACAGCATATTAAACAACATGCTGACCGGCTTGTTGCGTGCTTGATTGTGCCAGTGGCGGCACAGTTGATACTTCAGTTCAGCAAAGCGGTGCTCGGCAAATTCGCAGTGCTGTACTTGTTCGAGCAAATCTTGCATCAAGGCAATTTGGTTCGAAGACAAGCCGCTGGTGTGCAGTGTAATGCCGTGTTGTTGCACATAAATGTTGTAACTTAAGCCTGCGGTGGTGGCGGCATAAAGACGCTCATTGACGGCATCGAGCAATAATTCCAGCCACAATTTGGTCTGCGCGAGCGATGCGCGATCTTTGATGCTGACCGGCAAGGTCAGCTGCACGAACACGTGACCTTTTGGACTGTTAAACTCGGTATCGGCTTTGTACCAGATCCGCATTGACTGACTATCGTGCAGCAATTCAGGGACTTGCTGATGTTTTTGCACAGGTAACAGCTGCAATTGACCCACAATGTATGGATTGGCGGCCGGCAGTTTCATCTGAGGTTGCGGTCTGCAAGCGGCTAGTTCTGCCAATAGTTCCGGCGGCAGCTGGTCGACGCCATACGGCGTATGATACCAACGGGCTTGCCGATCGACGTCAACCTCAGGCGCAATCAACATCAAACGCAAATTGTCTTCACGGAAATACCCCAGCAGCTGACGATACAAGCTCTCTGGTGGTTCTTCCATGCGATAGTCGCCGAACAAATAATCTTCGACGCTGTAATGCTGCATGTTCACTGCAAGATCTGAGGCAAACTGCTGACTTGACCGCGGTTCTTGGTACAAATAACTCCATTGCACCAGCCGTTGTCGCTCAAGGAACTGTTGTCGTGGAAATGGCTGCTGGCGCAACAAGGCAAAATAGCCAAAGCAGGCCGTAAGGATCTCCATAATACCTTCCAGCCCGTTGGCGGTTAAATCAAAGGCCAGCGAAAAATCTTTATAGTTACTGCCGTCAATACCACCACCAGCACTTAAACCATTGACCAGACCGCGTTGTTTGAGGCCACTGAGCAATGAACCCGGACCTTCATCCCCTAACAAATGGGCGATAAAGCTGACTGCTTTATAACGATACCAAGGTTGAATATCCGGTAGTGCAAAACTGAGCACCAAACGTTGGCTTGGTTTGTGCGGCTGGATATTTAGACAGATCCCCTGATGTTCAGGCAAATAAAGTGGTACTTGCAGCGGTCCTTTGGCGGGCAGGTGCGCCGGTAGCTGCGCGAACGCTTGCCGAACCAACTCGGCTTGTTGCTCGAGCGGTAGCGCCGACACCACACACAAGGTCATGCGGCTGGCGGCATATTGCTCGTGGTAAAACTGTTTTACGGCTTGTTGTGCGGTTTGGTGAGGGCGGTCATCGAGTGTGCTGAGGTTACCGACCGAAAACTTGGCAAAAGGATGAGCCTGATTGACGGTTTCTTTATGAGCTTGATAAATGCGCCGACCATCGTCTTTTAATTTCATCGAAAATTCGGCTTCGATGGCGTGGCGTTCTTTTTCTACCGCTTCGGTGGCAAACAAAGGAGCTGATAAAAAATCGGCAAATCGCAGCAAGGCTTCAGGCAGCGCTGCGTCGTCGATATCAAAGTAGAAGCAGCTGTGTTCGGTGCCGGTCCACGCATTGTGGCTGCCGCCATGACTGGACATAAACTGCGCATATTCACCGGCCGTGGGGTAGTGTTTAGAGCCCAAAAACACTAAATGCTCAAGGAAATGGGCTAAACCTTCACGGTCAACCGGGTCGTCGAAGTGACCAACATTAACGGCCATTGCGGCAGCACTTTTGTCGGCATCAGCTTGATGGACCAACAACACCCGTAAGCCATTGTCGAGGGTAAGTGGCTGATAAGAATTGTGATCGTTTGGGCTTTGTAGCAGATGATTGTTTTTCAATTCAGGCCTCGTGTCGGGCGATCACGACGAGTCAAACCACAGCTCATCATATCAATTAGTAATATCAAGATTAAATTTTATTCTTAATTGAAAGTTACTCCGTGCAACAACTTTCATTATCATAGCCCACTCTTTTCTAGGTAGTCGCGACTCGGTGCGTGGTATTCAAAAATATGATCAATGTGGTCTTGATGCGGCACGGTGATGCTGAAGCTTTACGCAGTTCTGACCAAGAACGTCAACTGACAGAACTTGGTAAGGAGGAAGTGCAATGCATGGCATCCTATTTGAGCATTCACGACGCGCCCTTCGATTATGTAGTATCGAGTCCGTATGTGCGTGCATGTCAAACTGCAGATCTGATGGTGGCACAACAAAGTCCATCTGCGCAACGCTTGCAAGTCACTGAATTGGTTCCAGAAGCCGATCCGGCCGATGCACAGCTGTTTTTAGATGCATTATTGGCGACGGCGCCAACGGCGCGGGTGCTGATTATCAGCCATATGCCATTACTGAGTTTTTTAACTGAAAAACTGAGTCGCCCAGGAGTAACGCCAATTTTCGCAACGGCCGGCTGCGCTCTGTTTCAATACCAAGCCGGACGTGGTGAATTCGTGAAGATGCTGGCGCCAGCAGCGTTATAAAAACACAGCAATACCGCACGGGTTAGTATAGCTCTTTAAGCGGCTAGCAACGAATGACTAAGGGCAGCGATCAGCTGCCCTTGTTGTTTCTATCCAATCGACAATGCAAATTGAGCCGAACCAACGTTGGGCTGTCTATGACATGCGCTGAGTGTTTTAGTCAGGTGTTTTCAGCAGCACGAGCAAAGCGCCGTCGCGTCCCCAGTGGGTGGGTGCTGTGTGAAAAGCGCGGACATTGGGATGCTGGATCAGCCAATTCGGCACTTTGCGCGCGAGCAACCCTGAGCCTTTGCCGTGCACGACACAAGCACAATTAAAATGCTCACGTTGACAATAATCCAGTAGGCCCGCCAGTTCGACTTTGGCATCTTGTTGTGACAAGCCATGCAGATCGAGCACGACGGCAGGTTGATAGTCGCCGCGTTTTAGATTTTTCGCTAAATGCGGGTCGTCACCCGCTTGTACGAAAGCGACAGTGCCGCCATCGAAGGAATATCCTTCGTATTGATCAGAAAAATAGAATAAACTGACGCTCGTCTGGTTTTCAGACGTCTTGACGGATGCTTTTTTCTTGCTGCGTGGTGGCGCAAGCGTAATTTTGTCCTGTGCCAGCGGTCGCACGTCGCCAAAGGCGTCGCGAAAAAGTTGAGCATCGTCAGGAGCTAAAGGCTGTGGTTTTTTCATGGTCGCAAGTCTATCCAAAGAGCACACTGAAATAAATGACTGAATACACATCTTCTGCAGCGAGCGGCCTTGACGCTGAACTGATCAACGAAGCGATCGCCGAACTTGTTACCATCCACGATTTATTGCGTTTTGCCGTCAGCCAGTTCAATGCTGCCGATGTTTATTTCGGCCACGGCACCGACAATCCGTGGGATGAAGCGGGCGTTTTGATGGCGCACGTGTTGCATTTTACCCATTTAGGCGATGCAGCCTTGTTGAATACACGGTTGTTAAATCGGGAAAAACAGCAGTTTTTAGCGCTAGTGCAACAACGTATGGAACAACGGATCCCAGCGGCTTATTTAACCAAACAAGCTTATTTCGCAGGCTTACCGTTTTATGTGGATGAACGCGTGTTAGTGCCTCGCTCGCCAATCGGCGAGTTGATCCAACAACAATTTGCGCCTTGGTTCCCAGTAAACGCCCCAGCGCGTATTTTGGATCTGTGCACTGGGTCTGGCTGCATCGCGATTGCGTGTGCGCATTACATGCCTGAGGCTGAAGTGGATGCGATTGACATCAGTGATGATGCACTGGAAGTGTGCTTCCATAACGTCGACATGCACGACGCCCATTACCGGGTCACACCCATTCAGTCCGATGGCTATGATGCTATTCCGGGACAGACCTACGATTTAATTGTCACCAATCCGCCTTATGTCGATGCCGAAGATATGGCCGACTTGCCGGATGAATTCCGCCACGAGCCAGAGCTTGGTTTGGCGTCAGGTGAAGATGGCTTAGAACTGACGCTGCGCATCTTAAGTGGTGCCGCGGCGCACTTAAATGACGACGGCGTACTGATCTGTGAAGTCGGTAACAGCATGGTCGCGCTCAATGAACGTTTTCCGCAGGTGCCGTTTGAATGGATTGAATTCAAACAAGGTGGCATCGGCGTTTTTGCATTAACCAAGGCCCAACTACTGACTTATCAGCATTTATTTCGGGAGTAAGCGATGGCAGGCAACAGTATTGGCCAATTATTTAAGTTAACGACCTTTGGCGAGAGCCATGGCCCGGCGATTGGTGGCGTATTAGATGGCTGCCCACCGGGTTTAACGCTGGATATGGACGCCATTCAGCATGAACTCGATCGGCGCAAACCAGGCACCTCACGTTACACCACACAGCGGCGCGAAGACGACATCGTCAAACTGCTCAGTGGCGTGTTTGAAGGAGTCACCACGGGCGCGTCGATTGGTTTGCTGATTGAAAATACCGACCAGCGCTCACAAGATTATTCGCAAATTAAAGATCAGTTCCGCCCAGGCCATGCCGACTACACCTATTGGCATAAATACGGCATTCGCGATTATCGCGGTGGAGGTCGCTCGTCAGCGCGTGAAACCGCGGTGCGTGTGGCGGCCGGTGCTATCGCGAAACAGTATTTGAAACAATATTTTGGCATCGAAGTGCGTGGTTATTTAGCGCAGTTAGGCCCAGTCAAAGCCGAGCAAGTGGTGTGGAGCGAAGTCGAAAACAACGACTTTTTCTGCCCAGATCCAACTAAGCTCGAAGCGCTGGATAGTTTTATGCGCGACCTGAAAAAAGCTGGAGATTCAGTCGGCGCACGTGTCAATGTCGTTGCATCCAACGTGCCGGTCGGGTGGGGCGAGCCGGTGTTTGACCGTCTCGATGCCGATATCGCCCATGCAATGATGAGTATCAATGCGGTCAAAGCAGTCGAAATCGGCGATGGTTTTGCGGTAGTTGAGCAACAAGGCTCGACAGCGCGGGATGCATTAACGCCGACCGGTTTTACCGCGAACCATGCCGGCGGCATTTTGGGCGGTATTTCCAGTGGTCAAGATATTCGTGTCAGCATCGCATTAAAGCCAACCTCGTCAATCACAATCCCGGGGCAAAGTATCAACACCTCCGGTGAGCCGATTGAATTAGTCACCAAAGGTCGTCACGACCCGTGCGTGGGTATTCGTGCTGTGCCAATTGCCGAAGCTATGTTGGCTTTGGTGCTGATGGACCACTTTTTACGCCATCATGCGCAAAACCATCGGGTGCAAGTAACTACACCGGATATCGCGGCGATTGCAAGGGCGAGCGATCGCGGATAAGTAGCTGCGCTTCATGTTCGTCGGTTAGTCACTAGGCTCAATCTTGGATTGAGCCTAGTTCATTTAGGAATTCTCGTTTGTTATCAACCACTCGAACCTTAAGTTTGGCCTATCTGGCATATTTCGGCGTGCTTGGCGTCTTCGTGCCGTACATCGGTATTTATTTAGATAGCCGTGGCCTAGACTCGATGCAAATTGGCACTGTGCTGGCGATAGTCACTGGCATGCGAATCATTGGCCCCAATGTCTGGGCGCTATTGGCAGAGCGTCAGCGTGACCCTGTCGGCGTGATGCGCAAGGGCGCCGTACTAGCGGTGCTTGGCTGGTGTGCCACCTTATTACCGCTGGATTATTGGCCGTTAGTGGCGGCGCTGGCGTTATATAGTTTCTGCTGGACCGCCATACTACCGCAGCTAGAAACCAGTGCTTTTCATTATTTAGAAAATGACACGGCGCGTTACAGCCGTGTGCGTTCGGCGGGAAGTGTCGGCTACATCATTTTGGTGATGCTGGGTGGTTATTTATTGCAGCATTTAGGTGCAGGGTTTCTGCCCGCGTCGGCGCTGCTCTTTTTGTGTTTGATGCTGGTGGTGTTATGGCAATTACCCAAGTTTGTACCTGGCGCACAAAGTACCACAGCGCCGATTAAATTTCGCAGTCTGTGGGGGCACAGTGCGTTCTTTCGATTTATGTTCGCCGCGTTTTTGCTGCAAATCAGTTTTGCGCCGTTTTATAGTTTTTTTACCATGTTTTGCCGTGATTTAGGCTACACAGGCACCCAAAGTGGTTTGCTCATCGCAGTGGCGGTGGCCGCTGAAATCGTCGCCTTTTATTTTGCTGGCAAGGTACTTAACGGCCGCAGCTACCGAGTACTGCTAGGGTTTTGTTATGCGGTCACCGGTGTGCGCTGGGCGCTGACGGGCGTGTTGGGGGGCTCGGCATGGGTGCTGTCGGCCTTGATGTTATTGCATGCCTTTAGTTTTGCGATTGCCCACAGCTGCGCCATGCAATTTATTCAGCAGTTTTTCCCCGAACAACAACGCAGTCGCGGCCAAGCCTTGTATGCAGGCCTCGTATACGGTGGCGGTGGTGCGGTGGGAGCCTATCTTGCGGGCATCAGCTGGCAAAATGGTCAAGGTGGTGTGCAGACTTTTGTGCTGGCCGGCGGTGTCGCACTAGTCGCAGCTATGTTGGCGTGGAGTTTACCAGCAAAAATTGCGCCGGCGAGTGCTACTCATTAAGCCCAAACGGGGCAGACGACAGCAAAAAGCCCTGCAACTGCAGGGCTTTTGTTGGGTGGCATTTTTTGAACGCCAAGTTTTGCTTTGAGCAAGTTTTTGCAGCAATAGCCAAGGGTAGCGCAGTGGCCAGCAGCCTGACGCGTTACTTAGCTGTGCCTTAGCGCAGCCACCAATCCAGCAGTTTGTCGAGTAGTTTGACGCGTTGCTGCGGGTAGCCCATAAAGCCTGAACTAAAGCGGCCTTTCATATGCACAGCTTTGCTATGGCTGAAGGTTAAAAAACCTTCCCGACCATGGTAGTGGCCCATGCCCGACGGACCAATACCGCCAAAAGGCAAATCATCTTGGCCAACATGGACGAGTGTGTCGTTGATGCAAACACCGCCGGAATGCGAATGGCTTAGCACTTTTTGTTGTGTCGCTTTGTCATGACTAAACAGATACAGTGCCAGCGGTCTTGGCCTTTCAGCGATAAAATTCAGCGCTTCCTCTAAAGTCGCCACGGTATGAATTGGCAAAATAGGTCCAAAAATCTCATCTTGCCATAATTGGCAATCCAGTGGCGCATTGAGTACCAGCGTAAATGGCATTAGATAAGGGCTGCTCAGTGGAGTTGTTCGAACTGGTGCTTGTGCTGGAGCAGGTTCTTGCGCAACAGTCGCCGTTGCTTCAACTGTGTGTTCGGTTTGCTCCACAGGCGATGGCTCGACGACCAAGGCTTCATCTGGTGTTTGAACGGCTGAAGTCGAGAGATTGGCCTGACTTGGTGCTGTACTTGGTTCTGTGGTTTGCTGCTGCGGTGTCACATCCATGCTGACGCTTGCATACAGCCGCTCCGCTTGCGCTAGCGCTTCTGACATCGGCAGGGACGTTGGCTCGGTTCGCTGGTTGTTGGTTGCTGCGTGAGTGTTTTGGTGGTTTTCCGCTTGATCCTCGACAGTTTGTGCAAGCTCGTTTTGCACCGGCTCATCGTTGGCAGTCGGCGGCGAATCGATTGCTGAAGCTGTGTCGGCGCTAACCTTGTCAGCCACGGCTGTTGCAACAAGCTCTTGCTGCGCCAGTGGCGTAGTGCTAACGGTTGCGTCAGTCATGAGTGGCACTATGCTGGCGCCTTTTTCTTGTGCTTCCTGCAATAAATGCTGCAGTCGCTGATAGTGGCGCTGATTAATAATGGCAGTCCATTGCTCACTGGCTGTGCCATCGGGATAAAACGTTTGCAGACGTTGTTCAAGCGCCTGTACAAAGGCTGGTACATCCTGTTGCAGCAGCAAGACATAGTCTGGTGCGACGCAGGTTTGGCCGGCATTGGCTGTTTTGCCAAACACTAAGCGATCTAACATCGAATTCTTGGTGTCCGGCAGCGCCCAAATCGCCGGCGATTTACCACCAAGTTCCAAGGTCACTGGGGTTAAATTTTTGCTGGCGGCTTTCATCACGTGATAACCGACCGCAGTCGAACCCGTATACAACAAATGGTCAAACGGCAGTTCGCTAAACCGAGCCGCAACCGCAGCATCGCCTTCGACAACATGCACTTGATGGGGCAGTGCCGCCCGCAAGATCTCTTTGACGATGTGGTTCAGTGCCGGCGTGTACTCGGACATTTTCACCATGACTTTATTGCCGGCGGCCAGCGCAGCAACAATGGGGCCGAACGCGAGGAAAATCGGGTAGTTCCACGGCACAATCACGCCAACAACGCCCTTCGGTTGCACACAAACAAAATTCCGCGCCGGTTGAAACAACACGCCAACGTGACGGCGTTCTGGCCGCATCCAGTCTTTTAAATGCTTCAGGGTATAAGCGATATGTTCAAGCGTTGGCAGTAGCTCCAGCATTCGCGTTTCCGACACGCTGCGTTTGCCAAAATCTTCAGCGGCAGCTTTGTACAAGTCGTCTTGGCGCAATCGAATGGTCACGTCTAAGGCTTTTAACCAATCGCGGCGCTCACGATAATTGGGGTACGGGTTTTGGGCAAAATCGGCTTTGAGCAGCGAAAAATCGTCAAACAGCGCTTCCATCGATACGACATCTCAAAAATGAACGTTGGTCATAATATAGGGGACTAGCAGATTAAACACAAGGCTGGGCTGGGCAAGCTTGCACCTACTAGCTACAATGGCGCTTTTTTTTGCGCAGGGTACGACTATGTTCCGGTTAGGTTTGATAATCAACCCTTTTGCAGGGCTTGGCGGTGCTGTTGGTCTAAAAGGCAGCGATGGTGTGGTCGAAGAGGCATTGGCGCGTGGCGCTGTGCCGATGGCGCAGCAACGTGCTCGGCTTGCTCTGGAAGAATTGCTGCCATATCAAGCGGACATTCGAATTCTGACGGTCAGTGATGCGATGGGGCAGGCATTGGCGAATGAATTAGGCTTTCATACCGAAGTGTTTTATCACGCCACGCAACCTTCTACTGCGGATGACAGTATCGCCGCGGCGATTGCACTGGCTGATGCTGGCATCGATTTATTATTGTTTGCCGGCGGTGACGGCACTGCACGCAATATTTGTGAAGCGGTCGGCGAGCGCACAACCGTGCTTGGCGTGCCGGCAGGCTGTAAAATTCATTCTGGCGTTTATGCCATCACGCCAGCAGCGGCCGGCAAAGTCGTCGCTAAAATGGTGCGCGGCGAACTTGTCTCGGTGCAAGATGCGTTGGTGATGGACATTGACGAAGTCGCGTTTCGTCAAGGCACTGTGCGGGCGAAACGCTACGGCGAGATGCAAATTCCGGCAGAATTGCGGTATGTGCAAAGCGTCAAAATGGCCGGTAAAGAATCTGAAGAATTAGTGCTTGATGACCTCGCCGCGTATTTTGTGGCGCACATGGATGACGACGTGCGCTACGTGATGGGCTCGGGTTCGACCGTGGCCGCCGTGATGCACGAGTTAGGCTTGCCTAATACCTTGTTGGGTGTCGACGTGGTGGAAAACGGTGAAGTAATTGCCGCCGATGTCACGGCAGCGCAGCTGCTTGAGTTAGTCACAGATCACCCAAGTAAACTCGTGATCACCCTGATTGGCGGCCAAGGCCATATTTTTGGTCGCGGCAATCAACAGTTATCGCCAGCGGTGATCCGCGCCGTGGGACGCGAACATATTTGTTTGCTGGCGACCAAAAGCAAAATTGAACAGCTCGGCGGTCGCCCGCTGATTTCTGACAGTGGCGACCCGATGTTAGACACAGAGTTAAGCGGTATGATGCGGATCCTGTGTGGTTACAATGATTATGTGATGTACCGGCTGGGGGCCGAAAACGAATGAGTTTATGTGTAGAGTTTGTCAGCAAACTAGCCGATTTTTTTGATCACAGCGTTGATTCACTGTCCGATGATGAGTTGTTTGCGGCCGGGTATTTGCGCGGTCATATCGATTTAGCCATTGGTAATTTTGAAGTCGACGCGATTGACTACCACCGCGAGCAACTGATTGCTGCGGTAGATCACAGCCTGGCACAAGCCATCAGCAATGGTGAGCTTAGTGAACAGGACGAAACGCTGGTGCAGGGTCTTTGGACACGCCTTCAGCATTAACCCGTGCGAAAGCACATTTTATCTGAGACTTTTTTATGTCAAATCTGACAACGTTAGAACAACATGCCAGCTACGGCATTGGTCTGAACATGGGCCAGCAACTGGCAGACAATCCATTTGACGGCCTGGACATTGACGCTGTTGCTGCTGGTTTAAAAGCTGCATTCGCTGGTGAAGAACCGGCGGTCTCTGAAGAGCAAATTCGCGCTGCGTTCACCGTGATCAGCCAGCGTATGCAAGCGGCTGAAGCGGAAGCGGCGAAAGCGGCAGCTGGCGAAGGCGAAGCTTTTTTAGCGGCGAACGCCCAAAAACCAGGTATCGTCGTGACAGCCTCAGGCCTGCAATACGAAGTGCTGGTGCAAGGTGACGGTGCTAAGCCAACGCGTTCAGACAAAGTTCGCACCCACTACCATGGCAC
Organism: Rheinheimera sp.; assembly: GCA_003482455.1. Lineage (GTDB taxonomy): Bacteria > Pseudomonadota > Gammaproteobacteria > Enterobacterales > Alteromonadaceae > Pararheinheimera. Next base: position 60,260 of record DMYW01000036.1, on the reverse strand, counting down.
TTTAATTGATGGCACTGTATTTGACAGCAGCTACAACCGTGGTCAACCGGCCGAATTCCCAGTAGGCGGCGTGATCGCCGGTTGGACTGAAGCCCTGCAATTAATGCCAGTGGGTTCAAAATACCGCCTGTACATCCCACACAATCTGGCTTACGGCGAGCGTGGTGCTGGCGGTGCAATCAAGCCATACAGCGCGTTAGTGTTTGATGTTGAGTTGTTGGCAATCGTTTAACTAGACGATTGACGAAAAAAAACCGCGCCATGGCGCGGTTTTTTATGTTGAATTTTAACAACTAGTCATACGGGTTCTGCCGCGGGCGGTGCAACTGACTGGCAGTCACTAACAATGCGACCAGCAAAATGGCTCCAAACACCACACGCATCCAAAATGCCATGGAATAACCTAAAAAGGTCCACGCCACTTCACCACACATGCCTGTAGGGTTGAATACACTTGGCAACCACTTGTCGAGCAATAACCACGATGGAAATTCTGCAAAGATAGCGCAGGTTGAAAAACCGCCGCTCGCCACAATTTGTTCAATCAGTACTTGATCGTGAGCAATTTTAAGACCCCATCCAGCTGCGACTATCCACCCAAGAATCGCCAACCAACGCACCACCGCAATATTTCGACCGTAGGCTCCGACCAAAGCGGCGATACAGATCCCCGAAATGGCCGCACGTTGATAGACGCACATGATGCATGGGGCTAAGTCCATGCCATATTGGAAATACAATGCGGTGAGCAACAGCGCTGCACTGATAAAGGCCAACGACAACCAAGACCAGCGTTGCAATGACCAAGTAGAAAGCATCGAAAACATCAGAAACCCAGATAGATCAAGCGATTGAATGTGGTCAATCTAGAGGAATTTTCGTTTTATTACAACCTTTGCACCTTGTGTCTATCGGCAGCATTGGCTATTTTGTCGCGACGACTTGTTAACTGTGACTTGTCTGGTACAATCAGTGACAATTCCTGACTACAACCACAACTAAAAAAACGGACTGCTCCGGATGACGAATCTGATTAAAGCGCAAAGCCCAGCTGGTTTTGCTGAAGAATACATTGTTGAGTCGATTTGGAACGGCAAGTTTGCGCCGGGTTCTATTCTGCCAGCTGAACGTGAGTTATCAGAACTCATCGGTGTAACGCGGACTACCTTGCGTGAAGTTTTACAACGTCTAGCCCGCGATGGTTGGTTAACCATCCAGCACGGTAAACCGACCAAAGTAAATAACTTCTGGGAAACCTCAGGCTTAAACATTCTCGAAACGTTAGCGCGTTTAGACGAAGATCGTATGCCAGAGCTTGTTGACGAATTATTGTCAGCCCGTACCAATATCAGTGCCATTTATATCCGCGGCGCCATCAAATACAACGCTGAAGCGGCCATTAAGTTATTCAGTAGCGCCGAAGCTTTGGAAGACACTGCCGAAGCGTATGCCGATTTTGATTACAACCTAAATCACGAGTTGGCATTGATTTCGTCTAACCGTATTTACGTGTTAATCCTCAATGGTTTCCGTGGTTTGTATCGGAAAATCGCTACGTTTTATTTCTCTCATCCAGAATCGCGAGAGTTAGCGCGCAAGTTCTATCATCAGTTAAAACTGTACGCCGAAAACGGCAAACACGACGAAGTGGTGTTGGCGGTGCGTAAGTACGGTAAAGAGTCTGGCAAAGTCTGGTCAGCACTTCGCCCAGACATTCCAAAAGACTTGGTTGAATAAAACTCCTGCGGGAGTTTTTTTTTGCCTGCGAGTTGTGAATTCCTGTAAGCAGTTTAAGTATGTCCGCTCAGCGTTACACCTCAAACAGGTCTAAGCTGGCTTGGTGGATGACGCAAAAGCCTTGTCGATACCGCACGAACCGAATATCATTTAAGGAATAAGATATTCAAAATAGTTATAAGAGGTCGTCATGGGCAAAATCGCTGAGATTTATTTGGATAACAACGCGACGACTCCGGTACTGCCATGTGCAGCAGAAGCTGTGATGCATTACATGCAAACTAGCTTTGGTAATCCAAGCAGCAGCCATTCCACCGGCATTAAAGCCAAAGTTGAATTGGAAGCGACTCGCCAGTTAGCGCGGCAGGTGATTGGCGCGACCACCGGTCAAATTGTCTTTACGTCGGGAGCGACCGAAGGCATTCAAACTTCGATCGTATCTGCGTTATTGGATGCCCGTGCTCGTGGTTTAACCGGTCCAGACGTGTTGCTGCTTTACGGTGCAACCGAGCACAAAGCTGTACCTGAATCGTTAAAACACTGGAATCAGGTGCTGCAGCTAGGTTGTACAGTTCAGTCTATTCCAGTAAACAGCCATGGCATTTTAGATGAAGTCGCACTGACTGAATTACTGCCGCGAGCTGCACTTATCTGCACCATGGCCGCTAACAACGAAACCGGTGTGAAGCAGAATTTGTTGCATCTCGAGCAGTTGATCCGCCAGTTAAACCCTCAGGTACGCTGGATGGTCGATTGCGTGCAAGCGCTTGGCAAAATGAGTTTGAATATCGCCAATACCAGCATCGATTACGCGCCGTTTTCAGGGCATAAACTGTATGCGCCCAAAGGCATTGGTTTTTTGTATGTGCGCCAAGGCACGCCATATCAGCCATTTATCGCTGGCGGCGGGCAAGAAAGCGGCTTGCGCTCTGGCACAGAAAACCTACCTGGCATCGCGGCATTACATGCCATTTTTAGCGAGTTGCTGAAAAAAGACCAATCAGTTTTTCAAAGCGAATCAACCTTATGGCGCTATCGTGAACAATTACTTGCCGCGTTACATGAGTTATTCCCAGAGCTGCAACTTAACAGCGATGCGCCTTATATAGTACCTACCACTATCAATTTTTCGGTACCAGGTTTTACCAGCAAGGACATTATGGACTTGTTTGACGCGGCCGGAATTCGAGTGAGTTCTGGCTCTGCCTGCAGTTCGAAGATCCCCAGCAGTTTTGTCTTGAATGCGATGGGGTTGGAGCGTTGGCGAAGTGAAGGGGCGATCCGATTATCCTTTGGCCCTGCTATGACACAGTTTGAGATCGACCGCGCCTGCCAGGCGCTGCGGCAACTAGTTCCTGTGATGCAACAATGTTGTTTGGTGTTGTCCGATGTGCAAATTCAAGATGACCAATTGGTGCAAGGTTTAACTCAGTTCAAATACGAAGATTTGTGCTCGTACTTGCTGGTGTGTGAACAGGAACGTTGTGCTGTCATTATCGATCCGGTGGAACCCTTGGCGAATCGACTCGCCAACATTATTCAAGGACATGGTCTAAAACTAGCCGCTGTACTGGATACTCATAAGCATCAAGATCGCCGCTCAGCCCGCGACGATTTAGCGACCTTGCTAAAGTTGCCGGCAGATGCAACCGATGCACTAGGTTGGCCAGCGGATCATAGTGAATTGCGTTGTGGGCAATTCCGCATGACTAGATTGGCGACTCCTGGCCACAGCCCGGATAGCACGAGTTATTTGCTGCACCAACAAACCCATTTATTAGCGGCGTTTGTTGGCGATTTAATTCTGCCAGGCGGTACTGGTCGAGTGGATTTAGACGACTCGGATTGTCAGCAGTTCGCTCAAAGTATCTGTGATTTGTATCAAGCCACTGCCGGTAGAGGTTTTTTACTATCGAGCCATGACTACGCGCAGCGTTTTACCACCGATTGGCAATTAGTACAGCAGGAGCAACCCGTGGTGCGAGCTATTTTGGCCAAAGCACCGCTAAGCCAATGGCTGGATGAAATCAAACGGCAAAGTGAATGGCTGCAGCAACAAGCGAGTTATCAGTGCGGCATTGTCGATGTCAGTTTGTCGGATGCAAAAGCGTTGATTGACAGTGAGCGAGTGCGGGCCTTGCTGCAACAGGATCCTGATTTGGTGCTGGTGGATGTGCGTGAACCGCATGAACAAGTGGCTGGAGCGCTCGAAGCGTTAGTGCCGGCGGGAACACATGTCGCACATTGGCCGTTATCACGGTTAGTGTGGGCGGTGATCACAGGGCAATTAACCGCCAAACAACGCTTGTTGTTAGTGTGCCGCTCTGGGAATCGCAGTTTACTTGCAGCTAAGGTATTGAATCGTCTTGGTTTTATCGAAGTGTATAACCTAAAAGGCGGTACAGCGCTGTTAAGTTAAACGGCAACCGACGCGTAAAAAAAAGCCAGCTATGAAGCTGGCTTTTTGATCCCTCGTTATTTCTAATAGAAAAAACGTTGCAGCGGGTTCAAAAGTCGAGTCATGCCTTCGGTGAAGGTGAGCGGCGCACTCAGCACACTCAAACATAAACAGGGTTCTTGTTTGACGTTTCGAGGCGTATGCGTGTGGTCCGGCGTTGCAACGATCAAATCGCCCGCCACGTAGCGGCCGTTTTCATCTTCAATTTCACCTGACAGCACTAAGGTCATCTCCATACCTTGATGGGTGTGACGCGGCACTTGGGTTTGTTCACTGATATACAACAACGAAATATGATGTGGATCGCCTGATGGCAAACGCGCAGTAGCTATTCCGCCTAGCGTTAACCATTTGCTGCGTTTTGCGGCTAACCGTTGTAGTGACCTTGGCACCAAAAACTGCTGCCCGCCAAACTCCAAACTTTTTGCTTTCGACAACGAGGATGCAGCAGCTTCAAGCGGTGCCGGTTCAGCACTGACGATTTGCTGTAGCATCGCTGCGAATGCGCTGTTGTCGGTTGTTGCAGCAATTGGCTCGCCAGCCCAAGCGCAGGCTAGGTCAGCCTCAATATCATGTTGTAGTTGCTGGCAATGCGGGCACAAATCGATATGTGCAGCAACCACTAACGCCACTTCAGCGGTTAATCGGCCTTCACAGAACTGCTCTAGCACACTCAAGCTTGGGTGATGTTTAACTGTGTTTGGCATCGATAGCCTCTCTTAAACGCTCTAACGCTAATCTGATCCGAGATTTTACGGTGCCAAGTGGCACGCCGAGTTCTTCAGCGACTTGTTGATGGGTACACTCATCGAGATAAACCTTTTCCATCACAATGCGCTGTGCTGGTGGCAACATGTCGAAATGAGGTGCAATTTTTTCAGCAACAATCCAGATATCCCAACGTTCGGTTTGTTCGTCTTCCATATCCGGATAATCGCCGTCGGCCCACAAATCGTCGGCAAGGATGTCATCTTTGCGACTCATTTTTTTGCGCAGCATGTCAAACCGAACGTTACGGGCGATCGTAAAAATCCACGTCGATGCACAGCCGCGGCTTGCGTCGTACAAGTGGGCTTTTTGCCACACGTTTAATAGGGTGTCTTGCACCATTTCGAGCGCTTGTTGTTCGTTGCCAAACATCCGCATGCCAAAGGCTCGCAGCCGTGGCGCGAAATAGTTAAAAAGCGCAGCGTACGCGGTTTTATCGCGTTTTAGAGCGACAAGCGCGAGCGCCTGTTCCCACTCACTTTGCGTGGGAGGTACTGCATCTGTCATGGAACTGTCCTGCGTTTTCGCGAGGGGTTCATCATGCAGTGTCAGAGCTGCCTGTGCCAACATAAAAATTGCCTCTTAAGTCCTATGTTGTTTAACGGAACCACACAGAATTTAGATTTATTCATAAAATAGAAAGAAATCGCCAATTTAATGCGATATACGTTCGAAAATGTGGTTGATATTCTGTAGGCATCTCAATACAGGAGTCGAATCATGCAAAAAGTTCTATTTGTTAAAAGCTCATTAAGCGGCGATGCAGGTCAAAGTTCACAGTTGCTCGCTCATTTTGATGCCCAGCTGCCCGCGTCGATTGAACGCACCGTGATTGATGTGGTCGCAGATGCCAAACCACATTTGACCATGACTGAAATGGGGGCGTGGATGACGGATGCAGCGCAGCGCACTGCAGCACAAACGGCCACCGAAGCGCTATCCAGTGACGCGATCGCCGCCGTCCAAGCCGCTGACCTCGTAGTGATCGGTGTGCCTATGTACAATTTCGCGGTGCCTTCGCAATTAAAAGCGTGGTTTGACCGCTTAGCGCGCGCCGGAATTACCTTTAAATACACAGCGCAAGGCCCAGTGGGTTTGCTCGCCGACAAACCAATTATTTTTGTCTTGACCCGTGGAGGTTTGTACCAAGGTACGCCGCTTGATTCACAAACGCCGTATCTTCAAGCCTTTTTCAATTTTATCGGCTTGCGCAATCAACATTTTGTATTTGCTGAAGGGCTGAATATGGGGCCTGAAGCGGCTGAAAAAGCTAAAACTCAAGCCAAAACGGAACTCGAACAACTAGCGCGGCGCTTTCTGATTTAACCGGGCGGCGTTGGCCCGCAGCGGCTACCAGCAGCGCTTGCGGGGTATGCGCGAAAAGGCAGGAAATCCTGCCTTTTTTAGTCGCATTGACCCGTTAGTCCCGCGCTGTCGCTGATTAACCGCAAGCGTTTGAATTCTCTTGGCTCGCTTTGTATAACTTTGCTGTTTCCCTACAAGGTGAGTCCTCATGCAGATCATTCGTAAAACTATGCTGGCGCTATGTGTCGCGACAGCGCTAAGCGGTCCAGTGGCCGTGATGGCAGCGCCGGTTGACGCGCCACATCAAACCCAAACCATTCAAGTACAAGCCCAAACGGGTGACCAAGCCATGACCATGGAACAAGCCATGGCGCATCAAGATTGGTTGGGCCGTCAACCGGAAGGCGCTTATTGGGCGAGCGACAGTCAACGGATCGTCTATCAACGCAAACAAGCCGGCACCGAATTGCGCGACTGGTTTGTGGTTGACCAACAAGGTTCTTCCAGCGCCGTACCGCTGAAAGATCAAGATGATATTGGCAATGCTATGCAGGTTTACAACCGTGATCGCAGTCAATTAGCTTGGGTATTTGAAGGCAATGTCTTCGTGAAAAACCTCAGCACAGGCAACACAGTACAGCTGACGCGGGACCTGCAACAACGGCAAGACGTGCAGTTTTTAAATGACGGTCGTGTCGTTTGGCGTCAGGGCTGGGATTTTTATGCCGCAACCCTGCCATCAGGGCAAGTGCGCTTGCTAGCCAGTTTAAAAAGCGCAGAAAAACCAGCTGCACCTGAAGTCGGGACTAGTTACCTGGCTAAAGAACAACATGAATTAATTAAATTTGTCGCCAAAGAGCATCGTGACGCGGTCAATGATTTTAATCAGCAGCAAGCGCTACGTGCGCAAAGTGATGCCGTGGCCGTGCAACCCGTGTATTTTGACAAAGATAAAGAGCTGCAAGCGGCTTCTTTATCGCCAAACGGCCGTTATGTGATTGTGGCTCAAGGGGAAAAAACACGTTGGAATGATGATTCCGACATTATGCCGAACTACATCACGCCGACTGGTAACATTGCGGCAGAGCCGGCACGTCGTCGTGTGCATGACCAAAAACCAGAACCCCAACAGTTTTTCTTTGTCGACCTGACAACGGGCACCGTCAGTGAGCTCGCGCAATCGGCTTTACCAGGGTTTGACGAAGATGTATTGGCATCGGTGAAAGCTGAAAATGCCAAAGCCCAAGGCAAAACTTACAAACCTGAAAAGAAAGCGCGCGACATTACGCTGATGAATGACTGGAGTTGGAGCCAAGGTGCTATTCGCTGGAACGCCGCCGGCGACCATGCGGCTATGATGCTGAAAGCCTGGGACAACAAAGATCGCTGGTTGACCACGGTGGCCGCTGCTAAACCGGCATTGGTGACGCAAGAGCGCCTGCACGATGAAGCGTGGGTGTCTTACGACGCCAATAATTTCGATTGGCTTGATAATAATCAGTTCTATTATCTGTCTGAACAGTCCGGCTACGCGCATCTGTATGTCAAAGCGCTGCAAGGCAAAGCTCGCGCCTTAACGGCAGGCCGCTTTGAAGTCAGTGATCCTGTGCTGAGTAAGGACGGCAGCAGTATTTATTACCGCGCCAATGAAACACATCCTGGTGTTTACAACATTTATAAAGTGCAGGTCGCTGATGGTAAACGCCAAGCGCTGACCAACCTGACGGGTAATCTAACGTTTGATGTATCGCCTGACGAATCCAAATTATTAGTTCGTTATTCCACATCGGTGCAGCCAGAAGAGCTCTACAGCATGGCGAATCAGCCAGGGGCTGAATTAAAACGCCTAACGTACACAGTATCAGACCAGTTGAAGAAAATGGCGTTACAAGCACCGCAAATCATCGCTGTGCCATCTAGCCATGGTGAGCAGCCGGTGTATGCCAAGTTGTATTTGCCAAAAGACTACCAGCAGGGTGAAAAACGCCGTGCGGTGATCTTTAACCATGGTGCGGGTTACCTGCAAAATTCAGACGCCGGTTGGTCGAATTATTATCACGAGTACTTCTTCCATAATTTGTTGGTGCAAAAGGGCTACGTGGTCCTAGACATGGACTATCGGGCATCCAAAGGTTATGGCCGCGATTGGCGCACAGCCATTTATCGCAACATGGGGACCCCTGAGATCGAAGACTTGATGGATGGTGTCGAGTACTTAGTGAAAAACGCCAACGTTGACCGGCAACGGATTGGCACCTACGGTGGTTCGTACGGCGGCTTTATGACTTTTATGGCGCTGTTTAAACAACCAGACTTGTTTAAAGCTGGGGCCGCGCTACGTCCAGTGGCCGATTGGGCGTATTACAATCAGCCTTATACGGCGAACATCTTGAACACGCCAGATGTCGACCCCATCGCGTACCGTCGTAGTTCACCGATTTATTTTACCCAAGGCTTAAAAGCACAGTTGCTGATCAATGCGCCTATGGTGGATGACAACGTGTTTTTCCAAGATACAGTGCGCTTAGTGCAGCGGCTGATTGAACAAGAAAACAATAACTTTGAGACGGCGATCTTCCCAGTGGAACCGCATGGTTTCCGCCAGCCCAGCAGTTGGCTTGACGAATATCGTCGGATCTTGAAACTATTTGAACGGACCTTATAAGCGAAAAGCCGGCAACTGCCGGCTTTTTTATTCACTGAAAAAGGCTAATACAGGCTGTTGTGTCAGCTTAAACAAACCGAGGTCAACTGGGGCTGTCACGACCACAGGTTGTTGTGAATAAGGTTGCAGAAAACCAAGTTGATAGGCGTGCAACAGCAGCCGCGGTGCGCCAGCCAAGTGCTGTGGCTCTCCATACAATGCATCGCCCAGAATTGGATGGCCGATTGCATCTAAATGCACGCGCAGCTGATGTGCTCTGCCGGTTTTTGGCCACAAGGCGAGGGTGGTTGAATTGTCGTCGGTGTGGTGCTGCAACATTTGGTAGGCGGTCCAAGCCGTTTTTCCTTGTGGGTCAACCTTATTGCGCGGAGGCGCCGCGAGATCGGCGGCAAGTGGAAAATCAATAATGCCTTGGTCTTGAGTTAGCTTGCCGGCCACCCGTGCTAGATAGATCTTGTCGGTTTGACGTGACGCAAATTGTTGTTTTAGCGCGCTTTCTGCCTTTTTACGCAAGGCAAAAATCACCACGCCGCTGGTGGCTGTATCGAGTCGATGCACCAACAGAGCCGTTGGAAAACGCTGTTGCACCCGACTTAATAAACAATCGGCGAGATGTTCACCGCGGCCAGGATTGGTCAATAAGCCAGAAGGTTTGTGCACCGCGACCACATCTTTGTCTTGATACAACACATCGATACCAGTATCGGCGGGTGGAGCGTACACATAAAGTTCGGTCATGGTCATCTAACACTAGAAAAAACTGCATTCTAGCCAGAACCCTGAGTGTTTGCAGTATACTAAGCGCTTTTTTAATGTCTGACTGAGAGTTATGAGCAATCTAGATGAGTTAGCGATCCTGCCGGCCACGGCAGAGCCTTGGCGTCTGATCCACCAAGATGAATGCTTTATCATCGTTGATAAACCCGCTGGTTTGTTAACGGTCCCCGGGCGGCATCCGGCGAACCGAGATTGTTTAATCCATCGGGTGCAGTGCGAGTTTGTACAAGCGCAGGTAGTGCATCGCTTGGACTATGATACGTCGGGTTTGTTGGTGTTGCCGCTCACCAAAGCGGCCTTGTCGGCGATTAGCGTGCAATTTCAGCAGCGCAAAACAAAGAAGTTTTATCAAGCCTTAGTAGCAGGGATGTGCGCCGAACAAGGCACCATAGATGCCCCTCTAGCGGCTGATCAGGCAAATCGACCTTTGTACAAAGTAGATGCCAGTGGTAAACCTTCCGTGACCCATTATCAACGACTTGACTGTACCAGTGACTATTCGCGTGTTCGACTCGAGCCAGTGACTGGGCGGTCACACCAATTGCGTGTGCATATGGCAAGCATTGGGCATCCATTGCTTGGCGACCCGTTTTACGCCCCTGCAGATATTCGTGGTCAAATGCCACGCCTTTGTTTGCATGCCGCCGAACTTAGTTTTTTCCATCCAACAACAGGCCAGTGGCTTAGTTTTACCTCGCCCGTACCATTTTAAACAAAACGCCGCATTAAGCGGCGTTTGGCGGGATTTGAAGTTGTCTAGAGCGGCGCTGGTAAACTTTTCTGACCATCGCCAGCATAAAAAAACCAAACAACAAGATGCCCGTGGTGCAGCCCCACAAATGCGATTCTGTCGCAACGCGAGCATCAATCAGATGTTCCGTTAAACTGCCAGCGCCGAGCCAATTTTCCCAGCCAACTTTTGCCGCAACGCCCGCTAAGATCAGCCAGCCGCTGGTGAAATGTCTGCGTGTATCGACGAGGGCGCCAAACACCAATAGTGCATGCAGCCAGCCAGACAAGCCAACAAACTGTAACTGAGACGACGAAAACAAAAAGGTTTGCAGCGTGATTAAGGGGAAGCCAAGCAGCACTAACATGGAAAAGGTCAATGGCCGATAATAACCAATATGCAGATAACTGATGATCGCCAGCGCGCTCATGTTAATCACAAAATGCGTCCAATTGGTATGTATTAGATAGGGGGTCCATAGACGCCACCACTGACCGTGCCCCACGTCATGCGCGTTGTAACCAAACCACGGATCAAGCACAGAATCCGCACATTGAGCGAAAAAACACAGCAGAAAAAGCACAAAGGGCAAGCTATATTTGCGATAACTGAACAGTTGATGTGACATGCGGTTAAACGTTTCCTTCCATTAAGCGCGATTAGTGTACCTTAGAACTTACAGAAATTGATCTGATGTTCCTTATTAAGTTACGCTGCATTTTTTTACACGGGATTGTTGTTATGGCCTTGTGGCGAATCTTGTTATTGTGTCTGCCTTGTGTTGCGTTCGCGGCGCAGACAGACCCCGAAGCCGCGACCGGATTGTCGCAGAAAAAAGTCGTACACGCCAAACAGTTACTGGTGGTTTCGGCAAATCCGTATGCGACAGCTGCAGGTTATCAAATTCTCAAACAAGGCGGCTCGGCCGTTGACGCGGCGATTGCAACCCAGTTGGTATTGGGCTTAGTGGAGCCGCAAAGCTCCGGCATCGGTGGCGGCTTGTTTTTATTGCATTACAACAAAGCCAGTCGCAAGTTGACCAGTATTGATGGACGTGAAACGGCACCGCAAGCGGCAACGCCCGATTGGTTTGTCGAAAACGGCAAGTTGCTCCCTTGGAATCAAGCGTTTGTTGGTGGTAAAGCGGTCGGCACCCCCGGCGTGATCCGTGCCTTGTGGTTGGCGCACCAAAAGCAAGGCAAACTGGCGTGGGCGGAGTTGTTCAAGCCTGCGATTCGCCTTGCAAGTCAAGGTTTTACTGTATCACCGCGCTTAAATGCGCTGTTAGCACAGTCCAATCATCCAGGGCTTCGACAATTCCCACCGGCGGCGCAGTATTTTTTACCTGCAGGCAAGGCGCTGGAAGTTGGCTTTGTACGGAAAAATCCAGATTACGCCGCGTTGCTAACCAAAATAGCTAATCGCGGACCGGATGCTTTTTATCAAGGCGAGAATGCGCAGGCGATTGTGGATGCGGTAAATCGTGCTAGCTTGCACCCCGGCAACATGACTTTAGCCGACATTTCGAATTATCAAGCGATTGAGCGCGAGCCTGTTTGTGTGGCATACCGTGTCTATGAAGTGTGTGGCATGGCACCGCCATCGTCCGGCAGCATTGCGGTGATGCAAATGTTAGGCATACTGCAACACTTTGATTTAAAGAAACTAACGGTTGGAGCTGACCAGTTTATCCATTTGTTTAGTCAGGCGAGTCGGTTGGCGTTTGCGGATCGTGAACGTTATGTCGCTGATCCGGCGTTTAGCCCAGTGCCCGTCGCAGGACTATTGAATAGAGACTATTTGGCGGCCCGCGCCAAGCTGATCGATCCACAACTCGATCAATCTACCTTCACTGCCGGCACGCCCGAAGGTGCGCAACCGCTGGCTGATTCCACAGCGCCTGAATATGCCAACACTAGCCACCTGTCAGTGATCGACAGCCAAGGCAATGCGGTCAGCATGACCACCAGTATTGAAAATGCCTTTGGTTCTGGCTTGTTTGTAAACGGCTATTTGCTAAACAACCAGCTGACAGATTTTTCGATTGATGCCCGTAAAGATGGAAAATGGGTGGCAAACCGTGTCGAAGCCGGTAAACGGCCGCGGTCGTCGATGGCGCCTATGATTGTATTTAACGCCCAAGGTGAGCCGATCATCATTGCAGGGTCACCAGGTGGCAGTCGCATCATCGATTATGTCGCCTTGTCACTAGTTGGCATGTTGGATTTTAATCTGACGGCACAACAAGCAGCGGAACTGCCGCATGTCACGCATCGTAACGACGTGCTGGCGCTGGAAAAAGGCACTCCGCTTGCAGCGCGAGCGGGTGAATTCAAAGAGCGTGGTTATGAAGTGCAGGTGGTAGAACTCAACAGTGGCTTGCATTTAATCCAGCGCACAGCGACTGGTTGGCAAAGTGGAGTCGATCCGCGCCGCGAAGGCGCAGCGATGGGGCAATAGGAGCCGTCATGCAAGTAATTTGTGAACGCGAACAACACGTCTTACAGATCCAATTAAATCGGTTAGACAAAAAAAATGCCCTGTCGGGGGCCATGTACCGGGCTATGACGCAAGCCTTGCTTGCCGCAGCACAAGACGACACAGTGCACGTAGTGTTGTTGACCGGCCAACCAGGAAGTTTTTGCGCCGGCAATGATCTGCAGGATTTTATAGAGGCCGGGGCGCTAGATTCCGAGCATCCGACCGTACAGTTTTTGCATGCGTTAACCCAGTTCGAAAAACCGCTGGTTGCGGCGGTGGATGGCCTTGCCATTGGCATCGGCACAACGGCGCTGTTGCACTGTGATTTGGTATATGCGACAGCTAGCAGTCGCTTTCAAATGCCATTCACGGCACTTGGCCTGTGCCCAGAAGCAGCATCGAGCTTGTTGCTGCCCAAATTGATTGGCTATCAAAAAGCCGCGCAGTATTTGTTATTGGGCGAGCCATTTGACGGTAATCAGGCTTTTCAGATGGGTTTAGTGAATCAGCTTGCTGAACCTGAAGATCTAAAAGTGTTGGCGATGCAAAAGGCGCAGCAGTTAGCGGGCTTGCCGCAGCAGGCGGTACGTCGCAGCAAAGCGTTGCTGAAGCAACCGTTGAAAGATCAAGTGCAACATGTGTTGCACCAGGAACTAGCAGAATTTGAGCAGTTGTTGCACAGCGCCGAGTGCAAACAAGCACTACAGCGCTTTTTTCAACGCTAGATTTAGATGGCGCTGCGGGCAAACGGGTCAGCTTTGATCTCACCAACGCGCCATTCACCTTTTTCTTCAAGCATAATGATTTCACGAAATTGATGGACTTTGTTGCCATCTTTAGTGCCAATAAAATTCAAGATGACTGTGGTTCTGTCTTTGTAAAACTCGCGGACACTTTGATTAGATTTATCGATGGACACTTCTACTTCGTCGAAATTCATATTCAGCACATTGCGAGCGTAAGCTTTTGCGCTGCCATATCCGCCCATGATGCGGCCGACACTGCCTGTTGCATATTTTTGAGCCTCTTTTGCGTCGTTGCGCTGCAGCAAGGACACAAAAAAATGTACCGCGACGTCTTGTGGACTTTCACTATTTACGTGAGCAGATGCTTCAGTTTGCGCCGAAGATGGTGCGCTATCGCCACCACACCCTGAAAAGCACAACACCGCCAGTAAGCAGCCAAGATAAGGTTTCATAATGTCTCCTTTTTTTCCGAGTGTGGCAAACCTTCACAAAGGCTGTCAAACCTTCTTCGCTTGTGGCGTTTTTTGCGCATAAAAAAAGGCTGCCGTGGCAGCCTTGTTGCGACTAAATCGATTATTGATTTAGTTCCTGTTCGCTAAATACATCTGCAAACAGTGGGCTAGACAGGTAGCGCTCGGCAGACGAAGGCAGGATCACCACAATTGTTTTGCCTTCGTTTTCTGGCAGTTCAGCCAAACGTTTGGCGGCAACCACCGCTGCGCCTGAAGAAATACCGGCTAAGATACCTTCTTCTTTCATCAAACGGTGCGCCATAGCGATCGCGTCGTCGTTAGAGACGGTTTCGACGTGGTCGATGATCGATAAATCTAAGTTGCCTGGAATAAAACCGGCGCCAATACCTTGGATTTTATGTGGGCCAGGTTTGATTTCTTGACCAGCACGCGCTTGGCTAATCACCGGCGAATCGGCAGGTTCAACAGCCACAGAGAACAATGGATGATTTTTCTCTTGTTTGATGTAGCGGCTCACACCTGTGATAGTGCCGCCAGTACCTACACCCGCCACAAAAATATCGACGTTACCGTCGGTGTCATGCCAAATTTCTGGACCTGTCGTCTCGAAATGGATTTGCGGGTTAGCTGGGTTTTCGAACTGTTGCAATAACACGTATTTGTCAGGGTTGGACGCTTGAATTTCCTTGGCTTTTTCAATCGCGCCTTTCATGCCTTTCGGGCCTTCCGTCAGCACCACATTGGCGCCCAAGGCTTTTAACAGTTTCCGGCGTTCTAAACTCATAGTGGCCGGCATGGTCAGCGTCAGCTTGTAGCCGCGGCTTGCCGCGACAAAGGCCAATGCGATACCGGTGTTGCCCGACGTTGGTTCAATTAACTCTTTATCTGGGCCTAACAAGCCTTTTTTCTCGGCATCCCAAATCAGCGCAGCACCAAGGCGGCACTTCACGCTGAAGCTTGGGTTACGAGATTCAATTTTGGCGTAGACTTTACCGCCGGTGACGCGGTTTAATTTGACCAGTGGGGTACGGCCGATTGACAATGAATTGTCGTTGAAAATAGCTGACATAATAGACTCCTGATGAGTTGATTGGTCACAGCATAGCGACCCCAGTTAAAAACGAAAGTTACCTTTTAGCATAACTTATAGCTTTTTTAGTTATAAGCGGATGTCTAAATGCTTGAACAAGCAAAGAATGAACCGGCGCATGACGACGAGCAGGCGCCAATCTTCGCGAAGTCACAACATCCGTCGCGATACAGCGTAGTCAAGTTGTGCTTGATATCCAAAGCTGTTGGCTAAACAGCTGTTTAGACTGAGCTAGGCATAGGGCGAAAACCAGCCACACTAGTATTTTACATTCGATGAGGATCTATGAAGTTTTCAAGTCAGGACCATTACATCGTCAGTGCCGAACTTGCACTTGCGGTCAACGCGGCTGTGACGCTGCAAAAACCGCTGCTGATCAAAGGCGAGCCTGGTACAGGTAAAACCGAGTTAGCCAAAGCGCTGGCCAAACAACTTGAGACCGAATTATTGCAATGGCATATCAAGTCCAGCACCAAAGCGCAGCAAGGCTTGTATGAATACGATGCAGTATCAAGGCTGCGCGACAGCCAACTGGGCGATCCGCGGGTGCATGATATTCGCCACTATATTCGCCCAGGCAAACTATGGCAGGCGTTTACTGCCGCGAAACGGCCAGTGCTGCTGATCGATGAAATAGATAAAGCCGATATCGAATTCCCAAACGACTTGTTACATGAACTCGACCAGATGAGTTTTGATGTGTACGAGACGGGGGAGACGGTACGCGCGCAGGTGCGCCCCATCGTCATCATCACCTCAAATAATGAAAAAGAGCTGCCCGATGCCTTTTTGCGCCGCTGCTTTTTCCATTACATCAGTTTTCCAGACACCGACACGTTAAAACGCATCGTCGATGTGCACCTACCAGGCATCCAAAGTCAGTTAGTCGATGAAGCCATTCAGTCGTTTATGGGCTTGCGTAGCCAAAATGGCCTAAAGAAAAAACCATCGACCAGCGAGTTGATTGACTGGCTTCGTTTGTTGGTTGCGGATGATTTGGCGCCCGAGCAGTTGAAACAAAGTCGAGAAAAAGGTGGCTTGATGCCATTGTTCGGAGCTTTGTTGAAAAACGAACAGGATGTGGCTCTGCTAGAGCGGTTGGCGTTTTTGGCGGCGCGGCGCTAATGCTGATCGGATTTTTTCAAACAGTGCGTTTGTATGGCGTGCCGGTTAGCATCACCGAGTGGCTGGACTTGCTGCGAGCACTCGAAACCAATTTGGTTGAGATCAGCATCGACGATTTTTATCAGTTGTCGCGACTGTGCTTAGTGAAAAACGAGCAGCATTACGACAAATTCGACCGCGCTTTTGCACAGTTTGCACAAGGCGTCGAATCACTTGATTTGGCGGATTTAGTGCCAAGTGCTTGGCTCACGCCTGAGTTTATCCGGCAGTTATCCGACGCAGACAAAGCGAGGCTACAGGCGCTTGGCGGCCTCGAAGCCTTGTTGAAAGCCTTCCAAGAGCGCCTTGAGGAACAGCAAGGTAAACATGCAGGCGGTAACAAATGGATTGGCACGGGTGGCACGTCACCGTTTGGCGCTTATGGTTTTAACCCCGAAGGCATCCGTTTGGGCCAACAAGGCAGTGGTGCGCGTCGCGCCGTTAAGGTGTGGGATGAACGGCAGTTCCAATCACTTGACAGTGACGAGGAGTTGAATAACCGTTCGATCAAGCTGGCGCTGCGGCAACTGCGGCGGTTTGCGCGCAGTGGTGCGCGCGACGAATTGGATTTGGCCGCCACCATTAAAGCCACCTCTAAACAGGCGGGCTTGCTGGATTTGCAGTTTGTGCCAGAGCGCCACAACGCCATTAAAGTGCTGTTGCTGCTAGATATTGGCGGCTCCATGGATGATTACATTTTGCAGTGTCGTCAACTATTTGCCGCCTGTCGCAGTGAATTTAAGCATCTTGAAATTTTCTATTTTCATAACTGCGTGTATGAACATGTCTGGCGCGATGCTAAACGGCGGCCGCACGACCTGGTCCCTACCGCGCAGCTTTGGCAAACGTACGGCGCTGACTATCGGCTGATTTTAGTCGGGGATGCGACGATGGGGCCTTATGAAATTACTTACCCAGGTGGCAGCGTTGAACACTACAACAGCGAGTCTGGTGAAGTCTGGTTAAAACGTTTGTTTGCACATTTTCCGCGAGCTGTTTGGCTCAATCCACAACCCAAACACTGGTGGCAAGAGTATCCGTCGATCAGTCAAATTAATCGGCTGATCGCCGATCGGATGTGCGAGTGGACCTTGGATGGCCTAAACAGTGCTATTCAGTGGCTGAAAAAATCTGTGAATAGCTAATTGCTCCTTGCAAATCATCCAGTTAACATCAAAGTAACTAACGAAATGGCGCTGGTATTGAAGCGCCATTTGTTTCATCGCTAACCCACGGAGCTGCGCTATGACGCATCCAGATACGCCCGAACTTGACCAGCCACTCCAACCCGGCACGACAGGCACGCCGCTGACTCGCAAAGAAAGCCGCGAAATAGTCACTCCATACGCGTTTGAAGTGGATCACGATCTTTGGGGGGTGCCAACGGCGTCGCCGCTTCGGCGTCTGGTGGCAATGGGGATTGATACGGCCATTATCAGCGCGATGGCCAATGCGAGCTTGTTGATGATCAGCGTTGTTATGGCGTACCTCATCTATTGCCGTGCTATGGCCAAACGTGCCGGGCAGGTCGTGCTTTGTCTAGTTGTCGCCGCACTTTTGCTGTTAACTGCATACAATGCGCCGGAAGTGTTGGTTGAAACCGCTGAGAAACCCGCCGACAACAATGTGCTGCACGGTCAGCAAGCTGCTGATGTGGCTGCCATTTTATTAAAAACCGGTGTGGCGATGCGTAAAGAGCACTGTGAACAAGCCTGCATGGACCAAGAGCTCGATAAGGTCGCTAAGAAATTTGCTGCAAAACATATCGATAAAGTTATGGCTGCGGACATTTTTGATGGTTTGTTAGATGGCACAGACTACCCCGCAGAAGCATGGCCGGCCAAACGGCAGCAATTATTAAGTCTGTTGCCTGAACCCGCGGTCGAAGCACCAAAAGTCGACTCAGCAAAACATGAGCAATCCAATCCAACTGTGGCCACCGAGGCTTGGTATCAGCCACCTGAAGGCGTACATAGCTTTTTAGAGTGGGGGAAAAGTCTACTCATGGACATTGGTTTTGGCGTGGGCTGGGCGGTGTTTTATTTCACCTTTACCATTTATTGGTGCCATGGCCAAACCTTAGGCAAAAAGCTGTTGGGGATTAAAGTGATCCAGCTCGATGGCTCTGAGTTAGGCTTGTTTGGCGCCTTTAGTCGCCAGGGCGGTTATGGTGCTGGGTTTGCGACTGGCTTATTAGGATTTTTGCAAGTGTATTGGGACCCAAACCGCCAAGCGATCCAAGATAAAGTGGTGTCTACTGTGGTCATTCGCTTGGGACAACCGAAGCGCCCGCTGACCCATTAACTTGTGACACTGTGGCATGGCAAAAGGCGCTGCGGCGCCTTTTTTGATCGTTGCTCACAATACCCTTAAACGGTACAGGGTTTTGCCAAACGTTAGTTCTGCGATATACTTCGATTCTTTTCACCTGTCCGACCAGTTGGGCAAGGCTTTCTTCGACAACGCGGCATGCGTGGGAGTATTGATGAAACAAGTACTGATCACTGGCAGTGGTGTATTCACGCCAGCACAAGTTATTACCAACGATGAATTAGTCGCCGCCTTCAACCAGTATGTGGATCTGTTTAACGCTGAAAACGCCGAGGCTATCAGTCGTGGTGAAGTAATTGCGCTGGAATATTCCAGCAGCGAATTTATCGAAAAAGCTTCAGGTATCAAGTCTCGTCATGTGTTGTATAAAGACGGCATTTTAGACCCTTACATCATGCAGCCGGTGTTTAACAAACGTGGCGAAGACGAACATCCGGAAATGGTAGAAATGGCCATTGCCGCCGCACACGAAGCGTTGGCGCAAGCTAACAAATCCGCCGCCGATATCGATTTAATCATTTGCGCCGCGTCCAATATGCAGCGGCCATACCCAGCGTTGTCGATTGAATTGCAACAAGCGTTGGGCGCCGCTGGTTATGCCTTTGATATGAACGTGGCGTGTTCGAGCGCGACGTTTGCGATTAGTAATGCGGTCAATGCCATTCGTGGAGGCACAGCCAAAGTCGTGCTAGTCGTCAACCCAGAGTTTGCCTCGCCACAAGTGAATTACACCAGCCGTGACAGCCACTTCATTTTTGGCGACGTCTGCACCGCGACCATTATCGAAGCAGCCGACACCGCGACCTCAAGCAACAGCTTTGAGATTTGTGGTATGCGCCTTAAAACCGAGTTTTCGAACAATATCCGGTGTGACGTCAGCTACACCGATCATTGTTACCCCGATTTAGACGCCGAAACACCGTTTTTCCGTCAGCAAGGTCGCAAAGTATTTAAAGAATTGTTGCCATTGGTGGCAGACGTGATTGAAGGTGAAATGGCCGCTTGCGGCTTAACATCAAGCGACTTAAAACGGCTATGGTTGCACCAAGCCAATATCAATATGAACATCTTTGCCGTGCGCAAAATTTTAGGTCGTGAGCCAGAACCGGGCGAAGCGCCGTTGGTACTCGATACCTACGCGAATACCGCATCTGCGGGGTCAATCATTGCGTTCCACCAAAACAAAACGGGTTTGACGGTGGGCGACCATGCCGTGTTGTGCTCATTTGGTGCCGGATACTCGATTGGTTGTTTGATTTTGCGTAAGTTTGCATAAGTGGGCATTGCGCTCATCGGGAACAAAAAAACCAGCAGATGCTGGTTTTTTTTATCGCGACGTGAAGCTGAATTACACCTGCACGACCGAGTTTTGTTCCCAAGATACCGGCGAGGGCACGTAGGCATCTGCAGCTTCGTCGTTACGCCACTGATCTGCGCCAACGCGGTAACGGAACTGGTAACTGGTATCTTTGGCTAACGTCACTGTCACACTGAAGTCGCCGTTTTTTTGCTTCTTCATCGGTTGGTCTTGCCAATCACTAAATTCTCCGACGAGTGCTATTTCTTGCGCATCGGCCACGTTTGCCGCTGGGACCACAAAGGTGACTTTACATTGTGGTTTAGTTTTTAGGTACTGTTTAGTTAGTGCCATGCCGGCCTCCATGAATGAATAAATCCTCATTGCCAACAAGCTAGCACAGCGGCTATGACAACAACATGACGCCTGTTACTGAAAACGTATGCTGAAACCTTGATGAAAAGTTACCAAAAAGCCGACAGGCTTCTGCCACAAGGCTTTGCAAGAAAATACTGTATTTGGGCAGGACAGTTGAAAGTTTATACAGTATCGCTAGTCATCTATACAAAGAACAAGGCCTGCAGCAGCAGGCCTTGATTTAACGCAGCGTTATGCTTAGAAACGGTAGTTCACTTTACCGTAGACGTAACGACCACGTGGGTTGTACATGCTTTGGACATAACCGTACAGGTCGCCATCGCCATCACCGATTGCAAATGGTGGTTCTTCATCCAGCAGGTTGCTCACACCGATTGTCAGACGAGTTTTGTCGTTGACTTGGTAGTAGGCTTGCGTATCTAACGTGTAGTACGCATCAACCATGCGAGACTTGTTTTCGGTGAAATCTAAAGCACCATCGAAGTCGATATCTGGTGTATCTTCAAATTCGCCGATGTAGGCCAAAGAGGCTGACACGCCGTAGCTGTCGCGGGTCCACTCAGCACTACCTGTCCAACGCGATTGTGGATAACGATATTCGCCAGTGTAATCTAAACCGTCTTTTTCAAACTTGTTCAGATAGGTCATGTCTAAACCAAACTTCAACATACCAGCTGTCGCCAGGTCCATTTTGTAGCTTGCCGACAGATCAACACCACTTGCTTCTTGTGACGACACGTTGAAGAAGGTGTTATTGATACGGTCCAGTTCACCTAAGGTTTGACCTGGTAATGGCGTACGGCGCACACAAATGGTGCTGTTTTGGTTGCCACATTCTGCGGCGTATACGTCGCCAAATGGTACTTCGTCAATTTTGTTGTCTTGGGTGATTGACCAAACGTCAACGCTGAAATCAAGTGCTTCAGTTACTTCCCATACAGCGCCAACGTTATAGCTGGTTGACTCTTCAGGTTTCAGGTTTGGGTTACCTGCGAACACGATAGTGTAGTCAGTGCTTGCACACGCTGGGTTGCTTGGCGTGTTCACTGGGCAACGGAAGGTATCAATGAAGAATTGTGATTCTTGTGACGGGCCAAGACCGATTTGAGCCAGTGAAGGTGCACGGAATCCTGTGCTCCACGACGCGCGCAGACTGAAGTCGTCGCGTGGTGTAAAGTGGAACGCGACTTTCGGGTTCGTGGTGTTGCCGAAATCACTGTAGTGGTCGAAACGCTCAGCCAATTGCATTTCTAATGTCTCAGTAACTGGCACTGACAATTCGACATAACCGGCATACTGAGAGCGAGAAGCTGCTGCTGAAACAGATTCTGTACCAAAGATCAAACCACGTTGGAATTGATCATCTGGGATGTCCTTGGCGTTTTCGCTGCGGTATTCAATACCGGCTGCTAAGCCAACAGCACCAGTGCTGATGTCAAACAACTCACCGCTGATATGGGCATCAGCAGCTGTCAGATGAGAAGTACCACGACGCACTAAGCTGGTGGTGATAGCATCAATGACTGACTGTGGGTTTTGCACACCGCCGAATGGGTTATAGCGACCGGCGTTGATTTCAGCTTGAAGGTAATCGGTGCGTACCCAGCCTTGGTCACGGTCACCTTTTTGCACTGCTGAACTGCGACCTTTTGATACCGCTGCTTCCCAGTCCCATTTATCCAGTTTGCCACGGAAGCCCAATAAGCCACGCATAGTTTCTGAGGTGATGTCCCAACGACGGTCACCGGCATCCGCTGTGCGGTAACGGCTGATTTGTACCAATTTGCCCCATGGGTTGTTTGGATGGTTGGCAGGTACATACAAACCAGCACCTTCATCCAGTGGTGTTGCGGCGCCACCAGCGGTTGAAGTGTTGTGCTGAATTGCAAATTCAGTAAACATTTCGACATCATCGTTCAGTTCACGGCGGCTGTTAACCGTTAAACCCACACGTTCAGCTTTTGGTACTGCAATTGAATGTGGACCGTAGTCGTACAAACAGGTTTGACCTGCGATGCTATCAGCTGGGCAATATGGGTCGCGAGTGACGACGCCATCAACGATAAAACGACCAGGATAGCCACGGCTTGAACGGAAATCTTCACCACCGTATGGCGTTTGGTTAGCGGTACCCCAACGGCCTAACTCTGAGTTGTCGATTTGCGTGTTGTTAAAATAATCAAAAATCAGCGTGGTGTTGCTCTTATCATCACCAGTACCCCAAACGGCGTTAAAGGTGGTCTCATCATAACTTGGGCCCGTCGTGCCGCCAAAACCTGCGGTCAAATCTGTACCAACAAAGTCTTTACGCAGGATAATGTTCACCACACCTGCAACAGCATCAGAACCATAAATTGCTGATGCACCGTCTTTCAGGATATCGATACGCTCAATGGCGGCCATTGGAATAGAGTTGATATCAACAAACGTGTTGGTAATACCTTCCGCAAAAGCGTTACTAGCGACACGGCGGCCGTTGACCAGCACGAGCGTTGCGTCAGAACCAAAGCCGCGCAAACTGATCGCTGCTGCACCGTTGGCTGTTGAATCTTGGCTGTTACCACGGGTTGAAAAGGTGCCGGCACCAGTAGCAGGCATCCGTTCGAATAATTGCTGCAGGTTTTCAAAACCAGAGCTGTCGATCATGTTCCGGTCAATAACTTGAACAGGCGATGGACCTTCGACGTCTGTACGTGAAATATGTGAGCCGGTGACTTGGATACGTTCGACTTTACCGTCTTCGTTTTTTGCTTTGTTGTCAGTGGTCTGGGCAAACGCGTTGTTTGCAACCAGCAAGGTACCGACTGCCAGTGCCACCTGGCTTAGTTTGAAGATGTTGTTCATCAGGTTCCCTATTATATGTTGTTTTATTTGACTGTCCGTACAACAGACATTCTTTTATAACGGATAAAAAGGCCAGCGCAAAAGCCTAAATGTGTTAAAAGATGTTTTTTCTGCGACGAATGCCGCTGGTCGTAGGGAACTTTTTGTGTTAGGGGTTTGTGAAATAAAAAAGCCACTGCAAACAGTGGCTTAGTCGATTTATGGAAATTCCATCACCAATCTAACACTCAATAATGTTTACCGCTAGACCACCACGTGAAGTTTCTTTGTATTTGCTTTGCATGTCTCGGCCGGTGTCCCACATGGTTTTAATCACCTTGTCGAGTGACACTTTGTGCTCGCCCGTGCCACGTAGCGCCAAGCGCGAAGCATTAATCGCTTTTACAGCACCCATAGCGTTACGTTCGATACACGGCACTTGCACTAAGCCGCCCACTGGGTCGCAAGTTAACCCTAAGTTGTGCTCCATACCAATTTCCGCGGCGTTTTCGACGTTGTCCACCGAACCGCCAAGGATTTCCGTCAGTGCCGCCGCCGCCATCGAGCAGGCCACGCCAACTTCGCCTTGACAGCCCACTTCCGCGCCAGAAATTGAGGCATTTTTCTTATACAAAATGCCAATCGCCGCAGCGGTTAATAGGTAGCGGCAATAGATGTCTTCGTTGACGGGTTGAATGAATTTGTCGTAATACGCCAGCACCGCTGGAATAATGCCGGCGGCGCCATTGGTTGGCGCTGTGACCACCCGCCCACCTGCGGCGTTTTCTTCGTTAACGGCCAGCGCAAACAAGTTCACCCAATCCATTACTTGCAGAGGGTCAGCGCTTTTTTCCGCGGCTAGACGGCGAGACAGCGCTGGCGCTCGGCGTTTTACCTTTAAACCACCTGGCAAAATGCCTTCGGTTTTAATGCCGCGTTGAATACAGGCCGCCATCGTTTGCCAAATTTTGCCAAGCCCGGCACGCACTTCGTCTTCAGTGCGCAGCACTTTTTCGTTTTCCATCATCAGACCAGCAATCGACAAACCGTGGTCTTTACACAGTTTCAACAGCTCCGCCCCCGTGTTAAACGGATAAGGCACCGGGTTTTGTGTTTGGAAATCTTTGGCCGCTTGCCGCTCGTTAGCAAAGTCTTCGGCCTTAACAATAAAACCACCGCCAATAGAGAAATAAATCTCGGAGAAAATCACATCTTTTTCAGCGTTGTACGCGATCAGTTCCATGCCGTTGGAGTGTTCTTTTAACGTCTTACGACGATGGAACACGATAGCGCCTTCGCGGGGGAAACTGGCGGTGTGCCCATTGGCCATGGTGATTTGTTCGCTGTCTTCGACGCTTTTTAAAATGTTTGGCACTTGATCCGGATCGCAGCTCTCAGGCAAGTGGCCGCACAAGCCTAAAATCACGGCCTTACCTGTGCCGTGGCCGATGCCGGTTTGACCAAGCGAGCCGTACAGTTCGACTTTAAGCGCGGTCACTTCGGCCAGTTTGCCGCTTTGCGCTAAATGTTCGGTGAATAAATTGGCGGCGCGCATCGGGCCAACCGTGTGGGAGCTCGAAGGGCCAATGCCGATCGAAAACATATCAAAAACGCTGATCATCATAGCTGTGTAGGTCTTGTTGTAGGGTTTTACTGATTGTACCGGAATTTTCCTTGAGGTGGCAGTCGGCAAATGGCCTAGAATGCCGTCAAATATAGAATTATCAGCTGGTTGGAGCAGTGAATAACGCACGTAAAAACTGACTGTGGCCGAATTTTGCGCTGTAACCTTACAAGTGTTGATTCGGCCAAGGCGCCACGTGCATGGCAAACTGTCGCAGCATTTGCGCGGAGGCGCCCCAAATTAGTCGCGGACCGATCGCTAGAAAGTGCAGCTGCTGCGAGCGTCCACGCAGCTGCCACTGCTCGGTACGCCAGTTGGGCGAGGCTAGGGCGATTTCAATTGGGATGTACAATACCGAATCGACTTCGCTGGGTTGCACTTGGATCTGGCTCTTTGCCGACAATTGCACCACATAAGGCTGCACCACAAAACCAGTTGAGGTATTAATGGCTGGCAGTTGCCCCCAATAGTCAACATGCTGCGCGTCAACGCCGATTTCCTCTGACAATTCACGCAGCGCTGCTTGCCACGGCGTTTCATCGCCATCGATACGCCCGCCGGGGAAACTGAGCTGTCCTGGATGATGACGCATCTGCAGCGCTCGCCTTGTCATCAACAAGCACCAACGCTGCTGATGCCAGCAAATAGGCAACACTACGGCCGAGTTGGGTTGGCCATCGCTACTTCTTGCACACTGTTGCAGCACAAAATGTGCACGTAACGCGGCGAGTTGCTGAAGACTCATTCGTTCGACTCTAGCGGTGTTGGTGCCGAACCTTGGCGTAAATGCGGCACGATTCGCGACACTTTATCAAAGGTTTCTTGATATTCATCGCCACCAACAGAGTCGGCAACAATACCGCCGCCGGCCCAACAATGGATGTGGGCTGGTTGTGCATTGCGGTCAATCACTAAGGTGCGAATCGCGATATTTGTGTCCATGTGGCCATTTAAGCTGACATAACCAATGGCGCCGCAATAGACGCTGCGCCGGTGCGGTTCGAGTTCTTCAATAATTTGCATGGCTCGAACTTTCGGCGCGCCGGTGATGGAGCCGCCAGGAAACGCCGCGGCGAGCGCATCAAATGCCGTCAGTCCTTCGGCTAGATCGCCAGTGATGGTACTGACCAAATGATGCACCGCAGGGAAACTTTCAATGGCAAACAAGGCGGGAACTTTGACAGTGCCAGGCTCGCTTACCTTCCCTAAATCATTACGCAATAAATCGACAATCATCACGTTTTCGGCGCGATCTTTGGGCGATGCAGCCAGTTGCTCGGCCGACGCTTGATCAGCTGCTGGATCGACAAAGCGTGGGCGAGTGCCTTTAATGGGTTTGGTTTCAATACGTCGATCTTTGACTTCAATAAAGCGTTCCGGCGATATCGACAACACAGCACCCTGCGGCAACTGAATAAACGCGGAAAAAGGTGCTTGGTTGGCTTCGCGTAGCGTTAGATACGCAGCCCATGCATCGCCTGAAAATTCTGCGCTGAATCGCTGCGCTAGGTTAATTTGATAACAGTCACCACTTTGTAGGTACTGCTGGATCTGTTCGAACTTTTCTAAGTACTGTGGCTTGTCCATATTACTTTGCCAGTGGCTAACCTGGTAATTGCCAACGGTCGACGCGGTATTTTGCTGCCAGTAACCATCGCAATAGACCAGTGTTAGCGCATTGGCCATGGCCGGCCAGTTTTGCTCGGCATTGCCTGTTGCATCAACATAGATGAGTTCACCGCTGGTTTTATCTAATACCAATGCCTGCAGATAAGCACCCAACGCGATATCTGGCAACGCTATATCTGCCGTGGCATGACTTGGTAGCACTTCGAGCACGCGGCCGGCATCGTAGCTTACATAACCAAGCCAGCCACCAGTAAATGGCAAGGCCGGCGCATCAAGTGGCCAGCGCGGTAACAATTGGTCGGTCAACTCAGGCAACCAGCGAAATGGATCCACTTGGCGGATTGTTTGTTGGTCGGTTTGGGTGTCGTGCAACGCGCATTGCAAACCTTGGGTTTGCAACGTAAAGGCTGGGCGCATAACTAAGATATCGAAGCGACTGTTTGGATGCTGCTGCGCGGCGGAGTCCAGCAGCATGGCGAAGGGCTCATGCGCTATGCTGCCA
Source organism: Rheinheimera sp. (assembly GCA_003482455.1). Lineage (GTDB taxonomy): Bacteria > Pseudomonadota > Gammaproteobacteria > Enterobacterales > Alteromonadaceae > Pararheinheimera. Next base: position 33,282 of record DMYW01000036.1, on the reverse strand, counting down.
AACCACAGGGCTAAATGCGGTACTCGGTGCTGGATAGCTAAAACATACGTCATGTTCAACAACTTAATAAAAACTGGCGCGACTTTACGGGCGCCTTTTTGAATGATTACGCGAAACCGCGTCGAGTAGCCTCTGCGGGCTATCTCACTGACCAGATTGCGGCTTTTCCAGTTGGATTGGCTAGAAGCTTTGTGCGATGCGCGTTATGATATCAGCCCTGCTTAAAAAGAACAGCCAGCCTGGGCAAGGGGTTGGTGCAAACGGTTCCGGGTGGGTGAACTTCATCCGCCTGTCATGACAATGCGGCACGAGCCGCGGCTACTGCAGAAGGTACCCTATGACGGTCATTCGCCAACAAGACTTTATCGACAGCATCGCCGATGCACTGCAATACATCTCCTATTACCACCCGCTGGACTTTATTAAAGCGCTGGAAAAAGCCTATTACAAAGAGCAAAACCAAGCGGCAAAAGATGCAATTGCGCAAATCCTGATCAACTCGCGGATGTCGGCGCAAGGCCATCGGCCGATTTGCCAAGACACCGGCATCGTCACTTGTTTTGTGAACATCGGCATGGACGTCAAGTGGGATAAAACCGACCTGACAGTGCAACAAATGGTCGACGAAGGTACCCGTCGGGCTTACATGAACCCGATGAACCCGCTGCGCGCGTCCATTGTGGCGGATCCTGCCGGTGCGCGTAAAAACACCAAAGACAACACGCCAGC
>DMYW01000036.1:20533-32330 GCA_003482455.1 Rheinheimera sp. | reverse complement strand
AACAAAACCAAGATGGTGATGTTAAACCCATCGGATTCCGTCGTGGAGTGGGTGCTGGAAACCCTGCCCAAAATGGGCGCTGGCTGGTGTCCACCAGGCATGCTAGGCATTGGGATTGGCGGCACCGCCGAAAAAGCTGCGGTACTTGCCAAAGAAGCATTGATGGAGCCGGTCGACATTCAAGATTTGCTGGAAAAAGGCGCTGAAACTGCCGATGAAAAACTGCGCCTTGAACTTTACGACAAGGTCAACAAATTGGGCATAGGTGCACAAGGCTTAGGCGGTGTTACCACGGTTGTTGATGTGAAAATCAAATCGGTGCCAACTCACGCCGCTTCGAAACCTGTAGTGATGATCCCAAACTGTGCCGCCACACGCCACGTGCATTTCCATTTAGATGGCTCGGGCCCAGCCCAGCTGCCAGTACCAAAATTGGAAGATTGGCCAGAAGTGACTTGGGAACTTGGCCAAAACGTCCGTCGCGTTAATTTAAATACCGTCACGCCAGCAGACGTGTTGGAATGGCAAGCCGGCGAAACTGTGTTGTTATCAGGCAAAATGCTGACGGGCCGTGACGCGGCGCATAAACGCATTCAAGATTTGCTGCAAAGTGGTCAAGGCTTACCAGAAGGCGTTGATTTCAAGAATAAATTTATCTACTACGTCGGCCCAGTCGACCCAGTCGGTGACGAAGTGGTAGGCCCAGCCGGCCCAACCACGGCCACGCGGATGGATAAATTCACCGACATGATGTTAAGCCAAACCGGCTTACTTGGCATGATTGGTAAATCTGAACGTGGTGATCAAACCGTCGACAGCATTAAACAGCACAAAGCTGTGTATCTGATGGCCGTTGGTGGTGCTGCCTACTTGGTTTCTAAGGCGATTAAACACGCTCGCGTGGTGGCCTTTGCTGATTTAGGTATGGAAGCGATTTACGAATTTGATGTTGAAGATATGCCGGTGACGGTTGCGGTGGACAGCCAAGGCAACAACGTCCATACACAAGGCCCAGCGATCTGGAAAGTGAAGCTGGAAGAGATGGACAAAACATCTTAATAATTATAAAGATAACAACGCGCCTGCAAGGAAACTTCAGGCGCGTTTTTGCAACAGGAGATAAAAATGAAAAACGCCTGGGCACTTATCGTTGCCGCCCTTGTTGCGGGCAACGTATCAGCCAAGACCAATTTGACGGTAGAACACTTAAATAAACTGAATAAATTATACGATGTGGTGGTATCACCGGATGGCCGTTATGTGGTCTATGGCCAAAAGAACGGTGGTTTAGCGCCCGCCGATACCAGCGCTGATCTGTATCTGATGGATTTGCAAGACGGCAACAAAGTGCGTCGTTTAACCTCCGCTGACGGTAAAGAACACGACGTGAAATTCGCCAGTGACGGCAAGGCGATTTATTTCTTAGCTGATCGATCAGGTTCCAGCCAAGTTTACAAACTGGCGTTAGACGGTGGCGAAGCGCAGCAAATCACCGATCTGCCGCTCGATGTGCAAGGTTACCTGATTAGCCAAGATCAGAAAAAAATCGTCGTGACCATGGACGTCAAACCGGGCTGCGCTGATTTGGCCTGTACTGTGCTGTTTAACAAAACTCAAGCCGACAAAAAAGACACGGCGCAGGTCTATGACCAGCTGATGGTGCGGCATTGGGATACGTGGGAAGACGGCCTAAAAGTGCATTTCTTTGCCGCGGACCTTAATGGCAAACCGGTCAAAGATGCCAATGATTTAATGTCCGAATGGGATACCGATGTTGCGGGCACCAGCGAAGCGGCTTTTACCCCGGATGGTAACAACCTAGTGTTTAGCGCCAAGATCCCTGCAGCTGACCAGTCGTGGCACACTAATTTTGATATCTTTCAAGTGTCGCTCAAAGGCGGCAACAAGATTAACTTAACCAAAGACAACCCGGCGTGGGATGCCAAGCCAAGCTTCTCTGGCGATGGTCGTTTTATGGCTTATTTGGCGATGAAAAAACCAGTATACGAAGCGGATCGTTTTGGTTTGATGCTGCTGGATTTAGCCACTGGCGAGCGCAAAGAGCTAGCAGCAGATTGGGATCGTTCGGTCGAAGATTATCAATTTGCACCGGACAACCGCACTCTATACGTCACGGCGCAAGACTTGGGACAAAAAGCTATCTATTCGATTGACCCAAGCTTTGGCGAAGTCAATAAAGTGTACGGGGACGGCACTGCCGGTGATTTAAACGTACGGCCAGGCCGGATCATCTTCACCAATCACACGCTCGGTTCGACCACGGATATCTTCCAGCTTTCGCTGCAAGGCAATGAAGTGCGGCAGTTGACCAAGGTCAATGACAAAGCGCTGGCGGATATTCAACTGGCTGAATTTGGTCAATTTAGCTTCCCTGGCGCACAAGACGAAACCGTCTACGGCTACTGGATGAAACCTTGGAACTACGAAGAAGGCAAAAAATATCCAATTGCCTTTATTGTCCACGGCGGTCCGCAGGGCAGTTTCGGCAACATGTTTAACTACCGCTGGAATGCCCAACTGTGGGCGGCGCAAGGCTTTGGCGTCGTGATGATCGACTTCCACGGCTCGACTGGCTACGGCCAAGCGTTCACCGATTCGATCGCTCGCGATTGGGGCGGTAAGCCATTGGAAGATTTGAAAAAAGGCATGGCGTACATCACAGAGCGTCAACCATGGCTAGATAAAGACAACGCCTGCGCCTTAGGTGCATCGTACGGTGGCTTTATGATGAACTGGATCCAAGGTAATTGGAGCGACGGCTTTAAGTGTATCGTCACACACGCTGGTTTGTTTGATATGCCAAGTTTTTATGGCAGCACCGAAGAGCTGTGGTTCCCAGAGCATGACATGGGCGGTCCAGTGTGGGACAAATCGGCGGACTATTTCAAATTTAACCCAGCGCAATTTGTCGATAACTGGAAAACACCGAACTTGGTGATCCACGGCTTAAAAGACTACCGTGTGCCGTACGCGCAAGGGTTAGCCGCTTACACCACCTTGCAACGCAAAGGCATTCCGTCGCGTTTAGTCATTTTCCCTGACGAAAACCATTGGATCTTAAAGCCTGCCAACGCCGAGCGCTGGTACAACGAAGTGTTTGCGTGGATGAAGCAATACACCAAAGCCGCCAACTAAGGCGGTTGCAGCAAAGCCCGGTTCGCCGGGCTTTGTTTTTAGCGACGGGTGACAGAATTCGATGCTTGCTGGTTGATGCAGGGGGGACCTAGGCAGACTGCACAAAGTATCTGGTATCAGCGTCTAGATGCTGCAAGTTGCCAAAAGTTGACGTTCGATTATTACAGGAGTTTGGCGGTGGATTTTACTTTAGTGCGTGAATACTGTCTGGCACAGCCGGTGAGTCGGGAAGATTTCCCATTTGGCCCTGACGTATATGTGTATAAAACGCAGAACAAATTGTTTGCCATTTTGGCAGAAAAAGACGGCGTGGCCTATTTAAGCCTTAAAGCAACGCCGGCGGATGCGCTGATGTTGCGCCAACTCTTTAGCGCCATTAAACCCGGCTACCATTTAAATAAAACCCATTGGAATACCATCACCTTGGATGGTTCGGTGCCCAATGGGGAGTTACAGCGTCAGATCGAACAATCGTGGCGTTTGGTACAGCGTGGACTGCCGAAAAAACTGCGTTTTCCGGGCGTCGACTAAGACTTTTTGTCGGGGACAGTCCAGCCGGTCCAGACTTTTTTCGGTTCGACAGGGCGTGAGGATGGTTTCTTGGCAGACGCAGTGGCGCTTTTGCTCGGTGTTGGCTTGGCGGGTTTGGCAGTGGCGGCTGTTTGTTGCGCCAGTGGTTTGACGCGGCGCTCCGCGGCAGGCAAGTGCAGCTGCTGCGATACAAACAATTGTTCGGTTTGCTGGCGGGCCCAGTCGGTTTTACGTAAAAAACTTAACGCCGATTTGACGCTCGGTTGATGTGAAAAACAGCGCATCGGCAGAAACTCGGCCAATTTTTCAAAACCGCCGGCATCTTCCACTAACAGTTCGACGATACGTTGCAAGGTCAAGCCGTGTAGGGGGTTATTCTGTTGCATTGGCTTTATTCTCAAGTGGTCGCACAGTACCGCCAAAGTTTTCATCATCGGTGCCCAACAAGAAGCGACTGTTAGGCAACACGCTACTTGGCGCTGCCAACCCTTCTATTTTAAAACCATCGATGTGGGCAACGGCTTCAGGCTTGGTATTGATCATTATAGGTTGCGGCTGAGTCACATCGACGCGAGCGACCGGGTATACCACAGATTCAAAGGGGCCCACATCGCCTTGATCGCGCACCGCCACTGCCCACAATTGTTGACCATCAAGGTACAAGTCAGCGATGTCGCGGCGGTTGTTGCCGCTGCTGAATGGCGACAATACCGGAATGCGCGGTTCGGCCCACACTAAATCGCCGGCAGCTATATCCAGAACACCGGTTTGCAAACTGCCGGCATGCTGTTCATCGCCACGTTCGGCCAAAATCAATTGAAAGCGATTGGGCGACAAGTTAGCACATGCTAAGCCTTCAAACTGGTCGCCTGTTTGCGTCAAGTTGGCGTCATTTTGCACAGGCAAATCAAAGGCTTTGAGCACAGTGGCGTAGTTTTGCTCCAGTTTGAGATGAAACAGTCGGCCAAACTCGCCTTGCCAAGTGCCGGACTCGGCAATCAAGAATTCATTGGGCCGCCCAGGCAGAGCGCAGGCGGATTCCAAATCGTTAGCTGCTTGATGATTTGGCCAATTTTCGATGGGTAAGGGTGTAAACCGTGGCACGCCATTGGCGCTTAATTCGATAACTCCAATCCGATCGCCACCTAAACTGATTTTTTTATCCAACACGGCGAGGTAATGAGTACCATCTATTGGGGCTAGACCGCTAATCGATGGGAGTCCGATCGTCGTGGCCGGCCGATTTAAGGTAAACCAGCGCGGGTCATAGGGCGTGGCGAATAATAAAGACGCATAGGCGTTAAAGTGCTCAGCGTTGATTTCACACTGAATGTTTTCGGCGTAATGCTGCTTCCACGGGTCGTTCACTAAATACATTTGGCCATCGTGGACTGTCACGCCTTCGAGTGCTGTTTGCACGACACGTTCATACTGCGGGCACAATCCTGAGTTGTCAGTTTTGACATAAAAACTCAGCGGATGCACGTAGGGTTGCACTCGATTGGTCAGGTCAAAAATCCAGAGTTGGTCATCGTTGCGGGCCACTGCCACCAAATAACCAGGGTGACCGTTTATTGGGCTTGGCAAAAACTCCAAGTCGTTGATGGGGTGTGGACGCTCGTCTAACTTCGGCAACGTTAGGTTAGCGCTGATCACTTTGACAAAATTGTCTTTGGCCCAAAAATCAGCGGTGAGGCGAGTTTTGAACAGAGCCGGTTTACCGGACAAATCTTTTTCCAGCGCCAAATATAAATTCTGCAAGTTATCGATGGCTAAGCCTTCAATACCATCGTTGGGTTGATCGCCGACTTGAGCTTCTAAAGGAAACTGTACAGGGCGCACCGCACTAATTTCAGCGCGAGTAAAGGCTGCATCGATACTAATTTTCAGCAGCAGCGTCGGGTATTTGGTCGAATTTGTTTGCGAAAACTTGCGTGCACAGGTCGGGCTTAATTGCGCGCGACTGGCATCTTCGGTCACTGTGATAAAGGTTGTGTCATCAACACGATCCCAGGTCAGTGCTTCTAAATCGGGTGAGTTGGCTAAATAGTCGCCGAAACAACCTTCACGCACGGTTTTGCTCAACGTGATGGGAACGGGTGTCGACGTCAACGTCGCGTTATGTGGATTAAAGCGGAACAGCTTCATCCGCATGTCCGGCGCCGCGCTTTGGTCAGCAATCATTACTAAATTGTCGCGGTGCCAGGTGACTCCCGACATTTGTGGGTCGGGCAGAGGTTTGAACTGACTATCAGACAACCAACTACCGGTTAAGGCTTGTTCGGCGGCAACGGGGAGGGCACCAATCCAGCTGGTAAAAAGGATCCAAGACGCGAGTTGTATCTTCTTCATCAAACATCCAGACGACGGCTACCGAGCGAGTCGGCACAAAGGCGATAATCTAGCAGAAATCAGCGCGTTGGCATACAGCGAGCGTTCAGTTGAAGGGATTTGGCGATAAAAAAAGGGGCCGATGGCCCCTTTTTCACAACCAAGCTTAATAAGATTGTTCGTGTACATCACGCACGGCTCGGCCCGATGGGTCGGTCAGCAGTGCCATTTTCGCATCCCAAGCCAAGGCTTCAGGCGTTGAACAGGCCACTGACTTGCCGCCAGGCACACAGCTAATTGCCGCTGGGTGCGGGAAATGCTCTTCAAAAATGGTGCGATAGAAATAACCTTCTTTGGTATCTGGCGTATTGACCGGGAAGCGGAAGCTTGCCGTGGCCATTTGTTGGTCGGTCACTTCTTTTTCAGCATAGGCTTTTAAGCTGTCAATCCAGCTGTAACCCACGCCATCGGAGAACTGCTCTTTTTGCCGCCACAGGATTTCATCTGGCAACAAGCCTTCAAACGCTTTACGCAGGATACCTTTTTCGATTTTACCGCCGCCGCACATCTTGGCTTCTGGGTTTAAGCGCATCGCAGTATCCATGAAGTGTTTGTCCAAGAAAGGCACGCGCGCTTCAATACCCCACGCCGACATCGCTTTGTTGGCACGGTTGCAGTCAAACATGTGTAAACGGTTCAGTTTACGCAGGGTTTCTTCGTGGAACTCTTGCGCGTTTGGCGCTTTGTGGAAATACAAATAACCGCCGAAGATTTCATCCGAGCCTTCACCCGACAGCACCATTTTGATACCCATGGCTTTGATTTTACGCGCCATTAAGTACATAGGCGTCGAGGCGCGAATGGTGGTGACGTCGTAGGTTTCCAGGAAATAAATCACATCGCGCAGCGAGTCGATGCCTTCTTGCACGGTGAAATGCACTTCGTGGTGCACAGTGCCAATCGAATCGGCGACTTTGCGTGCCGCAACGAGATCTGGTGAGCCTTGCAAACCGACAGCAAACGAGTGCAAACGTGGCCACCAAGCTTCGGATTGACCATCATCTTCGACGCGGTTACGCGCAAACTGCTGGGTGATGGCGGAAATTAGGCTGGAATCCAAACCGCCTGACAACAGCACGCCATACGGCACGTCCGACATCAGATGCGATTTGACCGACTGCTCCAGCGCCGCTTTTAGCTCGCCCAAATCCGCTGGGTTGTTTTTCACCGCGTCATAACTCATCCAGTCGCGTTGGTAGTATTTGACCAGCTTGCCGACTTGCGAGTCAAAATAGTGCCCTGGTGGGAATTCTTGCAGCTGTTTACAGACCGGCACTAAGGCTTTGAGTTCAGATGCCACATAAAGCTGACCGTGCTCATCGTAGCCGTAATACAGCGGGATGATACCGATATGGTCACGCGCAATTAAATAGCGCTGCTGCTCCGCGTCATACAGAATAAAGGCGAACATGCCTTGCAGCATGTCGACAAACTCAGCGCCGTGCTCCAGGTACAACGGCAGAATGACTTCGCAGTCCGATTTGGTTTGAAAGCTGTAGTCGACATTTAAATTCTTTTCGAGATTTTTGTGATTATAAATCTCACCATTCACTGCCAGAATGTGATTTCGATTCGGATTAATCAGGGGTTGTGCACCATTTTCAGTATCGACGATCGCCAGACGCTCGTGCACGAGGATGGCATTGTTGTCATTCCATACGCCAGACCAGTCTGGACCGCGATGGCGTAATAACTTCGATAACTGTAGCGCCTGCTGGCGCAAGGCTTTAACATCCGTCTTGATGTCAAGCACCCCGAATATTGAACACATGGTAAAAACTCCGTTACGAATCAATCAAATTAACTTTCATTTGGCAGTATGTACGTTCAGACGTACATCCTTGACTGTGCCAGCATGGTTAAAAATTGCAAGGCCTTTTTTCAGCAAAATTGCAAGTAAGTTAGGTCGAAAGCTTTCAGATATAGGCTCAGCGGGGCTTTAGCAGTGCAAAATCAACGTTTTATTGCGCCAACGCTGTGGGAAACAGATTTTTTCCATAAATGCCCGGCGTTTCAGCTGCTCACCACACAGTTTCCCTTGTTGCAGCAATCGGACTTTCCAAGCCTATCCACATTAAACAACTGGCTGGCGCAGCGCGCTGTGTCTGATGTGCGATTTGTCTCGCAGCAGGTATTAAATGACGATGGACGTTATTACGAGACCTTTATTGCACAAACCGGTCAGATCCCAACGCGTGAGCAGAATTGGCACGATTTGTTCGGCGCTTTAATCTGGAGTTTATTCCCAAACAGCAAAGCCGAGTTAAACCGGCTGCACCAGCGTGAGTTACTGCAGCAAACCGGCAAAGAACGCTCGAAATTGCGCCATCAACTGACGCTGTTTGATGAATGTGGGGTGCTGGTGCTTTATACGGCGCAGGCGCAGCCGCTGATCGACGCGCTGCGAGAGCATCAGTGGCAGCACGTCATGTGGCAGTGCGCCGATGAATGGAGTTTGGTCTGCGATACAAAAAGTAGCGGCCTGTGCGCCTGGAGTTTTGGTCACGCCAATTTTGAGATGCTGACCAGGCCTTACCTAGGCCTTACCGGTAAAATGTATCCGCTTGAAGTGCCTGATGATTTCTTTGCAAAACCCTTGTCAGCACAAATTCAATTCGTTGATACTGAACTTTGTAAACAAATTGCTAGTAGTTCTGCCACGCAATTACGAGCCCGGATGTCACCGCTGCCGCTGCTTGGGATCCCCGGTTGGTATGCACAGGACGCAGAATTTTATCAAAACAGCGCCTATTTCAGGCCAAAACGACAAGTAGGGCATGCATGATTGAAGTCAAACATTTGGCCAAATCCTTTGCGGTCGCAGATGCCAAAAAGCTCAGTGACGCGGAAAAAAACGATGTGCGTTACCGCGACGGCCGTTTTCATTCGGTACGTGACGTCAGTTTTAGTTGTGACAGCGGTGAAGTCTTGGGCTTGCTTGGCCCCAACGGCGCCGGTAAAACCACGACCTTGCGCATGTTATCGACAGCATTGCAACCAGACGGTGGCCAGGTGTTGATCGATGGCCATGACGTATTAACCGAGCCGCTCGAAGCGCGCCGGCGCATTGGCTTCCTATCCGCCAGTACGGGCTTGTATGGCCGACTCACCGCGTTTGAAAATATTGCTTATTTTGCTCGTTTGCATGGCATGCCTGAGCCTGCGCTGCGCGAGCGTATCGACGAGCTGTTTACCATGCTCGACATGCATAGTTTTGCCAATCGCAAAGCAGACAATATGTCCAGTGGCATGAAACAAAAGACCGCCATTGCCAGAGCGGTAGTGCACAGCCCGAAAGTGGTGGTATTGGATGAACCTACGACGGGTTTGGATATTATGACTACCCAAACAGTGCTGGATTTTATCCATGGCTTAAAACAAGCCGGCACGCCGGTGATTTTCTCGACGCACCATTTAGATGAAGTGGCGGCGCTTTGCGATCGCGTGGTGGTGATTGATGCCGGTGTCAGTGCTTTTGCCGGTTCGATCGCTGAGTTTAGCAGCTTGGCCGAGCCAGATGCGCTGGGGCGCACTGATTTACGACAAAGTTTTATGCGCGTGATCCGGCAGGAGGTTTGATATGTGGCAAGTGTATTTAAAAGAACTACTGGAACTCTCACGCGATCGCAAAACCATGTTTTTTGTGATTTTGTTACCGATCATCATATTCCCGGTGCTGTTTGGCTTGATGGGATTAGTGATGGCCAACGTGGTGCACAAGGCGCAATCGGAAGAGTTTCGTTATGTGATTGTGCATCAAGAGCGCGCGCCAGAATTTGCCAAGCGCTTGTCTTATCACAAAAATTTTAAACAAATCGAGTCTGAGCTCAGCAGCATTGAGCAGCTGACCCAAGCTATCCGTCGTGGTGATTTTGAAGCGGCGGTGATTATCCCTGAGAATTTCAGCGACGACCCTAACGGCAAAGCGCAAAGTGAGTTCCAGCTGGTGTACAACGACGCCAGTCAAATGGACGTGCTCGGCGCAGAATTTACCAAGTTGTTTAATAAGTTCCGCGATGAACTACGTGACAGCAAATTGCATCAGCTCGGTTTAACGGCGGACAGCGCCAAGTCGGTGCTGGAACCCATTACGTTAAAAACCGTCAGTACGGCGGCAGAGCGCGAAAACCTGGGCGAAAAAATTGGTGGTTTTATCGCCTATTTGTTAGTCCCGTTATGTTTAGTCGGCTGCTCGTATCCGGCCATTGATATCGGCGCCGGTGAAAAAGAGCGCGGCACGCTGGAGACCTTATTGATTTGCCCGGTCAGTCGGATTTCACTGGTGCTGGGTAAACTCTTTACGGTATTGACCACTGGGTTGCTGGCGACCCTCATTACCGTGGCGAGTTTTGGTGGCTGGGGCTACGTGATTGGCTCCCTGATGGGTGTTGATATAGTCGCTGAAGCGATGAAGATGCTCGGCATTGCTGATTTATTACTGATTTTATTATTGTTATTGCCACTGACCACTGTGCTTGGCTCCTTGTTATTGTCGCTGTCGATTTATGCTCGCTCGTTTAAAGAAGCGCAAAATTACATCGGGCCGCTGAGTATGATAGTGATCATGCCGCTGATGGTAGCTTTGCTGCCTGGGGTGGAACTGACCACAGTAACGGCGCTGATCCCGGTAACCAATATTGCTCTGTGCGTCAAAGAATTAGTTAAAGGCACCATGGACATGGGCTTACTGACCTTAGTGTTTGGTCAGATGCTGGTGCTGGCGGCGGTGCTGGTGGCGTTTTCAGTGCATTGGTTCCAGCGTGAGAAGGTGTTGTTTCGATGAGTGGCTTGTATGCGCAGCTGCAGGTCAATCCTTATGGTGGCTGTTATTTGTCAGCCACTCAGCTCGCTGGCGCGACCACCGAGCAGCTGACCGAGCTACTTATCGAACTGCAAACCAGCCCCTATAAACTTTGCTGGCTGGAACTCGCTGCCGCCGACAGCGCGCTGGCAGCGTTTCTCGTCAACCATGGTTTTGTGTTTCATCACTGCCAAGCTAGCCAGCTGATGCTGGTCAAAAAATTACAGCCAGATGCCTACTTGCCGCTGGCAGCGACGCACACCATTGGTGTCGGCGCGGCGGTACTCAACGAGCAAGGGCAGATTTTATTAGTGCGCGAGCAACCCCTTGCCGGTCAAGCGCCGGGCTATTGGAAACTGCCCGGCGGTATGGTCGAGCCGCATGAACATATCGAGCTGGCAGCACAGCGGGAAGTGAAAGAAGAAACCGGTATAGACGCCGAATTTGTGCGGCTGATCAGCCTGCGTCACCACCATCATGGCCAATTTGGTGCTTCGAATTTTTATATGGTGGCGGTGATGCAAGCACTAAGTGTCGATATCAAACACGACCCAGTAGAAATAGCGCAGGCGCGCTGGTTTGCACCGACTGAGTTTTTCTCAGATGAAAAAGCGAGCCCGTACAATAAGTTACTGGTTGAAGCCGCACTGTCAGGCCATGGGTGGGACAGTGTGAAAGTCACTGGATACAGGCAAAGCCCAGAGCTTTACGAAATGTTTGTTGACCCTGCGGTGTTTGAACGTAGGTTTGGCCAATAAAAAAACAGCGGCTGGTAATGCCAGTCATTTAAGCTGACTGGCATTATTTTTTCGTGTCAATGAACCTTAAAAGGCGAGCGGTGGAAACAAAAAAGCAGACCGTCAGCCGCAGGGATAGCGGATGACGAGCCTACATGGACGTATTTACGGCGTGTCTGCG